>JAKAJO010000121.1 GCA_021813745.1 Acidobacteriota bacterium
CCAGGCCTTCCGATCCTTCACCGCCCTCGCATGCGCTTGGCTCAGACTCAAGCTATATGTAGATACGGCCTAGCACTCCTGGGGAAGTTCTGGGCGCCCGTTCCCTGGATGCTGGAAGCCACGCTCGCGATCGAAATTCTGCTTCGCAGGCATGAAGAAGCCATCGTCATCGGAAGCCTGCTGGTCTTCAATGCCTTTCTGAGTTTTGCGCAGGAGAGCCGGGCCAATCGCGCGCTCACGCTCCTGCGGAATCAGCTGCGGCTGCAGTCGCGCGTGCTGCGGGACGGACGCTGGCAGCTTATCGGCGCCGACCAGCTTGTTCCGGGAGACGTGATCCATCTGCGATTGGGGGATCTGGCCCCCGCCGACACCCGTCTAATCGGGGGGACGATTCAGGCCGATGAGTCGGAGCTGACCGGCGAGTCGCTGCCCGTGGAAAAATCGGAAGGCGCGACGGTCTATGCAGGCTCGTTCCTTCGCCGCGGAGAGGCCGATGGCGAGGTGACGGCGACAGGACCCCGCACGTATTTCGGCAAGACCGCGGAGCTGGTGAAGACCGCTCAAACGGCGAGCCACCTGCAGGAAGTCATCTTCGCGATTGTGAAGTATATGGTCCTTCTCGACGCAGTGCTGGTTGCGGCGCTGCTCGTCTACGCGGCCTTGTATCACCTGCCCTGGGGCGACGTTCTGCCGTTTGCCCTGATTCTTCTTGTCGCCTCCGTCCCGGTGGCGCTTCCGGCTACGTTCACGGTTGCCACGGCTGTGGGCGCGCAGGAGCTTTCGCACAGCGCGGTGCTGGTGACGCGGCTTTCTGCCCTGGGAGAAGCCGGGGCCATCGATCTTCTTTGCACGGATAAAACGGGAACCATCACGCAGAACCGTCTTGCCGTTGCGCGGGTATCTCCTGCGGGCTCGCGGAGTGCCGACGAGGTGTTACGGCTGGCTGCGCTTGCCTCCGATGCGGCGACGCAGGACCCGATTGACCTGGCCATTCTTGAGCTGGCGGGGAAGAAGAATCTGCTGACGAGCATGCCGGAGCGCGTGCAGTTTGTTCCATTCGATCCCGCGACGAAACGGTCGGAGGCCGTCTACAAGCAAACGTCTGGCCGGTTACGCGTGGTGAAGGGAGCGGCAAGCGCTCTGCTGAAAATGGCGCGAGCAGACGGCGGCGCGATGGAACAGGTGGATCGGCTTGCGGCGCGCGGGGCAAGGGTGCTGGCGGTGGCTGCTGGAGCGGAGAATGCGCTGGAGCTTGCCGGCTTCATCGCTCTCGAAGATCCGATTCGCGAGGATTCCAAGGCGCTGATCGAGAGCCTAAGAGCTCTGCACGTTCGCGTCATCATGGTCACCGGCGACAGTGAGGCCACGGCCCGCTCTGTTGCGTCGGAAGTGGGCATCGGCGACCGCGTAGGCTCGGCGCGGAATCTGCAGGAAGGCGCAGCCGAAGCGGCGGAACGCTACGATGCTTTTGCCGGGGTGTTTCCGGAGGACAAGTTTCGCCTGGTCGAAGCATTTCAGAGCCGGGGCCACATCGTTGCCATGACCGGAGACGGGGTAAACGACGCGCCGGCGCTGAAGCAGGCGGAAGCCGGCATTGCCGTCTCGACCGCGACGGACGTGGCGAAGGCCGCGGCGAGCCTGGTGCTCACCGGCAGCGGCCTCGCGGGCGTTGTGAGCGCCATTACGACGGGACGCAAGATCTACCAGCGCATGCTGACCTACACGCTCAACAAGATCATGAAGACGATTGAGATCGGGATCTTTCTGAGCGTGGGCCTGATGGCGACGGGCACATTTGTCGTGACGCCGCTGCTGATCGTTCTGCTGCTCTTTACCAACGACTTTGTGACCATGTCGATCGCGGCCGACCGGGTGTCGAGCTCCGCCTACCCGAGCCGCTGGAAGATGCGCACGCTGATGGGGACGGCGACGCTGCTGGCTCTGCCGGTGCTGCTGCTGCTGTTCGGGGTCTTCTTTGCGGGGCGCGATCTGCTGCACCTGCCGCTCGGGCCACTGCACACGCTGGTGTTTCTGACGCTGGTCTTCACGGGGCAGGGCAACGTGTACCTGGTGCGCGAGCGCGACCGGCTGTGGCACTCGCGGCCGGGGCGCTGGCTGGTCTTCGCGTCGCTTGCGGATATTGTGGTGGTGAGCCTGCTGGCCACGCGCGGCATTCTGATGTCCGCACTGTCGCCACACCTGGTGGGCGCATTGCTGCTTGCCGTGGTCGTCTTTCTGGTGGGACTCGACACGCTGAAGGTGCAGATTTTTCGCCGGCTCGGCGTGCGCTGACGGGAAGCGGGAATGTGCTGCAGCGCATGATGTGGAAGTATGCAGTGAATGCGACGGGGGAAGGTAGAGGGGGTGGGTGATGCGGTCATCCCCGGTCCCCAAAGGCGAGGGACCGGGGGCACCCGGCGAATGGTCCATCACTGACGGCTTGCCGACTCTTCAATATGGGTCGTTTGGGTTGACCAAGCCCCTCGAATGGGCTTCGTGGTCTCCCGCCCTAGCAGAGCTAGGACGGGGCACCCCATGCTAGTCAGAGACAGGTGTTGCGAGCGCTTGCGGTGATCGACCCGCCAGGGTTCGTCGCTTTCCCATGTCCCAGAAGCGGGACCTGGGGCACCCGGCTTCATTCATCAGCCCTGCCTTACGGTTGGAGGAGAAGTTCGAGCGCGCGGCGGGCGTTTTGGAGGCAGGTGCGGGCCTCTTCTTCGCTGAGCAGGCCCTGGTGGACGGCGCGCTTGCCGGTGTCGTTCACCTTGTTGGCGACGGCGGGGAAGTCGGGGTCGATGCCGGTGAGCTGGAGGTTGTTGTTGACCTCGTGGAGCAGGTTGCCGAGGGTGGCGGCGTTGCGGTAGCGCGTGCGGACGAGGCGGGCGAGCGATGCGGGGAGGCGCTGCTTGAGGGCTTCTTCGAGCACAGACCGGCACAGGCCGGCGCAGGCGGTGAAGAGGCCGTAGAAGTAGCAGCGGGTGGCCTCGTCGAGGTAGCGGTCGGCGTCGTGGCTGGCGGGGGCGGCAACGACGCACTCGCGGAGCTGGGCGGCGCGGGTGGCGGCGGGCTCGACGAGGTCGAGGAGCTCGAAGGCGAAGGCGGTGCGGAGCAGGTCGTTCTGCTGGGCGTCGAGCGCGTGCTGGATCTGCTGCCAAGCGGGAGTGGGGCGGCTGGTGGGTTGGAGGCGGGTGAGCGAGGTGAGGCGCTGGCGGGCGTGCTGGACGAAGCCGTGGTGCATCTGCTGGGCGAGCTGCTGCCAGCCTTCGATGAAGGCGGCGGGGTCCTGGCGGTGGCGCTGGCGGAGCTCCTCATAGACGACCGCGGGCAGGACGGCGCGGAGGCGGGCGAGGCGGCCGGTGCGGGCGAGCTCGGCGATGGACTGGCAGAAGTCGCGGCCGGGGGCCTGTGCGGCGGAGAGCGCGAGGAGCTGCTGGCGGAGCGTGTGGAGCGGGATGGGCATGGTGGCGGGCTGAGTGGGTCCTGCTTTGATTGTGCGGGCGGGGACAGGCTGTGCAGGGCGGGCTGAGTGGGGGTGGTGTGGGGCAGTGTTCCGGAATGGGATGGGGTGCTGGAGTGGGAAGGATGACCGGGTGGTGAGGTGGGGCGTGCCGGGTTGGGGTTTGCGGTCTCCCACCCATGCCGCCTGCTGCGCATGCGACATGGATGGGGCGCCCGATTTGATGGCTGGATTAGAAACCTTCAGCGAGCAGTTAGTTCTTGACCGTCATTGCGTCTGAGTCAACAGCCTTCTTCCCTGTAACTCCCTCAAGCCCTGCAAGCAGGCCTCTATAGTCACTCTTGTCGGCCTGGAATGCCATGCCGCCCTTCTTCCCTTGATCGTCCCAGGTGAGACCGACGAAGTGCTTCTTGGACTTCGTCAGGGCCATCAATGCTCCGACGCCAAGGGTAAAGACGCCGATGCCAATAGCTGCGCCGACTCTCCTGTGGACATCCTGACCATAACTTATCTCTGTGATGGACGAGGCTGGAAGATTCATTACTTCGCTTTTGTCTTTCATGACCCGTATATGGTCACCATCGATAAAAAGCTTCATGCCCTCACCGGCTTTGTGGCCCTGAATTGAACCGCCATCATAATTGATCTTGTAGCCGGCATCGCCGGCAAACGCTAAGGTCGGAAATAGAACGCAAAGTAGAATAGCCAACAACTTTTTCATGCATATTCCTCCGCCGGAAACTCTAACACGCCACATAGCAATAATTCTGATTCATAGATAACTCGAAAGTGTTACACACTTCCTAAGTCATGATGGGATTTGATTGGCGTGAGTTTCAACGTCTCCACGGGGAGTTATGCTGTCGAACTTCCGCATGAGTGGACTGGATCTGAGGAGGCGACTTATCCGGGATTGTATTTGTGATGGGCGGAGTCAGCTGCGCTTGACGAGGCCGGTGAGGGCTTCGTTCTTGAGGATTTTGCCGCCTTCCTGGAGAACGTAGAGGCGGTTAGCGTCGAGGTCGTGGAGGGTATCGACGGTGCCGGAGGGCCAGCGGATTTCGACGGTGTCGGCTTTTTTGGCGTCGGCGAGGCCGAAGTGGATGCGGAGGTCGCTGGCCGAGAAGTAGCCGTTGCAGGAGCGGACTTCTTCAATCTGGGTGAGGGGCGAGCCGGGCTTGGCGGTGAGGACGGGCGTGCCGGTCTGGGCGACGACCTTGATTTTGGCGCCGATGCCGGTGCGATTGGACTGGACGCCGACGAGGCGGATCTTAATCCAGTTGCGCTGGAGGGATTGATCGCAGCGGAGGAGCTGGGGGACGGCGTTGACGCAGTTGACGATGGCGTCGAGGTCGCCGTCGTTGTCGAAGTCGCCGATGGCGAAGCCGCGGGCCTTGGCGTCGGTGGTGATGCCGGGGCCGCCGATCATGCTGACATCTTCAAACTGGCCCTGGCGCAGGTTGCGGTAGAGGTATTTGCGCTCGGCGTAGGAGGCGTCGACCTGGGTGCCGTCGACCTCGGGGTAGACGTGGCCGTTGGCGACGAGGATGTCGAGCCAGCCGTCGTTGTCGAAGTCGATGAAGCTGATGCCCCAGCCGAGGAGGCGGGTATTGATGCCGAGGCCGGCCTGGTAGGTGCGGTCGTCGAAGGAGCCGTCGCCGAGGTTCATAAATAAGGAGTCGGTGTCGCCGGCGAAGTTGGTTTTGACGATGTCGGGGAGGCCGTCGCGGTTGTAGTCGCCGATGGAAACGCCCATGCCGGCCTGGGGCTTGCCGTCGGGGGAGTAGGCGACGCCAGCTTCGATGGCCTGGTCCTTAAAGGTGCCGTCTTTCTGGTTGACGTAGTAGGTGGCCGAGGTGGAGTCGTTGGCGACGTAGATGTTGGGGTAGCCGGTGCCGTCGAGGTCGGCGGCGCCGCAACTGAGCGCATACGTGCCCAGGGTGCCCCACATGCCGGCTTTCTCGCTGACGTCGGTGAAGGTGCCGTCGCCGTTGTTGTGGTAGAGGAGGTTCTTGCCGCCTTCGAGTCCGGGCGGGCCGCAGGCGACGATGATGCCCTTGTAGGTGCAGTTGGCGTCTTCAGGCAGCGGCGTGGTCTTGAGGTCGAGGTCGATGTAGTTGCCGACGAAGAGGTCGAGGCGGCCGTCCTTGTCGTAGTCGAGGAAGGAGCAGCCGGAGTTCCAGCGGAGGCGGTCCTGCAGGAGGCCGGCTTCTTTGGTGACGTCGGTGAATGTGCCGTTGCCGTTGTTGCGGAAGAGCGCGTTCTGGCCGTAGTAGGTGACGAAGAGGTCGTTCCAGCCGTCGTTGTTGTAGTCGCCGACGCAGCAGGCCTGTCCCCAGCCGGAGCGGGCGAGGCCGGCCTTGAGGGTGACGTCAGTGAAGGTGCCGTCACGGTTGTTTTTGAAGAGATGGCAGATGGGTTCCTGGCCTTTAGGGAAGCCTTCGAGCCGCCAACCATTGACGAGAAAGATGTCGAGCCAGTCGTCCTGGTCGTAGTCGAAGAAGGCGGCGCCGCAGCCGGTGGTTTCAAGCAGATATTTGTTGCGGTGCTCGCCGCCGAAGATGATTTCGACGTTGAGGCCGGCTTCTTTGGCCACGTCAACGAACTGGACGCCGAGGGGCGTGCCGGTGACGGGCGAGGGCGCGCCTTTGGGCGCGGGACGGGCCTGAGCCGCATAAGCCTGGCGGGCGCTGCCCTTGGGCTTGGCCTGCGGGGTCTGACCGAAGAGCGGACGGGCGAGGCTGAGCACATCTTCGAGTGATAAGACGAGCGCGGTTCGCGAGAGGGACTGGATGAAGCGGCGGCGGCTCAACGGCAAAACAGCAATCTCCTTGCGGGCGCGCCGCGGCGAGCTGCGGCTGTGCCCCTAGGCGTGAGTATATCGGGCGGATGGCGCTGCGGGCAGGCCGCAGATTAGCGCAGGCCGACCATGCCGCGGACGCTCTCGATCAGTTTGGGCGAGTCAAAGCCCACGCCCTGCTTGAAGACGGTTTCTACGCGCTCGACCGCGGTGATGTCCTTTGTCACGCTGCCGTTGACCACGACCAGGTCCGCCTGCTTGCCGGGCGCGATGGTTCCGATGCGGTCCGCGCGACCGAGATATTCCGCGCCGTTGCGGGTGGCGATTTGAATCGCCTGCTCGGGCGTGAATCCTGCCTCCACCAGCAGCTCGAGGTTGCGTTCGTCGCCAAAGCCGGGCAGGACTGCGCCGTAGGCTGTTGGATCGCAGCCGGCCATCAGCAGGCCGCCCGCCTGGACAAACTCGCGCTCAAACTGCATCTCCTTTTTCATCAGCGCCGGCCAATATGATTTCGCGGCACCCTCCAGGATGATCGACCGCGTGGTAAGGATGCCGGACCAGGTCGTCGGTGGCAGAGAGTCGCGCTCGCGCATTATGAACGCCATGGGAGGATGGCCCGGCTCGATGCTGTCGAGCACCGCCAGCGTTGAGGTGACGGCGACATGCTTTTGCACGAGGGTGTGAATCATGGTCTCCACTGGCGCGCTGTCCATCTCCACGTGCTCGGCGAGATAGGCCGCCGCGTTGGCTGGGCACTCGCCTTCCCTGCGTCCGGGGGTGAATTCGGTATCGACCGCGATGCCGTGTTCGAGGTTGTCGATGCCCATGTTGGCGGCCTCGGTGAATCCGACAGAACAGAGATGCCCGGTGATCTTCTCCCCGTGGGCGTGTACCTCGGCAATCGCGGCCTTGAGGTCAGCGGGCGCAATGTGCATGTAGGCCTTCCATGACGTCACGCCCTCTCCCACCCAGTAGTCCACCATCGCGCGGGCATCGCCGGGCCCGGTCAGGATGTGCATCTGGGGAATCAAAGGCGGAGTGCCCTCAAGGTACGGCCCGGTGACGTCCAACTCCGGTCCCGGCACACGGCCGGCGTCAATGTCCTTCTTGATGTTGAGATCTGTATACGGCTCGATGCTGCCTGTGGTGCGCGCCGTTGTGACGCCGCCTGCAAGGTAGAGCCGCGGCGCTGTGTCCACCAGTTCTCCACCCACGAGTCCCTGCAACGTGGGGCTTGTCGGCTCGCTGTAGAAGAGGTGTTCGTGCATTCCCACGAGTCCGGGATACACGGTGTGCTCCTTGAGGTCGAGGGACTTTGCGCCAACGGGAACGGCGACGCTCGCGCTCGGGCCGACGGCGGCGAGCTTTCCGTGGTCGATCACAATCGTCTGGTCGTTCGTAGCCGGGGTGCCTGTGCCGTCAATTATCTCTACGTGTTCGAGAGCGACGACGGGAGAGTCCACGGAGATAAAGGGTGCGAGCGGGTTGGCGGGCGGGCCTTGGGCGCTACTAAAGGCGCACAGGGCGAAAGTGCAGGGCAGGACAAGGGAAGCGCGGGACATAGAGACCACCTTGCGTCACGCAGAAGCCCGCGTCAAGGTAAATCAGGGGGACGGGGATGGAGCGGGGAGCCGGCATGGGGATGGCCTGCGGTCAAGGCACCATCGCTGGAGCAAGCGGGGGTGGGGTCACCATCCGCAGGGCCCATTGGTGCGCTTGATGCTCCACCAAAGTACCACGCGGGTTACCACGCAACGGTTACATGGGGAGGATGTATTCCACAGCGGGTTAGTGCTTGAATACGGGTAGGGCAAGCACGGGTCACGGAATTCGCTTTGCAAGGAAGGGCGTATGTCACCGAAGAATGTCAGCTATTACGAGTTCCTGCAGATCAGTCCACACGCCGATCACGACACGATTCACCGTGTATATCGTTTCCTGGCGGCACGGTATCACCCGGACAATCCGAAGTCGGGTGATGTGGACAAGTTCAACCAGCTGAAGACTGCCTATGACGTGCTGTCGAATCCTGACCGGCGTGCGGAGTATGACGCGAAGCGGGTGCAGGAGCCAGCCCATCCGGTCCCGATGTCGACGAAGATCGATTTTATGGACAATCTGGAAGGCGAGTTAAACCGGCGGTTGGGCGTGCTGGCGGTGCTTTATTACCGTCGGCGTGCGAATCCCTATGCGCCGGAGGTTCCGCTGGCAGAGGTGGAGGCGCAGATGGGCTTTCCGCGGGACTATCTCGACTTCACGACGTGGTATCTGGAGCGGAAGGGCTTTATCACCAAGGCGGACAACTCAGACTTTACGCTGACGGTGGCGGGAGTGGACTTTGTAGAGTCGCAGCGCGCGAACCTGCCGATTCTGAACAAGCTGCTGACCACAGGGCTGGAGAACGAGTCAGACGAACCCACACAGTTCGATGTTTTTGTCGACGAAGCGGAAGTTAACGCCCAAGCGATTGAGACCGGGGCGCAGCAGGACGCGCGCCTGCACAAGAGGGCCGAGCGCCGGAAGAACAGAAAAGAGCGCCGGCTTGGATTGCCGGATACGCGAACCAACCGGATCGATCGCCGCTTCAACGTGGCAGACCGCCGGAAGGTGAGCCAGGAACCGGAAGAGAAGGCTCCTGAGGAGTTGATCGTTGAGGAGGCCAGTGGCGAACAGCTTCGTCAGGCCTATGCGGCTTAAGAGCCAAGAGCCTTCCTGAACCCGAAGCAAAATTTCCCTGGAACTGCACAAGACGGCTGTTGCGATGCATGATCGCAGCAGCCGTCTTGCATTTGCGGCCCTGGAAGGCGGATGAGGCATGGCATGGGGTAGCATGGTCACGTTTGCAAATGCACACCCAAGGGATGCGGAGGAAGAAACGATGGTGACACGCAGGGAGTTCTTGGACACGCTGGCCGTGGGAGCGGCGGGGCTTGCGGTGAGCGCGACAGCCAAGAGCTATGGACAGATCATGGGGTCCAATGAGCGGCTGAATTTTGCAGTCATCGGGCTGAACAGCCGGGCCTATGCGCACTTGCAGGGAATCCATGCGAACCAAGACGCGGCACGGATTACGCATGTGGCGGATGTGGAGACGAATATCCTGGCGCGGTTTGCGGCGGCGACGGAAAAGCAGATGGGCACGGCACCGGCGACGGCACAGGATTTTCGCAAGGTGCTGGAGAGCAAGGATGTGGATGCGGTGACGATTGCGACGCCCGATCACTGGCACATGCCGATGTCGGTTCTGGCGTTGCAGGCGGGCAAGCACGTGTATGTGGAGAAGCCGTGCAGCCACAATCCGGCGGAGGGAGCGCTGCTGGTGGAGGCGCAACGGAAGTACGGCAAGCTGGTTCAGATGGGGACGCAGCAGCGCTCGTCGCCGTACACGATTGATGTGGTGGGGAAGATTCATGGCGGGTTGATTGGGCGGCCGTACTTTGCGAAGTGCTGGTACAACAACACGCGGAAGTCAATTGGGCATGGCAAGCCTGCGCCAGTGCCGGCGACGCTGGACTGGGATCTGTGGCAGGGGCCCGCACCGCGACAGGAGTACACCGACAACGTGCAACCGTATAACTGGCACTGGTTCCGCACATGGGGTACGGGCGAGGCGCTGAACAACGGCACGCACGAAGTGGACGTGTGCCGGTGGGCGCTGGGTGTGGATTTTCCTGAGAAGGTGACTGCTTCGGGCGGGCGGTACGCGTACAAGGACGACTGGCAGTTTTACGACACGATTGTGACGAGCTACGAGTACGCGGACAAGATGATTGCGTGGGAGAGCACGAGCTGCCAGGGGATGCGGTACTTCAACCGCGGGCGCGGTTCGCTGATCGAAGGCACGGAAGGAACGATTCTGATTGATCGGGGTGGGTATATTCACTATGACCTGGATGGGAAGGTCATCAGCGAGTACAAGGTGGGACAGGCGGCATCGACGGCGGACCTTGTCGGTGCGGACTCCATGACCGATCTGCATTTTACGAACTTCATTGCAGGGATCCGCAAGGGTGAGCCGTTGCACGCGCCGGTGGCGGTGGGCAACGTGGCGGTGACGATGCTGCAGCTGACGAACATCGCGTGGTTTGTGCAGCGGGAGTTGAAACTGGACACCCAGGATGGCAGGATTCTGGGCGATGCGGAGGCGATGACGTACTGGGGTCGCAAGTATCAGCCCGGATGGGAACCGAAGATTTAGGTTCCACTGAGCGGCGATGATGCGAATGCGCGTGACAGGACGTGGAGACGAGGGAAGAAGTCAATCGCTCTCCGGATCCGTCATGCGGCAAGCAACTGAGGCAGGGCGCAGGCAGGTTGTGATGAGGTGAACACCGAGCAGGACGCTTGCTTTATGCTGTGTGCAGGCGTGCTTGAAGGCTGAAGCGTTCCTGGGACTTCCCTGGCCGAGAGCGAAGAATTCCTGGCTCGGCGGAGTTGTATTCTCCTTGTCCCGGTCACCCGGTTGCATTGCACGTTACGAATCCTCACGGGAGCGCGCATGGCGCAGTCAACTGCGGCCTCTCCTGCCAAAGCGCGGGATGCCGACAGCGAGTTTCACTTTGATGAGACGTGGAAGCCGCGGTTCAATCCGTGGGTGATTGCGTTTACGGTGACGCTGGCTACGTTCATGGAAGCGCTCGATTCGTCGATTGCGAATGTGGCGCTGCCGCACATCGCCGGTTCGCTGGGCGCGAGCTATGAAGAAGCGACATGGGTTCTGACCTCCTATTTGGTATCCAATGCCATTGTGTTGCCAATCAGCGGCTGGATCGCAAACCGCATTGGCCGCAAGCAGTTTTACATGAGCTGTGTTGTGGCCTTCACGGTGTTTTCGTTTTGCTGCGGGCTGGCCAACTCCCTTGCGATGCTGGTGCTGTTTCGCGTTTTTCAGGGAGCAGCGGGCGGAGGCCTTCAGCCCAGCGAGCGAGCGATTCTTGCGGACACCTTTTCCCCTGAGAAGCGCAGTGTTGCGTTTGCGATTTACGGCATGGCGGTGGTGGTGGCGCCTGCGATTGGGCCGACGATCGGGGGCTGGATCACCGACAACTATACGTGGCGGTGGATCTTTTTCCTGAACATTCCTGTTGGCATTCTTTCGATTCTATTGACGAGTCGCATTGTGGAAGATCCGCCGTATCTGGCGCGGCTTCGCAAGAAGGCCGGAAGCATCGACGGAGTAGGACTTGGCCTGCTGGTGGTGACGATCGGCGCGCTGCAAATCATGCTCGACAAGGGGCAGGAGAAGGACTGGTTCGGCTCGAACTTCATTGTGGGCTGCGCGTTTCTGGCGGGAGTTGGGCTGATTGGGTTTCTGTGGCGCGAGATGACGGCGGCGCATCCGATCATCGATCTTTCTCTGTATCGCAGCCGCAACTTCAGCATGACGCAGCTGGTGATGGTGGTGATCGGCGCTGCGCTGTATGCGACGACGGTGATGATTCCGCAGTTTCTTCAGGAGGTGATGGGGTACACGGCGATGGAGGCCGGCATGGTGCTCTCGCTGGGCGGACTGGTTCTGATTCTGCTGCTGCCGATTGTGGGATTCATTGGGCAAAAGGTGGATCCGCGGGCGATGATCTGCTTTGGCTTTGCGTGGGTGAGTTTTGGAATCTGGCGGATTTCGAGTCTTGATCTAAGCATCAGCTTCTGGGATGCGGCGAGCTGGCGCGTGATTATGGTGCTGGGAATGCCGTTTCTTTTTGTGCCGATCAGCGTGATGTCGTATGTGGGCGTGCCGCAGGAGAAGAACAACGAGGTTTCTGGCCTGACGGCGCTGGCACGCAACATCGGCGGCAGCCTTGGCATCTCGTTTATCAGCACGATGCTGGTGCGACGTGCACAGGCGCACCAGAACTATCTTGCGGCGCATGTGTATCCGGGCGCGGACAACTATCGCATTCTGAGCCGTGGACTAAGCGGGGTGATGAAGAGTGGGGGCTACTCTGCGGCAGGGGCCACGCGAGGCGCCATGGCGCAGGCTTACCGGATGATGGTGCAGCAGGCGGACGTGCTGGCATATATCGATACTATTCATGCGTTGGTGATCCTGACGGTGTGCCTGATTCCGATCGGTTATCTGATGAAGAAGCCGCGGTTCCGATCCCGGCAAGCGGCTCCTGCGGACTGAGCGGTTCGCATGCAAGCGAAGTGATGCGGGTTTTCCGATCTGAATCGGGAGGTTGAGCGGGAGCCTCATTTTCGCTTCGTCAAAAAATCCGGTCATGAAGGGCAGTGGCGAGTGCGCCCCAGATTTCGTGATTTACACTTCTTGAAATACAGACGGCTCCGGGATGCGGTGGGTCCATCGTGCAAGGAGTTGCGCACTCTGAAGGGATGGATGTTTCGATGCGTTGTTCCTTAGTTTTGCTGACCGCCCTTGTTGCCTGTACCGCAATGAACCCAGCGCGCCGCGCTGCGGCCCAGGGGATTCCGCTGACAGTGGAGAAGATTTACGGGCACGGGCCGCTGATTGGGAAGGTGCCGAAGGACCTTGTGTGGTCGCCGGACGGGAAGCACGTGACCTACATGGACGGCGGAGAGTTGATTGATCTGGATCCTGGGACGGGCAAGCCGCATGTCCTGATCAGCCGGCAGAAGATGGCACCCCTGATGGGCGCGACAGTGGAAAGCGAACAGGCCCGCGACCATCGCGCGCGCTACGGGGCGGCTTCCTACATCTGGGCGCCGGACTCGCGGCATCTGCTGTTTGACGCGAACGGGCGGCTTTGGATGTACGACCTTGCAACGGGCACTGGCATCCAGGTGGGCTTTACGGGCGCGGACTCGGAGGACGATCCGAAGTTCTCTCCGGATGGCTCGTCAATCTCCTTTATCCGCGACCACTCGCTGGTGGTGGTGCGCCTGAAGGAACCGGGATCGCCGATGACGCCGCTGGCGCTTTCAACGGACGCGACGATTCTGAATGGCCAGGTGGACTGGGTCTATGAGGAAGAACTGGGAGTGCGGACAAACTACCACTGGGCTCCGGACTCGAAGGGGATTGCGTTTTTGCAGATGAATGAGGCGCAGGTGCCTGTGTATCCGCTGACGGACTGGATTCCGATGCATGCGCGGGTGGTGGGCCAGCGGTATCCGCAGCCTGGGGATCCAAATCCTGCAGTGCGCCTGGGCGCGGTGATGGCGGACGGAGGGAAGGTCTACTGGGTGAAGCTGCCGATTACGGCGGGGCAGGATTACATTCCGCGCTTTGGCTGGCTGGACCGCAAGACGGTATGGGTCGAGACTCTGACACGCGACCACAAGCATCGCGCAATCTACTTTGCGGATCTGGCCGAAGGCACGACGCGCAAGGTGCTGGAGATTGACGACGCGAAGTTTCTGGACGAGGACTACGACGTGACGGCGGAGGCCGGCTGGCTGGCGCTGACGAACTGGAGCGATGGGCACCGGCAGATTTATCTCTACAGTTATGACGCGACACATCCTCTGAGCAGCGATACAAAGCTGGTGCGGGAGCTGACGAAGGGCGACTTTGACGTGGCGAAGGTGTACCACGTGGATCCGCGACGGCAGGTGGTGCTGTACGCGTCCAATGAGGGAAACGTGTTGGAGCAGCAAGTGTGGCAAGTGAGCTTTGACGGCGTGCGTAAGCCGGTGACGACGACGCCGGGGACGCACGATGCCACGTTTGGCCCGCACGGTGAGGGGTATGTGGACCACGTATCAACGCGGATGACGGCGCCGGCGTTGAGCCTGTGCAGTGCATTGGGCACTTGCCACGTCTTCTGGGAGACGCATGCGCTGGAGCCGTATGACCTGCGTGCTCCGGAGCAGTTGCAGGTGAAAGCGAAGGATGGGACGACGCTCTATGCGACTCTGCTGCTGCCGAAGGGTGCGACGACGGCGGCGAGCGTACCGCTGATTGTGAATCCCTATGGCGGGCCGGGACCGCAGGAAGTGGCGAACCGGTGGAGCGACTCGCTGCTGTTTGACGAGTTGCTGGCGGAGCACGGATTTGCGGTGCTGCATGCGGACAATCGGGGCACCGGGATGCGCGGGCGGGACTTTGCGCAGGAGGCGTACCACAACTTTGGGCCGGTCCAACTGGAGGACCAACTGACGGTGGTGGATGCGGCGCTGGCGAAGTATCCGCAGCTGGATCCGAAGCGGCTGGGCTGGTGGGGCTGGAGCTGGGGCGGCACGTTCACGCTGTATGCGATGACGCACTCGGATCGCTTCAGGGCGGGCGTGTCGGTGGCACCAGTGACGAATTGGCATCTGTACGACTCGATCTACACGGAACGTTATATGAGCACGCCCGCGGATTTTCCGGAGGGATACAAGGATATGTCCGTGGTGAACTCGGCGGCGAAGCTGCACGGGCGACTGCTGCTGGTGCACGGGACGGGTGATGACAACGTGCACATGGAGAACTCGATTCAGTTTATCCAGGCGCTGATTGAGGCGCAGAAGCCGTACGACCTGCAGCTCTATCCACGGAAGACGCATTCGATTGCGGGACCGGATGTGCGGACGCATCTGTACAACCGCATCCTGGCGCAGTTTGAGACGTACCTGATGCCACCGGTGCAGTGAGGGAGCAGATCGCGGGCAGACGAAACCGTCTGCCGAAGATCTGCGTGCTTAGGAAAAGGCTGATTGAGGTTTGAGGTATCCCAGGTGCCCAAAGGCGAGGCACCTGGGGCAGCCATTCTTTGCAGGGTAACCTGCTTTTCTCCCGCAGCCCTGAGCCACCCGCTCATTCCGGCGACCTGCCGATAAAAGGACCATGGACTCGTGCTGATCAATCGAGTTGTTCGAGATCGGGCTGCCAGCGAGGTGCCATGGGGACGCTTTCTGTTTTGATATCCGCAAAACGCAGGGGGGTCTGCATGCGGAAAGATCCGCGGACGGTCAACTCTTTGCTCCCAGAAATCGTCCACCGAAGAGAACGATCGCACGAAGAACGACGGCAAGGGCTGGCAGGTGTGGAAGCTGTCTCAGTTCTGGGGCATTGTTTTGTATGCCATGGCGTTGTGCGCCGCAGCCGCGGCGCCGCCGCAAGCTGACACTGCGGATCCGGATGCGGTGTGCGCGCAATGCCATGCGCTGATTGTCGCGCGCTACCGCAAGACGCCCATGGCTGAGGCCAGCGGTGCGGCCACGGCGGGATTTCTGGCCGCGGATTTTACGCATGCCGCTTCGGGCATCCATTACAAGGTGACGAAATCGGATGGGCAGGTGTGGCTGGACTATGAACGTCCAGAGGCGACCGGCGGGCGAGAACTGGCGGGACGGGTACAGCTACAGTACTTTATCGGCTCAGGGTTGCGTGGACGCACCTATCTATTTGACCGGGATGGCTACTGGTTTGAAGCGCCGATCAACTGGTATGGGAAGAAGCAAGTGTGGGATATGGCGCCGAACTTCCTGTCAGCCCGGGAGATGCCGCTGACGCTGCCTGTGGACCCGGGCTGCCTGCACTGTCATGCGTCGGAAGTGGCGCAATCGCTGCCGGATGCAAGGAATCATTATGCCGGAGCGCCGTTTGGTGCGGGAGGCATCACGTGTGCCTCGTGTCATGGGGACGGCACGGCGCACGTTGCTTCAGGCGGGACGGTCAAGATGATGGACATCGATGCTCTGATGCCGGTGCGGCGAGATTCGATCTGCTTGAACTGTCATCTGGAGGGCCAAGCAGCTGTGATTCGGCAAGGGAAGAGGCTCGCGGAGTTCAGACCGGGCGATGACTTGTTTGATTACGCGGTGTTCTTTGTACGGCGGAATGAGGATGGGTCGGGAGGTCGCGCGACGAGCCAGTGGGAGGCGCTGCTGATGAGCCGGTGCAAGCAGGCCAGCGGCGACCGGATGACCTGCACAACATGCCATGATCCGCATGGGTCTCCGGCGGAGTCGGAGCGGGTGGCGTACTACCGCAATCGATGTTTGCAGTGCCACAGCGCCAATGGATTTGCGGAGAAGCATCACCCGGAGAATCCGGACTGCGTGGAGTGCCACATGGCGCGGATTCCTGCCAATGACATTGCGCACGAGCAGGTGACGGATCATTGGATTCGCAAGCGGGTGAGCGGTACGCGGCTTCCCTTGGCAACTTCGGGCCCGTTGGTGACCGTGGGTGATGTGGAGGCAGATGATCGAGATAGGGGACTGGCTTATGCACAGATGGCGATGCGGGGCGATGAAACGGCAGGACGCCAGGCCCTGGTGCTGCTGAGTCGCGCAGAGAAAGAGCAGAATGGGGCCATCGGCGATGCGGAGCTGCATGCCGAACTGGGGTTTCTGGAGCAGATGGATGGGAATGCGGCGGGCGCCACGGCAGAGTACAAGAAGGCGCTCGGGACGGACCCGTACGAAGCCCTTGCGGCAGGGGATCTGGCGGTTCTGGAAGCGCAGACGCACGACTATGGGGACGCTGTTCGGCTGTGGCGCAAGGTATTTGAGGACGACCCTGGGCAACTGGCCGCGGGGATCGACCTGGCGATGGTGGAGTGTGCGGCCGGGCAGATGGAACAGGCGCAAACGACCGTGGCCCGGCTGCGGGAGTTTGCCCCAGATGATGGCAAGGTGCGGGCCCTGGCGGCGCAACTGCGGGATGGGAGCGGACACTGCGGCGGCAAATGATGCAGCCGAAGGCTTTGGGAGCATACAAGGAGTCAACAGGCAACGACCGGCCAAGAGGGAGGACCGGGAATGTTATGCCCAAACACCTACGTTTGAGGAAAGTATGGAGTCGTGGGCTGTCCCTTGAGAGCCACGCGTGGATCTGAACCATGTCTTCCCAGGCGGGCAGACATGGGATAGAAAGGGCTTCTTCGTGCGGAACTGGGGTTGTGGTTTTCCTATTGAAAAATCAATCATTTGATGGAGTTTGGGCCCGCCTTCAAGGTGGAACGTGGGAACCTCCGGAAGGTTGTGAATGGGAGGTTGGGGGGTGGGGCGTGCAATGGCGAGAATGGCGAGTAAATGACATATCGAATACATTACTAAAGCTCGTTATTTGTCCTGTGGCGGTTGAGGCAAGAAAAAGTGGCGGGATGGGAAATGGTGGACAAATGGGAGAATGGCTGTCGAGGAGGCGGTTTGACTAAATCGGTTTATATGGTTGAGTTAGGCGGAGGTTGCGGGGTGGTTTCCGGAGAGGTGAGGGGTGGGGATGGCGGAAGTAAAGGTTTTCCCGGAATGACATATCGTTTCGGTGGGAACTGTCGTGATTTTTTTGCGATCTATCGTTGACAGGAGTGATTGGATTTGGATATTGTTTCGATTTGTTCCGGAATCAGCCTTTTTCGCTCTCACCAATTCAATATTCAGGGGGCAGCTGTACCGGAAAACTTTGCGAACCGGCCGCTGTGGCCGGGGAGCTTTAACGATGTTCATGTACCGCGAGGGCATGGGCACGCACTCGAGAGTAGTTCAAAGAACAATAAGAGCAATCCTTTCAGGAGACCGCATGAAGAAGAGAATGCGCACAGCGCTCGCGCTGGCATTTATTGCCTGCGCAGCGATGCTCATGAGTCCAGCGGCCAGGGCGCAGTCGGTCTACGGATCGATTTTCGGCACTGTGACCGATTCGACCGGGGCGGCCATACCGGGCGCCACGATCACGGTCAAGGACGTCTCGAAAGGGACGATCGTGACCGCCACCTCAAACGCGACAGGTGATTACAGCGTTCCCCACCTTATCCCCGACGTTTACAACCTGACTGTGACGGCGAAGGGCTTCAAGGCCTTTACCGCAACCGGCATTCAGGTGCTGGCGGATACGGCACCGCGCATTGATCCGACGATGGAGATCGGCGCGGCGGACACAACGGTGACCGTAAATGCCGAACAGCAACCGGAACTGAAGACGGACCGCGCGGACGTATCGACGGTCTTTGATCAGCAGCAGGTGTCGAGCCTGCCGGTGGGTGACCAGAACTTTACCAACCTTCAGCTTCTGTTGCCGGGCGCGCAGCTTCTGGGCTGGTCGCACGCGGCCGATGAGAACCCGCAGGGTTCACGCCAGATTCAGGTTGACGGCCAGGCCTTTGGCGGCACGGCATTCGAACTGGACGGCACGGACAACCAGGACCCGATTCTGGGCATTATCGTCATCAACCCATCGATCGACCAGGTGACGGAGACGAAGATCTCCACGCAGAACTACGATGCCGAGCTGGGCAAGGCGGTATCGGCGGTGGTGACTGCGCAGACGAAGTCGGGCACCAACCAGTTCCATGGGGATGCGTACGACTTCCGCACGGGCAATGCAAACCTGGCGCGCGATCCATTCAGCCAGGCACCCGATTCGATTCCTCCCGGATTGAAGAACAGAATGGGCGGATCCATTGGCGGCCCGATCAAGAGAGACAAGGCGTTCTTCTTCTTCAACTATGAAGGTCAGCGCCAGAAGGTGGGCACAGCGGCAACCGATACGCTGCCGACGAGCCTGCTGACGGAGACGGCTCTGGGCAACACGGTTGGACCGAGCGGTATTCCGGGTGCGGACTTCAGTGAGTACCTGACGCAGTTGGGCGCAAACGGCATCATTTACGACAACTCGACGGGCACGCCGACGCCGTTCCCCAGCAACGTCATTCCCTCGAGCCGGCTTTCTCCGCAGGCACTTGCCCTGTTGAAGATTCTCGAGCCTTACACCAAGGGTATTGTGCCGAATCCAACCGGATCGGTCGGTAACCTTGACTCGAACTTCCATTCAAGCGGTACGGGTCTGTTTAACAGCAACCAGTGGACGGAGCGTGTGGACTACTCGCTGAGCGAGACGATGCATGCCTTCGAGCGCTTCTCGCGGTTTACAGACGTCCTGTCGGGCGCGGTGATGTTTGGCGCGGCCGGTGGACCGGGCTTCGGCATCAACAACTACGGCGGCAACTCGCAGGGTGCGAACGACAGTTTTGCGTCCGGCATGGACATCGCCCTGAATCCGAAGCTGCTGACGGACTTCCGTCTGGCGTACTACCGCTACAACGTGATCGACTCGAAGCATGACCAGAATGTTGAGTTTGCCAATCAGATCGGCATTCCGGGCATCAACTTCGGAACCTACTTCACGGGTGGCTCGCCGGGCTTTAGCCTGTCGAATATCCCCGGCGGAGCGGGCGGCACGCAAGGCAACCCGGTCTACGGCGACGGTTTGAACATCAACCGCTGCAACTGCCCACTGACTGAGCGCGAAGATCAGTTCCAGATCGTGAACAACTGGACCAAGATCGTTGGCAACCACAGCTTCAAGGTGGGCGCCGACCTGCGCTATGCCCGCAACCTGCGCGTGCCTTCTGACACGGACCGCGCCGGCCAGTTGAACTTTAACCAGACCGTGACCTCGGATCCGTCTCAGGCGACCCCGGGCGGTTTGGGGCTTGCATCCTTCATGCTGGGCCAAGTGACGAGCTTCGGCCGCTACGTTTCCACCAACACGAACGCCAAGGAATTCCAGAAGCGCACGTTCTTCTATGCGCAGGATACCTGGCGCGCGACGCACAACCTCACACTGAACCTGGGTCTCCGGTACGAGATCTACTTCCCAGAGGCAGTGAATGCAGCAGGCAACGGCGCACTGATGAACCTGAACGACGGTTATCTGCACGTTGCAGGCATTGGCAATGTACCTTCAGACATGGGCTGGACCTGGCCGGTATCGAAGATGTTTGCACCGCGCATTGGTGCTGCCTACCAGCTGGGCGAGAAGACGGTCATCCGCGCCGGATACGGACGGAGCTTTGACATTGGCGTCTTTGGCTCCATCTTTGGTCACGTGGTGACCCAGAACCTGCCGGTTCTGGCAAACCAACAGATCAACCAGCCGAGCACGACGGCTCCCGCGTTCACCCTGGCGGTGGGCCCGAAGCAGTATGTGCCGCTATCAGTACCTTCCAACGGCCTGCTGCCGAACCCCGGCTCGCAGGTTGCGACGAAGGCGCGTCCGAATCCGCTCAATTTCCCGACGATCGATGCGTGGAACCTGAGCATCCAGCGCGCGCTGACACCGACCCTGACCCTGACGGTTGCGTATGTAGCCAACAAGGGAACGCACACTCTGGGTGACGGCGACAGCAACAACACCAACCCGAACGAGCCTGGCATCACCTTACCTGGCCAGTACAGCGTGAACGGACAGACCCTGCACTACGATCCGACGGTGCCTGCGAACACCATTGCAGCCAACGGCGGCGTATCGACGGGCAATCTGCTGCAGCGCTACTATGCGTACTCGCTGACGGCTTGCAAGGATCCCAACTACACCACGCCTAACGAACCGTTTGTCACCGCCGGAATGTGCGGATGGACGAACAGTATCCAGTACTACGGCGACAACCAAAACACGGAGTTCGACGCAATGCAGGTGACCCTGGCGCAGCAGATGATCCATGGTCTGAGCTACACGGCGAACTATCAGTGGGCGAGCGCCTTCGACGAACAGTCCGGGTACTACACCTGGGATCACAACATCACGCACATCCGGGACAGCAACACGCGCAACCAGCAGCTCACGGCGTATGGCAGCTACGATCTGCCATTCGGCAAGGGTAAGCAGTTTGTGCCGGGCGCCAACCGGGTGACTGACCTGCTGATCGGCGGGTACCAGCTGAGCACCGTCTTGAGCTGGGCCGGCGGTCTGCCATTCAGTGCCAGCTACAACGAAGCCTGCACAAACGTACCGAACTGCGTGGCCAACGGCTCAGCGCCGAACTGGCCCAGCTCGAACGGTGGTGCGCGGATGAAGACCAACCTGACGGGTTTCACGCCGAACAACAATGGAACCGGCACGAGGACCTACTATCAGGCGCAAACGACGGACCTGCTGACGGATCCTGGAACGGGTGTCTTCACGAATCCGGGTCTGGACACGATCGGCAACGTGAGAGGCAACTCGTATCGTGGTCCAACGTTGTTCAACACGGACATGGCGATCACGAAGGCCTTCACGATTCACGAGAACGTGGTCACCAAGTTCCGTATGGATGCGTTCAACGTCTTCAACCACATCAATCCGGGCAATCCGAGTGGCAACATCGAGCAGACCGGTACAATCTCCGGCGAGGCAGCAGGCTGCTTCCCGAACGGCGATTGCGGACCGCGTCAGCTTGAATTCTCCCTCCGCGTACAGTTCTAATTCCGCGCGAGGAGCCGCAACAACGACTGCGAGGGGAGCTTCGGCTCCCCTCAATTTTTTTTGAAAGCGGACGCTACGGGGCAGTGGTGGCGCAGGGACGGATGCGTCTCCGCACAGAAGCGTGGGCGTGTGCGGCGGTACACTGCAGGAACAGGCATCTATGGGACGAATTGCGGTGAAGGGAATCTTCTTGTATCTGCTGAGCGCAACGCTCGCCGTTGCAGCGCAGCAGACCGGAGCGCAGGCAGGAGATGGCGGCGCGCCCGCACCGGTGACGGTTGAGACAGCGCGGGCTCTTGCAGGGCGAGGTCAACTGAGCGCTGCGATGCAGCAACTGGACCAGCTCGCGGCGCGGACACCAGAGCCTGCGGGCGTGGAGCGGCTGCGCGGAATTATCTACTATCAGCGCCAGGAGTTTATGGAGGCGATCCAGGCCTTTACCAAAGCAGCGGCGCAGGATCCAAGCGATCGCGAATCGATTGAGATGCACGGGGTGAGCCTGTTCCGGCTGGGGCGGAGCCCGGAGGCCCTGCCTTACCTGGAGAAAGCGCAGGCTTCGGTGCAAAGCACGAATGTGGATCCGAATTACGTACTGGCGCTTTGTTATGCGGATGTGCAGCGCTATGACGATTCGCGCAAGGCGTTTGCGCGGCAGTTTGGCTTTCCGCCGGAGTCAGCGCAGGCGCACCTGCTGGCCGGGCGGATGTTTCTGCGGAGGGAGTTACGGCAACAGGCGGGGGTGGAAGGAAACAAAGCCTTGCAACTGGACGCGAAGCTGCCGCTGGCACACGAGTTGCTGGGCGAAGTGGCCCTTGCGAATGGCGATGTGGCGGGCGCAGTCAAGGAATTTGAAGCGGAACGCGCGATGAATCCTCTGAACCCGGAACTGTACAGCAGGCTCGGTGACGCCTATCTGCGGGTGGGAAATTACGACAAGGCTCAGCAGACGCTGAATCGCGCGGTGCTTTTGATGCCCTATGCGACGGAGCCCTTTATTCTGCTGGGCGAGACGTTTTTGAAGCTTCAGGATCCGATTCAGGCACTGCACTACCTGGTGCATGCGGAGCGCATGGATCCGTCGAATTACATCACGCACAACCTGCTGGGCCAGGCGTATAAGTCAGTGGGCGATCGAGAAGCTGCGAACCGGGAGTTCAAGCAGGTGGTTGAATTGCAGCATCCGACTGACTCGGCGCCGGGGAAATAAGTGATGCACGGAATGCGGAAGGGATGGACGCTGGCTGTGCTTCTGGCGCTGGGATGGCAAGCAGCCGCAGCGGCACAGACACCGAAGCCTGCACATGAAACACATGACATGAAGAAAGCCACCTCGCTGTTTCGCGAGGGACTGGCGGCACGGCAAAGCGGAGAACTAGACAAGGCGCAGAAGAAGTTTGCAGAGGTGGTGCGTCTGGCTCCGCAGATTGCGGAGGGCCATGAAGCACTGGGTGCGGTGCTGCTGGAACAGGGTAAAACCCAGGAAGCGATTGCCGAGCTGACGGCTGCGGAGAAGCTGAAGCCCAACGATGGAGGGAACGAAGCCGTGCTGGCACAAGCCTACACGCAGGCGGGGGCAACGCAAGCGGCGCTGAAGCATTTTTCTGCGGCATTGAAGCTGGCTGGCGAACCGGGCGGCTCGGCACTTGGCTCTGATTTTTATGACGCCTATGGGCGCATGCTGGCGGCAGATGGCAAACCGGCAGAGGCGCTTACGCAATTTATTGCCGAGGAAGCGCTGACGGGCCGCAACGCTCGACTGGATGATGTGATTGGCTCCCTCTACGCGCAGCAGCAGGAGTGGTTGAATGCGCGGGGGCGCTTTGAGCAGGCGCTGGAGCTGGATGCGAATTATCAGCCAGCGCGCATTCACCTTGGGATCCTGCTGCGCACGCAACATGACATGCCCGATGCGCTTGCCGTGCTGCAGGAAGCGGCGCAGAAAACACCACCCGATGCGCAGGCGCTGCTGGAATATGGGCGGACTCTGGCGATGGTGGGCCAGGACGAAGAGGCTGCGAAGCAATTTCAAGAGGCGCTGAAGGCCGATCCAGCAGAGATGGATATTGCGCTGGAGCTCGGCATGGCTCTGCAGCGCGAAGGCCGCCAGGCAGACGCGATCCCATACTTCGAGCAGGTTCTCAAGAGCGATTCGAAGAATATGACGGCACTGACGAACCTGGCGCTGGCACAAACGATGACGGGTCATGCGAAGGGTGCGCTCCAGAACTACGCGGCCGCGCTGGCGCTGGCGCCGAAGAATCCCACCATCTACAAAGACCTCGGCGTGGCGCACGTGCAACTCTCGGCATTTGACGAGGCGATCAGAGACTTCAAGAACGCCCTCGCCCTGGACCCGAACGATCCGGAGACGCACTATGACCTTGGGCTAGCCTACAAATTCAAGGACCAGTATGAGGACGCAATTGCGGAACTGACGAAAGCCGGAGAGATGGACCCGAAGCTGCAAGACCCGCCGTATACGCTGGGGATTCTTCTGATGCAGATGGGCCGGCTGGATGGGGCAGTCACGGAGCTGCGCAAGGCAGTGGCGCTGCAGCCTCACAACGGCGATGCGTGGGCGATTCTGGGGAGCACATTGAAGCAGGCTTCTCGTCTCCCGGAGGCGGCCGAAGCACTGGAGACGGCGATTCCATTGCTGCCGGGTCAGCCGGGGCCGCGCGTGACGCTGGCGGGCGTGTATGCCGAAGAGGCAGCGGATCTGAAGACGCAGGCGGATGCAGCCGAGAGCGCGGGAAACACGGCGCAGGCCCAGCAGCTGCGTGCACAGATGAAAGCGCTGCGCGACAAGGCGACGACATTGAGGCGCGAAAGCGCGGAGCTGGCGCGGAGCGCCGTGAGCCGGCAGCGCGCGAACTTTGAGATGAACGCCGGAAACCAGGAGATGCTGCGCGGGCAGATTGCTGCGGCGGTGAGCCGGTATCAGCAGGCGATTGCGGCGGACCCGACGTTTGCAGCGCCGCATGAGCAACTGGCGATTGCGTATGAGCGGCAGGGTCGAGCGGACGATGCGGCCGCGGAGCGCGCGAAGGCAGCGGATCTGGAGAAGGCGAATTAGACCGTGCGGAGGTGGATGCGATGAGCGGCAGAAAGATGGGACGGATGATGCGTGCGGTCTTCGCGCTGGCGATGATGGCAGGGTTGTGGACAACCGTGGCGCACGCGCAGCAGCGGTGGACCGAGACTGAAGCGAATGCGTGGTATGCGCGGCAGCCGTGGCTGGTGGGCGCAGACTTTCTGCCGTCGACGGCGATCAACGAGTTGGAGATGTGGCAGGCGGCGACGTTTGATCCCACGACGATTGACCGCGAGCTGGGATGGGCTGAGGGCGCGGGCATGAACACGATGCGCGTGTTTCTGCATAACCTGGCGTGGGAGCAGGATCCAAAGGGCTTTACGGAGCGGATCAATACATTTTTAGAGATTGCGGCGCGGCATCATATTCGGCCGATGTTTGTGCTGTTTGATTCGTGCTGGGATCCGTATCCGAAGCTGGGGCCGCAGCATCCGCCGATTCCGGGCGTGCACAACTCGGGCTGGGTGCAGGCGCCGGGTGCGGAGATGCTGAGCGATCCACAGCAATATCCACGGCTGGAAGCGTATGTGAAGGGCGTGGTGGGCGCGTTTGCGAAGGACGACCGAGTGCTGGCGTGGGATGTGTGGAACGAGCCGGACAACACGAATGAGGGCTCCTACAACGCGCACGAGCCGAAGAACAAAGTCGCGCTGGTGCTGGCGCTGCTGCCGCAGGTATTTGCATGGGCGCGGGCGGAGCATCCCACGCAGCCGCTCACAAGCGGTATCTGGCATGGCGACTGGAGCTCGCTTGAAAAGATGCCGCCGATGGCGCGGGTGCAGATGGAGCAGTCGGACATCATCACCTTCCATAACTACGGATGGCCGGAGGATTTTGAGGCGCACGTGAAGCTGCTGGAGCAGTATCACCGGCCGCTGATTGCGACCGAGTATATGGCGCGCGGGGCGGGCAGCACGTTTGACACGGTGTTGCCTGTGGCAAAGAAGTATCACGTGGGCGCGATCAACTGGGGACTGGTGGCGGGCAAGAGCCAGACGTATCTGCCATGGGATAGCTGGCAGCGGCCGTATGTGCTGCAACAGCCGCCGATCTGGTTCCACGACGTGTTCTATGCGGACGGACGGCCGTATCGCGAGCGCGAGGTGGAGATTCTGCGGGAGCTGACGGGACGAGGAAAGTGAGTGGGAACACTGGGCGGGTTGGTGCCTGTGGCTTCCCACCCATGCCGCCCGCGTTGCGGACGTCATGGATGGGGCACCCGGCTTCAATTCCCACCTTAACCGCCGCGCTCGCGCGCATTGGCGAAGGTGGGACACCCGAAGGCATTTTAGTACCTAAAAGAGACTTAGTCTTCCAAAGTAGTTTAGTCTCCGAGCAACGTTACCAGATGCGGACGCGCTGGTCGGGGGCGAGGTAGAGTTTGTCGCCGGGCTGGACGTTGAAGGCTTTGTACCAAGCGTCGGCATTGCGGACCGTAAGCGCGCGGAACTGGCCGGGCGCGTGGGGGTCGAGGACGACCTCGCTGCGGAGGGCGGCTTCGCGGATTTTTGTGGCCCAGTTTTGCGCGAAGGCGATGTAGAACTGCTGGTCGCCATCAAAGCCGTCCTGCACGGGTGCTTCAGCCCCTTTGAGCGAGGCGCGATAGCCGTCGTAGGCCGCGGCGATGCCGCCGAGGTCGGCGATGTTCTCGTCGATCGTCTGTTTGCCGTTCACGTGGAGGCCAGGGAAGACTTCGTAGCCATCGAACTGTTGCTCGAGGGCGCGGGCTTCGCCTTCAAAGTGGGCGTGGTCTTCGGGAGTCCACCAGTTGCGGACGCGGCCCTTGTCGTCGAAGGCGGAGCCCTCGGCGTCAAAGGTGTGGCTGATTTCGTGGCCGATGACGGAGCCGATGGCGCCGTAGTTGAAGGCGGCGGGCGCGGCCGCGTCAAAGAACGGCGGCTGCAGGATGGCGGCGGGGAAGTTGAGCGCGTTCTGCAGGGGCATGTTGACGGCGTTGACGGTCTGCGGGGTCATGCACCACTCGTGGCGGTCAACGGGGGCGCCGAGACGGCCAATCCATCGCTGGTAGTTCCACTCGCCGGCGCGCAAGGCATTGCCGAGAGCATCGCCACTGCGGACCTCGTAGGCGGAGTAGTTGATCCAGGTTTCGGGGTATCCGATGCCGACGTAGAGAGTATCGAGCTTGGCGTGGGCCTCGGCGCGGGTGGAGGGCGCGAGCCAGGTGAGAGCGTCAATGCGTTTGTGGAAGGCGGCAATGATGTTTGCAACCATGGCCTGGGCCTCTGCCTTGGCCTGGGGTGGGAAGTATTTCTCCGCGTAGATCTGGCCGACGGCATCGCCGAGGTAGGCGTTGACGACGGCGACGCCGCGCTGCCAACGGGGGCGCTGCTGCTGCACGCCTGTGAGGGTTTTGCCGTAGAAGCTGAACTGCTCATCGGCAAAGGCGGCAGGAAGCACGCCGGAGTACTGATCGATGAAGTGATAGGCGAGCCAGTCCTTCCAGACCTCGATAGGGGTGGATGCGACCAGCTTTGCCTCAGCAGTGATAGCGGTGGGGGTCCAGACAATGAATTGCTGCTGGTGAGTGAGGTTGGCGCCTTCAAAGAAGGCAGCCCAGTCGAGGCCGGGAGCCTTGTGGGTGAAGTCGGCACGGGACCAGGGGTTGTTGGCCTTCTGGATGTCTTCGATTTCGGCGATGCTGAGGTGGGTTTTGGCGATGGCGGTCTCGAGGTTGATGACGGCTTCGGCGCGGGTTTCGGGGTGGTCAAAGCTGGCGAGGCGCAGGAGCGTGGCGACATGCTCGACGTAGCGCTCGCGAATCTTCTTCATCGCGTCGGTGTCCTGCAAATAGTAGCTCTCGTTGGGCAGGGCGAGGCCGCCCTGGAGCAGGTAGGGCACGTAGTGGTCGGAGTCGTTGAAGCCGGGCGCAACCCAGAGGCCGAAGAGATTGGGCGTGGTGAGGTCCGTGTTATTGAGCATGTCGACATCGACGCGGAGAGACTTGCCCAGCGCGAGTGCGAGCTCGCGGCGGTCGTGGATCGCGGCGATGGCTTTGAGGTGCGACTGGAGCGGCGCAAGGCCGAGGGATTCGATCCTCTGCTGGTCCATGTAGGTGTTGAAGAGGTCGGCAATCTTGCGGGCATTGGTGCCGGCGGGCGGGTTGGACTTGGCCGCGTCTTCAATGAGCTGATTGGTGCGTTTGGTGCTGAGGTCGCTGAGGAGCGTGAAGACACCGTAACCGGCGCGATCGGCGGGGATCTGGGTGCGATTGATCCAGGCGCCATTGGCGTAGAGGTAGAAGTTGTCGCCGGGCTTGACGGCGGTGTCCATGTTGGCGATGGCGATGCCGTGGGTCTCTGGGGCCGAAGACGCGGCGGATTGGGCGCGCAGGTTACAGGCGGCAGGGAGCAGAGAGGCGACAAGAGCCGCGCAGGCGCTGCGGCGCGCTGCGGAGAGAATCGTGGAATGGAAGGGCATGTAGGGCAGATCTCCTTGAGCGAAACGGTCCGCCGGTATTGTACTGCGCGCGGGGTTGCGCTGTACCCGGGCTGGGTTGCATGCGCTATGCTGGACGCGGAAATTGCTCAAGGAGGAAAGAGATGGGGATCACGAGCCGTGAGGTGAGGCTGGCCAGCCGGCCACAAGGGGCGCCGCGGGCAGAGAACTTTGCGTTGGCCACGGTGGAGTTGCCGGAGCCGGGGCCGGGTGAGGTGCGGGTGCGTAACCTTTGGATGTCGGTGGATCCCTACATGCGGGGGCGGATGAATGAGGGCAAGTCGTATGTGCCGCCGTTCCAGGTGGGTAAGGCGCTGGAGGGCACGGCGGTGGGGCGCGTAGAGGCATCGAAGGACGCGTCGCTGCCGGTGGGAACGCATGTGCTGAGCTTTCTGGGATGGCGCGAGGCCTTTGTGGCCCCGGCCTCGCGGTTGCAGGTGGTGGATGTGAGCCAGGCACCGGCCACGGCGTATCTGGGTGTGCTGGGGATTACGGGGATGACGGCCTGGGTGGGGCTGTTTAAGATTGCCCGGCTGCAGGCAGGCGAGACCGTGTTTGTGTCAGGTGGGGCGGGCGCGGTGGGCAGCGCGGCATGCCAGCTGGCGCGGTTGCACGGGTGCCGCGTGGTGGCGAGCGCGAGTTCGGCGGAGAAGGTGGCGTACCTGCGCGATGAGTTAAAGGTGGACTACGCCTTCAGCTACCTGGATGGGGAGCCGCTGGAGCACCTGAAGAAGGCCGCGCCGGATGGGATTCATGTCTACTTTGACAACACGGGCGGACCGCAACTGGAGGCGGCGCTGTATGCGCTGCGCGATTTTGGGCGGGTGGCGCTGTGCGGAGGGATTTCGAACTACAACACGCCGGGGCCGGGACCACGCAATCTGACGCTTGCCATTGGGAAAAGGCTGCGGCTGGAGGGATTCATTGTATCGGACCATCTGAAGGAGATGCCGGCATTTCTGGCGGAGGCGGTACCGGCTTTGAAGGCTGGGAAGCTGGTGAGTCACGAGACGGTGGTGGAGGGGTTGGATGCGGCTCCTGGGGCGCTGATGGACCTGCTGCATACGGGCGCTGGGAACATTGGGAAGATGGTGGTGAAGCTGGGGGAGTGAGCGCGGCGCGGAGGTGGGATTCGCGGTAGACTGAAGGTGGCAGGAGGACCGGGCGGTCGCTGCCGGAATGGGTGCTGCCCATGCCGGGGGAGGAAAGTCCGAACTCCGCAGGGCAGTGTGCCGGATAACGTCCGGGACGCGGGCGTCAAGGCCCGTGGACGGCCAGTGCCACAGAGAAGATACCGCCTCGGCTACGCCCTCGTCGCGAGGGCCATCCCTGAGCTGGGTCGCCCAAGGTTGTAAGGGCGAGCGGCTCGGCGCCGGGGTAAGGGTGAAAAGGTGCGGTAAGAGCGCACCGCTCCGCCAGCAATGGCGGAGGCAGGGTAAACCCCACACGGAGCAAGACCAAATAGGGAGGGAAGCCGAGGCCAAGAGTCAGGCGCGGCTGCGTACCGGCCCGGTGCGCCAAGGCGGCTCGAGCAAGTGCCGAAACCTTCGGGTAGGTCGCTGATGAGCGTGCGCGGTAACGCGTCGCCTAGAGGAATGACCGTACAAACACAGAATTCGGCTTACAGGTCCCTCTGCCGAATGCATGAGATCGGCCCCGGTTGGGTAGACGCCCACCGGGGCCGGCCATTTTTGGGACAAATGGCGGGTGAGGTGAGGCGCGCGCACTGGTAGCATCGGGACATGCTGCGGGTGAGAAAGCTGGAGGCGGGTGCACGCGCGCCGGAGGTGGCGCATGCGGGCGAGGATCTGGGGTACGACGTGTTTGCACTGGAGGCCGCAGTGCTGGAGCCGCGAGCGACGGTGCGGGTGCGGACGGGGATTGCCGTTGAGGCGCGCGATCCACGGACGGGCGAGGCGCTGGGGCTGCTGGTGCGGGACCGGTCGTCGATGGCGGCGCGGGGCGTGGCGACCACGGGCGGGGTGATTGACGCGGGGTATCGCGGGGAGATTCTGGTGCTGATGACGAACCTGGGCGCGGCCGCGGTGGAGCTGAAAGCGGGCGAGAAGATCGCGCAGATGATTCCGGTCCCGGTGCGGACGGGCGCGGTGGAAGTGGTGGAAGTGCTGGAGGAGTCGGCGCGGGCGGCGAAGGGATTTGGCAGCTCGGGGCGGTGAGTGGGCGCGGCGCAAACGCGACGATTTGCTGCAAGCCGGGCTTGCGCAGGTGCGGGGATTCTGCTGAACTGGTCGGGTCTGGGTGCGGGAGGTTCGGATGCGATCCACTCACCTTGTCCTGGTTGTGCTGTGTGGAGTTGCCCTTGGGCCGTCCGGTTTTGCGCAAGTGATGACCGAAGCGGTGCAGATCGATAAGACGTCTGTGCAGGCGGTGGGAACGAGCGGCAGGGGGATCAATCCACTCTCTGCGCAAGGCAATGGGTCACAGGCGCACGCGACGGAAGAGGTTCAGATCGCAGACCCACCGCGCGCCCTTCCGGACTGTCGCTGTGCAGCGCCACCGGTGTTCTCAATCCTTTCTGGGAATACGACGGCGGGGTTTGAGGTGAGCATGGCGGGCGCAGCCAAAGACGCGGTGATCTATTACACGACGGAAGGCTGGACGCCGACGTTGGCTTCGGCGCGTTATGCCGGGCCAATTCACGTGGGAACCAGCCTGCGCGTGCGGGCGATTGCGGTGGAGCCGGAGAATCTGCCGAGCGCGATTGCAGAGGCGGACTATGTGGTGACTGGCGCGGGGACGCTGCCGCAAAGCGTGGAAGCGCCGGACGGGCTTTTGCGGGGGGGAACAGAGTTACGGCTAATGACCCATGCGGATATTGGCTCAGACGACGCGCAGGTGGGAAATCCAGTGGCACTGCAGCTGGACGAGGATGTGGTGTCCGGAGGCACGGTGATGGTGCCGAAGGGGAGCGCGGCGACGGCAGTTTTGACACGAGTGCAGCGAGCCGGGGCGAATGGGAGGCAAGGCGCACTGGTGTTTGAGGTGCAGACTCTGACGGCGGGCGCGGTGACGGTTCCGCTGACGGCAACACTGACCCTGGCGGCGTCGGATCCGGCCGCGGAGCAAAGGATTGCAAACGCATCCATGGTGCATGTGGCAGGCGCGCTGCCCCGCGGAGAGGACGCGGAGATTACGCCGGGCATGCGACTGACAGCACGGGTGAAGGCCGACACGGTATTGAAGCGATGAGTTGAAGCGGGAGCGATTTGAGACGCGCGCTAGAGACCGAGGAGCTTTTCAATGCGCTCAAAGAGGGTGATGCGGGGGGGACAGGCCAAATAGATGGCGCGGTTGGCGGCCATGAGGATCTGAATGGCTTCGAATTGCGGATCTTCCGGGCAAAAGGCGCCGCCGGCATTGACGTACTCATCGACGAGATATTCGATGGCGTGACCGAGGATTTCGAGGGCATGTCCGGCCTGCGGGGAGATCACGCGCGAGCGGACGGCGGGTTGGGCGGGAAGAGTCTCCAAGCCAGGGTAGAGCTGTGACCATGCGCCTTCGACGCTGTGTTCGTGGAGTTTGTGGAGGAAGTCGTCGATGCGAGTGGTGCGTGTCATGGCGTGAGGGAACTGCATGCAGCGGGCAGCAGCCCCCTATGTCCTATGATGCCCCAGATGATGACCAAGAAAATGCAATCAATGGTAACCATTGTGCACTTTTTGGCAACAGTGTGATTACTGATGTGACTAAACATGCGGTGACTTATTCAGAAGCACCGATGGATTGCGCGGGACGAGAGGCGGGATGCAGGGTGAGCGTGCGACTTAACGAAGGGTTGCGAGGGGCTGGGTGCGGTCGGTGCGCAGGGTCGGGACGGCAGCGAGGAGGCTGCGGGTGTAGTCGTGCTGCGGAGCGGTGAGCAGAAGGCGAGCTGGGCCGGTTTCGACGAGTTCGCCTTGGCGGAGGACGGCGATGCGATCGGCAACCTGACCAACGACGGCGAGATCGTGAGAGATGAAGAGCATGGCCATGCGGTGCTCGCGCTGAAGGCGCAGGAGGAGCTCAAGGATTTGAGCCTGGACAGTGACGTCGAGGGCGGTGGTGGGCTCGTCCGCGATCATGAGACGGGGCTGATGCATGAGCGCCATGGCAATGAGGATGCGTTGGCGCTGCCCGCCGGAGAACTGATGGGGATAGTCGCCATAGCGCTGGGCGGACTGAGGGATGGCGACGGACTCGAGGGCGGCGATGGCGCGTCGTCGAGCTTCTCGACGGGAACAGCGGCTGTCGTGTGCCAGGGCGCACTCGGCCACCTGAGACCCGATCTTCATCACGGGATTGAGGGCGGTCATGGGCTCCTGGAAGACCATGGCGATGGAGCGACCGCGCAGCGATCTGAGGGTGTGCGGGGGCTGTCTCAAGAGGTCGATGGGCGGGTCAGAGCCGGCGCCGTGCCAGAGGATTTGCCCGGTGGTCCGTGCTGCGGGGCCAAGGAGGCCGGGGATGGCGAGCGCGGTGGCGCTTTTGCCCGAGCCGGACTCGCCGACCAGCCCGAGGACCTCGCCTTCGTCAAGGTGGAGTGAGACGCCACGCACGGCCAGCGTGTGACCGAAGGCGATGTGGAGGTCTCTGATTGCGACGAGCGGCGGCATACGCCCATGCTACGGCATGGATGGGTGCGGGCGGGCTAGAGATGAATCCAGCCGGCGCGGATGAGCGCGAGCGAGCCGGAAGCCACGACGATCCACAGGAGAATGCCCTGGAGAAGCGGACGGGGGCCCACCTCGCGGAGGGTTTGCTTTGAGAGGCCCGTGCCGATGAGAAAGAGTGTGACAGTGAGGCCGAGGATGCCTAGATGTTTGAATTGCGCGTAGGCGGAATGGAAGAAGGGCAGATAGGTATTGGCCACTGCAGCAAGGCAGAAGAAGACAATGAACCACGGCCACTGGATGCGGGCGCTGCTTTTGCGGAGCGAAGCGGTGCCAATGGACATGGGGACGATCCAAAGGGCACGAGCGAGCTTGACGGTGGTTCCAACGGCGAGGGCGACGGCGCCGTATTTGGCAGCAGCACCGACGACGGAGCTGGTGTCATGGATGGCCAAAGCGGACCAGAGGCCGAACTGAGTCTGCGTCATCCCCAGCAAGCGACCGATGAGCGGGAAGGCGAGCAGCGCGACGGAGTTGAGCACAAAGACCGTGCCCAGTGAGACGGCGATCTCCTCCTCCGTTGCATCGGCGATGGGCGCGACGGCGGCAATGGCACTGCCGCCGCAGATGGCGGTGCCGGCGGAGATGAGGAATGAGACGCGCTTTTTGACGGCGAGCGCTTTGCCGAGTGCCCAGCCAAGCCCCATGGCGAAGGTAATGCTGATGGCGGTGTAGAGGAAGCCTGAGCGTCCCACGCGTACGACCTGCGCGAGATCCATGCCGAAACCGAGCCCAACCACGGAGACTTGCAGCAGGAGCTTCGAGAGGCGTTTGGCATCCAGGTGGTAGGGGTGGGCGAAGGTGAGGCCGTAGAGCAAGCCTGCGACGAGTGCGAGCGGCGGAGAGAGGAGGCCGCTCGCGGCGAGAATCAGACCGGCGAAAAAGAGGTTTTTGGACACACTCTTAGCCTGCCGGGAGTTTCCGCAGGCGTCCAAGCAGAAGTTTTGATGGCCGATAGGCGTCGCTTATCGGCCGCGGAGCGCAGTTTGCTTCACAAGCGGCACGCCGGCTGTCACCGGCTTCGCAACCTGAATGGGATTCAGCTTGCAGGGGTTCGCGCACTACGAGCGGGCGGTGCGGGAACAGTCCCGCAGGGAGGACGGCGAGAAAAATTGCACACCCATGTAACGAATCACTGCGGAGGTGACTTTTATGAGGTGCATGAATATTCCAAGGACAACTCCACCGCTCCGTCCACCGCGGCTTGTCGCAGTGGCCGGTCTGTTTCTTGCGCTGAGTGCGGTGCCTGGAACTGTGGCCGCTTCCCAGACGCCCGGTGCTGCACCGTCGGCAGGCGATGCCACACAGCCTGCGCTGACTTTGCGTGATGCGATTCGACAGGCTCTTGGTCAGAGTCCGGATGCCGCAGCAGCCAGGGCGGGCGTTCAGGAAGCCAAGGCCGGCGCTTCTCTGGCGCGTACGATGTTTCTGCCGCAACTCAGTTTTACGGAGGACATTGCGCGGGGCGACGATCCGGTATATGTCTTCGGCTCGCGGCTTCGGCAGCAGCAGTTCACTCAGGCGAACTTTGCGCTGAACCAGCTGAATAAGCCGCAGCCGCTGGGCAACTTCGCGACGCGCTTCAGCGGCCAGTGGCTTGCGTTTGACTCCTTCAAGACGCAGCGGACGATTCGCAGTGCCGACCAGATGCGCCAATCTGCGGACTCAGCCCAGCAGGCTGTCAACCAGAAGATTGTTCTTGACGTAGTGCAGGCCTATCAGTCCGTGCTCTACGCGGAGCGCCAGGTGCAGGTGGCACAGCACGAGCAGGACACCGCTGCGGCGCTGCTAAGCTCAGTGAACGACCGCGTTAAGGCTGGCCTCGCCGTGGAGTCTGATCGCATGTCGGCGGAGGTTAACGTCGCCGCGCGCAAGCAGGAGTTGATTGCCGCGCAGGGCGGGCTGGAACTGGCGTGGGCGCAGCTTCGCGTGGCGATGGGCGCGCCGAATCTGCAGAGCACGCCGCTCGAGCCGATTCAGCCGCACCAGTTTCCACAGAACGCTCTGGAATCCGAAATCCAGACCGCACTCAAGACACGGCCCGACCTTGCCTCTCTTGCGCATGCGCAGTCGGCACAGTCGGCTGCGTTGGGCGCGGCCAAGTCTGACTTTGGTCCGCGCATTGGAGCCTACGGGAACTGGGAGCAGGACCGGCCCACCTTTGCCGGTTCGGGTGGCAACAACTGGGTGGCGGGCGTGCAGCTGACCGTGGACATTCTGCCGTTCGCCAAACATGCGCAACTGGCGCAGCAGGCCGCGGCCAAGGCTCGCGTTGACGCCGAGATGAATTCTTCGCAGCAGCAGATGCGGCTGCAGGTGAGCCAGGCCCACATCGCACGCCAAACTGCCGCGCTCTCGCTCGACACCGCGCGCGCCGCCATGGATCAGGCCGCCGAGAGCCTGCGCATCCTGCGTAACCGCTATAACGCAGGTCTCGCCACCATCACCGATCTGCTGGCCGCCGAAGATGCCGAGCGGCAGGCGCAGACCAATTACTGGCATGCGGTCTACGGAAACGCGGAGGCCTATGCCCAACTGCTTTTCGCGACAGGGACTCTTACTCCCGATGCGGCGGAGGACTTGCAATGAAGCTTCTCGTATCCAGTTGTGTGCTTGCCGCCATGTCGGCGCTTTTCGCGGGGTGTAACTCCGGCCAGCCAGCCTCGTCGGCTACTCCTGAGAGCATGCAGGCGCGGGTTGTGCAAAGCAGTCAGCAGTTGGCCCCAGTGAGCATACGCAGCACCGGAACCATCCACGCGCATGAATCTGCGGTCCTCTCCGCGCAGGTGATGGGCCACGTGCAGCAAGTTCTTGTGCATGAAGGCGACATCGTCAAGGCGGGCCAGACGCTCGCAATTCTCGATGACGCTTCCATGCGGGCTTCGGTGGCGCAGGCAGAGGCCGCCGTGAAGGCCGCAGAAAACCAGCAGGCCGCCGCACAAACGCAGGCCGACCTGGCCAAGAGTACGCTTGGGCGCTACGCGCAGCTGCAGGCACAAAAGAGCGTGAGTCCGCAGGAGATGGATGAGGTGACACGGCGTGCGCAGGCCGCATCCGCGCAGGTGCAGGCTCTGCACGCGCAGGCACAGGCTGCGCAGGCGCAGGAAGACAGCGCCCGAACCATGTTGAGCTACACGCGCATTCGCGCGCCGTTTTCAGGTGTGGTGACGGCGCGCATGGTGGACCCGGGCGCGTTGGCGTCGCCCGGCGTTCCGCTGCTGCAGGTGGACAGCGCGGGGCCGCTGGAACTGCAGACCACGGTGGATGAGTCCGTTATTGCCAATGTCCGCAAGGGGATGACGCTGCCAGTTTCCGTGGACGCAGCGCCGGGCGCTTCGATCAACGGCACGGTGACGGAGATTGTGCCTGCCGCCGACCCGGCCAGCCACAGCTTCCTCGTCAAGATTACCCTCCCCCACGCGCCCCAGATTCGCGCCGGCATGTATGCCACCGCTGCGATTCCCACCGGCTCGCACCAGGCCATCCTTGTTCCGCGCTCCGCGATATTGCTACGCGGCTCGCTGAACTGCGCCTACGTCGTGGATGCGAGCGGTGTCGCACAGCTTCGCTACGTCACGCTGGGTCCGGTGCATGACGCGATGGTGGAAGTCCTCTCAGGCATTTCTGCGGGCGAAAAGCTCGTCGATGATCCGGGTGACCGCGACTTCGCCGGCAAGCGCATCGAGGTCCAGCCATGAACCAGAATGCTCCTCACACGGGCCTCGGCCTCGCCGGGCACATTGCGCGTGTATTCCTGAACTCCAAGATCACGCCGCTCTTCATCGCAGCATCGCTGATCGTCGGTGTCTTCGCTGTGGCGATCATTCCGCGCGAGGAAGACCCGCAGATTCTGGTGCCGATGCTTGACATTACCACCGCCATGCCGGGTGCTTCGCCGGCTGAGGTGGAGCAGCGCGTCACGATTCCCATCGAGAGGCTTGTCCACCAGATCTCCGGCGTTGAGTACGTCTACTCCACGTCGAGCCCTGGCCAGAGTCTCGTCATTGTCCGCTTCCTGGTCGGCACGCCGCAGGAAGAAGCGCTGATCCGCGTTTACAGCAAGCTCTACTCCAACTTTGACCGCATGCCGCCAGGGGTGAGCCAGCCTATTATCAAGGCCCGATCCATTGACGACGTGCCGATCCTCGCGCTCACGTTGTGGGGTCCGCACTATAACGGCTACCAGCTCCGCGCCATTGCGGACGAGGTGCAGCACACCATCCAGCAGGTCCCTGACGTTTCTGAGACCTCAGTGATCGGCGGATTGCCGCGCTCCATGCGGGTCATCCTGAGCACAGCCAAGCTCAACGCCTACGGCCTATCGCCGCTGGCCATTGTTGGCCATCTGCAGGCAGCCAACGCCAGCTTGCAAGCCGGCAGCTTCTCAGAAAACAACCAGGAGATCCGCGTCGACGCCGGGAATTTATTTACCAGCACCAAGGACCTTCAGTCCGTCGTGGTTGCTGACTATCACGGCCGTCCTGTCTACCTCAGCGATGTCGCGGACAAGATCATTGATGGTCCCGCGGAGCCATCGAGCTATGTGATGTTCGGCACCACAGAGACAAGTGCGCTAGCTCACCAGGGGCCCAGCCAGTACCCGGCCGTCACCATCACCGTGGCGAAGCGGAAGGGCACCAACGCCACGATCATTGCCAATACTGTCCTTGCCCGAGTGCATGAGATGCAGGGCGTGAAGGTGCCTAATGATGTCACCATCACCACCACGCGCAACTATGGCGACACAGCAAAGGCGAAGTCCGACGAGCTGCTCGAGCACCTGCTGCTGGCCACGCTTTCTGTGACATTCCTTATCGCGCTCTTTCTTGGCTGGCGCGAGTCCGGCGTGGTCCTGCTGGCGATTCCGGTGACACTTGCACTCACCATGTCGGTTTTCTACTTTCTGGGCTACACCATCAACCGCGTCACGCTCTTCGCGCTGATCTTCTCCATTGGCATTCTGGTCGATGATGCCATCGTCGTTGTTGAAAACATCGTGCGTCACTTCCGCCTGCCGGAGAATCAGCACCGTTCGTGCAGTGATGTCACAGTCGAGGCTGTTGCGGAGGTCGGCAACCCGACGATTCTTGCCACCTTCACGGTGATTGCTGCTGTGCTGCCGATGGCATTTGTTCGCGGGCTGATGGGGCCCTATATGCGTCCCATTCCCGTTGGCTCATCGGCCGCCATGATGTTCTCGCTCATGGTAGCCTTCGTTGTCTCGCCGTGGGCCGCCATGCGACTGCTTGGCAAGCACTTCGGCAGCGCAAAGATCCTGGAGCCCGAACACGAAAACTGGCGCACGCGTCTTTATCGCCGCGTGATGACACCGCTTATCCAGTCCTCGCGCAATCGCCTGTTCTTCTTTGGCGCTGTTGTGGTCCTGTTGCTACTCTCCGTGGCGCTTGTGCCGCTCAAGCTGGTCCGCGTCAAGATGCTGCCCTTCGATAACAAGAGCGAGTTGCAGGTTGTCATCAACATGCCCGACGGCACGCCGCTGGAACAGACCGCGCGCGTAGCCCAGGCTCTTGGGGATGAGCTTGCACGCCAGCCGGACGTGGCCAACTATCAAACTTATGCTGGCACCTCGGGCCCGTACAACTTCAACGGGCTGGTGCGGCACTACTACATGCGCCGCGGCAGCAACCAGGCGGACATCCAGGTGAACCTGCTACCCGCCAAGGAGCGGCGCGACCAGAGCCACACCATTGCCAAGCGGCTGCGCCCATTGCTCATTGCCATCGGCGACAAGTATGGCGCGCGCATCCAAGTGAGCGAAGTACCGCCCGGCCCGCCGGTGATTCAGACCCTTGTGGCCGAAGTGTACGGTCCTGATCTGGACGGCCAGATCAACGTCGCGAGCAAGATCAAGGCCATCTTCAAGAGCACGCCGGGCGTTGTGGATACCGACTGGTACGTTGAGGATCCCGAACCGCGCCTGGTTATCCACGTGGATGAGGTGAAGGCCGCGCAGCACGGCATTGCCGTGGCCGATGTGGCGCGATCTCTTGCGCTAGCCACCTCTGGCATGGATGTTGGACTGCTGCACGACTCGAATGCCCGCGAGCCCATTCCGACGACGATTGAGTTCGATCGGCCCGACCGTTCCTCCGAGCAGGCGCTGGAGAACATCCACCTGCCCGGCGCGGATGGCTCCATGGTGTCACTGCGCGAGCTTGTCGACATCAGCCATGAGACGATTCAGCGCAGCATCTATCACAAGAACCTGAAGCGCGTCGTTTATGTCACCGGAGATGTCGCCGGCGCGGAGGAAAGCCCTGTTTACGCCATCCTCAAGATGAACAAGCAGCTGGACCACCTGACGCTGCCGGCGGGCTACACTCTTGCGCGTTACAACTCTGTGATGCCCGACTCTACCGCGCACTACTCGATGAAGTGGGATGGCGAATGGCAGATCACGATTGAGGTTTTCCGCGATCTGGGTCTCGCGTTCGGTACGGTACTCATTCTGATCTACGTTCTCGTTGTGGGATGGTTCCGGTCGTTCATTGTGCCACTCATCATCATGGCGCCCATTCCACTCACTTTGGTGGGCATCCTTCCCGCGCATGCGCTGATGGGAGCGTTTTTCACGGCCACCTCGATGATCGGCTTCATCGCCGGCGCGGGCATCATTGTGCGCAACTCCATCATCCTTGTCGACTTCATCGAGCTGCGCCGCCGCCAGGGTGCGCCGCTGGCTGAGGCCGTGATTGATGCCGGAGCAATCCGCTTCCGGCCCATGCTGCTGACCGCCGCCGCGGTGGTCGTTGGCGCCAGCGTCATCCTCACCGACCCCATCTTCCAGGGGCTCGCGGTTTCGCTCATGGCAGGGGCGATAGCGTCCACGTTCCTTTCGTGGCCAACCATCCCGATCCTCTACTATCTGGTGCACGTGAATCGTCAGGAGCCCATTTCCTGCGAGCCGGATGCCACTTCTTCCACCTCTTCCTCGAATCAAGGAGCAAAGCAATGACCGTTGAACGCGCCCTTCGCCTGACGGCGGGAGTCGTCATCCTTATCTCGCTGGCGCTTGCCGTCTACGTTTCTCACTACTGGCTCTGGCTCACCGCCTTTGTCGGGCTGAATCTTTTCCAGTCGGCGCTGACCAACTGGTGCCCGGCCATGACCATCTTTCGTGCCATGGGTCTCAAAGACGCCTCCTGCGGAGCAAAATAGCGTATGCATGAACGTCGTTTCCATCACTCGCAGGCTCATCGACTGGACGCACCGGAGCGGCTGACGTGGCTGCCGCCGGACGAGGTTGTGCAAGCCCTCGAAGTGCGCGCCGGGGAGGCGATTGCCGATGTGGGCGCGGGGACGGGCTACTTTGCCCTTCCGCTCTCCAAAGCCGTTGGTGCCGGGGGGGTTGTGTTTGCGGTGGACGCGCAACGGGAGATGCTGGAACTGCTTCGCGGCAAGCTTGCAGAAGCTGGCGAAAACAATATCCGGCTGATCCATGCCGAGGCGGATGCTACCGGGCTTCCGGAGTCCACATGCGATCTTGTCTTCCTGGCCAATATCTGGCATGAGTTTGAGAACCGCGCGCTGGTGCTGGAGGAGGCACATCGCATCCTGAAGCCGGACGGCCGCATTGCAATTCTGGATTGGCGCCCTGATGTGGAACGGGAAGCCGGGCCACCGCTGGAGCACCGGATCAGCGCCGAGTGTGCGGAGGAAGAGCTGGCCGAAGCAGGATTCAAGGATGTGAACCGGAACAACACGGGCCGTTATTCCTGGCTGGTCCAGGGAAAGAAGCTGCCATGACATCGGGGGAGCACGCGGCAAGCCGACAGACGCCGGGACCGCGGCGGAGCGAACCCCTTCAGGACGAGGTCTACCGCCAGATGTTTCGTCTTGAGTCAGGACGCCCGGGCGCGGCGCTGGAGCTGGCGGTGGTGCTGTTGCGGGCATGGATGGCCGCCGACACTCTGCCGCGGGGCGGCGAGCAGGATCTTTGGCTGCACAAGATCAGTCCGATCTGCCTGGAGATGATCGAGTCCAGCCTGGGTGGAGGCTCATCGCCGCATACGTGTTCCCGCTAGCCGCGCCGCTATACTGGAAGAGGTCCACTTCCACAGCGATGCGTCCCGAACTCATCCAAGCCGCGGAGCTTTTGCAGCAGAACACGCCCGAGGCTGTGGAGGAAGCGATTGCGCTGCTGCAGAGCACGGTTTACTCCTTCAGTATGAAGGTTTGCGGGCACCCTGAGGATGCGGAGGACACCACGCAGGAGGTGCTATACCGGTCGCTGGGGCACCTGGCAAAGATACAGGATCCGCAGGCTCTGGCGGTGTGGCTTTATACGGTGACGCGCAACCGCTGCTGGCGGATGCGGCGGAAGCCTTCACAATCACCATCGCGGACCCTTTCGCTCGATGAACTGATGCCAGATGATGCGGAGCTGGGGCGTCTTCTGCAGGACGCGGCAGAGAGCCCTGAAGGCGCCCTGCTTCACGCTGAACAGCATCAGCTGCTGCATCAGGCGGTGTTGCAGATTCCGCCTGCGCTGCGCATGGTGCTCGTGTTGCATGACATGGAAGACCTGACCACCGAGCAGGTTGCGCAGATTCTGGATCTGCAGGTGGGTACCGTGCGGGTACGACTGCATCGCGCGCGACTAGCGGTTCGCAAGGCCATGAGCCGGATCTTGAATGGCACGCCCGCTGAGACGAACCCAGCGGCGACAGGAAAGGCGGCGGAAGGCCGGCCTTCGGCCTGCCGTGAGCTTTTTGCCAATCTTTCTGAGTATCTGGATGGGCGGGTGGAGCCGCGCACCTGCGACGAGATGCGCGGCCATATTGAACGATGTCCGTCTTGTGTGGTTTTTCTGCGCGACCTGCGCGCGGCGATCGACCGCTGCCGCTCTCTGGAGGTTCCTTGTGATCCGGCAATCGCCCAGCGTCTGCGCTCGATCCTGACCCGCGAGTACCTGCGCATGCTGGGACTTTCGCTGACAGAACATTCTTCTGCCCCAATGTAACGTTTGGCTGGCCGGTGGTCTTTTATCCAGTGAAAGCTGAGGTCTTCATACTCTTATGGAAATCAAGGTTACCCATCTCGATCAGGTCAAGTTTGCAGTGCAGACGCGCAACCACCAGGTCATCTGCGACCAGCCAGTGGAGAATGGCGGAGAGGACGCTGGCATGACCCCGCCGGAGCTCTTGCTGGCTTCGCTTGGCACCTGTGCGGCATTCTATGCCGTGCAGTATCTGAAGACGCGCAAGCTGGGTGGTGACGGCGTGGAAGTGTCGGTTACGGCGGAAAAGGTGAAACCGCCAGCGCGCCTGACCAACTTCGTGATCAAGGTGAGCGCATCGGTGCATCTGAGTCCGGAACACGTTGAGGGGCTCAATCGCGCGGTGCATGCGTGTCTGGTGCACAACACGCTGCTGCACACACCCCAGATTGCAATCGAGCTGGATGTGCCTGAGCCCGTGGCGAATTGAGTTCGAGTTGCTTCCGTGAGGCCGGTGAAGGCGCCTTGCGATGGTCTAATAGGTGCCATGACGAGCCTTGAAAACTTTCGCCTGGTGGTTTTTCGTGCTGTTGCGGAGCAGCTCAGTTTTCGCAAGGCGGCGGAAGAGCTCTATCTGACACAACCCGCTGTGAGCCTGCAGATCAAGGCACTGGAAGAGGACCTCGGCGTCCAGCTTTTTGACCGGGCGGGCTCGCGGATCTCTCTGACGCCGGCGGGGTCCGCGCTGCGCGAATACGCCCAGCGCGTGCATGCATTGCTGATCGAGGCCGAGCAGCGTGTGACGGCGTTCAGCGGGGAGCATGCCGGGCATCTGGCGCTGGGCGCCTCAACGACGATTGCGCAATATGTGCTGCCACGGCTGCTGGGCAGCTTTTGCAGCGAACGGCCAAGGGTCCAGCCGTCGCTCATCAGCGGGAATACAGAGCACATTGTCGCAGCGATTCTTCAGCAGCAGATTGCGCTGGGGCTGATTGAAGGTCCGGCGCATAGCCGCGATGTGCGTACGGAACCCTTTCTCATGGATGAGCTGGTGTTGATTGCCCCTGCCGCCCACGAGTGGGCGGAACGCGGCTCCATTGAGGCAGGAGAGCTGACGGCTGCGCCGCTGCTGATGCGGGAGCGCGGTTCCGGCTCGCGGCGCGTTCTGGAGCTGGCGCTGGAGCGCCATCACATCAAGCGGGCCGCACTGCGCATTGCCATGGATCTGGATTCAACAGAGGCGATTAAGTCTGCGGTGGAGGCCGGACTTGGGGCGGGATTCATTTCGCGCTGGGCAATCTCAAAGGATCTGCGGACCGGAAAGAGCTTCAAGATTGTCGCTGTGGAGGGGCTGCGGATTCACCGAGAGTTTCTGATCGCGTTTGCGACGAGCCCTGGCCCACAGGGACTGGCGCAGGAGTTTCGACGCCATGTGCTGACTGCGGTGCAATCTGGCGCGAAGCGCGAGAAATCCCAAGGGGACTGATCGAAGAGCAGGTTATTTTGCACGCTTGTAGAACGGGAGGGGGACGCGCCTGGCCTTGACGTGATTGCCGCGGCACTCGACGACCACTTCGTTGTCTGATGCAGCGTCTGTCTCCACGAGCGCCATGGCGATATTGGTCTTGAGGAAAGGCGCAGGCGAGCCCGAGGTGACGCGACCGATCGTTTCTCCGGAGAGGGAATGCACGGTATATCCGTCCCTGGCGATACCACGCTCCACCATTTCCAGACCGATAAGTTTGCGCTTCGGGCCGCCCTGCTGCTGCACAGCAAGCAACGCTTCGCGACCGATGAAGTCGCCTTTGTCCAGCTTGAGCCAGCGGTCGAGTCCTGCCTCCAGCACATTAATCTCTTCACTGATCTCGTGGCCGTAGAGGCTCATGCCGGCTTCGAGGCGCAACGTATTGCGCGCGCCGAGGCCGCATGGCCGGATGGCGAACTCTGCGCCGGCCTCCAGCAGGGCCTGCCAAACCTTGACCGTGGTGGCCTCATCGGCGGGAAGGTAGAGCTCAAAGCCATCCTCGCCGGAGTAGCCTGTGCGTGCGATCAGCACATTGGGCACGCCGGCCACGGTGCCCCATGTGAACCAGTAGTTTCGGATTGCAGCCAGGTCCACTTTAGTGAGCTGTTTGAGGGTATCGAGTGCGCGAGGTCCCTGCACGGCGAGTTGCGAGTAGTAAGTTGAGTAGTCGCTCAGATGAATTCCGGGCATGCCTGCAACCTGCTGGCGGATCCAGGCAAAGTCCTTGTCCTTGGTACCCGCGTTGACGACCAGCAGATAGTCGTTTTCGCCGAGGCGGTGCACGAGGATGTCATCGACGAAGGTTCCCTGGGGCGTGAGCAGGGCGGAGTAGTGCGCCTGCCCATCTTTTAGCCTTGAGGCGTCGTTCATCGTGATGCGCTGCACGGCGGCGAGAGAACCTGGGCCACGGAACTGGATCTCACCCATGTGACTCACATCAAAGAGTCCGACGCCGGTGCGCACGGCCATGTGTTCAGCAATCAAGCCGCCCCCGTTGCCCGGATACTCGACGGGCATGTCCCAGCCGCCAAAATCCACCATTTTCGCCTTTGCCGCGCGGTGCGTTGCGTTGAGGGGTGTCTTTTTCAGGGCTGCAACTGCCGGTGCCTCGGGTGTCGTCATCATTTCTTCTCCCAAAACGTCATCATCTCGTACTTAACGATAGGTCGGCCTCCGAGCCGGGTCAAACTGGCTCGTTGACGTCGCCAAAGATGCAAGATGACCCTGAACCTGTAGCGGCAGAATGCCTGGCCGATGATATGGATGTGCGCATCGCTTGCGCCACTCGTGCAGTTCACAGCGTGGTGCGCCGACCGCCGCAGAGGGGTCTGGGCCGCCAGCTTCTGAGCTCTCTCAGCCTGGAGGAGGCTACACCGTAGTCCGCTGTGCCGATGCATGAGCTTGGGCTGGAGGTGCAGGCCGCTGCTCATTATGAGACAGTGGAAGATCGACGATGAACCATCCTCGCGGAATCGTGATGCTTCTCGCTGCGGCATTTGCCTTTTATCGGGGATGGCGCATTCATACGGGACATGTGGCTGTTCTGGCTTACGCGCTGGGCATGCTGGCTCTGGCTCTGGCCGTCTGGCATTTTACGCGACCCCTCGAGCGACATGCAGCCGCATTCTACCGCCGGCGCGCCCGCAGGAACGACGTGACGCCGAGGTAAAAGAAGACCACGACGATGACCGCGGCGGAAACAAAGGTCCGGTGGTCCGGCCCGTGCTGCCAGCTTGCCCGGGTGATCCAGAGGCGCGGCGCAAATACCAGGACAGGCAGGAAAAAGAAGACGCCGGTGACTTCCAGCCAGATGGTTCCCCCGACGCGGCCAAAGGGCCGCAGGAACGCGCCGATGCCGCGGACGACGCCCTGGCCGGCGCTGCCCGCTGATTTGGCTGTGCGGCGGTGGGTGGCGGGTTGTGGCGCGGCGGTGGGCGTTCCGCTCATCCGGTCGCTGGCGACGCGGCCCGCAACGCGCAGGCCGACGCCCAGCACGCGTCCGATTTTTTCCGGTTTCATCTTCGATATGATGGTAGCAGTGCGCTGCCGGGTCACGCCTCGCGCAGAAATCCATGACGAAGCGGTTGCCCTCGGCGGCCAATGGCAGTAATGTAGTGAGAACCTGAGTGCTCCCGCGCCTCTCCATCGCGCCGGCGCCACACCGGAGGTAACCCTTGGCATCCCGCCGCGACGTTCGACTGCGCGAACTCATCCAGCAACTCGGAGAAGCCATCCACGAATCCGTCATCGAGAGCGAGCAGATCGCCGGCGTCGTCCAGGACATCCGCAAGCATGGCTTCGATGTCCTCCTCATGCTCGAGGCCACGATCGGCCTCAATGAAGTCACTGAAGATGAAGCGGCTTCGGATCAGCTCGCCGATGGCGCCGGTGACTCCGGCCCCTTCACCCACAGCGACGTCAACTTCCTCCGCTCCCTCCGCATCTCCGTCGAGGGCGACGAAGAACAGAATGGCGGCGAAAGCGGCAACGACGAAGCGTCATCCTCCTAGCGTCCTGAGTCGCAAGCTCGCACCATACGTGCTGCTGCCCGCCTGAGCGATGCTTAGCATTTTCAGCACGAATCACAGCCGAAGGATTTGGTGCGGTTCTCCAACAAGTCTCCGACCCAGCTCGCGAGCACCGTCACGCAGCTCGACCGCCCGTCGATCGGATGGTTTCCTTCCGCAACCAGCGCCTATACTATCCGTGAAAGGTACGAGGCCATTGTGCTCCGCAGAACCACTTAGTGCCCCCTCGAATCGGCGGATCGATGCCTGCGCAATCATCCCGCCAGATCTCAGCAATGTCCTCGATGACGCCTGGTCCGTTGCCCGTCGAGTTCCCGGATTCCTGCTTGAAGGCGAAGCGCGTTTTCTTGGAACCGTAGCCGCCTGCTTGCCCAAAGCCGGTGCAATCGTAGAGATCGGAAGCTTCAAGGGCAAGTCAACGGTGATGCTGGCCAAGGTGGCACAGCATTACGACCTGGGCCGCATCATTTCCATCGACCCCCATAATTTCAATTCTGCGGAACTTGAAAATCACAAATCCACCGCAGATGCCTCAACCTACGCTGACTTCACGCAAAACCTCCAATCCGCGGGTGTGTCCGATTGGGTGGAGGCGCACCGCGCACTCTCAGGCGACATGGCAAGAACGTGGAATGCCCCCATCCGCCTGCTGTGGATCGATGGCGATCATTCCTATCGCGGCGCAAAGCTGGACTTCGACGGCTTCTCGCGTCACTTGGTCCCCGGAGGAGTGGTGGCATTTCACGACGCCCTCCATGAATTCGCAGGTCCAATTCGCGTCTTCGTCGAAGATGTTTTGCGCTCAAGCAAATTCGGGCCATCCGGCTTTGTCCATTCCATCGCATGGTCGCAATTCCGTCCGGATGACGGCGAACGATTCGCTTCGCAACGTGCCGCGCTGGAGCGCACAGCCGCACGCTTGATTCCTTTCCTGCATGACGAAAGAGAATTGCATGGACTTCGCAAGCTGCGCTTCAAAGCCGTCCGTTCACGCGTTCCCCGCTCAGCCATCTCGCCGAGCGATTGGGCATCACTCTTGAACCGCTCAGAATGACTCGGAAGTACCTTGGACCTGGCTGAAAAAGTGCCGTGCTCACCTTGGTCCCAGGGCAGGAATGGCTGAATTTCGCACGGATTTGCCCATACGCACCGTCAGCGCATCTTTACCGCGCCGTTTGTCGACTCGCTTCCTGCCCCGAATCCCGGCTTCTGCGACCAGGGACGATGCCCTGCCGTAGAGAACGATCACCCAAGCCACCTACCCTTGGCATACAATCGGCAATTGCATGGACAGTCTTCCCCTGCCGCTCGTCCTGCGCGTCCTGCGCGCCTGCGGTTTGCTGCGCGCGCAGCGCCCCCGCGAAGCAAAATATAACGCAGTGCTCAGGCTCGCGCCCGAAAGGATGGCGTTCGCATGACAGCAGCCCTCCTCCTCGGCGCATCCGAGCCCCTCCTGCATCGGATCTTCACGCCCCTGGCGCCCGCTGAGCAGTTGAAGCATACGCCCAACCTGATCCTCGCGGTTCTGCTGTGCTCCCTGGCGACGGCTTACCTCGCGCTCTGGCGTGCCGCGCCCGATTTCCGCATCTTTCGCAATATGGGCATCTTTATTGCCCTCGTTGCCGTGGACAACTTCTCGCCCTACGTCGGATTCCACGCTTCGACATGGACGACGAGAGCCATCACCGTCGTTGTGCTCGTCGAGATTGCAGCCGAGGCCATGCGCATCCGGAATCGCCGGTGGACACGGCTCTTCTGGCCCATCTATTTATTTGCTGCAGTCGCCGGCTGGTTCCCCGCGATGGCCTTTGTGCAGGAGTGGCCCATTGTCTTTTCAGAAGTGGCTCTCTTGATTCTCATCATCCAGGGCTTTCGCCAGGGCAAATCGACGAACAAGTTGATTGCCTGGGTTTTTCTCGGCTACTTCCTAGTGCGCATGCCGCTTTCCAGCAGCTTCCAACGCCTCGCTGGCTTCGGAGGGGCCATCCACCTGGGTGGCTGGGCCTGGCCCTACCCGGTCTTCGTCGTGATCCTGCTGGGGTCCGTCATCCTCGCCGTCTTCGTGCGCGACCTGTTTCGCGCCCGTCACGAGAAGATGCGCATGGCGGCGGACCTCGCCGCCGGCCGCGCCGTGCAGCAGGTCCTCATCCCCGAGGTCGCACCCGCCACTCCAGGCTTCAACATCGAATCCGTCTACAAGCCCTACGGAGAAGTCGGCGGCGACTTCTTCCAGATTCTTCCCCGTCCCGATGGCAGCGTCCTCATCGCCATCGGAGACGTCAGCGGCAAGGGCATGCCCGCCGCCATGATGGTCTCGCTGCTCGTCGGCGTCCTCAACGCGCTCGCTGAAGCCACCAGCAGCCCCGCGCAGCTTCTCGACGGCCTTAACCGCCGCATCCTCGGCCGCAACCACGGAGGCTTTACCACCTGCCTCATCCTCCATGCCAACCCCAACGGCACATGCACCGCCGCCAACGCCGGCCACATCCCGCCCTATCGCAACGGACAAGAACTGCCCTGCGAAAACAATCTCCCTCTCGGCCTCGCCGCGGAGACCCACTACTGCGAATTCACATTTCAAGCGAGTCAGGACGACAAGCTCACCCTGCTGACCGACGGCGTGGTCGAGGCGCGCAACCCGCAAGGCGATCTATACGGCTTCGACCGCGCAGAACAGATCATCCATCTGTCCGCCGCCGCCATCGCCGAAGCCGCCCAGCGCTGGGGGCAGGAAGACGACATCACCGTGCTCACCCTCGCCTTCGCCCCAGCGGAGGTGGTAAGTGCATAGGCTCGCATTGCTCCTGCCGTTTCTCCTCGGAGCCATCGCGCCTCAGAGTGCGGCGGCTCAGTCTGCCACGCCATCGATCGTGCGGTACCATTTTGGCGACAATCCCGCGTGGGCGAATCCAAATTTCGACGACAGCGGGTGGCCGACAGCACAAGAGGGCCGCTGGCTGAAACCTGCGTTCGATTCTGACGGCTTTGTCTGGGTCCGCACGCCCGCGCCTGTCCGCATCGATACCTCGGAACCCCTCGCGCTCCGCATCAGCAGCCTGAGCCGGGCCTGGACCTCCGACGAAGTCTTTGTGAACGGCGTTCGCATCGGGAGCTTCGGCAAGCTCCCTCCTGGCCCATTCGTCCCGGCTCTCCCGCTGGAAAATGTCTTCGAAATTCCCTCCGGTCTCACTCATCCCGGAACTGTCGCGCAGATTGCGCTGCGAATCTGGTATCCCCCGTTTGCGCGACGTCCCGGCGGGCAAGAGGCAAGCGAGGGCGCCGATGCCGATCTAAGTTCCGGCGGACCGACAGCGATCGAGGCCATGAAAAAACAACCCGGCGGATTTGACGCGGCGTCGTTCGCATTCGACCAGAGCCGGACGCTGCATGCCGAAGATGCCACCGCCCGCGAGCAGGCGCGATTACGCAATGTTCTTCCCGCCACGCTCAATGGACTCATGCTGCTCATTGGCGTTGCAATACTCCTGGTGGCGCGCTCCGGGCGAAGCGTCGAACTATATCTGTATGGCGCAATGATTGCGACGTTTCCCTGGATTACCCTCTATTTTGAATGCATCGATGCCCGGTTGCTGACGCTGTCGGAACCGAATTCCGTCTGGCTCCAGGTAGTCAGCCAACTGCCCGCCATGATCATCACCATCGAGTTCATCTGGCGACTCAACGGCTTTCGCGATGTCTGGCTTAAACGGCTCACCTATGCTTCCATGGCGCTGTTCAACATCGGCGTCCTGATCGCGTTCACTCCCACCGGCTCCTCTGCATTGGTTGCCTTCGCGCTGGTTGGCTACCGCGTCAGCCTTCAGGCATTCGACGTCCTCACCATCCTTGCCAATCTCTATGTCATTTGCTTCAGGCGCCAACGGCGCTTGATCGCATTCGCCATGATTCTCGTACCGGTGGCATCGCTGAGTGAAGGCTTCAGAAACACTTCTCAGAGCGCGGACCTCTTCGACATGGCCTTTTTCCTCGCGGGCTTTTTTCTCACCGCGATACTGGCGTATCAAGCGTGGAAAGAGTGGCGCGCCCGCGAAGAACTGCGCAGCGAGTTTGACGCGGCGCGCGAGGTGCAGGAGCGGCTTGTGCCGCCAGCCATGGACATCCCCGGCTTCACAATCCAAAGCGAGTATCGGCCGGCCAAGGATGTGGGCGGCGATTTCTTTTTCGTCCGTGCCGGTCACAACGGAGCGTATCAGGACAATCGCGATCTCGCAGGCGGCGCATTTGTCGTAGTCGGTGATGTTAGCGGAAAAGGCCTTCGCGCAGCCCTTACAGTTTCCGCCATTATGGGCGCACTGCGCACGATGCCGGACCTCGAACCCTCTCGAATTCTGACTGCGCTCAATCGCGGGCTCATTGGCCAGCTTGGCGGCGGATTTGTCACCTGCTGCGCCTTCACCATCTCCTCCGACGGACTGGCGGTGATTGCCAATGCAGGGCATCTGCAGCCTTACTGCAACGGCAAAGAACTGAAACTCGACTGTGGCCTGCCGCTCGGCATCCTCCCGGAAGCTCAATTCATCGAGACACGCGTCAGGCTTGCACCCACCGACCGCTTGACCATTACCACGGACGGCATCATAGAAGCCAGAAACCCAACCTCGGGCGAGCTCTTCGGCTTCGAGCGCACGGCCGCTATCTCCACCCAATCCGCGAAAGAGATCGCCCATGCCGCGCAGACCTTCGGCCAGGA
>JAKAJO010000021.1 GCA_021813745.1 Acidobacteriota bacterium
ACCAGCGGCCGACGAAGACGGAGCCCGCATTGCGGACCCATGCGAGATCGGCGGCGGTGTCGACGGTGAGGTGCTCGGCGGCGATGCGGTTGGTGAGATCGCGTGCTTCTTCGACGGACGAGGCGATGAGGATGAGGCCGTTGCGATCGAGAGATGCGCGCGCAACGGGGTTGCTGCGGCTCTGGCGCCTGGTTTCTGCGAGCACGGCGCGGGCGAGATCGGGGCGCGTGGTGAGGAAGATGGCGAGGGCTTCAGGATCGTGCTCGGCCTGCGCGACGAGATCGGAGGCGATGTCGGCGGGGTTGCCGGCGTCGCTGGTGATGAGGATTTCCGTGGGGCCGGCGAGCATGTCGATGGCGCAGTCGAAGGCGACGAGGCGCTTGGCGGCGGTGACGTACAGGTTGCCGGGGCCGACGATTTTGCTGACGCGCGGCAGGCTAGGTGTGCCGTAGGCGAGTGCGGCCACAGCGTGTGCGCCGCCCACGCGATAGAACTCCGTGATGCCGAGCATGTGCGCAGCGGCGAGGGTCTCTGGCGCGGGTTTGGGTGAGACGGCGACGATGCGCTCGACGCCTGCGACCTGCGCGGGGATGGCGGTCATGAGCAGCGTGGACGGCAACGGGTGACGACCGCTGGGGACATAACAACCGACCGAAGGAATGGCGCGCACGAGTTGGCCGGTGACCAGGCCGGGGCGCGCCGAGTGGCTCCACGAGGTAGGAAGCTGGCGTTTGGCAAAGCCGCGAATCTGCGTGGCGGCGGTTGTGAGGGCCTTGCGCAGCGCGGGGTCGAGTGCATCCCATGCGGCGGTCATTTCCGCGGGCGCGATGCGCAGTTGCGCGGGGCGGACGAGGCCGTCGAACTGCGCGGCGTAACGCAGGAGGGCGCGATCGCCTTTCGTGCGCACATCGGAGACGATGCGGCGGACGGCGGGCAGCACGGTGTCGAGCGCTGAGCCGCCGCGTTGTTCGAGGGCGGCGAGGAGCGCCTGTGTCTGCTGCGCGCCGCGTCCTTTGGTTCGAATCAGTTTCATCGTGCGTCCTTGGTGGCCTTTGACCGAATGAATGAGTTCCTTCAGATTGTGTTTCCCAGGTCTCAAGATCGAGACCTGGGGTACCCGTATCGGTGCAAGTTCAAGCGAACGGAGGCTTAGAGAACGACCTTGTTGAGCGGGTATTCGACGATGCCTGTGGCGTTGGCGGCCTTGAGCTTGGGGATGACGTCGCGGGCGACGCGCTCCTCGACGATGGTGTTGACGGCGACCCACTCGGAGTTGCTGAGGTGGGAGATGGTTGGCGAGTTGAGCGCGGGCAGCACGGCGAGCACGGCGGTGAGGTCCGAGTTACGCACGTTGAGCATGAGGCCGACCTGCGATTGCGCGTCGATGGCGCCGCGGAGCATGAGGGCAATCTGGTTAATCTTTTCGCTCTTCCACGGATCGGCGAGCGCGGGCTTGCCGGCGATGAGGTGTGTCTCGCTCTCCATCACGGTGTCAATGATTTTGAGGCGGTTGGCCTTGAGAGAGCTGCCGGTTTCAGTGACTTCCACGATGGCGTCGGCGAGCATGGGAGGCTTGACTTCGGTCGCGCCCCAACTGAACTCGACTTTGACGTTCACGCCCCTTTTTGCGAAGTAACCCTTGGTGACTTCAACGAGTTCGGTGGCGATGACTTTGCCTTCGAGGTCTTCGGCGCGCTCGAAGCCGCTCTGGTCGGGGACGGCGAGAACCCAGCGCACTTTGCGGCGGCTCTGCTTGGCGTAAGTGAGCGAGGTGACGCTGGTGACGTCGAGGCCGCTTTCGACGACCCAGTCGATGCCGGTGAGGCCGGCGTCGAGGACGCCGTGATCGACGTAGCGAGCCATCTCCTGCGCGCGGATCAGCATGCACTCGAGCTCGCTGTCATCGACGGAGGGAAAGTAGGAGCGGCCGTCGGCGTAGATGTTCCAGCCGGCGCGCCTGAATAGAGCGATGGTGGCATCCTGCAGGCTGCCCTTGGGCAGGCCGAGACGGAGTTTATTGTTCGCCACGGGCGGCCTCCGTCTGGGTGGATTCGAGTGCGAGGGGGCGGGTGAAGCAACTGACGGTGCCTTCATGGCAGACGAGGCCGTCGCCTTCGACTTCGACGCGGAAGAGGAGCGTGTCGTTGTCGCAGTCGGTGGAGGCGGAGATGATGCGGAGGCGGTTGCCGCTGGTCTCGCCCTTCATCCAGAGCTTCTGGCGGGTGCGGCTCCAGAAGGTGACGAAGCCGGTTTCCATGGTTTTGGCGTAGCTCGTGGGATTGAGAAAGCCCAGCATGAGGACCTCGCCGGTGCGTGCATCCTGCACGATGCCGGGGACGAGGCCATCCATTTTTTCAAAGTCGATTGTGGTGTTCGGTGCGGTCATGTTTCCTCTTTGGTGTTGATGCGTTGAAAGGGCAATGAAAAAAGCCCGCGGCGTGTGGCCGGCGGGCTTGCTTGGATCCTGATCTCGTCTGGCTGTTTACTTCAGGCCAGTGCAGTCCGCCGTCATGGAATGTCCATGATGATGGTGATGACCGTGATGGCGGTGGCTCTGCATCTGTCTCTACTGTATGGGTGGGTGGCGGTGCGTGTCAATCACCTTCCGGCGTGCGGGGTGGAGAAGAGGCGTTCACGAGGCGGCAGGCTGTTCGTGGAGCATCTCGATGAGGTCCTGGTTGAGCCGGTTACGCAACTCGTATCGATCAGATGCGCGGGTGACATAGCGAACGTCAACCTCCACGCCGGAAGAACTGGGGCGCATGGTGACGATCGGTTGCGCAGAGACGCGGCTGAGGCGGTCGCCATGCGCACTATGATGCCACTCGTGCTCAGCCTGATGGACATTGCTCGCGGTCTCTTTGAGAACGGCCTGATGGATTTGTTCGACGCGGGCGTGGAGGTCTGCGGTTGCGGGCAGAGCGAGAGTGATTTCATCCCACATCCATTGGCCTGCGGTGGAGAAATTGAAGTACTGGCCGCGGATGGCGTAGCCGTTCATGAAGGAGATACGGCGGCCGGTGGGGAAGCCTTTGTCAGAAAGGGAGCCGGTCTCCAGCAGGGTGGTGGTCATGAGGCCGACTTCCCTCACTTCACCGCCGACGCCGTTAATTTCAACCCAATCACCCACGTGGATGCCGTTGCGTCCGATGAGCACGAACCAGCCGAAGAAGGCGAGGATGAAGTCCTGCATGACGATGGTGATGCCGGCGGTGGCGAGGCCAATCATGGTGGTGGTTTCGCGCGGGGTTCCAAAGATGACGAAGAGGATGAGAACCGCACCAACGACCTGGCTACTGACCTCGAGGATACTCCGCAGAGTGTGCAACTGACGGCGGTCGAGGGCAGGACGCGTGAGCAGGTGGCGGACGAGCGCATCAATCAGGACCATGCAGAGCGCGATGAAGACAATGAGCGCAAGTGATTGCAGGATCAAGTGCAGGACGATCATGTGTTGCAGCTGTACCTGAGCGGCCCATTTGGAGTAGACATTGACCAGTTGCTGACTGGTCTGGATGCGATCGTCGAGAATGCTGAGGATCTGACGTTCCGCGCTGCGGTCCCTTAGGCTCGACATCATGGTGGCGTGATCTGCCCCCTGCATGGCCGAGGGATTAGAGTCTGCGTTGACTTTCGCTTCGAGCGCGTTGTACTGCGCGGTGAGGGAGCGGACATCCTGGTTTGTGTGCTGGATGGCCTGTTGCAGGAGCTGCGCCCTTTCACGCTGGCTGAACCATGCGGAGATGCGCGAGGCCAATGTGCCGTGCTGGCGCATGGAGATGACGGCGACTTGTTGGGTGCCATTTTTCACCGACAGGTCGTATTGCTTCATCGCCGCTTCGTGTTCATTGAGTTGGTCCTGAATCTCGACGCTCTTGTCGCCGGAGACGCGGGCGAGTTCGCGCTGCGCATCGGACAGCTCATCGGTATCGAGGTTGAGCTGGGCTTTTGCGACTTCGAGATCCGGATTGGCGGTCTGTGCGTCCTCTGAGGAAGCCCGCGTATGCGCACCGGACCTGGCGCTGAGCGACGCGACGAGAGCCTGGTCCTGCTGGATGAGTTGCTTGAGCTGCGCGATACGATTGGAAATCTCAAGGGCGCGGCCGGTGAGGGTGCGATGCTGGGTTTCAAGGCTCGCCATACGTAAGGCGCTGGCGAAGGCCTGGTCGACATCGTGATCTGCGAGCCGTTCGGCATCGCGGGCAAATTCGCCCTCTTCCGCGGAGACGGCGAGAGGTGCGAGGGCCTCTGCGGTCTGCCATGGGCTGGTATCGACGAGATCGCGCTTGACGGGTGCAGAGCGACCATTGTTGACCCCGGGAAGGAAGGGAAGGTGTGACATCGCGCCGCGCGTGGACCAGGAAAAGAGAAGGGTCAGCGCGAGCAGAGAAGCCAGAACGAGAATGGAAGTTGCGCGGGCCTTGCCAAGGGATTTGTGGACAGGGGTTGACTCCGGCGCTGGGGAATGGGGAGACGATGCCATAGCTCTATTTTGACAGCAATTGTCCACTGTGGGCGGGTGAGCAGCAGGCCAGCCGCAATCCTCCTTGGAGTTGCGCCCGATACCGAAGGGAGCGGAAAATGCGCCTATGCAGTTGCGACGGCTGGTATTTGCGGTGGCTTTGCTGGGCGGTGTGTGGGGGTGGCGACCGGCGAGCGGAATGACGGCGAAGGCGCCGGCGGCGGAGCGACTGGACCTGAATCATGCCAGCCTGGATGAGCTACTGAAACTGCCGGGAATGACGCGCACGTGGGCGATGCGGATTGTGCGCTACCGACCCTATCGGGTCAAGAGTGACCTGCTAAACCGGGGAATCTTACCGAGCGCGAAGTACGACCAGATTAAAGACGAGGTGGTCGTCCATCGCGCCACGGCGAGCCGCTAACTGTGTGCGGGGGAAGATTCAGGATGGTCCGCGCCGCGCTTGAGTAGACGGCTGAGCAGGACGTAAAGAACGGGGATAAAGAAGAGGTTAAGCACGGTGGAAAGCAACATGCCGCCAACAATGGTGGTGCCGACCGAGCGGCGACCGAGTGCCCCAGCGCCGGTAGCGAAAACGAGCGGCATGACGCCGAGGATGAAGGCGAAGGACGTCATGAGGATGGGGCGGAGGCGGAGCTCGGCAGCTTCAATGGCGGCGTCGGCGATGGAACGACCCTTACGGCGCAACTGCTCAGCGAATTCGACGATGAGGATGGAGTTCTTGGCAGAGAGACCGATGAGCATCACGAGGCCGATCTGGCAATAGACGTCATTGGAAAGTCCACGCAGGGAAACGAAGCCCAAGGCGCCGAGGACGGCCATGGGGACGGCAAGGAGAATGATGAAGGGCAAAGCGAAGCTCTCGTATTGCGCCGAAAGGGTGAGATAGACGACAAGGATTCCCAGGCCGAAGATGAGGACGGCCTTGCCGCCGGCTTCGATCTCATCGAGCGTGAGCCCTGTCCACTCATAGCGCATGCCGGGCAGCATGTATTGCCTTGCCAGATCTTCCATGCCGTTGATGGCCTGACCGGAGCTGTAGCCTGGCGCGGGGGAGCCATCGATTTCGACAGAGCGGAAGAGGTTGTAGTGAGAGATGACCGGCGGGCCAGAGCTTTCTTTGACGGTCACGAGGTTGTCGAGAGGAATCATCTGGCCGCTATCGGCGCGGACGTAGTAGCTGTGCAGGTCACCCGTGGTGCGGCGGAAACCCTGGTCGGCCTGGACATAAACGCGATAGGTACGGTTATTGAAGTCGAAGTCGTTGACGTACTGAGAGCCCATGTAGACGCCGAGGGTGGTGGTGATCTGGGCGAGAGGAATGCCGAGAGCCTTGGCTTTCTCGCGATCGATGGTGACGAGTACCTGGGGATCGTTCGCCGAGAAAGTCGTAATCAGGCCGGTAAGGTCCTGGCGCGCGCGCGCGCCATTGACGATCTGGTGAGCAACGCGGTCGAGATCTGAGAGAGTGTTGACGCCGGTGTCCTGGAGCATGAATTGGAATCCGCCATAGCTGCCGACGCCCTGCACGGCAGGAGGCTGAATGACGGCGACCAGTCCTCCGTTGGGGGCAAACATGAGACTTTGAAGCTTGGGTGCCAGGTCGTGAACGATGTCGGCTGCCGTGTGGCCCTTTCCACGGCGCTGGTCGGCAGGCTTGGTGCTGATAAAGATCATGCCCTGGTTGGAAGCGCCACCTGAGAGGCTGAAGCCGGTGACGGCGAATGCGCCCTGAATGTCGGGGTTACTTCCGATGATGGCGGCAGCGCGATCAGAGAGGGCCGAGGTGTACGCGAGCGATGAACCAGGAGGCGCCTGCACGATGCCCATGAGGAAGCCCTGATCTTCCTGCGGGATGAAGCCTGTGGGGACGTGCTTGTAGAGCCAAACCGTGGAGCCCAGTCCAATCATGAACAGGACGAGCAGCACGAAGCGCAAGCGAAGTGCGACGTGGATGGCCCTTGCATAGGTCTTGCCAAGCCACTCGATGAAGTGGTCAGCGCCATGAATGAAGGATGCGAATACGCGTGAGACAGGACGGATGTGAAGGAAGTCGAGCTGATGAGGGCGTGCTTCTTCGCCGCGCAGGAAGAGCGCGGAAAGGGCCGGCGAGAGAGTCAGCGCGTTGAATGCGGAGATGGCGATGGAAAAGGCAATCGTAAGCGAGAACTGGCGGTAAAGGATACCGGTTGTGCCGGGGAAAAAGGATACGGGCACGAAGACGGCGATGAGTACGAGCGATGTGGCGATGACGGCGCTGGTGACCTCTCCCATTGCGCGTGAGGTGGCCTCATGAGGATCTGAGTGCTCCATGGCGATGTGGCGCTGCACATTTTCAATGACGACGATGGCGTCATCGACGACGAGGCCCGTGGCCAGCGTGATGCCGAAGAGCGTAAGCGAATTGACCGAGAAGCCAAAGGCCTTGATGAAGGCGAAGGTGCCGATGAGAGAGACGGGGATGGTGACGGCCGGGATAATCGTCGCGCGCCAGTCAAGTAGGAAGAGAAAGATGACGACGATGACGATCGCGATGGCTTCAGCGAGGGTGACGAGTACTTCCCGGATGGAGTCGCCCACGACGGTGGTGGAGTCAAATGCGATTGCGTATTCGAGGCCTGGGGGAAAACTCTTTGAGAGTTCCCTGAGGACGGCCTTGGCCTGCGCATCCACTTCCAAAGCATTGGCGCTGGAAAGCTGCTGAACGCCGATGCCCTGTGCGGGATGACCGTTGTACTTGAGGCTTGAGCTATAGTCCTCCGCGCCCACGACGGCGCGGCCAACGTCTTTGAGGAGGACGACGCCACTGGGGCTGTTCTTGACGATAATCTTCTCGAATTCTTCGGGGCTGCTCAAACGCCCGATGACGCGCACGGGGATCTGATAGGCCTGAGTGGAATCCGAAGGCGGCTGTCCAAGCTGCCCAGCTGGAATCTCGATGTTCTGCTCGGCAAGAGCATTGACGACATCGACGGCGGTGAGGCCGTTGGCTGCGAGCTTCACGGGGTCAAGCCAGATGCGCATGGCGTATTTGCGCTCGCCGAAAATCTCAACGTCGCCAACGCCGGGGACGCGCTTGATTGCGTCCTTTACATAGACGTCGAGGTAGTTGGAGATGAACTCGTTGGAGTAACGGCCGTCGCGCGTGTAGAAGCCTGCGCCGAAGACGAAGTTGCTGTTTGCCTTGCTGATGTTGATGCCGGTTGCGTTAACTGCTGCGGGAAGGCGGCCGGTGACGCTGGCAACGCGATTCTGCACGTCGACTGCGGCAATGTTGAGGTCGTAACCGGTCTGGAAGGTGACTGAGATCTGGCTGGTGCCGTTGTTGGTGCTGGCAGAGCTGATGTAGCGCATGCCTTCGACGCCGTTGATGGCTTCTTCAAGAGGGATGGTGACGGCCTTTTCGACGGTGTCCGCGTTGGCGCCGACGTAGTTGCTGGTGACGCTCACCATGGGAGGTGCGAGAGCCGGATACATGGCTACGGGCAGCGAAGGAATGGAAATGGCGCCGGCGAGAATGATGAGCAGCGCGCAGACCGTTGCGAAGACAGGCCGGTGAATGAAGAAATCAACGAACAAGAGGGGCCTTCTTTCCTATGTGTTGGCAGCGGGCGTGACGTCACGGTTCCGCTCGAAACCCTGCAAGGAGGGCGGTGAAGAAAACGACCTTGCTATGCGCCGATCGGCATGACAGGCATTCCGTTGACGAGGAATTGCGTGCTGGAGACGATGACGTGATCGCCCTCCTGAAGGCCTGCGAGGACGGCGTAGGAGTTCCCCACGGTGTCGCCCAGCGTGACAGGAACCTGCATGGCGATGGTGTGGCCGTTGGCCTGCTTGGCGAGAAACACGAAGCTTTGACCGCCGAGCCGCGTGACCGCAAGGACCGGCACAACGGGCATTGGCGCGGTGCTCCAGATGACGGTAGCCTTGACCATCTGCGCATTGCGCATGATCTCCGAAGTGGAGTGTACGGGAGCCTTGACGAGGATGCCCTGCATATTGGGATCGACCTGCGGAGAGAGAAAGTCAATGGCCGTCTTCTCGAGCAGTTTCCCATTGGTGTCGTAGATTTCGACGCCGAGTCCGCGTTTGACCTGGCTGGAGCGGTCGGTCGGGATGTAGATGTAGGCTTCGAGATCGCCGGCCTCATCGACTGTGGTGAGGATGGTGGAGGACGAAACATAATCGCCGACGTGGACCGGGATATCGCCGACGACACCGTTGTAGGGCGAACGAATGGTGTAATAGGCGAGCTGCTCTTCCTGCGTTTTGCGAAGTCCGACGGCGGATTCGTAGTCGGCCTTGGAGTTGCTGTAGGCCTGTTCAGCCTGATCGAGCACGTCGCGGCTGGTGACGCCGGCGGCGAAGAGTTTACGCTGGCGGTCAAGCTCGATGGTGTTGTAATCGAAGAGCGCCTTCTTCTGCTGCTCGGTCGCGCGCTGGGCCTGGACCGTGGCCATCTGGGGCTGCGAGTCGATGGTCATGAGCGGCTGACCGACGGTGACGTGGTCGCCGGAGCGCACGAGAATCTGGGTCAGTTTGCCGCTTACCTGCGGCTGGAGGGTGGCCGAGCGACGCGACTTGATTGTGGCCACGTATTGACTGCTCTGCGCAACCGGGGCCAGAGTGATTGTAGCCGTTTTGACGGGCATGCCTTGCATGCGCGGACCGGCAGCCTGTGCCACCTTGTTCTGCTGGCAGCCGCTTGCCATGAGGATGAGTACCACTGCGATGGCAGGCACGGAGATTCGCTTCAAAATCGAGTAATTCACTAGCCCCTTCTTCCCTTGGAACAGCAGCGGTGCGTGAACAGCCCGCCATGATCGCTGAACCGCGATGGCGGAACAGGCGGTGATGCGCGACCCATCCGCAGTGCGATCCCGTTTTACGGGGAGCACGGAAGCGGTCGCGGATTCATCAAGCTGATACGCATGCTTCTATTGGACGAGTTCCCTTTCGCAATTGTCGCAAAATATTGGTGGGTTAGCTCAAGGCAACAAAGCGATTTAGCGCATTTGTTTACCGAGCGAGGCGTGCGGGTTAACCGTCGCAGTACACGCAGCTGTTCCTGTGTTTCGAATGAACTGGACAGGGCCTACAGCGATGCGGGGAATGGAGGCAGTTCGAGGCCGTGTGGCCGCAGGGAGGGGACAAGAAGTGTGACACGACCACGGAAGCTCGTTGAGGATGGCCGCCGAGCTCGCCAATCCAACTTTGACAGCCTCTTGGCGAGTTGATAGCCTAAAGTTGGGCGCGTCCGGCTGCCGTCCGGTTCCCCTGCCACCAAATGTGCGTCCCCGTCGTCTAGCCCGGCCTAGGACACCGCCCTTTCACGGCGATAACACGGGTTCAAATCCCGTCGGGGACGCCAATAGAATCAATCTCTTACTTGACCTTCTGACTCTCCCGCTTGTCGCGCGTGCCGCGGCTGGGACAATTCCGGCTGCAATCTGACTCGTCATTCAGGGCATTTGGTGCAACCTGGCCATTCGCGATGCTGTGTGATTCCCCAAGGACTCGCCAGACGCGGACGACAGCGATGTCGGCAAAGCGCTCGCCGGAGCCGACGAAGACGGAACGGTTCAGCGGCTGATATTTGCCTGACGACGCAAAGCAGCGCGGCGTGGTGCGGAAGTACTATGCAATCGGCGCGACTGGCTCCCCTGATTCCAACTGCTTCAGAACTTCGGAGGGCGCACACCGAAGGCCCAGGTTCTGCACCTCAATGCGCACTCTATCGTCGATCTCGATTCCATAGCGGGCAGCGACCCACGTGCAGCCATCGGGCGAAACGAGTTGCTAATCGGCTCCGCCCGGTCACACGCGACCTGTCAGTCCGACCCAGGAAGAGGTTGCACCAAGGATGGGTACGGATCGGCGCAGCCCTTCTGGTGTTGAGGCAATGCAAGACGTTGGTCCGATGCTGACTCGCAGTTCGAATCAATACTCAAGGTGGGGAGAAGCCGGATTGTCGGTCATCGTCAGATCCTCGGGGTTGCATTACCCCTTCATCAGCCCCAAACCTCGCGGGCCGTCTCGGTAACCAGCTGGAGCTTGGCCCATTGCTGATCTTCCGTGAGCAGATTGCCCTCCATGGTGGAAGCGAACCCACATTGGGGGCTGATTGCCAGTTGTTCGAGCGGAAGAACTTTTGCGGCCTGGTTGATGCGGCGGATCAGATCCTTTTTCTTTTCAAGTTCGGGGCGCTTGGAGCTGACGAGGCCGAGAACGACGGTCTTATTCCCTGGCACGAAACGCAGCGGCTCAAAGGTCCCGGAGCGCTCATCATCGTACTCCAAGAGGAAGCGATCGACCGCGAGTTCGTGAAAGAGGCGTTCGGCGATCGCATCATATCCTCCCTCTGCATACCAATGACTGCGATTATTGCCGCGGCAGAGGTGCATGGCGCGAGTGACACCGGGCAGCCCGGCGGCAGCGAGGCACGCATTGTCTGCCTTGAGCGAAGCTGTGAGCATCTGAGCCGGGTCGACCCGAAGCTCACTCTGCATCCAGGAGGTCCACTTGGGATCGAGATAGTAGCTGTAACGGGGAGCGTCGATCTGCAGATACGAGATGCCGCTGGCAGCGAGGGTGCGAATGTCGGATACCATGATCTCCGTGATGGCTTCGAGTAATGCGTAAGGATCCTTGTAAACGGTATCGGTAATGCCGTATTTGAAGGAGATGGCTGGAAACTGGGTTGCGCTGGGCAGGGTGATCTTGATCGGGCCGGGCGCATGCGCGCGCAGAAAAGGAAGCTCGCGCCCTGTGAGCGGCTGCCGCTGCGTGAGCTTGCCAGTCACAATGCCATTAATGCTGCTGACGCTTGGTGTGACCTGGTGTGTCTTTTCACCATCGTCGTGCCAGGCGCGGGCAACGGTGCCGCCAAAGTCGAATCCATCGACCGCATCGGTGAAATCGCTCATGAAGTTGGAGCGGCGCAGTTCGCCATCGGTAAAGACCTCGAAGCCGATCTCCGTTTGCCGCTGAAGAATGCGGAGGATGTGGCGATCCTCCAAGGCCTGAAGCTCTGCCTTGGGCATCTGGCTGCGGCGGGCTTCGAGCAGTTCAGCAGGCCGAAGAAAGCTGCCGACATGGTCTGCGCGTTGGATGGCATGCATATTGGACTCCTTTTAAGGGGCGGATCGTGTGATTGTCCGTGCGCAGATCAAATCAAGATACTGCGCAGTGTACGAGCACCTTCCTGCAGGGCGGGAAGACAGCGGTGGATGAGAGTGGCGTAGTCGATGCGAGACACGTGTGTGCCCACATTGATGGCGGCGACGACGTGGTTGCTGCGCGTGATGACGGGGACTGCGATCGAACGCAGGCCGGCCTCTAATTCTTCATCGACGATGGCAAAGCCCTCTTTGCGCACGGAGAGGATAGCCTTCTTTAATGCCGAGACACGGGTGATGGTTTTAGGCGTGAACGCCTTGGGCTTGACCTCGCGCAGGTAGGCTTGCAGTTGCGCGTCAGGCAAAGCAGCGAGCAGGACGCGGCCCATCGAAGTGCAATAGGCGGGAAGACGGCTCCCTACGGAGAGTCCGGCGGCAAGGATACGGCTTGCCGCGGAGCGGGCAACGTAAATGATCTGGTCATTGTCGAGCATGCTCATCGACGAGGATTCGTGTAATTGCTCTGTGATGCGCTCCAGAACGGGTTGCGCAGCCTCCACGATGGTGGAGGACGAGAGATAGGAAAAGCCAAGGCGCAGAATCTGCGCTTTAAGCCGATAGACCTGGCGCGAGCGCTCCACATAGCCAAGCAGTTCAAGGGTGAGCAGAATGCGGCGGATGGATGCCCGCGATAGGCCGGTGGACTGAGAGATTTCAATCATGGTGCGGCCATCCGGATGCCCTTCAAAGCTCTCGATAACTCGCAGGCCCCGGGCGAGGGAGAGCACGAAGTCGGGGTTGCCGACCTGTGCGGAGAGGAAGCTGCCTTGTTGAACTGGGGGAGCAGCGGGTGCGGATTGCGCGGCAGACATGGCGAGTCTTTCCTTCGGTGGCCGATTATCGCACATCTTGTACAAATATGTACATCTAGTCCATAATGCGACGGACAGTGGATGGAGGCCGGATGGCTGAGTGGACGAGCCTGTCTGAGGCAGTTTCGGCGCTTGTACGGGACGGCGACACGATTGCGATGGAAGGCTTCACGCACCTGATACCATTTGCCGCGGGTCAGGAGATCATCCGGCAGAGGCGCAAGAGCTTGTCGCTCATTCGCATGACGCCCGATGTGATTTACGACCAGATGATTGGCGCGGGATGTGCGCGCAAACTGACCTTCTCATGGGGTGGGAATCCGGGGGTTGGATCTCTGCACCGGTTTCGGGATGCTGTCGAGAATGGCTGGCCTGGGCCGCTGGAACTTGAGGAGCGAAGCCATAGCGATCTTGCCAACGCGTATGTGGCCGGGGCGGCGAATCTACCGTTTGCCGTGCTGCGCGGCTACACGGGATCGGACTTTATGCAGGTGAACGACCGGATCCGAAACATTACCTGCCCGTTTACGGGCGAAGTGCTGGCCGCGACTCCGGCGGTGCGGACGGATGTGACGGTGATTCACGCCCAGAAAGCAGACTGGAAAGGCAATGTCCAGTTGTGGGGTATTCTTGGCGTTCAAAAGGAAGCAGTGCTGGCCGCAAAGCGGGCGATTGTAACGGTGGAAGAGCGGGTCCGCACGCTGGATGCTCCCCCGAATGCGTGCATTCTCCCCAGTTGGGTGGTGACGGCGGTGTGCGAGGTACCGCGCGGCGCGACTCCATCGTACGCCCACGGATACTATGACCGGGATAATGCGTTCTATCGGACGTGGGATCGCATCGCGCGCGTGCGGGATCGATTTCAAGACTGGATTGAACGGCACATTCTTCAGACGCGGGACTTCGACGAGTATCTGCGCGTGCAGCGCGATCCGCAGATCCAGGCGGTGTATTCATGAGCGGGCACTATACCGCCGACGAGATGATGACAGTTGCGGCGGCGCGATTGTTGCGCAATGGTGCGGTTTGCTTTGTTGGCATTGGATTACCGTCGACTGCGGCCAACCTGGCGCGACTGATCCATGCACCGGAAGCGGTTCTGGTGTATGAGTCCGGGCCAATCGGCGCGAAGCCGCCCGTGCTGCCTCTCTCGATTGGTGATGGCAACCTCGCGGAGACTGCAGATACGGTGGTTTCGACGCCGGAGATTTTTCGCTACTGGTTACAGGGCGGACGTATCGATGTGGGATTTCTTGGCGCTGCGCAACTGGATCGGTTCGCCAACATCAACACGACGGTAGTGGGTCCGTATCAGAAGCCAACAGTGCGTCTTCCGGGCGCCGGCGGCGCACCGGAGATCAGTTCTTCGGCGAAGGAAGTCTTGATTATTGTGAAGCAATCGAAGCGCACGTTTGTGGAGAGGCTGGACTTTATCACCTCGGTTGGCTTTTTGAACGGTGGCGATGCGCGGGAAAGAGCGAGGCTTCCAGGGAAGGGACCGGTGGCGGTGATTACGGATCTTTGCGTGCTGCGGCCGAACGACGTTACCCGGGAATTGGAGGTGAGGACGATACACCCGGGCGTTGATCGAAGAAACATTGAGGAGAGTACCTCCTGGGCGATTCGATTTGCCGAGGACTGTGGAGAGACAGAGCCTCCTGCCACCGAGGAGTTGAGGGTTCTGCGCGACTTGAAGATGCGCACGGCTGTGGCGCATGGGGATCCGGGAGAGGCAGCATGAGGGATGTTTTCATCTGCGATGCAGTGCGCACTCCCATCGGGAGATACGGCGGTGTGCTGTCGCAGGTTCGTGCCGATGATCTTGCCGCTGCTCCGATCCGTGAGCTGATGCGACGGCTTCCATCTGTTGACTGGGGTGCGGTGGACGACGTGATGCTGGGATGTGCCAACCAGGCCGGGGAGGATAACCGGAACGTCGCTCGGATGGCGCTCCTGCTTGCCGGACTTCCTGAGAGCGTGCCGGGCGTCACGTTGAATCGACTCTGCGGATCGGGGTTGGATGCAGTGGGATCGGCGGCGAGAGCGATTGCCAGCGGTGAGGTGGATTTTGTCATTGCGGGTGGGATGGAGTCGATGTCGCGCGCGCCGTTTGTCATAGGAAAGGCGGAGGCTGCATTTCAACGGACTGCGGAGTTGCATGATACGACGATTGGATGGCGATTTGTGAATCCGAAGATGCAAATGCTGTACGGAACGGACTCAATGCCGGAGACCGGCGAGCATGTTGCGCGGGAGTTCGAGGTGGAGCGAGCAGCTCAGGACGCCTTTGCCTGGAGGAGCCAGATGCGCGCCGCGAAGGCGGCGCAGACCGGCTTCTTTGCTGAGGAGGTGATGGCGATGGAAGTGCCTGGCAGGCAGGGAGCGACCACCATCGTTGCCGATGAGCATCCGCGGCCCGAGACCACCTTGGAGAAACTGGCTGCGCTGAAGCCACTGTTCCCGGGTGGCACGGTGACGGCAGGAAACGCGTCAGGCGTGAACGATGGCGCAGCCGCCATGCTTGTTGCATCCGAGCAGGCGATCCGGCGCCATGGGTTGCGTCCGCGCGGGCGGATTCTCGGCATGGCAACCGCCGGTGTTCCACCTCGCGTCATGGGAATGGGCCCCGTCCTAGCGACACAAAAGCTGCTTGCACGAATTCGCAAAAGGATTACGGATTTCGATTGGATCCAACTCAATGAAGCCTTTGCGAGCCAGTCGCTTGCTTGTCTGCGACAGTTGGGTTTGGCAGAGGATTCTGAACACGTGAACACGACAGGAGGTGCAATCGCGCTTGGGCATCCGCTGGGAATGAGTGGAGCGCGCCTGGTGCAGACGGCAGTGCATCAGTTGGAAAAGTTTGGCGGTGAGCATGCGCTGGCGACAATGTGTATCGGCGTCGGACAAGGGATTGCGATTGCTCTGCAACGTGTGTGAGGAGAGACGATGAGCGAACAGGGAACGGTGCGGATCGCACCGCAGGGGACACAGCCGGAATTTCATTATCCTCCGTATGTATCCTCGATTGCGCGCTCGCCGCGCATGCCGCTGGCACTCCTGGCGGAAACCATGACTGAGCGGACGGGACCTGTCTTTGGGCACCGCTTGATTCGACCCCAGGACCATGATCTGACGGCGCAGCATGAAGGCGATCCACTGGGCGAGCGGATCTACGTGCATGGTCGAGTTCTGGATGAGGACGGTAGACCTGTTTGCGGTGCGCTTGTGGAGGTGTGGCAAGCCAATGCGGCGGGACGGTATCGCCACAAGGTGGACAATCATAATGCGCCCCTGGATCCCAACTTCTCCGGGGCAGGCCGCATTCTTACAGATGAGAAGGGCTATTACATTTTCAAGACGATCAAGCCGGGAGCCTATCCGTGGGGTAACCACTACAACGCATGGCGACCGGCGCATATTCACTTCTCAATTTTCGGCGCGGGCATTCTGTCAAGGTTGGTCACGCAGATGTATTTTCCGGGCGACCCCTTGCAGCCGCTCGATCCCATCTTCAACAGCATTCCAGATAAAGCTGCGCGCAACCGCCTGGTGTCGCGACTGGACATGGAGCGCAGTGAGCCTGGAACTGCATTGGCATTCAAGTGGGATATTGTGTTGCGGGGACATGGAGACACACCCTTCGAGGAGTCCAGCCGATGACATCCACGAGCAGGCTGATTCCGACTGGATCGCAGACGGTAGGACCTTACTTTCACATCGGACTGGATGCGCTGGCGCAATGTGCGCATCAGGATATGGCGGGTGAAACGGTACGGATTCACGGAAGAGTCCTGGATGGGAATGGGAGTGCGGTGCCTGATGCCATGCTGGAGTTCTGGTGCTCCACGCCTGCGAACGATGATGCAGGAAGGCACTGCGAATTCCCGATTGGTTTCAGAAGGGTTGCGACGGAGGTGGATGGGAGTTTTTCAGTGGAAATGACGAAGGCTCGAGCGGTTCCGCTTGACGACGGCCGCATGCAGGCGCCGCATTTTCTGGTTCTCATCTTTATGCGCGGGCTGCTGCGGCACTTGATCACGCGGGTGTATTTTGCCGGAGAAGCGGGGAATGTCGCAGATCCTGTACTTGAAACGATCCCTATTGAACGGCGCGTCACACTGATCGCACAGCAGAAGAGTGACACCGCGCAGACATTCGAGTGGAATGTCGTTTTGCAGGGAGCAGAAGAAACGGTGTTCTTTGCCTGGTAAATGAGAGAGCCGCGGCCATGATGGATTCCTTCAATTCGTTCCTCTACTCAACTCCGGAGATGTCGGAGGTATTTTCTTTGGAGGCGCAGCTGCGTGCCATGATGCAATTTGAGTGGGCGCTGAGCTGCGCACTCGAGAAGCATGGCCTGGCGGCAACCGGGTCAGGAGAAGCACTGGCTTCTCTGCTGGACGTTGACTTTGCCGATGCGGACCTGCTGTTTATCGAGGCGAGGTGCAGCGGGAATCTTGCGATTCCATTTGTCCGGCAGCTTACCAGGGCCGTAGAAGAACGCTCCAGCGATGCGGCGCGAACGGTGCATCTGGGAGCGACCAGTCAGGATGCGCTGGACACGGCGCTGGTCCTTCAGCTACACAGTGCGATCCAGCTGCTGGATGCGGCGATCGAGAAGCTGGAATGTGCCCTGGAGAGTTTGGTGAAGAGGCATGCGTCCACCTTGCTCACCGGAAGGACGTGGCTGCAGGCCGGGCCCCCAACTACGCTGGGGCTGAAATTTGCGGGAACGCTGGCTGCGCTTCGCCGACACCGCTTGCGTCTTCACGCTTCAGCCGAGCGCGTGCTGGTGCTCGAGTTCGGCGGAGCGGTTGGCACACGGGCCGCTTTAGGAGATGCCGGAGACAACGTGGCTACAGAGGTGGCCAGACTTCTTAAACTGGAAGAGCCTGAAATCCCCTGGCATACCCAGCGCGACAACGTGGTGGAGTTTGTGCAGGTTCTGGCGCTGCTGACGGGAACGCTCGCAAAGTTCGCAAAAGACGTTGCCCTGCTGATGCAGAGCGAAGTCGGGGAAGTTTCAGAGGACCGCGCAGAGGGAAGAGGCGGATCCTCTTCGATGCCGCAAAAGCATAATCCAGTGGCGTGCGCAGCCGTGTTGGCAGTACACGCCACCATGCCAGGACTGGTTACATCCATGTTGGCCGCGATGCCGCAGGAGCACGAGCGCGGTCTTGGTTTGTGGCAGGCAGAGTGGGAGACCGTGCCCGAGGTATGCAGACGAGCCTCTGCAGCGCTGGCCTATGCCGCGGAGATTGCAGAGACGCTGGAAGTCCACAAGGAAAGGATGAAGGACAACTTCGATTCCCTGCTGGGATTGCCCATGGCCGAAGCGGTCAGCATGGCGCTGGCGAGCAAACTAGGCAAAGCAAAATCTCACGCGATGGTTCGCGATGCGACCCAACGTGCAGAGCAAACAGGTACGCAGCTTGCCGAGATTCTCAAGCGAACTCCGGAGGTGACATTGCACTTGACCGAAGCTCAGATTGACAGCCTCCTTGATCCGCTGCGGTATCTGGGAAGCACGCAGCAGTTCATTCACCGTGTGCTGGGAGCTGTCCGTGTCAAAGATTGAGAGCGCAGAGGCGATTCTGCATTACGCAGTGAGTGGGAAAGCAGACGGCCCACCGCTTGTGCTTGCCCACTCTCTTGGCTCGGGCATGCGCATGTGGGAGAAGGTTCTACCGGCTTTCGAAGAGAGATTCCAGGTTGTCCGCTATGACCTGCGAGGGCATGGGGAGAGCAGTACGCCGCACGGCCCGTACTCCGTAGAGCAGCTTGGAGGCGATCTGATTTGGCTGATGGATGCTGTCGGAGTAAGTCGCGCCCACATATGTGGGCTCTCTCTGGGCGGTCTAGTTGCAATGTGGATGGGGATTCACGCGGCGGATCGCGTGGAGCGAATTGTACTCGCCAACACGGCGGCACGCATTGGGACGAGAGATGGCTGGGAGCAAAGGATTCTTGCCGTACGGGAGTATGGAATGGAGTCCATTGCCTCCCAGACGCCGGGTCGCTGGTTTACAGAAACGTATCGCGCGCGCTGCCCGGATGAGATGGAGAGCATTCGCCAGATGGTGGCGTCTACGCCACCGGAAGGATACATCGCATGCTGCGCTGCTCTGCGCGATGCCGACCTGATGGATCAGATTCACTCGATTGATGCACCGTGTCTGGTTGTGGCTGGCACGCACGATCCCGCAACGACGCTTCAGGATGGGCAGACGCTGCATGGAGCATTACGACGATCCACCTTTGTTGAGCTGGATGCTTCCCATCTGTCCGCGTGGGAGCGGTATGAAGAATTCTCGCAGGCAGTGCTGTCCTTCTTATGCCAAGAGGAGAAGCGCCATGGATGAGTTGCAGCGATACAGGGCCGGAATGCAGATGCGGCGCGACGTGCTGGGTGATAAACACGTGGACCGGGCCGAGGCTGCGAAGACCGCGTTGGACGTTGAGTTTCAGGACCTGATTACGCGCTATGCGTGGGGAGAGATATGGACGCGCCCTGGCCTCACGCCGCATCTCAGGAGCCTACTCACGATTGGATTGATGGTCGCCCTGAATCGAGGAGAGGAGCTACGGCTTCATCTGCGCGCGGCGCGCGATAACGGAGTCACCGCCGATGAGATTCGCGAGGTCTTGCTGCACTGCGCGGTGTATTGCGGTGTACCGGCAGCCAATTCTGCGTTTCAGGCGGCGAAAGAGATTCTGTATGAGCCTCAGAAGTCCGCTGGGGAACAATAATGGGCCGAGTCAGCACGCAAGTCGGGATCGTCGGCGGCGGGCCGGCAGGCTTGATGCTTTCGCACCTGCTGCATCTCCACGGAATTCACTCCATTGTTCTCGAGGCGAGGTCGCGCGCTTATTGCGAAGAACGTGTGAGAGCGGGTGTCCTGGAGCACACAAGCGTCGTGATGTTGCGCGACGCCGGAGTGGGTGCGCGTCTGGATCGGGAAGGGATGCGCCACGACGGGATCGACTTGGGTCTGAACGGTGTGCGGCATCGCATTTCCTTTGAAGAACTCACGGGCGAACACGTCACAGTGTATGGGCAGCAAGAGGTGGTGAAAGATCTGATCGAACGCAGGGTGCAGGATGGCGGCGAGTTGCGCTTTGAGTGCGGCGAGGTGAGTCTGCTTGACCTTGCGACCGATACACCGCGGATTGTCATTCACAAAGATGGCGAAGTGGATGAGATCTGTTGCGATTTCATTGCCGGGTGTGATGGCTTTCATGGCGTCGCGCGACATGCGATTCCCGGGGGAGTCCTGACCGCGTACGAACGCAATTATCCCTTTGCATGGCTTGGAATTTTGGCTGCATCGGCTCCAACGCGCGATGAACTGCTTTACATGCACCATGAGCGTGGGTTTGCGCTTTATAGCATGCGATCGCCAAAGATCACGCGACTCTATTTGCAGTGTCGACCCGATGAAGAAATTTCAGAGTGGAGTGATGATCGCATTTGGAGTGAATTAAACACACGTCTTGGGTGCGCGGACGGATGGCTGCCAACACGAGGAAGGATTCTCCAAAAGGGTGTGACCGGTATGCGGAGCTTTGTCGTTGAGCCGATGCAATTTGGCCGGCTATTTTTGGCGGGAGATGCCGCGCATATCGTGCCACCGACCGGAGCGAAAGGGATGAATCTTGCTCTTGCCGATGTGTACTACCTTGCGCAGGCTTTTTGCCTTTTCTATGAAGGAAAAGATGATGTGGGGCTGAGGTCATATTCAGATACTTGCCTTAAACGAGTTTGGAAGGCCCAGCGGTTCTCCTGGTGGATGACTTCGCTGCTGCATCGGTTTGATGGAGAGTCGGCATTTGACTACAAACGCCAGATCGCAGAGCTCGAATACGTGATGACGTCACGAGCGGCAGCTGCCTCGCTGGCGGAAAACTATGTTGGCCTTCCGCTGTAACAACGCAGGGAACTCGAAGGGCTCCCACGCAGGATGGGAACGATCAAAGCATAAGAGGTGCGGGTGATATGTCAGCTTATGAAGGTCTTTGGACGACGGTGCGAGTAGAAGTCGAGGACGAAATCGGATGGGTCTTCTTCAACCGTCCGGAGAAGCGCAACGCCATGAGTCCGACGCTGAATCGCGAAATGCGCGACGTCCTGGAGACGCTGGAGCAGGATGCATCGGTGAAGGTTCTTGTCTTGACGGGTGCGGGGGAATCCTGGACTGCGGGCATGGATTTGAAGGAGTACTTTCGCGAAGTGGATCAGGCTCCGGAGATCTTTCAAGAGAAGATTCGACGGGAAGCGTCCCTTTGGCAATGGAAGCTGCTGCGGATGTACAGCAAGCCGACGATTGCGATGGTGAATGGCTGGTGCTTTGGTGGAGGTTTTTCGCCGCTGGTCGCGTGTGATCTGGCCATCGCGTCCGAAAGCGCAGTCTTCGGATTATCGGAAATTAACTGGGGCATTCCTCCCGGCAATCTGGTTAGCAAAGCTCTGGCAGATACGGTGGGGCAGCGTAAAGCTCTGGAATACATCATGACGGGAGAGACGTTTACCGGCCGACAGGCAGCGGAGATGGGACTTGTGAACAAGGCGGTTCCACTGGGCCAGCTACGTGAGGAGACGGTGGCTCTTGCGAGGAAGCTGGCTGCGAAGAATCCGGTCGTTCTGCGTGCAGCCAAGCACGGCTTTAAGCGCTGCCGGGAACTGACGTGGGAACAGAGTGAGGACTACCTCTATGCGAAGCTCGACCAGTCCCAACTGCGTGACCCGGAGCACGGACGCGAAAAGGGGCTCAAGCAGTTTCTCGATGAAAAGAGCATTAAGCCGGGACTTGAAAGCTACCGTCGTCAAGGGTAGAAGCGGAGATGCAAGTGATGCAGCTGGAGACAGGGGAGAAAGCGCAATCGAATGTTAATAGGCTTTTGCGGCCTCGCTCGATCGCGCTCGTGGGAGCATCTTCCAAGCCGGGGTCACTGAGTGAGACGGTGCTCGAGAATCTGGAGAGAGCAGAGTACTCCGGCACGCTGCATTTGATTCATCCGAAGCGACCCGTCATTCGAGGACGCCAGTGTCTTGGTTCGGTGGAGGAGTTGCCGGTTGGGGTGGACTGTGCGGTGCTGGCGATTCCCGGTTCCGCGGTTCTTGCTTCAGTTCGTGCCTGCGCGGAGAGGCGTGTTGGCAGCGTGATCGTTTTTGCAGCGGGCTTTGCGGAGGCGGGTGAACAAGGCCAGGCGGAGCAGCGAGAACTCAACCAGATCGCACGCGAAAGCGGGATGGTGCTCGAAGGACCCAACTGTCTGGGGATGGTGAACTATGTTGATCGAATCCCACTGACTTTTGTGGTGACTCCACCGCAGGAGGGTTGCGATGCGCGCGGAGCGGCGATCCTTTCGCAGAGTGGTGCTCTTGCAGCGGTGATTGCGGTCAATATGCGTCATCACCGGATTCCTTTGAAGTATTCCATTTCAACCGGGAATGAGGCATCAACGGGCATTGAAGATTTTCTGGAGTATCTTCTCAACGATGCGTTGACGCATGTATTTGCTCTGGTTGTGGAGCAGTTTCGGCAGCCCAAGCGATTTTTGCAACTGGCTAAGAGGGCGCACGCGGCGGGGAAAATCATTGTGCTGCTACACCCAGGGCGGAGCCGGGAAGCACGCGCATCGGCAGCTACCCACACAGGAGCCATTGCCGGAGACTACGATGTGATGCACACGCTGGTGACGAGCGCCGGAGTGATTCATGTGGACAGCATGGAAGAGCTGGTGGATGTGACGCAGATTCTTGTTCGCTGCCAAGGTCTCCCTCAGGGGGGTGCAGCAGTCTTCACAGAATCTGGAGCCTTCAAGGCGCTAACTCTGGACCTATGCGAGCGAGTTGGACTTGATCTGCCAAAGCTCTCCCCGCAAGCCGAGAGCGCATTGCGGCAGGTCTTGCCAGCCTTCATTCCGCCCTCCAATCCCCTTGACTTGACGGCCCAGGGCCTTGTGGACCCGACACTTTATCGCCGCACATTGCCGGCGGTTCTGGATGATGACTCTTTTGGAAGCGTCGTGCTCGCAATCATCCTCACGGATCCACAGACGACGAAACTCAAGCTGATGCCGATCCTGGATGCACTACGCACATTGCGGCCCCAGAAACCGGTCCTCTTTTCCGCGCTGGATGAAGGGGCCCCGTTCGATTTTCCAGAGATTGAGGAGCTACGCAACATGGGCGTGGCCTGTTTCCCCTCGCCGGAGAGAGCGATTCGGGCGCTGGCGCATGTGACAGCGGAGCGACCGATTGAAGAGGACGTAGGCAATGAACAGAATGTGGCAACGGCGATCAACAGTCTCCCGGCCGGCGTGCTGCCGGAATACATGAGTAAGGCTGTTCTGGCGACGATAGGAATACCCAGCCCTGCCGGAAGACTGGCGCACAGTGCGGAGGAGGCTGTCGAAATTGCGCGCGAGCTTAGATTTCCAGTGGTGTTGAAAGCACAGTCCGCAGACCTGGGGCACAAAACCGAAGCAGGCGGTGTTGTGTTGGGACTTGAGACCGCCGACGCAGTTATGAAGGCGTGGTCCGTGGTCCATGCCAATGTGTTGAAGTATCGTCCTGGACTCTGTCTCGATGGCATCCTCGTGGAACGAATGGCGAGCAGAGGGTTGGAGTTGATTGTCGGGGCGCGCCATGATGCGCAATGGGGCCCAGTCTTACTGGTTGGACTGGGAGGCATCTTTGCGGAAGCGATCCAGGATACTTGCTTGATGGCTCCGAATCGCACACGAAAGGCGATTGTGCGGGAGCTGCTTCGACTTCGAGGCAACGCACTTTTGCGCGGGTACCGCGAGACGCCGGAGGCGGACCTGGAAGCGGTGGCAGATGCGGTGGCGCGAGTCGGAAAGCTGATGGTAGAAGTCCCTGAGATTGTTGAGGTCGATATCAATCCGCTGGTGGTGTATCCGAAGGCGAGTGGTGTCGTCGCTCTGGATGCGTTGATTGTGGTGGCCGAGAAGGATGAACGGCCCGCTTAAAGCGGGGGAGGCATTTGCATGAACGAGGTAAATCTTCTGATAGGCGGTGAGTCTGTTGCGGCAGCCAGCGGGCGAGTCTACCAACGACGCAATCCCATCACGGGAGTGCCTGTAACCCGGGCTGCTTCTGCCGGAGGAGCCGATGTGAATGCGGCGATCTGCGCGGCTTTAGCGGCCTTGCCGCGATGGGCAGAAACGGGTCCGGGCCGGCGCAGAGAGCTGTTGTACGCCGCTGCTGATCGCCTGATGGCGCACGCGGCGGAATTTGCTGCCCACATGATCGAGGAGACAGGCTCTACGGAAGGCTGGGCTGGCTTCAATGTTGGGCTGGCAGCGTCCCTTCTTCGCGAGGCGGCGTCGATGACAACGCAGATCACGGGTGAGGTGATCCCGAGTGAAGTTCCGGAGAATCTTGCATTGGCGGTGCGCCAACCACGCGGCGTGTGTGTTGGCATTGCGCCCTGGAATGCGCCTGTCATTCTCGGTGTCCGAGCAGTTGCGATGCCTCTGGCGTGTGGGAATACGGTGGTTTTCAAAGCTTCGGAGTCCTGTCCGGCGGTGCATCATCTGATCGGGACTGCTTTCCAGGAGGCGGGACTGCCCGATGGAGTGCTGAATGTACTTACCAATGATCCTCTGGACGCCGCAGATGTGGTGGGTTCGCTATGCGATCATCCGCATGTACGACACATTAACTTTACGGGGTCGACGCGCGTCGGGCGGATCCTGGCGGAGCGCGCCGGGCGCAATCTGAAGCCGGTACTCCTGGAGTTGGGTGGCAAGGCTCCGCTGATCGTACTGGATGATGCCGACATTGATGCTGCGGCGCACGCTGCAGTATTCGGGGCGTTCCTGAATCAGGGACAGATTTGCATGTCGACGGAGCGCATCGTGGTTGATGAAAGGGTCGCCGACGCCTTCGTGCAGCGGCTCTCTGAGCGAGCGGCCAAGTTGCCAGTGCGAGATCCATCGCTCGGGCCGGTGATTCTTGGATCGATGGTTGATTCCGCGTCGGCGGAGAGAATTCGCATTTTGATTCAGGACGCGGTCGGCAAAGGTGCGCGGATCACGGCTGGAGGAGGCGGTACCGGCACTCTGATGGAGGCGACAGTCCTGGATCATGTGACACCTGCGATGCGCATTTATGGCGAAGAGTCTTTTGGTCCCGTTGTGACGGTGGTCCGAGTGCGCGGAGATGAGCAGGCGCTGAAGACAGCGAACGATACCGATTATGGTCTATCCGCGTCGATCTTCAGCCGGGATATGGCGAGGGCTTGGAAAATGGCTCAGCGGCTGGAGAGCGGCATGTGCCACATTAATGGACCGACCGTGCACGATGAGGCGCAGATGCCATTTGGCGGCGTGAAGGCCTCGGGCTATGGTCGCTTCGGAGGGCGAGCGGCCATTGATGAATTTACGACGCTGCGGTGGATCACGGTGCAGACCGGCGAGCGGCATTATCCGTTCTAGTGCGCGCTGAGAATTGTTCGATTTCGGACACTTCAATACGAAACCGGACATCTGACCCAAGGTTGAGCGTCCAGGCTCTCGTTCATCTCGTTTATTTTCAATCAGCAGGGGCGGAGTCGTCCGGCATGCAAATTGCAAGCTGGATGTGCAATGGATATTGCGCGCCCAGACTTGAAGACGAAGAAGCAGCGTCGCGCCATGGTGTGGGGCGCGGCAGGTGTTGTCATCCTTGCAGGACTTGCAATTGGAGTCTTGCGCCTCAAGCCGGCAGCGCCGACGGTGGATCGATCCGCAATCTGGATCGATACAGTGAAGCGCGGGCCTATGATTCGCCAGGTGCGCTCCTCGACCGGCACATTGGTGCCGCGCGAAGACTCGATCGAGCTGATCCCCGCACAGACGGAAGCGACCGTAGTGCGGATTCGCGTCTTGCCGGGCGCGCAGGTGACTCCCCAAACCATTCTGATGGACCTTGCCGATCCACAATTGGAGCAGGAGTTACTGAATGCCCGGCTTGCCCTGAAGGCAGCAGAGTCTGACTACAAAAGTCTGCAGGGGACGCTTGAAAGCACGCTGATGGATAAGAAGGCGTCTGCCGCACAAGTGAATGCCGACTTCACACAGGATCAGCTGCAGGCGCAGACGGACAAGGCGCTGTATGAACTGGGGGTGATCTCAGGACTTACGTACAACAAGTCGAAAAGCACAGCCGAACAACTTTCCGAGCAGCACCGGATCAGCCAACAGCAGATCGCAGTGAATCAGAAGGCGATTGCGGTGCAACTTGCCTCAGCCCAGGCGAAGGTGGATCAGGCTAAAGCATTACTTGATCTGTATGAGAAGCAGGCCGCAGGGCTGGAGGTGCGTCCGAGTATCGCGGGCACGCTGGCGCCGCTGGCGACGCCGCTTCAAGTGGGTCAGCACGTTGCTGCCGGGACATCCCTAGCAGAGGTGATTCAGCGGGACAAGCTAAAGGCGGCATTACAGATTGCAGAGACGCAGGCGCGCGATATTCAGATTGGCCAGTCCTCTTCCATCGACACGCATAACGGCACTATTCCGGGACACGTGATTCGAATTGATCCAGCTGTAGTGAACGGAACGCGCACCGTTGACGTAATGCTTGATGGGCCTCTTCCGCCGGGCGCGGTGCCGCAGCTCAGTGTGGACGGGACCATTGATCTCGAGAGGATGAAGGATGTGTTGTACATGGGCCGTCCTGCGCTGGGGAATGAGAACTCGACGCTGAGCCTTTTCAAATTGGATGCCGATGGCAAAGGTGCCACGCGCGTGACGGTGCGCGTAGGGCGGGAATCGGTAAGCGATATTCAAATTCTGGGCGGGCTGCAGGAAGGGGACACAGTGATCCTTTCAGACATGTCCCGTTATGACAACGTGGATCGCATTCGCCTGCAGTAAATCCTATTCGGCACAAAGGGTGTCGAAGGCTGGTGGATATTTCAAAGGGTACTTGGGCAGACCGCCCATCGGGGCGCAGAGAGGACAACGATGAGTGACAAGCTGATTGAGATTGAGGGTCTTACGAAAGTCTTCTACACCGATGAGGTAGAAACGCATGCCCTTTCGGGTGTTCATCTCTCCATATCGCGGGGGGAGTATCTGGCGATGTCGGGCCCGTCGGGCTGCGGCAAATCCACGCTTCTCTCAATTCTTGGCCTGCTTGATACGCCCACAGCAGGTCGATACCTGCTGAATGATAAATCAGTTGAAAATCTCAGCTTCAGTGAGCGCTCTCGCATTCGGAACCAGGAGATTGGTTTTATCTTTCAGAGCTTCAATCTGATCGGGGATCTGACTGTCGAAGAGAATGTTGAGCTTCCGCTGACATATCGTGCCGGTATGTCGGCAACCGAGCGGAAGAAGCGCGTGAAAGATGCACTTGAACGAGTGAACATGGCGCATCGGATGCGGCATTATCCTGCGCAGCTTTCCGGAGGGCAACAACAGCGCGTGGCAGTAGCGCGCGCGCTGGCTGGGTCACCCTCGATCCTGCTGGCCGACGAGCCAACAGGCAACCTGGACTCAAAGAACGGCGAGGCAGTTATGCATCTGCTTTCTGACTTGCACCGCGAGGGCTCGACGATCTGCATGGTGACTCACGATCCGCGCTTTGCGAAACATGCCGAGCGGGAAGTTCACCTTTTTGACGGCAAGGTCGTTTCAGAAGAGGACCTGAAGAAGCTGACAGCCGAAGTGGGAGCGTGACGATGTTACAGGACATCCGTTATGCGCTGCGCCAACTGCGCAAATCACCAGGTTTCACGTTGACGGCTGTGCTGACTCTGGCGCTTGGAATTGGTGCAAACACCGCGATATTTACTCTTGTGCAGAGCATCTTGCTGCGTTCACTTCCGGTTGCAAACCCTGCGCAGCTCTATCGCATTGGCGATAACGACGATTGCTGTGTCGAGGGCGGATTTCCGGGTGGCGCTTCCGATAACGGCGATTTCACGATTTTTTCCTTTGATCTTTATCAGTACTTGAAGTCATCGACAAGGGAGTTTGAGCAGCTGGCCGCAGTCCAGTCTGGTTCGGGGCTGTGGAGTGTCCGACGTGGCGGTGCTGAATCGAAGCCCTTGCATGGTGAGTTTGTCTCTGGGAACTATTTTGAGACGCTGGGCATGCAGCCCTTTGCCGGGCGGCTCTTCGCCGACAGTGACGATCGACCCGCCGCCGCGCCGGCGACCGTCATCAGCTTTCGCGCCTGGCAGGGGGAGTACGCATCGGATCCATCGCTTGTCGGCTCCACGATCTTTGTGCAGACGAAGCCGTTCACGGTCATCGGCATCACGCCACCTGGGTTCTTCGGCGATCGAGTAACGGACAATCCGCCGGAACTCTGGTTCCCGCTCAACACAGAGCCGTATGTTCGTGCAGAGAGCTCAATTCTGCATCACGCGGAGTCGCACTGGCTCTACCCAATCGGGCGGGTCCGTCCTGGAACCAACATCACCGCCCTGCAGTTGCACATTTCGAATGAACTGCGGCAGTGGCTTGTTACGCGTCCGGCACTTACTGCGGATGGCGGAGCGGCGATCATCCCGAAGATGCATGTCGTGCTGACTCCGGCAGGAGGGGGTGTCCAAAACCTCCAGCAGCAGACCGGCAAAGGGCTGAGGTTGCTCATGCTGCTTTCGTCTGTTGTCCTTTTGATTGCGTGCGCCAATATCGCCAACCTAATGCTGGCGCGAGCAACAAATCGGCGCGGGGATATCGCTTTGCGGATTGCCCTGGGCGCGGGGCTCAAGTGGATCATCCGGCAGATCCTCATCGAGAGCACCCTGCTCAGTCTCATCGGCGGCTTGGCGGGCCTAGGGGTTGCATATGCGGGCAGCCGCACGATTCTAGCTCTGGCTTTTCCGGACGCCAGAAACTTACCAATCAGTGCAAGTCCATCTCTAACCGTGCTGGGATTCGCACTTCTGGTGTCACTGCTCACGGGCATCCTGTTTGGACTGGGTCCGGCATGGCTATCCTCCCATGCGCAACCTGCCGAGGCATTGCGTGGCACCAATCGCTCCACCAGGGATCGATCTTCATTGCCGCAGAGAGTACTTGTCATCTTTCAGGCAGCCCTGTCTATAGTTCTTTTGGCGAGTGCCATTCTCACCACTCGATCCCTGGTGAACCTGGAACATCAAGATTTCGGAGTTGCTACTGCCAATCGGTATGTTGTGCATATTGACCCGGCTGGAGCGGGGTACACGCAGAGTCGGCTTCCAGGACTGTATCGACAAATTGAAGATCGATTTTCTGCGCTGCCGGGCGTGCGGCATATCGCCCTTGCCATGTATAGCCCTCTCGAAGGAGATAACTGGGGTGAGTGTGTCATTCAACAAGGTCACCCACAACCCAGGCCCGGAGATCAATGCGGCTCAACATGGGACCGTGTCAGCACCGGCTTTTTGGAATCAGTTGGCGTACCGATTGTCCGTGGCCGGAACTTTGGCGAGCAGGATACCGCAGGCGCTCCGCAGGTCGCGCTTGTGAATGAGACCTTTGTCAAACAGTTCTTTCCGCATGTGGACCCGATCGGACAGCACTTTGGAATCGATCTTGCGAAGTATTCAGGAACCTTTGAGATCGTCGGCGTATTCCGCGATTTCAAAATGAATAATCCGCGGTCCGCGGTGCGGCCAGTGTTCCTGCGTCCACTCAGGCAGCAGTACACCCAGTACACGGAGCCGGATTTTACGACCTTGGAATCCCAATCGATGTATATGGGTGCCATCATTTTGGAATTCGACAGACCGCCGCAGAATGTCGATCGCCTGGTGCGCAACACGCTGGCGGAGGTCGATCCGAATCTGACTGCAATGGACCTGCGCGCATTCGGCGACCAGATAGAAAGCAACTTTAATCAAGAGCGTTTGATTGCCCGGCTCACGACGCTATTCGGCATCCTTGCCCTCTTGTTGGCCTCGATCGGTTTGTACGGTGTGATGTCGTACTTTGTGGCGCGGCGTACTGGCGAAATCGGCATTCGGATGGCGCTGGGTGCGACGCGTGAGGCTGTTGTGGGCCTCGTGTTGATGGATGTCCTGTGGCAGCTTTTGATTGGTCTCTTCATAGGCATTCCTGCCGCCCTTATGGCTGGGCGCCTGCTGAATAGCCAGCTTTACAGTGTTTCCACCTACGATCCTCTGGCGTTGATCATCGCAGTCTTCGCTCTTTCGCTCTGTGTCCTTCTTGCGGGGATTGTTCCTGCGCGTCGCGCCGCAACCGTAGAGCCGATGCAGGCCTTGAGAACGGAGTAAAAGCCCGGATGATTGAACTGCGCAAAGTGGAACGGAGTTACAAGGCTGGTCACGCCGATTTCTGGGTCTTGCGGAAGATTGATCTCGTGATTCGCGCGGGGGAGTTTGTGACCATTATGGGACCTTCTGGCGCCGGCAAGTCGTCGCTCCTGAATGTGCTGGCGTTGCTTGATGACGGCTGGAAAGGGGAATACATGCTCGGTGAGGTGGAAGTCCATACCCTCTCGCGCAAGCAGCGTGCCGACCTGGCCCGCGAGCGTATTGGAATGGTTTTCCAAAGCTACCATCTGCTCGATGATTTGACTGTGGCTGAGAACATTGAGCTTCCTCTTTCTTACAAGAATCTGCCTGCGAAAGATCGCAAGGGGATGGTTGCGGACATTCTGGATCGCTTCCGCATCGTTGCAAAAAAGGATCTCTATCCCAGCCAACTCTCGGGAGGTCAGCAGCAGCTTGTGGGGATTGCGCGCGCTGTGGTGCACTCACCCCAGTTGCTGCTGGCCGACGAACCGACGGGCAATCTGCATTCTGCCCAGGCGCACGAGATCATGGATCTTTTCTGTTCCCTGAATGAGCAGGGCACAACAATCGTGCAGGTGACGCATGCGGAAGAAAATGCCCGGTATGGTTCCCGCGTTCTGGGCTTGCAGGATGGCTGGCTGATGCGTGACGAGGACATCACCCACGGCACTAAGGAGGTTCGGAACTAGTGAATTCTACCTATGCGCAACGATCAATACTGAGGATTGCGGCGATCACTGGAAGAGGACTTCCGTGTGTCCTGGCAATTCTGATCCTCAAGGCCACCCTGCCCATGAGCGCTCAGCCCTTGGTGCCTGAAGAATCAAGCGCGAACTCGTCTGCCTCAGCCTCAGCGCCTGAGGCACCCAGGCCTGCGGAAAGTGAGTCATCTAACCCAGCGCCCACATTGATCCAGGCAATGAAGCAGGAACAGCGGATGGCATCCACTTCGCTGCGGCCGTTTCATATTCCCCTGCCGCACTCCCACAGTCCATTCGCACCCTACATGCCCAGCATGCCGCCGCCTCTGGATCTTGCCAACTCGCCAAGATTGCAGGATCTTACGCGGGATGGCAAGCTGTACATCTCCTTGCGCGACGCGATTGCTCTCGCCATCGAAAATAATCTCGACTTGGCCTACTTCCGGTACAATTTCCCGATTGGCCAGACCGATCTGGCCCGAACCAAAGCCGGCGGCGCGGCAAATGGAATCAATACCGCCATTGTGCAGTCTTCAACACAAGGCGGCTTCGCATCATCCAGTGTGGGCGGCGGAGGTGCTACCTCAGGGGCAACTGCGGCTGGCGCAGGGGGCATAGTCACATCGACGCTTGGTCTTGGCACGTTTGTGCCTTCTTTCGATCCTTTTCTCAACTTCAAGGGTTACGTTGATCACACTGTCCTGCAGCAAGAGAACCCGTTCCAGACCGGGGTTCCGATCTTTGAACAGAACACGATTCAGGCCCAGGGAAACTACACGCAGAACTTTCCGCTGGGTACGGGAATTAATGTGAATTATCTGGGGCAACGTCTAACGAACAACAGTCCCTACGATGCAATTAATCCCGCGTTGAATTCTTATTTTCAGGTCATCATCACCCAGCAACTGCTCGCTGGCTTCGGCTTATCAACGAACGAACGATTCATCCATATTGCGAAAAAAAATCTCCAGATCAACAACCTTGCCTTTCGGGCGCAGACAATTGCAACGATCACACAGGTGGAGAACATCTACTGGGACTTAGTGAATGCCTATGAAGATGCGCAAGTGAAGGAGCGCTCCCTGACTTTCGCGCAGAAGACGCTGGAAGATGATCAGAAGCAGCTTCAATTAGAAGCGATTCCCGCCATGCAGGTGATGAAAGACGAGGCAGACGTGGCCACCAGCGAGGGTGATCTTACGGTGGCCCGCGCTACTTTGCGCTTGAATGAACTCCTCATGAAGAACGCGATTACCAAGACGGACGATCCATTTATCGATGAAATGGCCGTGATCCCATTGGATCGTACAGGTGGTCCCGACCCCAACGCCTCCAGGTCAATTGATGATCTTATTGCGGAAGCAGAGAAGAACCGACCTGATGTGGCTGAAGATGAACTTGCCATGCAGGTCGCGCAGGCCAGTTTGAATTCGATTAAGAGTGAGCTGCTTCCGACTCTCAATGTTTACGGTATGTACCAGGGGGCAGGCATTGCCGGGCCGAAGAATCAAAACTGTACTCAATATTTGAGCGCGGAACAGTGTGCCTCCAATCTTCCTGAGGGATTTGGTGGCATGTTTCAGAATACTTTCAATTACTCATCGCCGGAGTATCAGTTCGGCATGAATTTGCAAATCAATTTGCGTAATCGTGTTGCAAAAGCAGATCAGTTTCGCGCGGCCCTGGAATATCGACAGAGACAGATCACTTTCGAAGAACAAAAAAAGACGATTCGCTTTGACGTACGAAACTCACTTTTTGCGTTGCAACAGGCGCAAGCCAGGGTCGAGGCGGCAAAGAAGGCCAGTGACCTGGCTGAGCGCACGTTTTCCATCACGAAGCAAGAGCAGACGTTGGGCGCTAAATCCAGTTACGATACGCTGGCGGCGGAGCATGATTCCGCGATTGCGCAATCTGCTCTTGTCGCAGCGCAGATCGCCTTCGAAAAGGCCAAGGTGGATATTGATCGTGCCACCGGAGATACCCTGGAGCGCACCGGAGTTTCTATTGACGACGCCAAGGTTGGAGTGGTGACCCACGCGCCATGATGAACCTGCATTCCGGTCGCCCCGCGACATGCTCAAGGCGCCCTGACATGGCGCGTGGCTGTCCTGTTGCCGGAACGAGACTTCGTTATCATGGTTCGAGATTCTTCGGTCGCAGGTGTACCGCGACGCAGGTCGGTGCAGACATTAAGCGGACTGAAGCACTCGCAGCCATCCCGCGACCCGAGAAAGGACATAAATTAGTCCGCAGATTGGAAGGCTCCGTGTTGCGGGAACTAAGATGGAGGCTTCCTAGCTTATGCACCAGTTCTCTCGAACGTAGCGTGGAGGTTTGCCATCTCTGATCCGCTCGCCAACTGTCGAGTTCTCGTCGCGGATGATCAGCCGCATATCCTCGAGGCGGTTGAACTTCTGCTGCGCCCTCAAGGCGTACGCGTCGATTTCGTGCGATCCCCCCAACTCCTGCTGGAGGCGCTGAGGCAGAGCGAGTATGACGTGCTGCTCATGGATCTAAATTACACACGCGATACCACTTCGGGCCAAGAGGGCCTCGAGTTGCTTGCGAGCATCAAGGAGATCGATGCGCATCTTCCAGTGATTGTCATGACGGCCTGGGGAAACATCGACCTCGCTGTTGAATCGATCAAGCGCGGAGCGCGCGACTTCATTCAGAAGCCATGGGACAACGAGCGAATGACGACGATGGTGCGTGTGTATGCTGAGCTTCGTCAGGCACTGCGCCGTGCACGACAGCTCGAGATGGAGAATCACGTGCTTCGCGGCGAGGGAATGCCCATCTTCGTAGCGGAATCGCCAAGCATGCAGCCAGTGCTGGAGATGATTTCTCAGGTTGGCCCCTCCGATGCCAATGTGCTGATAACGGGTGAGCACGGAACAGGCAAAGAGGTTGTCGCCAAGTTGCTGCATGCGACTTCGCCACGTTCCCGAATGCCGCTGATCACAGTCAACGCGGGAGGGCTTCCCGAAGGAACGTTCGAGAGTGAGATGTTCGGCCATGTGAAGGGCGCTTTTACGGACGCACGGTCAGATCGGGTCGGCCGATTTGAGCTGGCTCATGGCGGCACTTTATTTCTTGACGAAATCGCGAATGTGCCAATAAGGCAGCAGACGAAGTTGCTTCGTGTCTTAGAGACTGGAGAATTGGAGCGGGTGGGATCGTCGCAGACGCGAGGAGTTAATGTGCGTGTACTGTGCGCAACGAACGCCGATCTTCGCGCTGAGTCCATGGCAGGCAACTTTCGCGAAGACCTGCTTTTCAGGATTAACACGATTGAGATTCACCTGCCGCCGCTTCGCGAGCGTCGGGAGGATATCCCGAGCCTTGCCGCTCATTTTCTGAATCGCAATAAGGCCCGCTACCGCAGGTCAGTCAAAGGGTTTTCACCCTCAGCGATGCAGCAGATGATGCAATATGGGTGGCCTGGCAACGTTCGCGAACTCGAGCATACGGTGGAGCGTGCACTTCTGCTTTGCCGGGAAGAGGAAATCCAGCCGGCGCATCTTGCTGTGACTTCTGCACGTAGCACGGCTCTCTCTTTTGATGGCATGAGCATTGATGAAGTCGAGGCGGTTCTGATTCGCAAGGTATTGCGACGTTGTGACGGCAATATCTCCCACGCAGCAGAGGCGCTTGGAATCAGCCGGGCCGCGCTGTATCGTCGCATGGAGAAGTATGGCCTATGAGCGACGGCAAAGCGTGCAACCACGTTCGGTGATGCGCCGAACATGGTTGCATTGTCTTCTTCTTGCCCTGCCTGCGATCCTTTTTGCTGTCCTTCTCGCGGTTCAAAATCATTTAGTGCCGCTGGCACTGGTTCTACTTGCGGTAAGCCTTGGCCTCTATCTTTTGCTCGTTGCCCTGTCGCTTCTCGATACTCTGACGCGCCCTCTTCAGACGCTCACCAACGTCGTGTCCTCACTTCGCGAGGCGGATTATTCCTTTCGGGCGCGCGGGGCACGCTCGGGCGATGCCCTTGGTGAACTCGCGGCGGAAATCAATACCCTTGCCAATATCCTGCAACGGCAGCGCATGGAGTCACTGGAGGCGACCGCCTTACTTTCCCGCATACTTGAGGTGATGCACGCGCCACTGTTCGCATTTGATCGAGGAATGGTGTTACGCCTTGTGAATCACGCCGGCGCGCAACTGCTGGAGATGCCGTCAGGGAGATGTTATGGCCGCACGGCACACGAATTGCATCTGGACGGTTTGCTGAGCGCTCCGGATCAGAGCATCCAGTCCTTTGGTTTGAGCCCGAGGCGCTGGTTGCTTCGTAAGGCCGAATTCCGGCAGGATGGCGCCCCGCATACGCTCCTTCTGCTTGCCGACGTGAGTCAGCCGCTGCAGGAAGAGGAAAAGTCTGCGTGGCAGCGACTGGTACGCGTCCTGGGACACGAGATTTCAAATTCTCTTGCTCCCATCAAGTCCATTGCGGGCAGCTTGCTTGGGCGTGTCGATCGACTTTCCGATGATGAGGTCACACAGCGCGACTTCTCGCGAGGACTTGCAGTGATTGAAGCCCGAGCAGACTCACTCCATCGTTTCGTGCAGTCGTATAGGGTGCTGGCCCAGCTGCCGGTGCCTCATCGAAAGCCGCTGGCCATCGAGACCCTGGTTGAGCGTGTGGCTCTGCTTGAGCGCCGGGTTCCAGTCGAGCTGGAGGTAGGGCCCCCGGTCACGCTGCTGGCGGACCAGGACCAGCTTGAGCAATTGCTGATCAATCTGATCGCGAATGCAGCGGAAGCATCCCTCAGCGCCGGAGCCTTGCCAATTCATATGAGCTGGCAACTGGAAGGCGACGATGTCGTGATACAGATCCGGGATCACGGACCGGGTGTTTCCAATGTAGAGAACCTGTTTGTGCCCTTCTACACAACGAAGCCGCAAGGCAGTGGGATTGGTCTGGCGCTGGCTCAGCAGATTGCGCGCGCGCACGGCGGCGAAGTCCAGCTGGCAAATTGCGCCGAGAGCCCGGGAGCATTTGCCTCCGTTCGACTTCCACTGCAGATCTCAAAGAGATCCTGACCCGCGGCGTAGAAATGGGAGGTTGCATGATATTTATCGGCGGCTCTGTGCGTGAGCTTTGACGGAGTGGTTGTTAGCCATCGATGGTGGCGCGTATACTTCGTGCGATTCGCGACCCGGCATTCAGAAGTGTGCGGATGGATCAGGGATGCCGGGACACAGGAGCCAAGATGAAAACATTTTCACGCCGCGACCTTCTCAAATCCTCTCTGCTGGCCCCTGCTGCCGTTGCGGCACAGGGCATCAGCCCGATACATACCGCTACGAACCCGGTTTTGGGTGAGGTGGCTGGACCCCTGAGTACCGGCGACTCTCCGGTTAGCTCTGTGCAGGGCGCAGGCCGTGAGCGCCTACTGCTCGATTTCGGCTGGCGCTTTCATTTCGGTAACGCCTGTGATCCGAGCAAGGACTTCGGGTATGGAAGTGAGTCGCAAGGAAATTTTCAGAAGACAGGAAATTTCATGGCGGCGGGAAGTGTCGCCTTCGACGACACGGATTGGCGCAGTATCAACCTGCCGCATGACTGGGCCGTCGAATTACCTTTTGTGAATGACCGTGAGCTGCAAAGCAAAGGATTCCATCCACTCGGACGAAAGTACCCGGAGACGAGTGTGGGATGGTATCGCCGGATATTCGATCTGCCTGCGGAGGATGCGGGCAAGCGAATCACAATTGAATTTGATGGTGCCTACCGGGATGCGCTCGTGGTTTTCAACGGCTTCTATATAGGGACACACAGCGGTGGTTACGACCCTTTCAGCTTCGATGTTTCCGACTTTACCTATCCGGGGCATCCGAATGTCTTGCTGGTTCGGATGGATGCGACGGAGAGCGACGGATGGTTCTACGAGGGGGCTGGGATCTACCGGCATGTTTGGCTGGTCAAGACGAACAGCGTGCACGTAAAGAAGTGGGGTACGTTTGTTCGCTCCGAATTGAAGGGGACTCAGGCGACTCTCTCAATTCTGACTGAGGTGAGTAACGATGGAAATGACGCGCGTCGTACGCGCGTTGTTTCGACGGTCATCGACCCGGCGGGCAAGGAGGTTGGAAAGGACGTTTCGTCTGCCGCTTCGATTCAAGGGAGTGACGGGCAGGACTTTCACCAGCAGATCACGGTGGATCATGCACAGCTCTGGTCACTTGAGCAGCGGAATCTTTACAAGCTCGTCAGCGAAGTGCAGGTTGACGGCGAAACGGTTGACCGCTATGAAACTCCCTTTGGCCTCCGGTCAGTCGCTTTCGATGCTTCGCGCGGCTTCTTGCTGAATGGCGAGCCGGTGAAGCTGAAGGGTACATGTAACCACCAGGATCACGCAGGCCTTGGGGTTGCGTTGCCAGATGCTGTGCAGGGCTACCGTGTGAAAAAACTCCAGGAGATGGGGTGCAACTCAATTCGTACTTCCCATAATCCCCCGACGCCTGAACTGCTGGATGCCTGCGACCGGATGGGCATGCTGGTGTTTGATGAGACGCGCATGATGTCGTCGAACCCCGAAGGGCTAAGCCAGTTCCAAGATCTTGTAAGGCGCGATCGCAACCATCCAAGTGTGTTCATGTGGTCGATGGGCAATGAAGAGGGGCAGGCAAACACGCAAAAAGGAGTGCTGATCCTGACGGCGATGAAGGAGGTTGCAACCCGCAATGATGGCTCCCGGCCAGTTTCCATTGCACCGACGGGCGCGATTGGCACAGGTGGACTGGCGGTATGCGATGTGGCCGGCTACAACTATATGGATCCGCAGGCGGAGGCATTTCACAAGGCGCATCCCGAAAAGCCGGTGATGGGAACAGAAACCGTGAGTGCGGTAGGTACCCGCGGCATTTACATCACAGATGCAAGCAAGGGATTTGTGAGTTCGTATGATCCCTATACCACCACGGGTCGAGCGTCAGCCGAGGGGTGGTGGAGCTTTTGTGATGCCCGGCCGTGGCTCTCCGGTGGCTTTGTGTGGACTGGATTTGACTATCGTGGCGAGCCGTCGCCGAATGGATGGCCTAATATCAGCTCGCAGTACGGCATTATCGACACGTGTGGTTTTCCGAAGGATTCTTTTTTCTATTACAAGGCGTGGTGGACCCGTGAGCCAGTCCTGCATGTTTTTCCCCATTGGAATTGGCCAGGCATGGAAGGCAAGGAGATTGCGGTTTGGGTGTACTCCAACCTGGACAACGTTGAGCTCTTCCACAATGGCAAGAGTCTCGGTGTCAAGGAGGTGAAAAAAGACTCACATGTAGCCTGGAATGTCGCATATTCTCCGGGCACGATTGAAGCCAAAGGCTCCAGGAATGGAAAGCAGGTGATGACGGCCAAGCGGGAGACAACCGGCCCCGCAGCGAAATTGAAATTACAGGTGGATCGCAACTCAGTGGCGGCCGATGGCGAGGACGTAGCGATGTTTTCCGCAGCGGTGCAAGATGCGCAAGGTCGAACCGTGCCCATTACGGATCAGGAGGTCACATTTCGCGTGACAGGTGCGGGCCAACTGATTGGGGTGGGCAACGGCGATCCGACCGATCAGCAGTCGGATAAGGGAAATGTAAGAAAGGCATTTTCTGGCTGCTGCATGGCTCTTGTGCAGGCGGGAAAGGAAGCGGGAGAGATAGTGGTTGAGGCAACGTCGCCGGGATTGAGTTCTGCCAAGGTGACCATCCGTGCGGAGTCCGTGCAACTGCGCCCACAGATTGCTGTTTGGAAGCGTGAGGTTCCGCAGGGGCCCGGCATTACTGGACTTTGGCGACCAGTGCCCGCGCCGGAAGGAGGGAATGCGGATCTCATTGCGAGGATTCTGGGCGGCAACTCGGTTTTTACCCTCCGGCAGGATGGAGCCAAACTGGCCGGCACGGTGGAAGGAAGTGGCGGCTTCTTTGGCGGCGATGACGTGCCGGTTCCGATTGTCGATGGGTCGATCGAAGGTAATCATGTGGCCTTCAAGTCCGGGATCAATTCCTATGTCGGAGAAGTGAAGGATGACCGGATTGAACTCCAGCGCACAGTGACGATTCCATGGCATACGCCAAAGCCCGTGAAAGAAGATCCAAACAGGCCTGCCATTGGTCCTGCACCAGACGGATCGGATCCGTCGATTGATCCCTCGTGGCATGTGCCATCGAGCCTCCCCGTGGTCCTGAAACGAGCGGAGAACTGAGTGACTCCAAGTACAGGGGCAATGGGCCGTCCGATAGCAATTGGGAGGCCCACTTTGCCGTTTGAGAGTGTGCCGAAGGGATCCCGGACGGGCTGATTCGTTAGCGGCTAACGTCCGGTGGTGCTCAGCGGAGCTAGATGTTTGGTGTTCTGGTAAGTGTACGTAATGCGGTGGATGACGGTGATGGTCGAGAGGATGGCCAAAACCCATAGCACCGGCGCCATGACGCCCCAGTGATTGAACAACGCGCCGAGCAGGATGAGGACGATGCGTTCGGGGCGCTCCATGAAGCCAACCTTGCATTGGCCGATGAGGGCCTCAGCGCGGGCGCGGGTGTAGCTGACCATCAGCGAAGTGACCATCACGAATGCGACGAGAACGACGTAGCGGAAGCGATTGATGCGGCCGTAGTAGACAAGGAGGCCGAAAAAGAGCACTACGTCCGAGTAGCGGTCGATGACAGAATCGAAGAAGGATCCGAAGACAGTGACCTGGTTGTTGCGCCGCGCGACCCGACCGTCAACCATGTCGAATATGCCTGCACCAAAGATGACCATGCCGGCATAAAAGAACATGCGACCGGCGTTCGATGCATTTGCGTGGCCGAAAAGGAATGCGGCGGCGATATTGATGACCAGCCCAATGAAGGTCAGGAAATTGGGGGAGATGCGGGTGAGTGCCAGGCCGTGCACAATACGGTCAAGAAGCCAGCCGCAACCGCGGCCGAACGCGCTGGTCCAGGTCATTCCAATCGTCCTAAATGCTGCAATACGGCGTGCTACTCCGTGCCGGTGCTTTCTTCTTCCTCAGCCTCGTCATGAATCGTGGTGAGCTTGAGGATCTCGAGTTCACGTTTGCCATTGGGGGTGATGATGGTGGCAACGTCGCCAACACGTTTGCCCACGAGTCCTCGACCGATGGGCGACGTGGTGGAAATGAGTCCTTTGGTGACATCGGATTCTTCGCTGGTCACTAGGCGATAGACGATTTCCTCATCTTTTGTCGCGTCGAAGACCACGACGGTAGAACCAAATCCGGCCTTGTCCTTGGGAATGTTCGCCAGGTTCACCAGAGAAAGCTCTGCCATTCTCTTTTTCAGCTGGCCCAGGCGCGCGTTCACGAAGTCCTGGCGCTGCTTCGCCATGTGATACTCGGCGTTTTCCGAGAGGTCGCCCAGAGCGACGGCCTTTTTTATTTCTGCCGGTAGTTCATGAGCGAGCTCGTGCTCAAGGAGTTGGATCTCTTTGAGAAGCTGTTTCTTGATATGCTCGGGCATTCAACATCCGTGGAGCGGATCGCCACCAGGCTCAACCGCGAAAGATCGACGAGCTAACCCTCCCATTATACGCGTTGGCCGGAAGTGCCGGCCCGATTGATCTAATCCCGGTCTGGCTCCAGGGGAGCTGAAGCAGAATCGCTGCGGTGATGGTCGATAAAAGACTGTAGAATCAGCGTCGCAGCCACCTGGTCAATCACCTTGCGATGTTCCTGGCGGGCATGTCCAGCGGCATACAGAATCTGGTGAGCCTCGTGAGTGGTAAGGCGTTCATCCCAGAGGTGGATTGGGAGGCCTGTGAGAGCGCCGAGTTCGGCGGCAAAGGCTCGGACTCTTTGCGCGCGGAGGCTTTCGGCCCCGGACATGTGGCGTGGGTCGCCGACAACAATCGCCCCCACTGCATAGCGTCTGCCCAGTCGAGCGATCGAACGGAGGATTTCACGGGGACTAGGCCGGGGCCGGCGATCAAGATTGAGTGTCATCACGGGTTGGGCAGTCCAGCCGAGCTCGTCTGAGACAGCAACGCCAATCCGTCGTGTTCCAACGTCGAGCGCCAGGATGCGAGGCTGAGGAATCGGGTGCAGGAGCATACTCCTGCTGTCAGCTTAAACGGGCGAAGCTGTCTTGCTTGGAAATTACCCCGCTAAAATAGAGGATGGCGGGGGTAGCCCTGCATCCAATGTGAAGAGGATTGCGGCAGAGGATGATTGGGCGGAAGCGCAAGACAAGAAAGAGAATGAGGCCCTCAGGGATCGCGCTGCTACTGCTCCTTGCCGTTGTGGCCTTTGGCGTGTACTCAGCATGGTTACTTTGGGCCCCATATGGCCCTTCGGTTGAGACGTTTGTCGAAATTGCGCCCGGAACTTCAGCACGGGCCATTGGAGAGCAGCTGGAGTCGGCCGGGGTGGTGCGGAGTCGAATTGCCTTTGATTTGCTCCGTTGGTGGAAGGGCGGCAGGCTTCTGGCAGGGGAGTATCGATTTGATCATCCTGCGCTGCCGGGGGAGATTTACGCGCGGATCGCCCGCGGCGATGTGTATACGAGGACGGTGACCGTGCCCGAAGGTTCAACCATCTTTGACATCGCTGCCCGATTGGAACAAGCGGGCTTTGGATCCAGGCAGGCGTTTCTGCAGGGGCAGGCGAAACAGACGCATCTCGTGGCGGATCTGGATCCAGGCGCGAAGAGCTTGGAAGGCTATCTGTTTCCGGACACCTATCGATTTCCGCGCAAGGCAAGTGCTGCCGAGATTTGTGCTGCGATGGTGCGACGATTCCGGCAGGAAGCAGCACGAATCGGCCTGAAGGAGAATGTGCACGAAGTGGTGACTTTGGCCTCACTGGTGGAGCGCGAAACAGCGGTCAATGCCGATCGCCCACTGGTGGCCAGTGTCTTTGAAAACCGGCTGGCGCACCATATGCCGCTGATGACAGATCCTGCGGTCATCTATGGCCTGGAGTTGGAAGGACAATGGCGCGGGGTCATTTATGAGAGTGACCTGAAGCGTGACACCCCCTACAACACCTATCTGCACACTGGGCTTCCGCCGGGCCCCATCGCCAATCCGGGTCTGGCTTCATTGCGCGCCGCAATGGCTCCGGCACACTCGGATTACCTATATTTTGTAGCCCAGGGCGCCGACCCGCAGGGGCACTCATCCTTTTCGTCGACGCTTGAACAGCACGCCCGCGATGTGGCCGCCTACCGCACGGCGAAGCGGAAAGCGGGTGCGCGATGAAGAATACGTGGAGGGGCTTGCGCACTCTGGGGATTCTGGCACCGCTTTTGATGCTTTCTGGTTGTCTGTTCACGACCCGCAAGCTACCCGTTCCGAAGGCTCCTGCCATGGTGCAGACCGTGACACCGGACCAACTGGTGCAGCGTATGAATGAACGGTGGGATCAGATGGAAACGCTGAACGCCACAGTTGAGATCCAGGCGAGCGTCCTGAATAGCAGGGAGGGCGTTGCCAAAGACTACACGAGCTTTCGTGGACACATCCTGATGCGGAAGCCCGGAATGTTGCGCGTGCTCGGCCAGGTGCCGGTGATCGGAATGACCATGTTTGACATGGCCAGCAACGGCAAGACTTTCAGTCTATACATTCCTTCACGAAAGAAGGTAGTGGAAGGATCCAACCAACTGAAGAGGAAGTCAGTACACCAGGTTGAGAATCTACGGCCAGGCTTTTTCTTTGATGCGATGATGGTGCGTGGCCTGGAGCCCGACGATCTCTACTCTGTAACGGCCGACGCAGACACCATGGTGGATGCAAGCAAGAAGCATCTGTTGATAGTGCCCGAGTACGTTCTGAGCATCATGCGGCGCCAGCCAGGTCGGCATGAACTTACCCCAGTGCGCGTCGTGACCTTTCATCGGGATGATCTGATGCCTTACAAGCAGGATCTCTATGACGCAGATGGAAATCTTGAAACTGAGGTGATCTATGCGCGGTACGCGGACTTTGGTTCCGGCAAGTATCCCTCCGTCGTCACGATTCGCCGTCCCATGGAGGAATACCAGGCTGTCCTCCATGTCGAGAAAGTCGTGGAGAACATGCCACTCACCGACGAGCAGTTCCACATCAAGGTGCCTGAAGGCACGGATCTGCAAAAGCTCGAATAGACACCTCAGTCTTTCGAAAGGCTACTGCGCGGCGCTTCCGTGCATCAGAATCTGGTAGCGGCGGGCGTATTCGGCCTTGTACGCATCGACCGCTTCCTTATAGCTCATTTTGGGCGTGCCGGTCTGACGTGACCATTGAATGGTCACGTCCCGCGTGCCCGTAGGAACCGTGATTGTCCCACGCACAGCGGTAGCGGCACGGCCGTCGATCTTCACGCTGTGTGTTTCCATGAACCATGGGAGATGGATTACGACACTCCTGGGCGCAGAGGAGAAATGCGTGTCAAGGTGCAGGTTGGCTTCTGTGGCGGAGGGTTGTGACAACTTGAAGGCTACGCTGCCAAAGTAGGTGGGAGCCTGAGTGACTTCGATGGTCTTGCCCGCGCCGATCCAATCGGGTGAAACAACACTTAGCAGATGCAATTCATCGCCTTCTTCACGCACCATCATGATGCGCATCAAAGTGCGATACTCGGCAGCAAACCAGCCATGAGGTGCCAGGTTGTCCTGAAAGTCGCGATCTCCCCATGGCAGGATGGCGAACTCAAATCCTGCGTGGGTCGAACTTGTGTGGAGCAGCAGCGCGTACAGCTCCCGCACTGCCTGTTCCTGATCGCCGCGCACCACCTCGGTCATCGTGTTCTTGATGGTGAGATAATGGTGCAGAAATTCGCCATTGGCATAAGTCATGATGCCTTCGGCATATTTCGCCTGCGTGGCCTTTAGGGTTGCCGTAACTCGCGGATCGCGAGGATCCAGTGTGGGCTCGGGCACAACCGCCAGCAAATTGCCCCAGTCATACCCACCATTCTGTCCATCGAGTGCCGGCGGAATATAGCCGCCGTGTGCTGCGGTCTGCTGATCAAGCACCTTGAGAAATGCAGCGCGGTAATCGTTGTATTCGGTCTGCCAGGAGGAAGCAAGGTCTGAATGACCCGTCTTCTGCGCCATCTGGATGGCGAGCTTCAGCCCGGAGAGCGCCAGGAAGTTATAGCCGGTCAGATGTCCAGGAACATATTCGTTATCGCGCACATCGCTGGCAGGCATGATGTGCAAAGGATCAGACGCACGCGCCTGCCTGAGCCATTGCACCGCACGGTCAATCTGCGGCAGTGCCCACTCCGCAAATGCTTTGTCGTGTGTCATGCGATAGTGCTGCGAGTAGCCCCACACCGCTTCGCCCCATCCGTCATATTGTTGCGGCTGCGACAGGAAATTGCCGTCGGGCTTCTGCGATTTGGCGAAGAAGGCCAGATCCTGTGCGGCGACTTGTGGGTATCCTGTAACGTCGTAGCTATGCACGATGTCGGCGCCATCGCGCAGGTAGAACTCGTGATAGTGAAGCTTGTTGACGGTCTGAATATAGTCGGCCCCGATATGGTCGCGGGCGATGAGGTCATAGATCAGATTGGTATAGAACGTGTCGACCGGCTTTTGTTCGGGCAGAGTGATTTGCATGCCCTCGGCGAGGATGTGACTCCAGAATGAGACGACCTGAGCGTGCGCTGCGTCCAAATTCGCCTGTCGGATCGTCGCCATCTCGGTTGTTGGCACCACAGGCATCTTGAAGTCGAGCGTGAAATCGTCACCGGGATTGAGCAAGCGCGAATACGTGACGATACCGGCGGCAACCGTCGGGTCCACCTGGAGCTTACTGGGCTTACTGATGTCTTGAGGGTAGTTGTAACGGCCGTGCAGGGTCCAGCCGCGATTCACATAACCTGCAGGATACAGATAGAGCAGTCGGCCATCGCGGAGGAATCCATCTTCGGTAAAGGAGTAGATCCAGTCCGGACTGAATCTCGCGCCAATCTGGCGATAATCGCCTGGGTAGCGACCTTCACGCGGTCGGTCAAAGCGATTATCGCCGTGCGCCGCGTCGGTATTGTTTGGCGCGTCATAGCGCATGCCCGTTGCAAGAATGGCGCGATTGGGCCTACTTCCTCCGTTATGCATTGAAACGCGTATGAAGTTAACGAGTGTACCCTCCGGTCTCCCATCGAGTGTGGCAGCGAACAGGGTGAATCGGTAGGTCACGCCGTCGCGCTCAAACTGATAGTGGATGATGGGCAAATGGCCGTCTTCGAGGGTGCGGATGCGCACGTGGGTTGGATCAAGGGTTGGGCCCACAAAGAACATCAATTCTCCGAAGCCGGTACGCAGGTAGCCCTCCGGCGTCACCTCCGTGGCAGCCTCGGCATCCATCATGCCGATTTCATCTGTCGGTGCAGAAAAGTAGGAGAAAGGCTGGTCCGGCTTGTCAATGGAGGGAGAAACCATTTGAGCCTGTGTGAGAGAAGCGCAGGGAGCAAAGCCGATCAGGCAAACAAGCAGAAAGATGGAATGATATGCGTTCTTCATGACAGAAAAGGCTACAGCATGGAGGTGTGCTCGCGCAGCAAGAGAATGAAAACCCTTGAGACTCCGGGGCGCACTTCTAATGTGGCTTTTCGTCAAAGATGGAATGCAAATCGGAGTGGCCTGCGCCGAATGCATCATATGCCGCCCAATAGAAAGGGTGCTGGGAGCGCGGGCTGGCTGCAACAATGCGACGGGCACGCGTGAGTGCCGCTGGGACGCTTTCGCCAGTGGCCAGATTCGAATAGAAAGAGTGCATCAGGGTCACAGCGGTGGTGGAGTCAATCGGCCAACGAGTTGCAACAATCTGCGGCACTCCCATTGCAGTCAGTTCGTCAACCATGTCACCCGTTCCGTGGTCCCAGCCCGGCTGACTTTGGTTTGTAGAACATGCTGAGAGTACGACGAGGCACGCCCTGTGTGGAGGATTCGCGCGAAGCAGTGTTTCATCCACAAAAGGTCTGTCTCCATCCAGTCCTGTGGGAGCAAGGAGGAGTCGGGTTTCTCCGTTTTGCTGCGCTGCATGGCCTGCAAAGTGAATCAGCGCGGCCGACGGCAGATCGCGCGCGACTCGGTCCTGCGTAGCCTGACGGCCAAGCAGCACTTCCGACCGTGCCTCAAAGGCTGCGACCGAGCGTGCTTCATCCAGTGCACTCGAAAGCAGCAACGGGGCTCCAGCCCCGATAGACGCTCCTACAATGAGCGCGCTGGACGTGGATGCCGCAGAGCGTCGACGTGAGGCAAGAAGGAGAGAGGGCACTTCGTCGAGATCGAAGTGAAGTCCAATCGGGCCGCTGGCGCTCTCTACGGCCGGCCAGGGAAGATTGCCAATCAGTGGATCCGACTCAATGAGCAACAGAGGGGAGGAAGTTGGCGAGCGGCCCAGCGTCGGGAGAAGGATCTTTCCTGCACGCCGCGCCGCGACGTCAACAGACAGGAGCGAAGTTGCAGGCGAGGATGCCATGCACTCCAGGTTTGAAACGGATGTTAGAACCTGGCTCTCTTGCATGGGGATCTCACGCCACCGAACCCGCCCGCCCGCTGCTTGATAAGACAAAAGCCGGTCAGAAAGCACAATGACGCCGATCAGCTGATCACCGCTTTTGAGCTCGCGAGTTAGATCGGAGTCGAGCTGTGGGCCCAAGCAGTCAAGAGCCCTTTGTGGACAAAGCGGCACGGGCTGTCCCAGAATGCGTAGCCGATAGCGTTCCCAAAGAGCGAGGATGCTTGTTCCAGGACGATCCAAAGCAAGCCAGGTCGCCACCAGCGTTGCATACAGGACGCGATCCTGCCGTGCAAAGATCATATTTCCGGCGCCGACTCTTCGGCCCCGATCTTCCTCGGTAAGGATGGCATCACGAAGCAACGGTTCAGCAGCTTCCGGCTTCCCGGAAGCCAGCAAAAGCTGACCACGTGCGGCGGCATAAAGGGCCATCTCCTCTTTGTCATCCAAGCCCACGAGGCCGGCCTGCGCGCGCTGAAGAAGATTGGCGGCGGATCCCAGATCGTCCCGCGAGAGATAGAGATTGGCGAGCGCAACCTCGCTGTCGGCGAAGAACTCCCGCAAGGATTGCTGATTCCTTTGCTGCTTGAGTTCTGCTTCGACCTTTTCCATCTGTGTCTGCGCTTCAGCAATTGATCCCGCACGAATGGCTGCAATCGCGAGGTCATAGCGCTGCGCAGGAACCAGTGCACGGCTCGAGGTCAACTTCAGGATTCCAAGCAGTTCCCTTTGAAGGAGAAGTTCGAGCTGTTCACGTGGCGTGTTCTTCTCCACCTCTGCCAGGCCTGCAAGGATGGTGTAGGCCCGAAACGGAGGATAATCACCGGCATAGAACTGACGCAGTGTCTCCATGAAAATGCGCCAGGCATCTTCAGTGTCTCCGGCTTCCACAGCGGCGCCACCGATTTGATTCCTGCTGCGCATGGCAAGTAGCGCATAGTGATGCTGCATTGCAAGGATGCCAGCGCGCAGACCGAGAGGACTGGCCTGCGTTGCGGTGCCCGAACCCTCATCGCAGATGCTAGCCTGTGTGAACGCGCTTGCCGCAATCCAGGGAAACCGGGAACCCGTTTGCACAAGAGTCCTCGCTGCAACGAGACACGCCTGCATCTTCCCCAGCCGTTGAGCGTCGTAAGAGCTTTCAAGGAGAGCCCGGTCTTCGCCCGCTTTGTTGCCGAGCAAGCGGAAATCGCGCAAGCTGGCATTTGCCCAGAACTGACTTTGCGCATAATCGTCCGCACTCTCTGTATCGAGTGCGCGCGCTAACTCATTCACAGCTTGAAGAAACAGAGAATTGGATGGGATGTTTGATGCGGGGAGAAGTTGGCGGAGCCATGGATCCTGATGATTCGCCTCAAGCGATTCAGCCAGAGCCCGGAGGAGAGCCTGTGCCGATTTGCATCGATCTGCGCAGGGCGAGCCGCGAACTCGAAGATCCGGCTCTGGGTATGCAGCAAAGAGAAGCTGCGGCAGCATTGTGGTGGAGAGTTCTTCATCAACCCCAGCGAGTTCAGATGCATTGGCAGCGAGCGCAAGCATAGCCGCCGGCGTAGCGAGGTAGTTCTCCATCCTGGCGTGATGGGACTTCAGTTGGTCCAGTCGCGATTCAAGGCTCTGCAACCGCCTGCGACCTTCCGCCAGCCACTCCGGATCTCGTTCGAAACGTAGATAGCGATTCCAGGTCTCCACAGCGTTGATGAGCTGGCCGCGATCTTCCATAACAAGAGCCTCGTTGAAGAGAATCACTGGATCATCTGGCGCCAGTTCATCGGCCCTGCGCAGATTATTGAGTGCGGCGGCTCGATCGTTTTCGCTACCGGTTGCCGTCCCACGTTCAAAATAGGCGGATGCATCGTCCAGAAGAAGGTCAGCTGTGACGTGGCCGGTAGCAATGAGGCGATCCAGCACGTCAACAGCAGGATCGTAGTTCTCATCAAGCAGGTCCGCCCGCGCTTGCAATTCGAGCCAATGCGGATCATTGGGGGAGCGCTCGAGCTGCCTCGCAATTTCTGCTCGTGCATTGAGAAGTAAGGGAGAATCAACCTCCAAGGCGGAGCTGCGCAAATGAACTGCCGAAGTGACGGGTGCAAATCTAGCACCGGGAAGGCGAAGGTCGAAGATTCGATGCTGCGTATACGCCTCCGCCAGGAGGCGATCTGGCGTCTGCTCATGCCGATACCACAGAAGAAGGATCCCAACCATCAAGGCCGCGATGGGGATCAGTCCAAGAGTGCGCCTTCCCATGTGCATCCAGGAGAAGGATGTTCGGCGGGGCGTCGCCGCAAGGCGCAGCGCGAGGTCGTGCTGCCATTGAGATGTTCTAGTGGCCAGGATAGAGGCAAGATCGACTCCGTCATCTTGCATCCTGGCTGTGTCAACGCGGCCCTTCAAAACACCCAGGCACTTGTCGCAGGTTGCAGCGTGCAGCAGATGCGCTTCTGATTCGGTAGGAGTGAGTTGCCCATTCGCCATGCGGTGCCAGGTCATTGGGTCCGGGCATCGGTCTGCCTCAGTTGCCTGCGCAGCAGCATCCTTCGGTAACCTGGGCACTTCGCTTTCATCGTGGGACAAGCTCATTTTCTTCGCCACATGGAGATATCAGAATCCTCCCTGACCCCTCTGGTTTGTAGTGAACTCATGCGAGCGCCAATCATTCTGCGCTGTTCTGATCACGTGCAATGAATCCAGAAATCACAAGAATTCCACACTGTCCTTCTGAGAGCTCCTCTTTTTATCCTGAATCAGCTAACGTGCTGAGCGAGGCATCAGAAGCCTGCCCGTTCAGTTGAATTCTTAACCATCCTGCAACCCGGCGCAACACGCTCTCCACTCCTTTGGCTGACAGTGCCACGGCGGGTAGACTGGCAATCTCTTTTGCGGTGAGTCCTTGCCGGTAGTAGAGCCAAAAGATGGCGCGGTCCCGCTTCGTGACCGCATTCGGATTCGAGCACATTTTCCGGTCGAGTTCCAGATAGAGCAATGTGTTGCGCATGGGATCGTTTCCTTCGGGCGCCGTCGCTTTCGCGGCGCCAACCACGTCATCGAGTGGAATTGGAAACTTTCCCCCGCCCCGCTTTCCGGAAGACTGTCTCCGAAAGTGGTCATTGGCGACCGAGGCAGAAACAATACTGAGAAGACCGATAAAAGACTCGCCGCCTCGTGGCACAAATCCCCGCAGAATCTTTCTTTCTCGTTCACAGAGCTTGAGAAAAATCTCCTGTACGATGTCATCCACAAGGGTCGGAGTCACAATCCCGGTCCAGGAACGACATACTCGAGCCGCGACGAGGGAGGCTATTGGAGCGCAACACCGTACAAACTCTTCCCACTCCTCTGGATGGTCTGAGTAAGCGCATTGCATCGCGAGCTGATTGATTGATGTTCCGGTGTCTTTCATCGTGCGGAAATCCAGTGTACTCCTGAAATACGACGAAAAATGCACAAAAGCTAAGAGTTAGGCTTTCTTGAGTTATGGTGGGCTAGGGCGTGTTAACACTATCTGAGCGCTTCGATGATGAGCGCGAAGCAGAGAAAGCCGAGGAACAGGCAGTCCAGCTTCTCGAAGCGGGAGAAGATGCGGCGGTAGCCCTTGAGGCG
>JAKAJO010000045.1 GCA_021813745.1 Acidobacteriota bacterium
AAACGCGGCTGTCTTGGCATTCACGCCAACCAACTCCGCCGCGGTGCGCGCCGTGGTGCCAGCCACAAAGTGCTCGATCAGACGAAACTGCTTGGACCAGGACAATCGACTCTTGCGAAATCCTTCGACCACACCAGATACCTCTCGCGATTATCTGGTACAGCCCCAAGAAATAAATACCCACCCCCCCTCTCCCCTGAATTGATCTGCACTTTTCCACAGAAGGCTTGCATGTTTTTTCGAGGAGGATTTTCGCTTTTCTTCGCTTTTCATGATCTCGCCGGTTGTTCAGCGCCGGAGATCACACCACAGCCTTGCAAAAGGAAAGGGCCTCGCAGCCTCACCCGATTCACCGGGTAACGCTCCGAGGCCCTTATGGCGCCTCTCCAGCCTGCTCGCTCCCAGGCTGGCGCATCGCCTTTACGCCATCGCCTCGCGGCCCATCGGCTCAAACCGCAGCTCGTTCGATTTGCGGTCCACGTCAACGCGCACATGCGCGCCGTGCAACACCTCGCCGTCGAGAATCTTCATCGCCAGCGGGTCCTGCACCATCCGCTGCAGCGCGCGCTTCAGCGGCCGCGCGCCATACGCCACATCCGAGCCCGTCGCAAGGATGAGTTGCTTGGCCGGCTCCGTCAGCTCCAGTGAGATCTGCCGGTCTTCGAGCAGCTTCTGCACCTCGGCCAGCCGCAGGTCCAGAATCTGGCTCAGTTGCGCCGTGCCCAGCGGACGATAAATCACAAGATCGTCCACGCGGTTCAGGAACTCCGGACGGAAGTGTTCCCGCAGCACACGCATCACGCTTTCGCGCGCCATATCAAAGTCCTGCTCCGTCTTCAGCGCCTCCGCCGACAGAAATGCAGAGCCCAGGTTCGACGTCATGATCAGCACCGTGTTCTTGAAGTCCACCGTGCGGCCCTTCGAGTCTGTCAGCCGCCCATCGTCCATCACCTGCAGCAGCACGTTGAAGACGTCCGGATGCGCCTTCTCAATCTCGTCGAAGAGAATCACCGCATACGGCCGCCGCCGCACCGCTTCGGTCAACTGCCCGCCTTCGTCATACCCGATGTAGCCCGGAGGCGCGCCGATCAGCCGCGCCACGGCGTGCTTCTCCATGTACTCGCTCATGTCGATGCGCACCATCGCCTGCTCATCGTCAAACAGGAACTCCGCCAGCGCCCGCGCCGTCTCCGTCTTGCCCACGCCCGTCGGTCCCAGAAAAATGAACGAACCAATCGGACGCTTCGGATCGCTCAACCCGGCGCGCGACCTGCGAATCGCATTCGCCACCACGCCCAGAGCCGCATCCTGGCCCACCACGCGCTCCCGCAGCCGCTCTTCCATGTGGACCAGCTTCTTCACCTCGCCCTCCAGCATGCGTGACACCGGAATGCCCGTCCACTTGCTCACAATCTTGGCAACATCTTCCTCGTCCACTTCCTCCTTGAGCATCCGTTCTTTCGTGGCGCCGCCATCCTGCGCAGCATTCAAATTCTTCAGCTCGCGCTCCAGCCGTGGCAGATCGCCATACTGAATCTGCGCCGCCCGCTCCAGCTGGCCCTTGCGCGTCTGCTCTTCTGCCTCAAAGCGCAGCGCTTCAATCTGCTTCTTCAATTCGCTGATGCGCGTAATCGCCTCGCGCTCCTTGGTCCAGCGCGCACGCAGCGCAGTGCTTTGCTCCTTCAGTGTGGCCAGCTCACGCTCCACCTCTTCCAGCCGTCCGCGGCTGTTCGAGTCCGTCTCGCGCTTCAGCGCCGCCTTCTCAATTTCAAGCGACGTCGCCTCACGCTCCAACTGATCAATCTCGGTCGGTACCGAACCAATCTGAATCGCCAACGACGCCGCGGCCTCGTCCACCAGGTCGATCGCCTTGTCCGGCAAAAAGCGATCGCTGATGTAGCGGTGAGAGAGCGTCGCCGCCGCCACGATTGCCGCATCCTTGATGCGTACATTGTGATGCGCTTCGTAGCGCTCCTTCAGCCCGCGCAGAATTGCAATCGTATCTTCCACGTTCGGTTCGCCCACGTACACAATCTGGAAACGCCGCTCCAGCGCCGCGTCCTTCTCAATGTACTTGCGATACTCATTCAGCGTCGTCGCGCCAATCGCGCGCAGCTCGCCGCGCGCCAGAGCCGGCTTCAGCATGTTGCTCGCGTCAATCGCACCCTCCGCCGCGCCGGCGCCCACCAGCGTGTGCAGTTCGTCGATGAAGAGCACAATCTGCCCGTTCGATTCTTCAATCTCCTTGAGCACGGCCTTGAGCCGGTCTTCAAACTCGCCGCGATACTTGGCCCCGGCCAGCATCGAGCCCAGGTCGAGCGAGATGACGCGCTTGTCCTTCAAAATCTCCGGCACGTCGCCCGAAACAATGCGCCGCGCCAGGCCTTCGACAATCGCCGTCTTGCCCACGCCCGGCTCGCCAATCAGGACGGGATTATTTTTTGTGCGCCGGCTCAGCACCTGCACGACACGCCGAATCTCTTCGTCGCGCCCAATCACCGGGTCCAGCTTCCCGCGCCGGGCCAGCTCGGTCAGATCTTTGGCGTACTTTTCCAGCGCCTGGAACTTGGCCTCGGGATTCTGGTCCGTTACGCGCTGCGACCCGCGCACCGCCGTCAGCGCCTTCAGGATGGCATCATGCGTCGCGCCCTCGGCGGCCAGCGCATCGCGCGCCGCATCGCCCTTCTGGCTGGAAATACCCAGAAGCAGGTGCTCGGTGGAGATGTACTCATCCTTGAAGTTCGCCGCCTCTTTGAAAGCCTGCTCGATGGCCTTGTTCAGCGCTGCGCTCATGCCCGGCTGCGCCGACGCTCCTGAGACGCGCGGCAGCTTCTGCTCTGCCTGGTGCAGGTCGCTCTGCAGCCGCTCTGTCGGCACACCAATCTTTTCGAGTACCGCGGGAATCACGCCCTCGCGGTCCTCCACCAGCGCCAGCAGCAGATGCACCGGCAGCATCTCCGGATTGCCCAGCTCTGCCGCGCGCTGCTGCGCCTGCTGCACTGCCTCCTGCGATTTGACCGTCAGTTTGTCCCAGCGAATTGCCATGACTTTCCACTCCCAGCTTCCAGCCGCTCGCTTTCAGCTTGTTCCTGTTTGGATTCAGAGTCCAGTTGCCGCTTGAAAAATTCCTTTGCAATCCCGAAAAAAGACTGCGCCGGGCGGGTACACGGCACGCACCGCCCGGCGCATCCAACCTCGGGCCTCAGGCAAGCCTGGTAGGGCACGAACCCTCAGCCCGAGGTCCGTGACTACTTACGCAGCCACGTTGATCTTGATCTGCTTGGGCTGAGCCTCGGGTTTCTTCTTCAGCTCAAGCTTGAGGACGCCCGCGTTGTAGCTGGCTGCCACATGTTCCGTGTCGACGGTGGACGGCAAGGTGAAGGCACGGTAGAAGCTTCCATAACTCCGCTCAATCCGGTGGAAGTTCTCCTCTTTCTCCTCCTTCTCGAACTTGCGCTCGCCCTTTACAGTCAGGGTGTTGTTCTCCACGCGGACGTCCAAGTCCTTTTCTTCAATCCCCGGCACTTCGAGCTTGAGGACAACCTTCTGCGCGTCCTCATAGATATCGACGGCCGGTACGAAACTTGCAGTGGTCATCGGCACCTCGCCCTCTTTCAAACCACCAAAGAGCGTGTTCATCCGATTCTGCAATGCAACCACTTCACGAAACGGATCCCAACGAGTAATCGCCATGATTTCATCCTCCGATGCAGTTCAGTAGAAGTTGGGCTGCAGGGTGACCCTGCTGGCTCCCATCCTTTCGATTCAACTATAGCACATCGGATGCATAAAATATGAGTGTATTACGCTAATATTTTATGAAAAGTTCATCTCTATTTGTTTACAATAGTTTACGAACGAATCGTTCTATCTTCCGAGCCGAACCACCTCAGGCTGGCTCGGTTGCCGGGGTGGGCGTCCTCGCCGACGCCCCCTGATCCACAGCCATTTGCGTCATCGTCAGCACCGTGATGTCGTCCTCCTGTCCGAAGACCTGCGCGGCATGGGCAATTTCCTCGGCGGATTGGGTGCTGATCTGGGCTGTGCGGTCGAAGCCGTAAAGCTCCCCGGTGGGTGATTGGGCTTCGACGACGCCGTCGGAGAGGAAGGTGAGCTGGTCGCCGGGAGCGAGCTGGATTGTGGTTTCGCTGTAAGTCGCATCGGCGGCGATGCCGAGGGGAAGGCCGTTTTCGATGGAGACTTCATCGCCATTGTGGTAAGGCGAGAGGTGGCCAGCGTTGGCGACCCAGCAAGTGCCGCCGGGTTCAAAGCGAATGCAGAGGCAGGTGACGAAGCCCTCCGAGCTCGCTTCGAGGAGCTGCTGGTTGAGTGCGGCGAGCAGATCCGCGGGGCCCAATCCACGAGAGGCGAGGGCGCGCAATGCGCCGATGACCAGGGTAGCGGTCATGGCGGCGCGGAGGCCTTTGCCGCTGACGTCGCCGAGGACAAACAGGTGCGACCCATCCGGCAAGGGCAGCACCTGGTAGAAGTCTCCGCCGACCTCATTGGCGGGCCGGTAGCAGACCCCGATTTCGCAGCAAGGAACGGGCGGTAGGGCTTCAGGAATGAGGCGACGTTGCATGATGCGCGCGGCTTCGAATTCCGCTCCGGCGCGCGCCTGAGCGCGGCTGACCCGGTGGAAGCGAAGCAGCATGACGGCGCCGATGCTTAGCAGGAAGAGGACATCGCCGCAGAGCTGGAGCAGGAAAGGAAAGCCGGCGATGCTGATGACGGGATTGCCGGCCCACTCAAACGCGCGCAGATGGAGGTAGTTGAACGCGAAGTAGCCGCCATCGAAGAGAAGGCCGAAGAAGGCATTCAAGCCGATGGGAAGAACCAGCAGGCCGGCTTCACGATTGCCCTGGCGGAGCCAGCGGATGAGCTCGGCGGGAAGCAGCAGGATGATGGGGATGATCCAGAGGGCGGATACGAGCACGTAGGTTTCTTCACCGCGGCCGGAGAGGTTGATGGCGAACGCGATGGGAACCATGGCGACGGATGCGGACTGATAGAGGCGCCAGAAGAGAGATTTGCGGCGGCGCACGAAGCGAAAGACGAACTCGATCAGGAGAACGAGGACGAGGTATTGGCAGGGGTCGCCGATGGCACCGTTGGAGAGGGTGGGCCCGATGCCGAAGTAGGCCAGGCCGAATGCGATTTCGACGAGCCCCTGGGCGATGAGGTAAAAGCCCAGCCAGAGGAAGCCCGGTTCGGCGCGGTCCAGGCGGTAGAGCAGGAGCATGCCGAGGCCGGCGAGGACGAAGCCGAGATCGACAAGAAAGAGCGGGAGAAAGGGCGGGCGGCGAGCGTTGAGGTTGGCTTCAGACCAGGCGGCGACCAGGCTGGGGGAGCCGATTCTGGCGTCCCTGAAGCAGGGTCGCTGCGTTACGGCTGCCTGGTAGGCGAGGTAATCGGTTCGGACGGCGATGGTGAGGTCCTGAGGACCCGGGGGAAGTGAAACGACGTTGGGGTAATCGTAGGAGGTCCATGCTGGGCGACTGGCTAGGGTATCGACGTGGTGCCCGTTGATCCAGACATCCGTGGATCCCTTTGGCGAGAGGAGGCCGAAGGCGAGCGGCTGAGAAGCGTCCTGGAGATGGAGGTGGATGCGGTACCAGCGGAAGCCGGGCGTGGCCAGCCAGACATTCGCAGGGTCATCAAGGCGGGAGATGGGCTGCCAGAGGAGTCATCGAAGGTCGGGGCGGCCCATGCGGGGTTGTCGCCTGCATGGGTCTTCCAGCCCTGGTCGAGGGGCGCGATTCCCCGCGCCCAGGGGCCGAGCTCCACGGTCTGGGCGGCGGCAGCGGCTGCGGTGAGAAAAAGCGCCAGCATGAGGATTTTACGCATGGAGCACCTCGGCGGAGGCGAAGGTGAGGGTAAGCACGGTGATGTCGTCTTCCTGGCCGAAGACCTGCGCGGCTTGGGCGATGGCTTCGGCGGATTGGCTGGAGATGGCGGCGGTGCGGTCGAAGCCGAAGAGCTCGCCGTGTGCGTTCCGCGCTTCGACGACTCCGTCGGAAAGGAAGGTGAGGCGACTGCCCGCATGCAGGAGAAATTGGCTCTCCTCGTATTCCACGGTGGCGTCGATACCCAGGGGCAGTCCGGCGTTCACCGGCACCTCGGCTCCGTCAAGGTATGGCGATAGATGTCCGGCGTTGGCGATGGTGAGTCGACCTGCTGCGGAAAGCTCAGCGCAAAGGCAGGTTGCAAATCCGCCCAGTCGCATCTTACTGAGCACCTGGTTGAGGTGTTCGAGCAAAGCGGCCGGGGAATCATCGTCGCGCTCCTGTGCGGCGCCCAGCAGGACGGCCGTAGTCATGGCCGCTGCGGCGCCTTTGCCACTCACGTCTCCCAGCAGGATGCGCTGGCGGTTATCGGAGAGTTTGCGGCAACTGTAGAAGTCACCTCCTACCTCACGCATGGGGTGGAAGGCAACCTCGATGCGCGTGCCAGGCATGGAATCGACCGACGGCTGCACGAGCATCCGCTGGATTTCTTGCGCTGCCTGCATTTCGCCCACGAGTTCTGCACGCTCGCGTCCGGCACGCTGCTGGTCGCGGAAAAGCAATGCGAGCAACATGACAGAAGCACAAATCTCGACGAATGCCTGCAGCGGGTCCATCACGTCGAAAAAGCGCCTGCCGAATAAAGGCTGCCCGGTAAAGTAGACCATCATGGTTGCGCCCCACACCATGCAGGTGGCGGCGATTGCGATCATGCGCCTGGGAATACGCCAGTAGGGCCAGAAGGCGACAAATGCTGCCGAATAGCTGAGGATCTCGCCAACGGTCCCGATCCTGGTTAGCTGCCATGAGTCCAAAATGCCAAGGAGCCAAAGCACGTGACTTGGGGAGAGGAACGGGCTGCACATTCGGAGGGGGAACGACCATGCACGAAGCAGGTAGAGAATCCAGAACAAAATGGGCATGCTCCGCCTTGCGGCCGCGAAGGGAAACCAGATTTGCGTAAGAGATGTTGCGACCGCGAACACCCAAAAGCCGCAAATGCCTACGGCAACGGGAATATTCGCGAGGGTATCAACGAGGAAAAGGGTTACGAAAAGGCCCGCCACGCTCACGCAAGCGATGCTGAGAATCAGCAGTTCGGGACGGCTGCGATCGTTAAAGAACAACCCCAGGATAACCAGACCGATGACTCCGACCGCGCCAAACCAAACCAGATTGGGAAGAGCATAGGACAGGCTCCCTTGAATCAAGTCACTGTGACGCCAGCGCAGCGCGCCAGCCTCGCCGGCAACCATTCCGAAGCGAAGGTTTCCCACAACCTGATGAGGTCTGGAGTACCGATAAAGGATGCGCAAAGCGATTAAGGAAGTTTGGCCGGCCGTCGCGGTCCGCATCAGCGGATGCGTGTGAACGATGTCCAGGCGGAAGTTGCCGTCGCGCATGTCGCCGGCCCCGCCGACGAATTCTCCATCGACATACAGTTGGTATGCGGCTGCGAGCGAAACCTGCATGGCAGGTTCGGGTGAGGCGCGAAGCGGGCTCAAATCCGCGTGGCATCGAACCCAGTAACGGGGTTCGGAAGCGTCCAACTGCCACTGCGTGTACGGTTGCCAGCCAGACTAATCGAGGTTCGACGCGGCCCAGGCTGGGTTGTCGCCGGCACGCCAGACGCACTGCTGCGGCGTGATCGCGATGATGGACTGCGCGGCGAGCGCGCCGGGCAGCGCGAGCGAAAGCAATGTGAGTGCGACAAGGCAAAGGTCCGCCGCACGCGGCGGGCGCTGGGGAAGCATGGAAAGAGCATACGCTCAGCTATTTGCGAAGCAGTAGCAGTTTTTCGCAGCATGCAACGGCAAGCGGAGTGGCAGTCCGCCGTGGCTGACCGTCCGATAGAATGCCTCAAGATGCTTTTCGCTGCTCTTCCCACCTATATTGACTGGCACTGGCTCTGGCTCACGGTGGCTGCCTTTCTGGGCGGGCTGCTGAATGCCGTGGCCGGTGGCGGCTCATTCCTGCTCTTTCCCGCGATGCTCAGCATGAAGATGCTGCCCATCCAGGCGAACGCGACCAACACCGTCGCGCTGTGGCCCGGCCAGCTCACGTCCATCGCCGCCTATCGCCAAGACATCCGCAAGAACCTCGGGCTGGCGTGGCCGATGGCTGCAGCCGGACTCCTGGGAGGTACAGCAGGCGCGATTGTTCTGTTGCTCACGCCGCAACTCACCTTTCTGCACCTGGTGCCGTGGCTGCTGCTGGTGGCCGCGCTTATCTTTGCCGTGAGCGGACCGGTCTCACGCAAGCTCGAAAGACTGCGCAAAGCGCGCGCCAATCTGGCCGCTCCGAAGGCGCATGCCATCCGCCGGGTTCCGTTGTGCGCGGCTACGGCTGCGGTCTGCTTTTACATCGGCTACTTTGGCGCGGGCGCAGGCTTTGTGCTGATTACGCTGCTGTCACTGTTTGGCATGGAAGACCTGCATGAGATCAACGCGCTGAAGGTGGTCTCCACCACCATGGCCAACGGCATTGCGTTTCTCATCTTCGTCTTCAACGGCCAGGTTGTGTGGCGCTACTGTCTTCTGGCGATGCTTACGGCCGGAATCGGCGGTTACACATCGGCCAGCCTCGCGCGCAAAGTGCCGCAGCCCGTGCTGCGCGGCCTGGTGGTCGGCATCGGCCTCACCATGGCGGCGTGGTTCTTCTGGAGAAATCCCTGAGCGATGATCGCGGTTATCCTCTCACAAAGCACCCTTGACAGCTGGATTGGATCGATCGCAGCCACCTGCACCACCATTTCGTTTCTGCCGCAGCTCATTCGCGTGTGGCGGCGCAAAAGCGCGCGCGACATCTCGCTGATGATGTTCCTGCTCTTCAGCTTTGGCGTGGCGTGCTGGCTGGTCTACGGCATCGGCATTGGCTCAGGGCCCGTGGTTGTAGCCAATGCCCTGACGCTGGCGCTGGCCCTGGGGATCCTTGCTCTCAAACTCCGGTATGATCGGCGTCCCTGAACCCGCGCGAGGGTTGCCGCGGGAGCCGGAAGGGGAGCATTCTGAATGACGCGGGGGCTGATTGCGGTGGGCAAGCGGTTCACAAAAATAGAGGTTGAGCATCAGGGCTTTATTGAACGGCAGCATGTCTTCTTTGTGGCATCGGCCGCGGCAGGCACGCACGTCAACTTGTCGCCCAAGGATGCAGCTTCGCTGCGCATTCTAAGCCCCAATCGCGTCGTGTATCTCGACCAGACCGGCAGCGGCAATGAAACCGCAGCGCACATCCGCGCGGGTGGCCGGGTGACGATGATGTTCTGCGCCTTTGCTGGCGCACCGCTTATTCTTCGCCTCTACGGGCAGGGGAGCGTCCTGTCGCGCGGGAGCGAAGCCTATGCCGAAATGCTTGCCGGCAACTTTGGCGGGACGGAGCCGCCGGGATGCAGGCAAATGATCGTTCTGGACATCGACCTGGTGCAGACTTCGTGCGGCTATGGCGTGCCACTCTTCGAGTTTTCAAACGAGCGGACCACGCTGGTTCGCTGGGCTGAGGGAAAGGGCTCCGGTGGCCTACAGGAGTTCTGGCGCCGGGAGAATGCAGTGAGCCTGGACGGCCTTCCCACTGGCCTTCTGGATTCCGCATCGTGAAAGGCCCAGAGAGAACAACGCCGCGAAAGGCCGGTTCCTTCGTAAAATGAAAGCATGAGCCACGAAGGGATTCGCTTTGTGTCAAAGGACGAGCAGGCGCAGGACGAGCACGATAGCCAGCCGCTACCTCGCATTGCCATGACGCCCGCCAAGGTGCGCGTGCTGCTGACCGAAGGCAAGGGCCTGGAGATCGAGTGGCAGGACGGCCACCGGAGCACATGGACTTTTGCCTGGCTGCGCGATGCCTGCCCGTGTGCCACCTGCGTGGAAGAGCGCAAGAACGAAGGCCGCAAAATTGGCCAGCCCAGAGCGAAGTCCGCCGAGCTGCTTCCCATGTACAAGCCCCCGGCCAAGCCCTCCGGCGCGCATCCCGTGGGTCGTTACGCGCTGCAATTTGAATGGCTCGACGGCCACAACAGCGGGATCTATTCCTGGGAGTATCTGCGGCGCAACTGCAACTGCGTCGAATGCAGCTTTGCCGCAGCTGAGACAGGCAGTCTGCGGCAGTAGCGCGCAATGGGTGAGTGAAAGAAGCCGGCTTCGTTTCGATACGGACGCCTGGACTCCCGGTACTTCCGCATATTCTTTCCCAAGGAAATTCGGCAGGGTCCTTCCCGGCACATGGTAGATTGATGCCGAGGAGACAAGTGCGTGGCTCTGAAAGACTTTCTCGGCAAGCAGTTTATCGATGTCATCCAATGGAATGACCCGGATGACGGCATGCTCGCCTACCGCTATCCAATGCAGGACATGGAGATTCAGACCGGCGCCCAGCTCACCGTGCGGGAGTCGCAACTGGCGGCCTTCATCAATGAAGGCCGCATTGCAGACGTGCTGGGACCGGGATTGCACACCCTGACCACGCGCAATCTGCCTCTTCTAACTGACCTGTTGAACTGGGACAAGGCATTTGAGTCACCCTTCAAGTCGGATGTGTACTTCTTTTCGACGAGGCTCCAGATCGACCGCAAGTGGGGTACGGCGACACCCATCACCATTCGGGACAAGGAGTTCGGCGCGGTGCGGCTCAGAGGGTACGGCATCTATACGTACCGCATCGCAGACGCGCGCGCCTTCTTTACCAAGGTAAGCGGAACCGCCCCGACGTACTACGCGGCGGAATTGGACGATCAACTGCGCAACACCATCGTTGCGCAGATGACCGACATCTTTGCCAATGCCGAAATCTCGTTTCTCGATATGGCCGCTCACCAGTCGGCGCTCTCGGAAAAAGTTGCCGAGGGCCTGAAGCAGACCTTCGCGGGACTGGGGCTGGAGCTCACGCAGTTTGTCGTGCAAAACATCTGGATGCCCGAGGATCTTCAGCAAATTATCGACCAGCGCATTGGCATGTCCATGGCGGGGGATCTGGGCCGCTACACGCAGTTTGAGGCTGCTCAATCACTTGAAATGGCTGCCGCCAACCCCGGTGGCACCGCAGGTCTGGGTGTGGGCATGGGCGCGGGCGTCTCCATGGCGCAGTCGCTGATGAACCAGGTCAAGCCACTCTCCACGGCCCAGGAAACACCCGCCGCGGCGACGAAGTTTTGCGTGGCTTGCGGCAAGTCCATTCCCGCAACTGCAAAGTTCTGCCCGGAGTGTGGAAAGCCGCAATGAACTGTCCCTCGTGTGGTGCACCCCTGCGGTCTCAAGCAGGAACCGACGCTCTGGCGTGTGAGTACTGTAAGAGCATCTTTTTCTCCGAGCAGGATGATGATGGCGTTCGTGTGAGCGATGAGGCCCAGGATCGCCAATGCCCCCTCTGCAATGTCCCGCTGTGGCATGCCACGCTGACGGGGGTCCAGATGTTTTCGTGCAAAAAGTGCCGGGGCATGCTGATACCCATGGGACCGTTCGCTGATCTGGTGGACCAGTTGCGCAGCGCCGAGCAAGACTCCAATCCGCTGCTGCCGGCCGACCCGTCCCAACTGAACCGCAAAATCGATTGCCCGCAGTGCCATCACCGTATGGATACCCACTTCTATGCGGGGCCGGGACATGTGGTGATCGACAGCTGCGACAACTGCCGGCTGATCTGGCTGGATCAGGGCGAGCTCAAGCGCATCGCACGCGCGCCGGAGATGAGCTGAAGAATCAGAGCGAGCGCCGCGGGTGCAATCAACCTGCTGCGCTCAGACCACCGATCATCCGCGCGGTTCCTGGATGCCCCAGCCTCAGAAAAGCCCCCTCAATCGTTGCCCTCGGAGTAGGAATCTCTCCGGATGCGATGTTCCGGCAGGATCGCCACTGCACCACCTTCCGGCGAGATGATGGCTCGCATCTCCTGAATCAGCTGCTCGAGCTGCCCACGCTTCCGCTCGCTCAGGTCCAGAAAGCGAAAGCCGACGGTATGCCGGTCGTGAATCGACTGCGTAACGCCTGCAAGACGAAAGGGAATCCCATTCAAAGTGAATTCCAATTCCACGCGGCAATAGATGCCGACTGGAAAAGGCTGTAGTGTGCGAATGCGGCAGCCACCCAGGCTGAGATCGAGAATCTGGCCTCGCAGCGCGCAGGCAATTTTGAGCAGGTAGACCGTTGCAACGGCCTCGACCGCAACCCGTGGCTGCGCGCGGCGGTCCGGTGCCTGGGGTACATCCTTGCCGTTGGCTTTCATCACTCCCCCACCCGCCGGTCGGGGCAGAACTCAATGCCCTCCGGTCAGTTTCCACGGACGCGCGGGCGCGGACTGTGTGGCTTCGCGGCCCTTCAAGCGGTCGTACCGGTAGAGATCGCTGGTGGTTCCCAACGACTCATTGTAAAGACAGTCCTCTCCGGTCAACGCCTTCAGCTCTTCCGTGAATGCATGGATGGCATGCAATTGGCCGGCCGTCGCAGGAATCTCATATTGGGAGGTTTTCATGAACTTCTGATAACCGCGGTCCAGCAGCCGTGCCACCTCGCCCTTCACCAGCACGCCAGGGTGAATGGCAATACGAGCCGCCGCACCCTTTTCCTGCGCCGGAACCAGAACCGCGGCCACCCCGTGCTTGGCGACCAGCACTCCGGAAGGAACTCCGGGATACGCAGTCACCTCGAACGCACTTGCGCGGAGCTCCTGCTGCAACTGCTCAAAACTGGGAACGCGGGACTTGACGGCCATGGCGGGATTCCTGTCTGCGAAGATAATGGGAAGAGGCAATGCGCTCCCCATACTTCCAATCTCGCACACTGGCAGTGGGGCCTGCAACGCAACCGCGACGATGAACAGCCCGCATCTCTTATCCGGAGTCACCCCAACTGACCGCATCGGCAACACGCCACTGCTGCGTCTGGAGCAGCTTGTGCGCGATTTGCCGGGCATCATGCTGCTGGCCAAAGCGGAGTGGACCAACCCCGGCGGCAGCGTGAAAGACCGCGCTGCGGCCTCGATGGTAGCGGATGCGAGAGCTCGCGGCCTGCTTGTGCCTGGCAAGACGCTTCTGGACGCAACCAGTGGCAACACGGGCATCGCCTATGCCATGCTCGGCGCGGCCCTGGGTTTTCCCGTTCTGCTGGTCATGCCGCGCAACGTCTCCCCGGAGCGCAAGCGGATTCTGGCTGCGTATGGCGCGCAACTGGAGTGGACCGATCCCGCCGAGGGACCGGACGGCGCCATCCGCCGCGCGCGCGAACTGGCCGGCAATGAGCCCCAGCGATTCTTCTATGCCGACCAGTACTCCAATGATGCGAACTGGATGGCGCATTATCGCGGCACGGGGCCGGAGATTCTGGTGCAGACCGGTGGCAGGCTGACGCACTTCGTCGCCGGCATGGGAACCAGCGGCACCTTCATGGGGACCACGCGACGGCTCAAGGAACACAACCCTCGGATCCAAGCCGTCTGCGTGCAGCCGGATTCGCCGTTGCACGGCCTTGAAGGCATGAAACACATGGAGTCTTCTATGAAGCCTGCCATTTACAATCCGCATCTCGCCGACCGCATGATCGAGGTGGAGACGGAAGCGGCCTACGCGATGGCGCGGCGCGTGGCGCGCTTCGAGGGCCTGCTGGTGGGCATCTCGGGCGCGGCGGCGCTGGTGGCGTGCCTGCGTCTCGCCCGTGAAGAAGCAAGCGCCGGGCGCGAGGCACAGATTGTGACGGTGCTACCCGACTCCGGCGACCGCTATCTCAGCGAGCGATTCTGGGAGGAGTCATGAGCACACTGCGATTGCCGTGCACTGTGTATGAGGCCTTGCGCGCGCACGGCGAAGAGACCTATCCGCATGAGTGCTGCGGCGCGCTGTTGGGGCAGCCCGCTGAAGATGGCTGGCAGGTGACGGCAGCCGTCCGGGCGGGGAACACACGCACCGACTCGGCACACAATCGCTATCAGATTGCGCCGATTGAGCTGGTCAAGATCGAGCGGGAGGCGCGACAGCAGGGCCTGGAGATCGCCGGCTTCTACCACTCGCATCCCGATCACCCCGCGCAGTGGTCGGTGACTGACTTTGCCGAGGCGCACTGGCTGGGTTGCTGCTACGTCATTACGGAGGTGGCGGGCGGTAAAGCCGCGGCGACAAATTCTTTTCTGCTGGCCGGCACAACTGAAGAGGACAAACGCTTTGAGCCACAAGCGGTGGTCGTTTCCGAGTCACCGGTCTAGAAGGCCCTCGCACAGGTGTTGAGCGTGCAGAATTCTGGCTTCCCGACGCCAGTTTGCGTCATCCTATAGAAAGTGAGGTCGAACGGGCTTCCCCATGACGATATTGATACCGACACCTTTGCGCTCCTACGTGGGCGGCAAGAACACCATTGAGATGGAAGGCGCTACCGTTGCAGCCGTGCTCGCGCAGCTGACTGCGGCGCATCCGGAGCTGAAGCGCCATCTCTTCAACGATGATGGCAAGGTGCGCGCCTTTGTGAATCTCTATTTGAATGACGAAGACGTGCGCTACTTGCCGGCCAAGGAAGAGACTGCCGTCGCCGCAACGGACACGCTCTCGATCATTCCCTCCATTGCCGGGGGACGTGACCGTTGGGCGTGCAGGCAACTGCCCGGCTAGCGCCACATCCTGCTGAGAAAGGAAACGCCCATGGCTTCCGTACTCGAACCGATTCCGCTGCCCGAGCTCACCACGGACGAACTTGCGCGGTATTCGCGCCACCTGATTCTTCCCGAGGTGGGCATCGAGGGCCAGCGCAAGCTCAAGGCCGCGCGCGTGCTCTGTGTGGGCACCGGCGGACTGGGCTCGCCGCTCGCATTTTATCTGGCTGCCGCGGGCGTGGGCACGCTCGGCTTGGTGGATTTTGACGTGGTGGACGCAAGCAACCTGCAGCGCCAGATCATTCACTCCACGCGCGACATTGGCCGCAAAAAACTGGACTCGGCCGAGGAGAAGCTCACCGCGCTCAATCCTTCGCTGCGTGTCGTAAAGCATGAGACGCGCCTCACCAGTGCCAACGCACTCGAAATTCTGAAGGACTACGACATCGTCGCCGATGGCACGGACAACTTCCCCACGCGCTACCTGGTGAACGATGCCTGCGTGCTGCTGGGCAAGCCCAACGTCTACGGTTCCATCTTCCGGTTCGAGGGCCAGGCCAGCGTCTTTGCCGCGGAAGACGGACCCTGCTATCGATGCCTTTATCCTGAGCCTCCGCCGCCCGGCCTTGTGCCCAGTTGCGCAGAGGGTGGCGTGCTGGGCATTCTGCCCGGTCTGGTCGGCATGATTCAGGCCACTGAGGTGATCAAGCTCATTCTCGGCAATGGCACACCGCTCGTCGGGCGCCTGTTGCTGGTGGATGCGCTGGCGATGCGCTTTCGCGAGCTGAAGCTGCGCCGCAATCCCGAGTGCCCGGTCTGCGGCCCCAACCCCACCGTCAAAGAGTTGATCGACTATGAACAGTTTTGCGGCATTGAGCCCAAACCCAAGGAGGAAGTAAAGTTGCAGAACGGAATTCCGCAAATGACAGTCCACGAGCTAAAGCAGCGCATGGACGCCGGTGAAGAGATTTTTATCCTTGACGTGCGTGAGCCCTACGAATACCAGATCGCCAACATCGGCGGAAAGTTGATCCCACTGAACGACGTGCCGCAACGGCTGGCCGAGATCGATCCAGCGCAGGAGATTGTGGTGCAGTGCAGGTCAGGCGCGCGCAGCCAGCGCGTGGCGGAGTTCCTGAAGCAAAATGGATATTCCCGCGTCATCAATCTTGCGGGCGGCATCCTCGCCTGGTCCGATCACATCGACCCGTCCATTCAGAAATACTGACGTTTCGCAGTCCGCAGCGCTGCATCGGCCACAGGTCTGTATGGACCGCGTCGATGCAGCGCACTCCTCATCGCCGCGATCCTGGCGTCTTCCAACTTATGCCACCCTGCCGCAACAGTGCTTGAACTTTTTCCTGCTGCCGCAGGGACACGGATCGTTGCGTTGCGCGCTCTTGAGCGCCGCCTGCATCTCCTTCTCTGCCATCCACCGCATCACATTCGCGGGGGCACGGCCACCTGCAAGCTCCGCTGCCATGAATCGCATCGCAGGATCAACGTGACGGAAGAACATCTTGTAGCCGGCGCAAAGATAATTCAATCCGGGTTCACCGTCTGGAGTTGTCAGGAAGCGATGCTTTGGGCATTCGCCATTGCAGGCAAAGCGCACATCGCACTCCCGGCAATACTTTGAAAGAGTTGACTCCTTGGCTTCGCCAAAGGCGTGCTGCTGCGCAGAGTTCACCAACTCCTGCAAGGGCGACTCCATGATGTTCCCCAACCGGTTCTGCGGATAGACAAAGTGGTCGCAGGAGTACACATCGCCACCGTGCTCGATCGCGAGCGCTGCGCCGCACTGCTTCTTGAAGACACAGAGGCTGGATTCGAGTCCGGTCCACATCTCCAGACTCACGTCAAAGAGCTGGACATAGCATCGCCCGACATCGTGGCGCACCCACTCGTCGAAGATCGCACACAGAAAGCGGCCAAATTGGCGCGGCTCGACAGACCACGGCGCCACCTGAGCGGCTCCGGTGAAGTCCGGCGAGATCAATTGCAGACCATCGGCAGTGACCTGGCGAGCAATCCGCTCCACGATCGGGATGAACTGCATAAAGCCGCTCCCGTGGTCGCGCAGGAACCGATAAACCTCCAGCGGATGATCGGCATTCGCACGATGGACGGTCGTCAGGGTATTGAACTCCACACGGTTGCGCCTTAGCGTCTCAATGCCGCGCAGCACGCGGTCAAAGGTTGGCTGCCCTCCCTTGTCAACGCGATATGCATCGTGCAACTCCCGCGGTCCATCGATGGAGATCCCAATCAGAAAATCATGCTCCTTGAAGAGCGCGGCCCACTCGTCGTTCAACAGCACTCCATTGGTCTGGAAGGCATTCTGGATCTGCTTGCCGTTGGCGTATTTCCTCTGAAGCGCGACGAGATGCCGGAAATACTCGACGCCCAGCAGCGTGGGTTCGCCGCCCTGCCACGCAAAGTGCACCACCGGTGTGTCGTGGGCTTCTATGTATTGCCGGATGTAGCTATCAAGAACCTCCTCGCGCATGGCCCACCTGGAGACCTGCGGATAGAGGGATTCTTTCTCCAGATAAAAACAGTACTTGCAGTCGAGATTGCAAATGGGCCCGATGGGCTTGGCCATGACGTGGAAATGACTGCTCATGGGTTCTCCTGCGAGGGAACGGAGTCGGGGTCAGCATGAGCGCGCGTATGCTGACCAGCCAAAGCCGCCCTGCGTGGCTTCATTCTTTCATCATCGCGCACCGTGCGGGCATTTCCTGACTCAAAATCCTGCGCGCTGCGGCGCAGCTGCCTCCTGCCGCACGATGGCCTCCGCAGCATTGGCCAGCAGAACCCAACTGCTGGCGGCGGAAACCGTTGTTTCATGCTCAAACCACAGCATCCCAAACCCGCTGATGCACTCAGGAAAGTCTGGCTTGATGACGATGTAACCCGGAATCATCGCGCCCGGAATGTAGGAGTTGTCGCCGCGATTGTTGGAATAGGTATGCTGCCGCGACACCGTGCCGACTGCCGCAATATATGACTCGCTCGAAACCGGATGCGTGCCGAGCAGATAGTTGGCCGCGCGCAGCGTGTATTCCGGGCCCACAAGATCGGGGAACGCCTGGTGCAGGAAATACATCTCGGTACCGAAATCGGCTACCTGCTCCGCACCTCCCCAGTCTCCGCGCGTCGGTGGAACCCCAAAGGGTGTTTTCTCCAGCTCTCGATTCAGCTGAGGGAGCCACGCGGCAAGTGCGGCTCTGAAGCGATCCTTGTAACTCGAGTCAAGATAAGGTAGCGCACGCACGGCGCTCCAGCCGCGAAACTGCATGTGCTGCAGCATCTGAGGAAAAAGCTCTTCGACGCGCTGCTTGTAGGGCGCCGCTCCGTTGGTTGCGATCATCAACTCCAATGCCGCAGACCAGTCCGGAGGACCAAACCGCGCTGCGCCTTCCCACTTCGGACTGGGAGCCGGATGCGTCTTTTCGTCGTTCCACAGCTTGATCGCTGCATCGAGACACTCCTTGGCCAATGGATCATTCCACCCTTTCAGTACCCGCGACGCCGCAGCAAGTGAAGCCGTCGCTCCGTATTGATTGAAGATGGAATAGCCAGTCCACGCCCAGCGATCGTCCAGACTGCCGGACTCGCCGCCCTTTCTCTCATCGGGGCCGAGGCTTGGATTGTAAAGAAGATTGTCAGTCTGCGAGGCCGCATCGCCCACAAAGGTGTACTCCGTCAGCCACGCCGACTGGATGCCAACAAACGGATGGCCAACAGCGTGGATCTGCGCGAGCTGCTGCAATACGCCATGCTCAACCTGCTGCACCATATCCGGAACGCCGTCCGGCTTATGCATCTCAACCGTGCGCGCTTTCTCGTCCACCGTGAGTTCATCCCACTTCGTTTGAAACGTGCTGTAGGCGAGGGAAAGGTTCTGGATTGTTGCGTACTGGCCATAGTCGTCGTTGTCGAAGTCGCCGGCATCGAACCATCCGCCGACATTCAGACCCGGAATGTGCTCGCCTGGCTTGTAAGGCGAGTACGTATCCGGGCCCATCTCATAGCCGTCAAAGTGCGGCGTATTGGGCGGAGCCTGGCGCGCGTCATCCATGTGCGCCACACCATGCCACACGTGATAACCGTCGCGCACGGACACGTGATCCATCTGCACCGCAAGAAAGCCATCCAGCGTGGTCTGCCAGGTCTTGTCATAAACGTTCCGCGCAATGGGGAAGACGTCACTGCGCACTCCGCCGTACTCAATGACATACAACCCAGGCTCTTTGACAGAGGAAAAATCGAATCTGGAATAGACATAGCGGAGCCACGTAGTTGGATTTGAAACAGGACCGCTGAATACCTCCTTGAAAGCTCCACCATCAGAAAGACGCAGCAATCGGGCCGTCTTTGGCGCGTGATCATCAGGATCGAGCTCCATGATGGCGACTTTGCTGAAGTCCGCGGCGTACCCGGCCTGGCTGTGAGCAATGACCGGGGGACGTGTCCAGTCCGGAATGTAGTTGGGCCGGATGTGCCAGACGAGAGCGTCTGTTGTCTTGCCCGCAGGAATCAGTGTGCGAAGCACATACCAGCCATTTTGTGCTTTATCCCGACCGTCGAAGATCTCAATCGGACCACTCTCAGAGGAGACACGGATGCGATTCAGCGGGTCGGTCGCAGCCAGCGTCACACTTGTGCCCGAGGCAAAGGGCAAGGGTTCCGTGTAACCCTCGGCCTTGTGCCACTGCTCCACGTACCACACCTGCTTTGGATCGCCGGGGCTGGGCGGAGCCGTCTTCATCCGGTCTTCCGGATAGCGCGGCATGACGCCGAAGACCTTATCGTCCACCACATACGGCTTGTCCATATAGAGCGACGGCAGAAACTCGAGATTGTAGCCGGCTCGGCCCACAAGACTCGCGGGGAGTGGCTCGTCCAGGTTCACGCTGACGCGCACTCCGCCCGGCTCCGCCGCAACCGTTACGTGATAGCTGAGATGGTAGTCAGGGTAAGAAAGGTCGGCCGTGAGTCGATTCTGTTCCGGATCCGCACGATGTGCCTTGATGGTCGGAATCACGTCCCACTGCTCCGGTGTGGGCAGCAGACGCAGGCTTCCATTCGTGGCGACACGATTCCCGTGTAGGATAATCTGCATCCCTGCGTCCTTCTGGTCAAAGAAGATGGGACTGAAGGCGTCGTCATACAACATGATGCTGACACCGCGCGCATCCAGATAGCCCTTCGCTGTCACCTTCAGCGCCACGCCCTGATCCGCAGCAAATGCCGAAATGGTCAGTAATAGGGGAAGCAGCAAGATCGCAAAGAGAAGATTTCGCCGTGGAATGCACATGAGTGAGCTCCGGAAGGGATTTCGTGCGGAAAGGGAATCATAGTTCGGAGCGTACGCCATTCGCAACCAAACGCACGAGTGGTGGCTTGATTTTTGAAGGAGATGATTTTGCGGATGCCCTGTCCTTCTTTCACTTCATAGAGAGCGTCCGCCTTCACGTCGTGAAACTCCTGCACAACGCCGCTCGGCCACTGAATCCGGATCGTCTTCATGACGTCGTCCGTTCCCAGACCGAAGTGCAGGCGGAAGTCACTGGTAGACAGATAGCTGCTTCCGGCTCGTACCTCTTCAGTTTGCGTGGCAGCGGCCGTCGTGACGGTCACGCGTGCACCGATGGCCATGCGGTTGCTTTTCACACCGATCAGATGAATCAAAGCCCGATGATTTCCATTCTGCGTCTCGTTCAGGAAAAGCGAGGGAGGCGCACCCACATTGAACACAACCACATCAAGATTGCCATCGTTATTGATATCGCCAAACGCTGTTCCTCGCCGCGAGTGCATCGTTCCATCATTCAGGCCGGCCTGGTCGGCGATCTCTCTGAAGGCCAGATTGCCCTCGTTGTGGTAGAGCTGGATCGGCTCCTCAAATGGAGGCTCCGTGGGTAACGCACCTAACAACGAAGAGAAATTTCCGGAAACCATCAGGATGTCTTCCCATCCATCGTTGTCAAAATCCCCAAAGCCTCCGCCCCACTTGATCGGAGTGAATGTCTTTCCGGCGATTCCGGTTCTGGGAGCAATATCGACAAAGTCCCCATTCCCACGGTTCCAGTAAAGACTTGCTGGCTGGTTCCCATAGCGCGTCACAAAGAGATCCAGCTTGCCGTCATGATCGATATCGCCAAAATCCGCCGCCATATTTCCATAGATCTGTCCGTTGTCCCCGGCGGCCGTGCCAGACATGAAGCCTAGATCCTCAAAGGTGCCGTTCTTCAGATTGTGATAAAGGAAGTTGTAACCTCCATCATTGGTGACGAAGAGATCGGGCCAGCCGTCGCCGTCGAAATCACCCCATGCTACGCCCATTCCATGCAGCTTCTGCGGATCGTTGACACCGGCCTTCGCGGACACATCTTCAAAGGTTCCATCGCCCCGGTTGCGAAACAGAAAGTCGGACTCGCCTTCCATGCTGTCCGGCAGTTGCACCAGTACGCCCTTGTAAGCGAAGGAGGTGGCAGGAGGCAGATGAAAGGCATCTGTCTTGATGTAGCGAGCGACGAAGAGATCGACGTGGCCGTCCCTGTCGTAGTCGGCCCAGGCCGCGCCTGTACTGAAGCCGCCCACCTCCAGACCAGCCTTCCGGGTGACGTCCTCAAACCGGCAATCGCCCAGATTGTGATAGAGCACATTATGGCCATATCCGGTGACGTAAAGATCAGGCAGGCCATCGTTATCAAAGTCCGCCACCGCAATTCCGGTGGCATATCCCTTGGTCAGCAGGCCTGAGGAACGGGTGACGTCTGAGAAGTGAATCGTGCCCGGCTTGCCATCCTGCTTGTAGAGGGTCACCATCAAGTCGCCCCCAGCCTTGTAACGCGCAATGGAAGAGTCATTCACGACCGCAATATCGAGTCGGCCATCATTGTTGCAGTCCAACAAAGCAACCCCCCCCCCGCTCATGGTGTCGAGAATGTATTCCCTCGCGGCGGTAGTCTGCGGCACGGTGGTGAGACCCGCTTCCTGCGAGATATCGCGAAAGCGGATCCCGTTAGCCGCAGTCCGGTTGGAACTGGTGCCAGCAAGCTGAGAGTGGGACGGGGTCCCTGCTGATGCGGAAGCTCCCTGCGGTGGAGACGCAACACCAATCTGAGCAGCTTGTGCATGTGCACTCAGGGCAAGCAACACCCCAAGCACTGCGATCGCAATCTCCACCATACAGTCGTCTGTACTCTAACACACGCAGATTCACAGGGCTTTCGCGTATGTCATTCGGTTGCAATGTCCGCGCACCAGGAGATGGCGCTGGCTCTCATTTCTCCGCAGGTGCGGCATCACTGGTCTGATCCGGGTCTCCCCGCTCCTGCGCTTGCTTCAGCTTGCTGAAGATGGATGCATTGGCAGCTCGCTTCATCTCCCTGGTCTTCTCGAACTCAGCTTTCGCTTCTTCCTTCTTCCCCTCAGTCTGGTAGAAACGGGCCAGGCGCCAATGTACATCCACATCGTTGGGGTCAAGCCTTTCAGCCTCCTGCAATTCATGAAGGGCTTTCTCTTTCTGGTCCTCTTTGGTATACAGGTCTCCCAGATCAAGATGTGCAAGAGCGATGCCCGGATTACTCGCAATAGCGCGCGTCAGCAGCGGCTCGGCCGACTCGGGATGCCCCAGCCGTATCTCCGAGTCCGCAAGATAGGTAAGCGCCTGGGCATGATCCGGATTGTTGGCCAGCTCTGCCTTGAACTCATCCGCCGCTTCGCCATATTCCATGTGACGCCATAGCAGGTAGCCAAGACCAAAATGGACGTTGGGCAGTTTTGGATCTGCATGCACCGCCGCACGAAACTGTTGCATCGCGGCAAGATCATTCTTCATTTCATCGTAGGCCTCGCCGGCGAGCATGTCCGCCTCTGCCGAGTCCGCATTCAGCGTGAGGATCTCGTGATACACGCCGAGCACGCAATCGTACTGCTTGCTCCAGAGACAGCTATGCGCCAGCAACAAACGAAAGGGCAGATTGGAGGGGTCGCGCACCGTGGCATCCTTCAGATAAGGGATGGCTGCGGCGTACTGTCCGTCACCGTAATCGGCGAGCCCGATCAAGGTCTCCAGCCGAAGCGCCTCAGGAGACGACGCCGGCTCGCTCTTCAAGAGTCGATGGAACTCGACCGACGCCTCCCGCAAATCCCCTGACTTGAAAAGCGCCAGGCCCAGATCCATCCGAAGTCCGGGCATACCGGGACTCAAAGCCAGAGCCTTTCGATAGAGCGGAATGGCCTCTTTGTATCGCTCCTGATGGGCTTCCAGCAATCCGAGATGGGCGTATCCTTCGGGGCTGGATGGGGCCAGCTCGACGAAGGCCTGCCACGCGGTGACTGCTTCCTGGACCTGCCCCTGACGCTCCAGTGCGAGCGCCTGTTGACGTTTCTGGTCGGCACTCGGCTCTGCTTGAGAATCAGCGGTGGCAGGAACAACTCCCGCAAAAATCGCAAGCAGAATGGTCCACATCCAGACTGGCTTCACACACACAACCTCGTCCTCAGTCTCAACCACTCTCCACTTCGCATGCAACTGCTCACCTGCTTCATGCGCCTTCCAAAAGAAATGGCGCGGCTGATTGAAATCGGCCGCGCCAGTAGTTTTGTTTCGGTTAGAACTCGAACTTGCCGCCTAATTCAATCAGGCGCGGTGAGAAATCATTGGTCACCGTGCCAAAGTTCGGGTCGTGACTGTTGGTGTCGAGGCCTTGAGGAATCACGTGATTGAACGTGTTGAAGCTCTCAAAGCGCAATTCAATGCGCGGTCCTTCGTGCGATGTGAGTTGGAACGTCTTAAAGAGCGAGAGGTTCCAGTTGAACAACCCAGGGCCAACCACAGAGTCCTTGCCAGCATTGCCGAAGCCCTGGTTTGGACCGCCGTTCCAGGGTGAGATTGGATCGGCAAAGGAATTGGTGCTGAACCACGAGCCGAACTTCTTCGGGTACTTCACCTTGGACACCAGGTTGGGACGATTGGTCGTGCAGCATCCCAGACCGACCACATCCGCACCGCTGTAGTGGATGTACTGCGGTATGCCGGTGTGTGCCTGGGTGATGCCGGAGATCGACCAACCACCGGCCAGATTGTGTGCAAGTCCATTCGTGCTCTTGGCAAAGAATGGAAGCGCATAGACGTAGCTGACGTTCAGGTTGTGGCGCATATCGAACGTCGTATCCGAGCCGCGATCGTACTTCGGATTGAACGGGTTGGAAAGGCCGTTCAAATCGTTCGATACCTCGTCGATGTTGTGGGACCATGTGTAGGCAACCTGCGTGGTCAAGCCATGCCGGTTTTCCACGCGGATACCCGCCTGCAGAGAATGGTAGTCGAAGTTTGTCTCGTTCTCTTCCTGGTTGATGCTGCTGTAGCCGGGGAAGATCCGATACAGGTTCGCATTCAGCGATCCGTTCGCCACTCCCTGCCTCAGGTCATAGGGGTTCGTTGGGTTATTGGAATCTGCCAGGGGCAGGGTATTGATCTGGCGGGTGTCGTTCTGATCCCAGCCAATCGAGCCAACATATTGAACGACCGAAACAATGGACGGCGCCAGCTCATGCTGAATGCCAAGGCTGAACTCAGCCGTGCCCGGCGGACGGTAGTTGTACTGCAGGTTCGTCAGCGTTGAGGGGAACGTCTGCGAAGTTGTCTGTCCTGTCAATACGCTGGTATTGGGGTTGGAGAAGTAGACGTTGGTTGCCGAGGGCTGGAATGCAAATGGCGGGTTCAAGGCAGCGTTGTAAACATCGTTGCCCTGAACGCGCTCATAGAACATACCAAAGCCGCCACGAAGAACCGTCTTGCCTGTTCCATCGAAGTTATATGCGAAGCCGAGCCGCGGCTCGAAGGTGTAATAGTAGTTCTTCACGTTGCCGCGCGGAAAACCATTAGCACCGGCGATCTGCATGCCGTTCAGGTAGAACTGCTGGTTGTTGTAAGTGGTCAGCTGCCCCGGAGTAACCGTTCCGTCTGCCGCCACTGGATTGCCCAGCGAATACAAGTAGTCCGCAGGGACAAAGTTTGCAAAGGCGTTGTAGCGCTCGAAGGCATGCGGCAGGCCGTCATAGCGGAGACCAATGTTCAGAGTCAGCTGTGGCGTGGCATGCCAGTTGTCGTTCACGTAGAGCCCGTAGTTATTGTTCACCCAGTGCTTGTTGTAGAGGTGCTGGAGCTGGGTAAAGCTCGATGCGTCTCCCAGCAGGAAGTTCACGTAGGAATCACCCGAAAAGTTGCTCGAGTTGAAAACGGCAGTTCCTTGGGTGTTCGCCTGCAACTGCTGGTTCTTGTAGTCGTGCAGGAGACTGAAGCCGAATTTGAACTGGTGGCGCCCTTTTGTCCAGGAGAGATCGTCTCTGTATTCAAATCCCTCGTAGCCGTTGTGCCATGGATAGTAACTTTCACTCCAGTTCACATTCAGCGGTGTGCCCACCAGGTCAACCTCAGGCATATCGTTGATGGCCTGATCGCTGAGCGGGAAGAACGTCTTGGCTGTCCACCCGTTTGGCTGATAGAAAGATGCGCCGACTCCATTGACCGGAGTGAGCGTGATCTTGTTGCCGCTATAAAGAAGCGCGGTTTCGTTCAGCAGATTGGGCGAGTAAGTCTGCGTCAGCTTGATGACCGCCGTGTACGACGGGTTGGTCATCTCTGTGCCGACAGTTGGATAGCTGCTGTCGCCCCAGAGCGGCGGAAAGTACTTCTGGTCCAGCGTGTCATGGAGATAATGCCCCATCAGCTGATACTTGCTGTTGATCGTGTGATCGATGCGGACAATGTCCTCACGCACATCTGTCGGCTGCGGTATGGAAGCGATGAACTGCGTCCCGTTGTTGTAGTTGGGCTTTGGGAATGTACCCGCGTTGACTTCCAGGATCGCGTTAGGATCCATGAGATTTGCGGGGATGACATTGCCTGGGAACGGCTGGCCCGGAGTCAACCCGTCTGCTTGATACAGAGCCAACTTGGCGGGGTCTGTTGTGACCGGTACAACGGGCGTTGCGCCGCCAGCGGGAACCGTATACGCCAGGGGCTGGCCGGCAGTCGGGAAGTTGTTTGCCAGAATGGTGTTGGTGATGGAGGGCGTTGTGCCCTGGATCAGCTTGCGCCATTCTTCATTCCAAAAGAAGAAGGTCCGGTTTTTCGACTCGTTGTACACGTGCGGAATCCAGAGAGGTCCGCCAATGTTGCCGCCGGGCTCATTCAGTTTGAATTCCGGAACCGTCTTACTGAAGTAGTCAGCCGCATCGTACGCGGTGTTCCGGTTGAACTCGTAAAGTTCACCGTGGTAATGCTGCGTGCCCGACTTCAGCACCATCACGATGGTTCCGCCTGATCCAATGCCGTAGTCTGGGCTGTAGTTGCTGTCCAGCGTTTGGAATTCGGCGATTGCATCCTGAGAAGGAAGGTTCATGAAGCAGCCACCGCAACCGCGGTCATTCTGCTCTGCGCCATCCAACAGATAAATGTTGTGGGACTGCCGGGTTCCGTTAAAGCTGATGGCATTCGAAGAAGTCAACGCATTCACGCCGCCGAAGGCCGGCAATGTGTTGGCTACGCCCATACCGAGTGCTGCAAGGGAGGTAATGTTTCGGCCGTTGGTTGAGAGTTGCTCGACTTGCCGGCCGCTGATTAACGTGCTCACTTCGCTGGTTTCGGTCTGTACCTGAAGTGCGTCCGCGGCCACAGTCACCGTTTGAGCCTGGCTGCCCACCGTGAGTGAAATGTTCTCTTCCAGGGTTGCGGCAACGTTCACCACAATGCCGGTCTTGGTGTACTTCTGAAAGCCAGGCGCCGTTGCGGTCAACGTATAGGTGGCAACGCCCAGGTTGGGAAAGCGAAATGCGCCTGCCGAGTTGGCAGTCGACTCTCGCGATTGTCCGGTTGCAGTATTCGTGAGCGTGATCTTTGCGTTCGGCACAAGGGCGCCGGTCATATCTGTCACGGTGCCGTTGATCGTTGCGTTTTCCTGGCCCAGGACCTTCGGCGCGGACCCGATCAGGAATCCGAGGAGCATGATCACCGAGAGGACTCGCAGCCCATTCATGCCCCGTGCATACACACGGGGAACGTAATCCTTCAGATAGTGCATAGTTTGCCTCCTGAGCAAACGGTTACTTGAAAATTTGTGTGGGCTTTCAGCCGCTTTTCTCCTTCTTTTGCGACTTGCTGGAAGCTGACTTTCCCAAATTACGAACTCGTGCCGTCAGTTCATTGGCACGAACGTGCAGGATTGGACTGGCAGACTTTACACCACAAACTGCCACCCACTGAGGAGAAGATCTGCCACTTGCATAGAGCTCACGCCGAGCCGTTCCGGCCTAGGGTCTTTTCGTCATACTCGATTGTGTCTTTCGCGTGCCGCAGGCTCATCTTTCGAGCAGGTTCAGCGTTCCTGGAGAAGTTAAAACTTAGGGATCGTAAAGAAAGCGTTTCCCCAAGCCCATCCAATGTCATGCAAGAGACCTTCCTTTGTCAAGTTTCGATTAAAAAATTACTTTGATCCCCACGACACGATCGTGAATGCCCTGGCAAATCGATATTTCCTATGTAAACCTTTCTTGGGCGCCCAGCATCTAAGGTGATTCCATCGATTTCTCCAGCCGTGCCTTGATGCTGAATCGATGCCGGTAAGCGATTTCCAGCAATGACCGGCGCTCTTTCCGTACACCCATTAAGTCGTTTATAATAAGGCTTATACACGACAAAAAGGAGCGGCCCTTGCAGCTATCCCTTCATTTCGATGGCCAGTCTGGTCGAAGCGCGGCGTCGCTCATCCCCTTGGGGAAAAGAGCGCCGATCCTCGCACTACGGGTTTCGTAAATCGAGAATCAGTATTTGGTGTCGGGAAGAAACCTGCCGGGCGGGATGCGAATCAGCCGCATTGATTCTTGATACCGAAGAAGGGACTCGAACTGCGGAATTTTGGGACCTTCTGCAATCAAACCGCTTAGCAGCAGTCCCCTTGAAGAGCTTAGAGTTACATCTGCTTCTCAACTCAGACGACGCCAGCGGCATCCCATCGCTGCCTACGTCCATTCATCCCAAACGTAGTAACAAATTCCGGATGATCGTTCGCTAAACGGATCAACGCAACCGGGCAATCGCCGCGAGGGTCAGTACGCGACGAGGTGGATACATGATCGCTTAATCATCATGGAGTCAATTCGATGCGATGATCCGAAATCGGTCTTCATTTCTCTGCGCGCCGCTTGCAGTAATGGAAGCCCACAGTATCGCGGAGCTTGCAATCCCGGGCATCGAACCCCTGATGCTGGAATCAGCAGCTGAAACCTCTCGGAGTTGCTGGGAGTCCCGATATCGATGAGATTGTGACTCACCCAAAATGGCTCGTTGAACTCTACGGCCTTTTATCGAAGACGACCAACCAGACGCACTTGTCAGATTGGGCCGTTCTGCGGACAAGGGACATTCATCGAACCTGCTCAGTGCGCGCAAGCCTTGCGTGAAAGCGATTCCGCACAAATGCACTGCGCAGACGAAAGCAGACCACGATCGCATCACTGGACCAACGGAAGTCTCTATCGGGCCGCTCGGGCCAGGTTCAGGGCTGTGTCGTTTGCAATTCAGAGTGGCTGCCCCAAAGCGATGGGTTGCGGTGATGCTTCAGCCAGCGGCGAAGCCGATAGGGTATGTCGAAAGGTGTCAAGAAAACCGATTTTCAGAATCAAGATGCATTTGACACATTCTGACTGCAACAGTAGTCTGCCTGCGGAAGCGCGCGCCACATTCATCGGCTCCGAATGCCGCATGTCGACAGTCTGCTTCCGAGGAGACTTTGATGACGGGATCACGAATTTCCACCTGGGCGGTTGCCCTTGCCTTCGCGGCCGGATTGGCTGCCATCGCCCCTGCACAAGAGACCGCGCCGCCCGACACGGCAAACATGCCCTTTCGCAATCCCCAGCTTTCTCCGGTGCAGCGCGCGGAGGATCTTGTGCACCGCTTAACACTGGAAGAGAAAGCCAGCCAGATGGTGAATCAGTCGCGCGCCATTCCGCGCCTCGGTATTCCCTCCTACGACTGGTGGAGCGAGGCGCTTCACGGAGTCCTCGCCGACGGAACTACCGAGTTCCCTGAGCCGATCGGCCTGGGCGCCACCTTCGACGTGCCCGTTATCCACCAGATGGCCACCGACATCGCGATTGAGGGCCGGATCAAGAATGCGCAGGACAGGAAGGCCAATGGAGGCTACAGTGGATTCCTTCAAGGCCTCGACTTCTGGGCGCCCAACATCAACATCTTTCGCGACCCGCGCTGGGGCCGTGGCCAGGAGACCTATGGCGAAGACCCGTTCCTCACCGGGCGCATGGCGGTGGCCTTCGTCACCGGGATGCAGGGTGACGATCCGCGCTACTATCGCGTGATCTCAACACCGAAGCACTTCGTGGTGCACAGCGGACCGGAGCCCACACGCCATTTCGCGGATGTGGATGTGAGCAAGCATGACGAGCTGGACACCTACCTTCCCGCCTTTCGTGCGGCGATCACTGAGGGGCACGCGGGATCCATCATGTGTGCCTATAACGCCATCAATGGTGAGCCAGCATGTGCCAACGAGTTCACGCTCGTCGATCAGCTCCGCAACAAATGGGGCTTCGGCGGCTATGTAGTCTCCGACTGCGAAGCTGTTGTCAATATCTATCGCGACCACCACTACCGCCCAACCCTGGCGCAGGGAGATGCCATCGCGGTTGAGCGCGGAATGGATAACGAATGTATCGATGGCGGCGAGAAGGTGAAGGACAATCACGATTACAAGGGCTACATCGAAGCCGTGCAGCAAGGCTACCTGCCGGAATCCGTCCTCGACCAGGCCCTGGTCCGCCTGTTCACTGCGCGCATCAAGTTGGGCATGTTCGATCCGCCTGATATGGACCCGTACACGAAGATCGACGAGAGCCAGTTAAACAGCTCCGAGCATCGCGCCCTCGCCCGCAAAATCGCCGACGAATCGATGGTTCTGCTCAAGAACGACGGGGTTCTTCCACTCAAGTCCGGCGTCAAGAACATCGCAGTTGTAGGGCCACTCGCAAACCAGACCAGAGTTTTGCTGGGCAACTATAACGGCACGCCCACACACACGGTCAGCTTCATGGAGGGTCTCAAGAACGCATTTCCCCATGCCAACATTACCTACGTCGCCGGCACCCAGTTCTTGAATTCTGAAGGCGAACCCATTCCTTCTGGACTGTTCACAACTCCGAACGGCAAGCCCGGCCTCGAGGCCAGGTATGGACAAGCTCCGGGAGGAATGCGCAGCATGACGAAGCCCACGCCCATTACCGAGCGCGTGGAATCCAGCGTCAATCTTACGGAAGACAACCTGCCTGCCGAGGTCAAAAGCAAGAATTCAGTCGTCGTTCAGTGGGCGGGCTCCCTCAATCCGCCCGACACCGGCGACTATCTCATTGGCATCGAATGCGACGGATTCGGGCGCGTCATCGTCGATGGCAAGCAAGTGGCCCAGCAATTCCGCGGTTCGCCGCGCCTGGGACGCGTGCACCTGGAGAAAGGCGTCAAGGTTACGATCAATGTGACGTACGGCTGGAGGCCGGGCACAAAGCCGATGGCCCGCCTGGTGTGGGCTAAGGCGCAAGATGGCCCATCGCCCGCCGCGCTGGAAGCCGCGCGCAAAGCTGACGTTGTCATTGCGGTTGTGGGCATCACAAGCGACCTTGAGGGCGAGGAGATGCCGGTCAACATTCCGGGCTTCCTGGGCGGTGACCGCACCAGCATCAACCTCCCCGATCCCGAAGAAGAGCTCGTGGAGGAAGTCGCCAAGGCTGGCAAGCCTCTCGTGGTAGTCCTCATGAACGGTAGCGCCCTTGCCGTCAACTGGGAAAAGGATCACGCCAACGCCATCCTTGAAGCCTGGTACTCCGGCGAAGAAGGCGGCAATGCCATCGCCGATACATTGAGCGGCAAGAACAACCCCTCCGGCCGACTGCCGGTGACGTTCTACAAGGACGTCAATCAGCTCCCCAACTTCGAAGACTACTCGATGAACAATCGCACCTACCGGTACTTCCAGGGCGAGCCACTTTATCCGTTCGGCTATGGTCTCAGCTATACCAAGTTCACTTACAGCAAACTTGAGGTACCCACCGAGGCGGTCAACGCAGGCGATCCGGTCAATGCAGCCGTCACCGTGACGAATTCGGGCGCAGTAGCCGGAGACGAAGTCGTGCAGCTCTACCTCGAGTTTCCCAAAGTTAAAGGTGCGCCGATCAAGGCTCTTCGCGGATTTGAGCGCGTGCACCTCGCCCCCGGGGCCAGCCAGACGGTTCACTTCGATTTGAAAAACCGCGATTTGGGCATGGTCACCGACCTTGGTGTCCCGATCATCGCCGGTGGCAAATACACCATCACCATCGGCGGAGGGCAGCCCGGGACTGGGGCTCCAGGTGTCAGCGGCAACTTCGAAATCAAAGGGCAAATCGACCTGCCGGAGTAAGGCGGCCGAGGCGGTTCAGTTCGGGCTGGCTTCCCTGGGCCGGCCCGAACTGAGCGAAAATCCGTTCTACGCCAGCGAGACCTTGAGCGCCGCGCCATAGGCTCCGGCCGGATTGGGCTGGCTGGGCAATTCAACTCTCAAGGCCTCGGGTGTCTGCTTCCATTTCAGCTTGCCCGCAGCACCCAGAATCTCGACGTGCAGGATCTTGCCCACTTCTGGCGCGCTTGCCGTACCGAGAGACTTGATGAGGGCCTCGCCTTCGGGCCATCCAAGAAAGATTGCGTAAACAACCTTGCTGTCTTTGCTGCGCGTAAAGCGGATGTCGGAGGCGCCGAGATTCTTGAGGCTTTGCCTGGCCCGGTAGGCACCAGCTTCGATCTTCCCGGGACCCTCGCCGTAGACCTTCCAGGGGCGGGTGGAATAAATGGCTTCGCCGTTGATCTTCATCCAGGCGGTAACCTGGTCGAGCACTGCGATCTCCTTACTGTCGATAGTGCCGTCGGGCTTGCCCGGCACATTCAGCACGAACGTGCCGTTCTTGCTCACCGTATCAACGAGCCAATGAATGACGTCGCGCGGCGGCATGTATCCGCCATATTCTCCATCCTTTTCATATAGAGCGCGCAGATAATGCCACGTGCCAATGCAGGTTTCCGACTGCCATACATAAGGCATGATTCCGCTGGTCAGGCCGGCTTCATAATCCGCGACTACGGCCTTCGCAAGTCGATCGGGGACGTCCTTGACGTTGAGCACCGCTTCCAACTTGCCACCGTGGGTCAAGAGATTGTGGTTGTAGAAGTAGGCGCCTATATTCATTCCGCCCCAGCCTAGAGGCAGCAACGAGTCGTCGAAGTAGAGAAGGTCAGGATCGTGCTGGTCAATCAGATCGCGGGTGCGATCGTAGAAGTTCTTCACGTAAGAGACGTCGGGGAGTGCGTCGCCCGGATGTTTCACGCAGTAGAGCCGCTGGGGATTGAGGCCCTGCCACCACTGCCCCTTGCCGTTTGCGGCGGTCAGTACGCCATCATAGGGAACGCCGGCCAGCGGTCCTGATTTATCGGCGTCGTGGGAAGGCTGGAACCACCACCAGTTGCGTGCCTGGTGGACTGTCACACCAAAGCGCAGCCCCTGCTTGCGCGCTGCGGCTGCCCATGCGCCAACGACATCGCGATGCGGGCCGATCGCGGCGGAATTCCATGGCTGGTGCTTGGAATCCCACGCGTCAAAGTTGTCGTGATGATTGGCAAGCGCGACAAAAAACCGCGCGCCTGCATTCTTGTACCGCTCGATGAGCGAGTCGGGTTCCCAGTTCAGCAGCGTCCACTGTGCGCAGAGGTCCTTGTAGCCGAAGCGCGATGGCGGACCATAATGATCCTGTTGATACTGGTACTGCCGTTGACCTTCCACGTAAAGATTGCGAGCGTACCAATCGCCGTCTTCCGCCACACACTGAGGACTCCAGTGCGCCCAGATTCCAAACTTCGCGTCCCGGTACCACTCGGGCGCCTCATACTCTGACAGCGAGTCCCAAGTTGGCTGGTACGGGCCAACTCCGGCGAGATTAGGGATGGGTGAAGCGAGGGGAACGTCGTCCCAAAGTCCACCCGCGACCGCTTTTGCAGTTGGGTTGTAATTCCAAGGGGATTGCTGCCAGTTCGCCTCGTCCAGCTTTGTTTCGACGATCCTGTTGCCGCTTACCTTGTAAAAGACCCTCTTCTCCGGTGGCAAATCGCAGAACTCGGCATAGCTTTGCGAGTAGTGATTGAACCCGGCCGGAAGATCGGGCAGGGCATCCTGCTCCAACTGCCCGAACAATGGAATGGCTGATGCTGCAGCAGTGAATGCAATCGACTTGCAGAAATCCCTTCGCTTCATACCCTCTCCTCCTACAGTCTCGCGACCTGTCGGACGGAAATCTTCACAGGCCGCGAAAAACGTTTGCAACGCTGCCGCCGCTGAAAAAGCTGAACAGGATATGGAGGCTCCGTCGCTTGTGTTGCAGGACTCTGGCTTCACCGACGCGGGCACAAAATATGAACGCGCCATTCATCTTCAGCTTTCTTCAAGGATGAACGATGTGAATCACACTCTTGTCCGGTTGGTTCCAGGCAGCGGCGCCTTTGTGAGTCAATTGTTGTGTTGCCTCATCCCAATGCAGCCTAGTGATGGAACCGGCGCCCTTCTCATAGGCATAGGTTGTCCCATCGTCTGAAAAGAGTGTGAAGTCCGCATCCGCGCCGGGATAGACGCGTAACTGCGCAATTGCCTGCGGCTGTTGCGCGCTCTCCACTTCCGCCCCAAGTGGGACAACAGAACCGGCCCGCACAAAAAGCGGCAATGTATCGATGGGCGCGTCGGCGGTAATGGTCTGGCCACCTTTGATCCGCTCGTTGGTCCAGTAGTTGTACCAATCGCAGCCAGCCGGCAGATAGACCTTCCGGCTGGTCGCTCCCTGCTTGGTGACCGGCGCCACCAGGAATGCCGGCCCATACATGTACTCATCGGGAAGATCGGCAGCGTTCGGATCACCAGGGAAGTCCATGAACAACGCCCGCATGTAGGGTGCGCCCGTCTGGTAGCTCCGATATGCGACTGAGTAAGTGTAGGGCAGAAGCTGGTAGCGCAGTTTCAGGTATTTGGCCAGGATGGGCTCGGCCTGCTTGCCGTACGCCCAGACCTCGTTGTGCATTCTCTCGCCGTGTGCGCGCATGACGGGCTGGAAAGCACCCCATTCAAACCAACGCACAAACAGCTCGGGGTAATCCGCGTAGTCGCCAATATTGGCGCGCACATCCGATCCATCGATGAGCGGCTTGTGGGCCGGGTGGTAATCTGCCCCGGTGGCCGGCGAAAAGAACCCAGCGATATCCGTGTCCCAGTACGGAAGCCCGGTAGCTGCAAAGTTCAGCCCCGCCGGAATCGAGCGCTTCAGCATGTCCCAGGTGGAAACAATATCGCTCGACCAGAACACGGTCCCGTTGCGCTGCGCTCCCAGATACGCTGCCCGCGCCAGGATCATCACTCTGCGACTGTCGCCAAAGTCCCGGCGGAATCCCTCGTACACCGAAGCCGTGTGAAACAGGGGATAGACGTTGTAGAAGCGCGTGCCCGAACCAATCGAAAACAGGTCATTTGCCGGATCGATGTCCGGCTCGGTCTCATCCAGCCAGATGTAATCGAACCCGTACGGCTTCACATACCGGTCGCGAATCTGGTTCCACCACCACTTCGCTGCTTCGGGATTGGTGGTATCGATATTCGGCCCAATCATATTGGGCTTGAACCCTCCAAAGTCTGGCTTTCCGTCCGGCGCATGGATCAGCCAGCCTTTCTTGAGCAGCATGTCGTAGAACTGCGTCCCTGGGGCAAAGTGCGGCCACACGCTTAGCAGCGTCCGTACATCCATCGCGTGCAGTTCACGATTCATCGCCGCCGGATCCGGCCAGCGCGCGGGATCCAGGTCGAGCTCGCCTTGCCTGGTCATATTCAGGAAGTCAACCACGATCACATCAAGCGGCAGCTTCTTCTCGCGGTACTCTTTCGCAACGTCCAGAATCTGTTCCTGCGTTGGATAGATCGCCTTGCTCTGGATGTATCCGTAGACAGCGCGGGGCAGCAGATGTGTCACGCCGGTCAGGAGCCGGTAGCCTTCATAGACCTCGTCGCTGGTTTGGCCCGCGATCACGAAATACGACACGCGGTCTCCGACCTCCGACGACCACACGTTTTGTCCATTGAATCCCAGATTCACCGTGGTCTTTGACGGGTTATCCCACACCAGGCCGTAGCCGCGGCTGGAAACCATGAAGGGCACGCATACGTCCTCGCCGCCGATGGCCGAGTAATCATGCCAGCAACGAATCTGGTGGTCGCGCAGGTCCATCCAACCCTTCTGTTGCTGCCCCAATCCGTAGTAGTGCTCGTCGGCCGGCGAGTCGAATACAGCCATCACGCGGTAGCCTTTGGCGCCGGTGTCGGCTTTGGCTACTTCTGCGCTTTCCGGCATCATCATCCAGTTGCGCATGCGCAGCAGCATTTTGCCATCCGCAGTCGTCACCACCAGTGCATCATGATGCGGACGATGACCGTTCCCTCCGCCAAAATATTGTTCGCGGAGCTGGCGGTTCAGTTCATCCAGTGGCATCGGTTGCGGCATCGGAGAATCCGCAGGCGAAACGCGCACAACCATCCGCGGAGAGCGGAATACATCGGCGCCGTTGGTGTCGCGTTCGTGTGTCCATCCTTCCGCGGATGGCCTGGCGATGAATCCGTATCCCGGAGCGCTGGTGGCCGCTGCTTTGTCTCTGCTGATGGTCACTCGGACGATGTTCGGAGCATAAGGCTCCAGCGAAATCGTTCGCCCTTCGCGCTCCAGCACCAAAGAACCATCCTGGGCGTTCGCCGCGCTGCCCAGCGACAAAATGGCTAGAGCCGCCACGCCCAGCCCGCGCAGCAGCGACTTTCGAAACCAAGCGCGTTCGATCCGGAATTCACTGGTGACACAGCCCCGCTCACTCATCGCACACGACACTCGTATCGCCCTCCCCGCCAGGCCACAGTTCGCGCTTAGAAAAACGCTTTTCTATGCAGCCTGGAGTACGCGGCAATTCTACACGCAACGAGCGTGCTCGGAGTCCAGGCTCCCCTCTCCTGCTTCAGAGAATTACGGAGCACCGAAGTCTCTCCACCTGGCGCTGGCTTGGTTTTTGGGTCACAGTCCCGGCAGGCTTCAGGTGCTCGCGCTTATTGAGAGACAAGCTCAGGTTGTACTCGCCACAGGCGAGCTGCGACAGGTCTTCTGCAACCTTTTGATACGTCCACTTGCTTTCAATTCTGGTGCGCAGATCGAGGACAACCGAATGATTGGGCAGGCCCTTGCTGCCGCCTTCATTAGATGGGATCTAAGCGACTTGCAGTGAAGTACTTCCAGTGGATTTCAGCCGCTATCAGCGACTTGCAGTGAAAACTCAGAAGTAGCAACAATTCGGAATAGGTTATGTAAGTGATTGATTCTAAAGGACTGGTGCCGAAGAAGGGACTCGAACCCCCACACCCTTGCGAGTACATGGACCTGAACCATGCGCGTCTGCCAATTCCGCCACTTCGGCACGGGACACAGAACCGGCTTGGAGCCAGTCTGGCAGTATCTTTGAGTCTCGCAAATGCGAAGAGCTGTGTCAAATTCAGTGGGGCATCTCTCGTTACATGAAGAAACTGTTTGACTTGGGCGCTTGCATAGCATCATAATTCGCGCTACTACCGTCCCTGCAACGACAAGTCGAATTGCAAAATCCCCCTAACGCGCGGCCTCCTGTGCGATCAGACGACTTTCAGGCCGTGAAGGCGCGCGGCAACTGACTTGAACGTTAAGCGTTCGGGGAAGGCAGAGTGCTGTCGGGCCATTTTCCTGCGAGTCGTCGCCTTCGTGGATCGTCGCCGTGTCGGGGACTGTTCGTTGCATCCCCGCATGCCCTTGAGAGGTTTCTGTCTTCGGGGGCTAGGCCGGGAACCGTTACTTTCCGCGATGGACGATGGGCTCGTGCAGAGATCCAACAACCTTGGGCCGATGGGCACCCGGGGTGGGCCTTAAAGTCCCGCACAATCCATCTTGATGGGGTGAAAAATCACATGATGCTCTCGCGAAAAGTTGTTGCCTTCGCTTTCAGCTCGTTGTTTCTGGTTGCCTTTTCCGTCCCAACGCAAGCAGAGGCCTCAAAGGCCGCTGAAGATGCGCTCAGCAAGGACCTGCTTGGAAAAGAAGTCAAGCCCCTATTGGACATGCCAGCGTACAAAGAGGGGATCGACATTTACTACGTTCCACCCAAGGGCAAACGCTCCGATGACCGGGGGATCGATCTTCAGGGTCTTACAAAATGGTTGAAGGCCAAAGGAGTGGGCGTTGAAAAGGGCGAGGACGTCGTCATTACGAATGTGAAGGTCGACAGTGACAAGGTGGAGATTCACCTGGGCGGCGGAGGCGAAGGGCGCCGCGGAAGCAACCACGCCAACAAAGTCGGGGCAGGCTTTAAGCGTGCGGGCGGTTCCCGCATCAACTTCCGCTACCAGGCACCGGTGACGGACCTGGACCTTCAGCCTGCGATGTTTTTGAAATTCATGTCGCGTGTCCTGGACGTAAGTGAGCTTCAAGGCGCGCTGGATGCACAGCAGATGCCGGCCGATGACAAGGCGGCCATTCAAAGCCACACCATCATCAAAGGCATGTCCTACGAAATGGTCCTGCTGAGCTTTGGCACCCCCGAACAAAAAAAGATCGAAGATAGTGCCGACAGCTCATTTCATGAGACCTGGTATTACCTGAAAGACGGCCATCGCTGGGTTCTCCACTTCGTGAATGGCAAGGTCAATCAAATCCAGACGTTTTGAGATCGCTCGCTTCGAAGCGAAAGCTGCGTATCGCCGTTTTCTGGAATCTACGATCCCTGGACGCGTAGCAGGATTCCGCTTCCGCTTCGAAGCAGCAATCTCCCCTTCGTTGTCACCAGCATGAACTCGCCGGTCCGGTTGCTTCGTCCCGCATCCGCCACTTGCAACTCCGGATAGCCGTAGACGCCGCACGCATCAGACGAGAATAGCCAGAGCGCCTGGGGCGCCTTGTTTCCGGCGATGTTGGCGCGGCAGGGTGAACCGGGATGAGAGCGCGGCGTCACCAGCACGCCGTAGGGAACAGGCTTGCCCACGACCGTTTCACCGGAGGCAACCGGACCTCCGCCGCGGTAAACCGTCTCTCCGCCGATCTGCTGGGTTGTCGCCGTGTCCGGCTCAATGCCACGCGTTGCAATCTCTTCCGGCATCTGAGCCTCCTCCACGTCCAGATACGACGCCAGCGCACGGAGGCTGGTGGTTACCGGAAACGTCCGGCCGTGCGTCTCAATCTTGTCAAAGCGCAGAGAAACCGCAGACTTTCCATCTCGATTCGCCGTAACGGCAACGATCTGGCCCACCACCTTTGCCCCGCGATGCACCGCGGTTCCAGGGATGGATTGCATGATGGTTCCTCGAATGGTCTGGCCGGCATGTACCTTGCCCGCGTTCAGGCTGTGATCCAGGCTGACCGGCAGAATCGTTCCACTCGGCAGAGAAGACTGTGCCGCCAAGGCCAGCGGCGCTGCGAAGATACCCACCCAAATTGTGCGAAACAGTCCCACAGGCAACTCCCCTGAGCCGGGGTCGAATGGCTCGCAACGGGGGTCCCGTCGCGGGGGTGCATCATGAATGCTGCCCAGGTTCCCTTCGGCACCAGCCCGCTGTCCTCATTGGACTCCTTCCGGGCGTTCCGGGATGCCTGACTTCTGTGATCGGAATGGAAGTCCGCATCATCGCGCCCAAACTGCACTTCTTCGTGTGGTAGAGTGAGATGCCACAGGAGGTCGAGTTCCACATGGCGACGGGGATTGAGCTCCCAGGAAGCAACCAGACGATCGACTTGCAGCAGCAGGTCGCACGACTGCAGGCTCTGCTGGAGGCGTCACGGCAGGTCCACTCCACCACTCGTGAAGACGAAGTGTTGGACCAGGTGCTGCGCATCGTGGTGCGCGAGCTCGAAATGGCAGGGGCGGCTTTTCCGAGTCTGGGCCGCTGCTATGGCTCCATGCCTGAGGGCTATGAGCAGAGTGAGTCCACCGCGCTGCCTCTATATATGTTGCAGGATCGGGAAGGGAATCGCATGGCGGAGCTCGTGGTAGCCCCGCCTGACGGACGCGAACTGACTCTCTACGAGGCTGACTTTCTGGAGGGTCTCGCTCTGCAAGCCGCAGTCGCATTGGAGAATGCCCGCAACCACGAGCGCAATCTACACTGGGCCCGCGTGCAGCAGGACCTTGATGCCGCGCGCAATATTCAGATCTCCCTGCTGCCGCAGACTCTGCCCCAAATCCCTGGCTACTCACTGGCCTTTCGCTCCGACACGTGCTACGAGGTCGGCGGCGATTACCTGGACATTGTGGAACTGCCGGACAAGAGCCTGCTGCTGGCCGTTGCGGACGTTGCAGGGAAAGGTCTCGCCTCAGCCATTATGGCCACCAATTTCCGCGCGGCATTTCGCGCCATGGCCGTACAGGACCTGCCGATGGACGAGCTTGCCACACGCATGAATCAGCATCACTGGGCGGAAGGCGAAGAAGCTCGCCGCCGCTATGTAACTGCCATCTTTCTAAGACTTTGGCCTGAAACCGGCGAGGTGGAGGCGGTCAATGCCGGCCACAATCCTGGCTTCCTGGTCCAACCGGGCAAAGACCCCTGCCAACTTGAATCCACCGGGACTCCCCTCGGCATGCTGCCAGGCATGCGCTACTCCAGCCAGCGGTGCGGATTTATACCGGGGAGTCGTCTGCTCTTCTACACCGATGGCTTGACGGAGGTCTTCCAGGGGGATGAGGAGTTTGGGGCAGAGCGACTTCTGGACGCTTTTTCCAAGTGCCCAACGCAGAATGCCGATGATATTCTCCTTTCATTGTGGGCTACGCTGATGGACTTCGGCGGAGGAGGTCCCCAATCGGACGATATGACCGCACTGGCGCTTTGCCGCGAGACAGTCAGCACGGAGACCGCGGGATGACAAACACAAAGACCACCAGTGTGGAGGTGCGCTTGCCTTCGCGCCTTGGTTATGAAAAGGTTGCGATGAGCACTGCAGCCGCCGTGGCCAAGCTGATGGGCTTTCGAGAAGAGCGCATTGAGGATTTGAAAACCGCGGTCGCTGAAGCCTGCATCAACGCAATTGAGCATGGTAACCGGATGAACGAGGGCCTCTCAGTTGGCGTGGTGCTCTCCTCGGTGGATGACGCGCTGGAAGTCAAAGTGATCGACGACGGCAAAGGCTTGAAGACCATTCCCCCACGCCCCGACATTGACCGCAAGATTCATGGCGAAGAGGATCCTCGCGGGATGGGCATGTTTTTGATTCAGGCTCTGGTCGACGAAGCCGAGTGGGTCAAGGGCGGAAACGGCAAAAGCAGTTACGTCCGACTCGTGATACGGCTGGACAAAGAAACAGATTAATCCGAAGAAGATGGAGATCGAATCGTGCAGACAGAGACCAAGGCGCGCGTAGACCAGCTTAATTCCCCGGCCGGCCATCTGGTGACCGTGCTGCGTTTTGAAGGCGATATTGCCAGCACCTCCAAAGATGCGGTTCTTGGAACTTATCAGGCCCTGCCCAAAGAATCGAATAAGCTCGTGCTTCTGGATTTCAGTAAAGTCGAATACATCAACTCGAGCGGAATCGCCCTCATCATTCAGATGCTGATTGAAGCCTCAAACTCCAGTCAGAAGGTTTACGCCTTTGGCCTTTCGCCGCACTTCACCAAGGTCTTTACCATGGTTGGCATCACCAAATATGCCGGGCTCTTCCCTGGCCAAAGTGAAGCGTTGGCAGCACTCTAGCCGGTATCCAGTCAATCGATCACTCCTTCTAAGCAGGGCAGTGCAGGCGCGTGCCTCCTATGGCCATGTCGAATTCCAGTTGCTGAAACCCGTTGCTCAGATGGTGCGCTCCTGCCACATCCCATGCGCAGGAATCCGGGTACAATGTCGGGTATGAACGTGCAAGAAATCCAGAATGCTCTGCGCGAAGCGGGCGTGGATGGATGGCTTTTTTACGACCATCATCACCGCGATCCCATCGCCGAAAGTATCCTCGGCCTCGATCCAAAGGCGCACATTACCCGACGCTGGTACTACTTCGTGCCGGCCAGCGGTGAGCCACGCAAGATGGTCCACCGCATCGAACAGGGACGACTGGACTCTCTGCCGGGAAGCAAGGGAGTTTATTCGAGCTGGCAGGAGCTCGCTTCAGGACTGAAAGCTATGCTCGGAGGCTTTCAGCGCATCGCCATGCAGTACTCGCCCAATAACGCCATCATGTACGTCTCGATGGTGGATGCCGGAACAGTCGAATTCCTGCGCAGCCTGGGCAAGCAGATTGTCAGCTCTGCCGACCTGGTGGCGCAGTTCGAGGCGGTGCTCAATGAAGATCAGATGGTGAGTCATGCGGCGGCGCAGCGCGCCATTGACTCCATTCTTGAAGAGGGCTGGAAAGAAATGGGTCGCAGGCTGCGGCCAGCCGATGGAAGCCCTGGCGGCTTGAGCGAGTTTGACATGGTTGCATGGCTGCGCGAAGCCATGCACCGCGCAGGCCTTGTGTGGGAAAACGGCCCGAACGTCAGTGTCAATGCCAATACCTCCGACTCGCACTACGAGCCCACCGCAGAGCGCAGTGACCCGATCCGGGAGGGAGACTTCATTCTCATTGACATCTGGGGACGCCTCGACCGGCCCGACACGATCTTCTATGACATTACCTGGACCGGCGTCATCGGCCGCGCGCCCACTGAGCGCGAGCTCACTGTGTTTAATACGGTGCGCAATGCTCGCGACGCAGCGATTGCTGCCGTAAAGAGCGCGTTCACCAGCCGTCAAGCCATCTGTGGATTCGAGGCCGATGATGCGGCCCGCCAGGTGATACGCGAAGCGGGCTTCGGCGACTTCTTTACCCACCGCACCGGCCACAATATTGCCCGCGAGCTGCATGGCCCCGGCGCACACCTTGACAATCTGGAGACGCATGACGAGCGCAGGCTGCTTCCCTGCACCTGCTTTTCTGTTGAGCCAGGTATCTACCTGCCGGAGTTCGGCGTGCGCAGCGAAGTCAACATGCTAACCGCACCCGGTGAAGCCTGGGTGACCGGCAAACTACAGACCGAACTCGTTCGCATCTGAGCGGTACGGCGCTGCCGGGCCACTCGTTCGAGAGCCGCCCCGGTACGGTATAGTCGAAGAGGAATGGCTGCAACCAACAACAAGATGGCCTCTGCAGGATCGGGCGAAGGCTTCGTCTATCTGCCTCTGATTGCGGGCTGGCTGGTGCCTGGGGCGGGCCACTTTCTGCTGCGAAAATGGGGCCGCGGCTCCCTGCTGATGCTTTCGGTCCTGTGCATGTTTGCGCTGGGTATCGCGATGCAGGGCAAGGTGTATTCAGACGCCCATGACATCCTCGATATGCTCGGCCTCGTCGGCGACCTCGGCAATGGATTGCTCTACATCGCCAGCCGCGTGCTGGGCCTTGGCGCGGGGCAGGTGCAGGTAACCACCGCGGACTATGGCACCCGCTTCATCGTCGTGGCGGGTTTGCTCAACATCATCTCGGCCGTGGACGCGCACAACCTGCGCACGGGGAGAAAGTCCTGATGTTTACCCCCACCCACTTCACCGCCGTGCTGCTTTTCGCGCTCTTCGCTTCAACGGTCTTCGGCATCACGCAGCGCGACACGCCGCAAAAGATGTTTCGCTACGGCGCCTATTGCTTTGTCCTCTTTGTTGGCTCCGTGATTGTCGTCAGCTGGCTTATGTTCCTGATCGCACGATAACGTGACCCGCGTCTATTCAGTCCCCGGTCGGCGCCACACGGCCGCGTCAAAAGTATGGATACTTTCATATCCTTCCGAACGATAGAGTTCGATCGCCTCGGTGTTGGCTGCGGTCACGGTCAGCGAGACCTCGCTGGCGCCCTGGAGCATAAACTGCGAAGCCGCCGTGCTGAGCAGCATCCGCGCCAACCCTTTGCGGCGAAACTCCGGCCGGACACAGATCTGCGTAATGTGCCCGCTCTCCGGGCTCACGCGCGAACCCAGCACCAGAGCGGCCAGTTCCCGGCTCGTGCGTTCCACCACCACATGTGAGGTCAGCGGAGAAAACACGCCGCAACCCGCATAGCGCACGATGTTATGCAGAAAGCGCAGCGATCCATGCGCGGAGCGATACTGATCATTGATGAGGCTGTCCGGATGGTCGCGATAGGATTCGGCAATCAGACGCGCCGCCGGATTCAGGTCCTCGTCGCGCCAGGTGCGCATCTCCAGCCCAGGCGGCAGCGTCACCCGTGGCTTACTCCACTTGCCTTCCAGCGGCTGCATCATAAAAAGGCGATGAAACAGCCGGAAACCGGCCTCCCGAAACACCGCAGCGTGCGTTCCCGCCGGGTGCAGCAGCAACTGGGACTCGATGCGGTCGACCTGCGGAGAATTCAGCAGCGTTTCCAGCAGGTGCCGCAGTAGCGTCTCCTCCAATGAGCGGGCCGACTCCGCGCCCGTCGGCGTGGCATTGGGCTCGTCCGGGTCTCCGCCTGGCACGGCAAACACATCCCCAATTACCGCCTTGGTCTCTTCGTAGACACAGAAGGTGAAGCCTGTAATCTGTCCCTGCTCCACTGCGGCGTATCCGGGCAGCATGTGACTATCAAGATATTGCAATAACAGGCGCGACGAGCTCCGATAATCCCAGTGCAGGCGATTCAGCCACACTGCGCTTTCCGCATCCAGCACAGGGCGAAGAACCGGCGCCGCAAAATGCCGCAGATCAAGAATCTCAATGGAGGCGCCTGTGGTCATCACTCGTCAGGTCCAGAATTTGTGCTCCGCTGCTTCCGGCCAGGATCTCTCCCGCATGTACCCGACTCTGAGGATTGGTGCCGGCGCAGCACGTCTTTCGGTCAATGTACACGAGTCCGGCGCACTTCCAGCAGGGGAATGACAACGTCCGAGTTTACGGACCGGTTTTCGCACCCACCCGGTATACCTCCAGACCCTGTTCCGGCCAGCTCAGAATTGGCATGTACTCCCGCCCAGCCAGATACTCGCGCAAGGCATCTGTCGTGTGAAGGTCCATCCCACCTCGGCCTGTAACACGGACCACGAGAAGGTGCTCCTGGTCTGGCACCCCTGTATCCTCGTAGTTCACAATCTCCTGATTCCGATAGAAGGCCAGGCCATACTCAACATCGCGACGGACGCGAAAGACCGCGACGGTTTCGCTTGCAGGCGCAAACTGCGCCAGATCCAGAGCCAGCGGCCGGGCCGAGTACGAGCGGTCCAGCAGTTGAATCACACGCTTGGTGGCGGGAATTCCCGGAATACCAAAAAATGGCCCCACGCCATAAAGAAACAGCACCATGATGGCCAGAATGCCGGTGGTGGCCAGCCGCAGCCGTGCCACACCATACGCATGCACCACAATCAGGATGAGCAGGGCTGCGCCCCCGGCCGCCATCAAGGCTGCCGTCACCATCCGCAGTGGGGGCATGTGCGCGCCCCGCGCCACAAACCATGGAAGCAGCAGGGCAAAGGTCGTCATGATGCCGCAGACCACCGCATGGCCCAGCAGCTCCCAGCGGTTCAAGCCCGGCTCGCGACGTCGAAAAAGATAGTCGCCGGTCAAGATCGTAATGGGCGGAATGGAGGGAAGAATGTAGCCCGGAAGCTTGGATTGCGAAAAGGTGAAGAAAACCACGGGGATCAGCGCCCAGAGGACAAGGAACTCCGGAAAGGCATCGCCCGGGCGGCTCGGCTTGGGCTTTGCGGGATTGGAGTGCCGCAGCCTCCATTCCGCCACGGAAGTCTGAATACCATCTGCCAGGGCGCGCATCGCCACCACTGTCCACGGCATGACCGCCAACAGCACCACCACCAGGTAGTACCAGATCGGCTGCTCATGCTGAAAGCGATTCGTCGCGAATCGCTCGAGGTTGTGCTCCAGAAAGAACTCGCGGAAGAACGTCGGATTCTGGTGCTGTACCGCAATAAACCAGGGCAGAACAATGGCGAAGTAGAGCAACACCCCCGGCCACCAGAAGGACCGCCGCACAACGGACCACTCCTTCCGCAAAAACGCGAAGGCCATAATGATGAGCAGCGCAAGAAACGGCGCCACAGGGCCTTTGGCCAGCGTGGCAACTCCAGTAAAGAAATAAATATCAAAGAGCCAGAACTTCGAGTCGGTCTCATACCAGGCATACCAGCCCAGCAGGCCAATCGACAGCGGCGCCGCCAGTTGCATGTCCGTCGACGCCCCTCGCGCAAACCCGATAATGCCCGCGCAGGCAACCGTAATCAGGGCCGCGTCCAGGTGGCCGCCCCGCCGGAATCGCCGCATGTGCAGGTAGATCAGCGCCACCAGGATGAAGGCGAAACTCGCCGATGGCAGCCGGGCGCTCCAGTCATGCACACCAAAATCCTGAAACACGAACATGGCCCGCCAGTAATAGAGCGCGGGCTTCTCCAGCCATGGACGCCCATGCAGATACGGCGTCACACACGCACTGAGGCGGCCCTTCAGAGTATGCGCTGAGTCAAAGCGAACCAGCATCTCATGGGCAATCTGGGCATACCGCGGCTCGTCGGCGCCTACCAGCCCCAGCCCGTCGCCGCCGAGCAGAGGAATCTGACCATAAAGAATAAAGAAAGCCGAACACAGCAAAAAAACAGCGACTTCCGCGCCAACAGACCACCGGTGCGACCGATTTCGTACCGGTCGAGGTGGTTCAGGCGCAGTTGGTTCCAGTGCGGTCTCCACGTGCAAAGCGACTCCATGCGATGCAGAACTTGACTTTGCGGCTCCAGCAAGCTGGCGGTGCGGATGGCTCCCCGGCAACATCGCCCCATGATGCGGCGCGCAAAAGGCTCAATCGGTCCGATCAGGCCCCGGTCAACGTGCGACAGGGACAAGGCTAACAGATTCAGGCGGAGCGCTCGGCCCGCCCCTGATCAAATGCTTCAATGCTGATCCGTAGTTCGGAGAGTATGACATCGAGAGCACGCTCCAGCGGACCGTCCAACGTGCAGCCGGCCGCGTTGCCATGCCCACCCCCCTCAAGCTTCTCAGCGATGGCCGCCACATTCAATTCGCCCTTGCTGCGCAGGCTCAGGCGAACTCGTCCTTCCGGCAACTCCCGCAAAAACACTGCCGCTTCCACCCCTGCCACAGAAAGGGCATAGTTCACAATTCCCTCACAGTCTTCCTCAGCCGCATTCACGCGTTCCATATCTTCATGCCTCAACCAAAGCCAGGCCATCCGGCCCTCCAGTTGCAGGCGACTCAGCGCTGCACCCAACAGCATGAGCTTGGGTGCCGGCATCGAAAAGTACACGTCCTGCGCAATGCGAATCGGGTTGGCGCCCGCCTCAACGAGTTCATGCGCAATCTGGAATGTGGACGACTTGGTAGAGCCGTAGCAAAAGCCTCCCGTATCCGTCAGCAGCGTTGTGTACAAGCAGGTTGCCATCTCCGGCGTTACCGTGCCACCGGCGGCCTGCACCAGCCGGTACACCATCTCACCCACGCTGGCCGCATCGCGATCAATCCAGTTCACCTGACCCCATGGCGAGCCGCTCACGTGGTGGTCGATATTCACAATCAGGAAGGCTTCAAGTCCCAGCAGCCGTGTGCGGGAGAATCCATCACACTCCAACAGAATGGCGGCATCATACGGTCCGTGCACGCGCATCGCCGTGCGAATCGAGTCCGCCTGCGGCATCCCGCGATGCACCAGGGGAATTCGATCGGCTGTCACCAGGTCCGCACGCTTTCCCATCTGCTGCAGCAGCATCCCCATGGCCAGCATGCTGCCCACCGCATCGCCGTCCGGCCGCGAGTGGGAACAGACCAGGAACCGCTCCCCCTTCCGAATCGCTTCCAGAATCTCGTGCACCGGATCCCCGCCCGCGCGCAAAGCGCGGTCAGGGGATGGGTTGCGGCCATTGCCCCCCATGCGCGGCTACTCCTGCACAGCCTTCTGCCGCTTGCGCGAGCGGCTCATCAGCTCGTCGATGCGCGCCTGGAACCGCCCGGAGCGATCCGCCAGAAAAGTCAGTTCCGGCACATGCCGAACCCCCATGCGCTCCTTTAACTCGTACCGAATGTATCCCTTGGCTGCCTCCAGTCCGGCAACCGTCTCTTCCTCTGCCTGCGCGATGTTGGACACCGCGCTATCCACGGCCACATAGACCCGCGCCGACTTGCCACCTGGATTCAATACCACCTCACTCACAAAGCAGAAAGCGATCCGAGGGTCGGAAAGCTCGCCCTCGATCATCGCGCCAATCTCCTCGCGCAGCGTCTCCGCCACGCGATCCTGATGGTGCTTCCGCCCTCTGTGCTCCGGCATGTTTTCGAATCCCCTTAGGTAAACCCCTTAGGATAACAGAGGTTCAGCCCGCATCGTCCCTGCGCCGGCCGGGCGCAAAATCAACTTTCGAGGTAGTCCCAGAAGGCATCGGCCAGCTTTGCGCCCAGTTCATTGGCCATGCGGCGAGCCGCGCGCTCCACCTCTTCCATCAGGCCGTGCAGATAATCGCGCGAGTGTGAAACGGCGGCAATGCCCAACGTCGCCGACCGCCATGTCACCCCCTCATCCATCTCCGCCACGCTGATGTTGAAGCCCTGCCGCAGTTGGTCCTTCATGGACCGCACCACCTGGCGGCGATCTTTGAGCGACTGCGCGTGTTCGATGCGGAGCTCGAGTGTAAGGTACGCGACCGGCATGGCTCATTCCATCTCCTGCCTGCTGATTCCTTGTGCGCTGCGGGAGCCCTGCAATAGCCAGTCATAGCTGCTGACTCGAGCGGATAACTGCACAGCCAAATCAAGGCCAGACCCGATCCGGTCCCGGTGAACCTGTATGGACGTATCGGACTTTCAGGCTGTTCCAAAGGTTAGTCGTTTCCGGTTTTCGCCCCGCTTCCCAACACCAACGCAGCGATCGGCCCCAAAAAAGATGTTGACATTTCAGCACGACATGCCATAATTTGCGCAAAGTTTCCAGTTAAGTCTGCGATCCCCGTACATCGCATTGAGTGCTTTTAGCCAGCATTCAAATGTCTCGTTTTCTCCCCAGCAACCCGTTCTAGGCACACTGACTGTGACTACAGCAGGTCTGCAAATGAAGTTACTCTCGTTTGTCCTCACTCTTGAATTGTGGAGGATGCCGATGGCGAATGTACACCGTTTTATACCCCCCCAAAAAAGAACGTGCCTCTGCCTATTGTCTTGTGCATTCTCGCATATGTGATCCTTCCGGGACCATGCGCCAAAGCACAGGGTTCTTTCAGATACTACTCCGGCTTTGACTTTGTGACTCCGGGCGCCGTAAATACATTTCAGCTGAGTCAGAATTGTTTTACTCCTACATGTTACTATTTGCCCCTTCAGGGGTCTGGAGTAGGACAGGTTAATAGCTCAGATTATATGGTCGGCCAGGCAATCTATATGCTGAACCTCGCGGACCAGGAGTCAGTCTACTGGAAATTCACGACTCCGGAAGGAAATACCGATACATTTGTCACGGCGACTTATAATAAGGCGTCTGATTGCTTTGTCGTGAGTCCAGGCGGCGCTGCTTATTGCGGCTATCACGACAACCTTTTGTTAGCCGCATATGCCAGCTTGAACAGTTGCAATCAACCGTTCAGCCTTGTCGAAACTGGTTCATGGTCTATCAGCACCTATGACGGAAACACGCTGTTATACACAAATCAGATTCAAATCACGCGCAATCCTTCCAGTATGCTTGGTATCACAACCCCGACCTTCAATCAGTTATTTCAGTTACTTCAGGGGAACTACAATTCTACCGGAGCTTTGTCATTCTCAGCCGGCACAAGTACAGGCAAGCCGATCAATTGGAATGTCGCACTGCACTACCAGTCGAGTGGCGGTTACCCAAACCCCGCAACGGACCCCACACCTCTGACGTTTCAAGGTACGAGTTACAGCTATTCCGGATATCAATCTATTGGCGGGCAGGTAAATGTCTCGGCCAGCACAACGGCTCCCGACGGAACCGCCGTCAACGACTGCGTGACGTTTTATGTCGAAGGTCCTGAAACGGGCATTCCGAATTCTGCCATCACCGGTCGGCTTGATCAACTATATACATCGAGTGCTTCCTATACTCAATATCTGAACGATGGAACTTCCACCCCGAACCTAATGACCGGGGTAGCAGAGACGGAAAGCACCTACCGTCAGTTTGATGCCCCACCGACGAATAACCCGGATCTATACGGTTTATATAATGATTATCAAATCGCGGCGAAATGGCCGCTCGAGAGCCCGACTAACCCCAGTGGACAGTGCATTGGTTTGCTTCAGGTGCCAACGACCGATCCTAATGCGTGGGACTGGACGACAAACACGCTGGCTGGAGTAAACCTGTTCATCGGCGGTAGCAGCGACAAGGTCCAAAGTGCTGTCCGCTATGAAACGGATATTATCCAAGGCTACAGCAGCAAGAAGGTGACGCTCCCAGCACACATTAATGGAGATGGGAGCTATCTTCAAAGCCTTAATGGATTCGACAGAGAGAACAATGCACTCGTGCTGTACGGAGGTTGGGTTGCGCAGTCGTGTCCGAGCTTAACTTTGTCTTGCACGCTCAACTCACTCTACTACATTCCCCAGTGCGCGCCTCCAGGTGTACAGATCACAGTATCCGTCCGGGCAAGCACATCTTTTCTCGCAGCTGATCGCGTGTTGAACTCGGAGCATGGGTGAGATTGGTACGAGTACAACGAGGCGTCGTCGGAGCAGGGCCGAGGC
>JAKAJO010000054.1 GCA_021813745.1 Acidobacteriota bacterium
CATCGGCATCGTCAGGTAGTCCTTCTTTTCCAGCGAATCCAGAATCGCGTTCAGCGCCGAGGAGCCGGCGGACTTGTCTACCTGCACCCAGTTTGCGGCGGTGAAGGCCTGGAGCACCTCATCCTGCGTGCCCACCAGAAGAACGTTCACCATGTCGCCGGGGTTGCCGTCAGGGTCTGTCACGCGGCGCGGAATCTCGGCCAGAAGCTGTGGTGTGATCCCCGCAATGGGCGTGTCTGGCGGACCGCCCACTGTGGTTGCCGCAGCAGTGGCTGCACCCTCGGCCAGCAGGTCGATCTGTACCTTGAAACTTCCCGTTGCGTTCGCCGCCTCGCTTTGGCTCTGATTGACGCCGAGGTAGAGCCGCCCCGCAACAGGTACGTCGTACTCCAGGCTTCCGCCCACGACAAATGGCTGCGCATACATTGCATCGCCGATGCGCGCAATCAGCGCGCCGTGCCCGGCATCGCGCACCGGATACTGATGCAGCAGATCGGCAAAACCCCGCGGTAGTCCGACAGGGCCAAATGATCCTTCCGTGCTGAAGCGGTCCATCGGTGACTGGCCGGTGGGATACGCCATCGTGCCGCTCGCCGTGAAGCGCACCTTCGCACCTGCGCGCAGATCAATCCTGGTGTCCACCCAGAGTTGTGTCGCCGGAACTTCGACCTTGTAGGTATGCAGGCTTCGCATGTTCGTGGTGGATTGCGCAACGACAGGCGGTAGTCCGATGAGGCCGCAGGATAAGAGCCAGAGAAACGCGCAACGACGCAGGATAGAAATGGCCGGATTCTTCATATCTGCCTCGCCCGGCACGCAGGCCACATCAAAAATGGCTCATGGACCGGTGCTTACGCCGACAGCATAAGCCCGGCGCAGAGTTTGCCGCAACACGCGCTACCCAATCGACGGATTGAGCGCATTCGCGAGCCTCTGGCAGGTTGCCGCGCGAGGCCTCACAATGAGGAGATGATTGATCTGGCTCGCGGTCTCGCACTGCTCGTCGGCTTTTTCCTTTTTGGTGGCTTTCTGCATCGCGTGGGTGTGCCCATTCCCGGCGGCGTGCTGGGCCTTCTGCTTCTCTACGTTGCGCTCACCACAGGGCTGGTTCCCCTGGCCTGGCTGCAGCGCGCAGCGGATCTGCTGCTGCGCCATATGGTCCTCCTCTTTGTGCCGCTCACCGTCGGCTTGATGGATCTGGGTCACGTGCTTTCGCGCCAGGCAGTGGCCCTCACAGCCAGTCTCGTCGTCAGCTTTCTCGCCGTGCTTCTCACGACGGGACTGCTGGCGCGCTGGCTCGTTGCTGGTTTGCCCGCAGATGCCGAGGCGGGCGAATGAGTGTCCTCGACGCGATGCGTCATCCGGCGTTCAGCATCGCCTTTACCGTGCTTTGCTATGCCACGGCTCTGGCGTTGCATCGGCGATGGCGCTGGATCTCACCCATCGTGGCAGCCTGCGTGCCCATCGTCGCGCTTCTGCTGGCTGCGGGCATTCCATACGCCGACTACAACCGCGGCGGCGATCTGCTGACATGGTGGCTCGGACCGGCTACCGTCGCGTTGGCGGTGCCCATGTATCGCAACGGCCGCCGACTCAGGCGCTCGTTGCCGCGTCTGCTGCTGGTTGTGTGTGCCGGGGCCGTGGTCGGCATGACTACGGCCGGAGTTACGGCGGGGCTGCTGGGCGCGCCCATTTCCGTCGTCATGTCAGCCGTGCCCAAATCTGTCACCACGCCCATCGCCGTTGAAGTCGCCCGCGAGCTGGGCGGCATTCCACAAATCACCGTCGCGCTGGTAATTCTCGCCGGAGTGCTCGGTGCCACCTTTGGCACCGCCATTCTGACCCTCTTTCGCGTTCGCGAAGATCGCGCTGTCGGCGTTGCGATTGGCTCAGCCTCGCACGGCATCGGCACCGCCAGCCTGGTTCGCCGCTCTGAGTTGCAGGCAGCCGTCTCTTCATGGGCCATGGCGGCATCCGGAGTAGTCACATCGCTGCTCGCCGCCCTGCTTGCCCTGCTGCTGCGTCACGCGAGACTTTAAGCCGCGCTGTTTTTTTGGCTACAGCCGGCGCAATCGCGTGCAGGCCTCGTCGAGGTCCGCATCTTTCTTGGCAAAGCAGAAGCGCAGCAGATCTTCGCCACGCCCCTGCCGGAAGAACGCCGAGCCCGCTACGGCCGCCACGCCGGTGGCCGCCAGCAGATACCGCGCCTTTTCCGCAGCGGTCCTGCCCTTCAGCCCCGTCGTCTTGGCCAGCACGTAATAGGCGCCGGCCGGCACGCCCGGCTCCATGCCCGCGTCCCGCAGCGCCGCCACCAGCTTTTCGCGTTTGACGCGGTGGGCAGCGGCCAGTTGCGTGTAGAACGACGGCGGCAGTTGCTCCAGACCCGCCGCAGCGCCATGCTGCAACGCCGACGGCGCGCACACATAGGTCAGGTCGTGGAAGTACGCCATCGCCGCCATCCACTTCGCGTCCGCCGTGGCGTAGCCCAGACGCCAGCCCGTCACCGAAAACGTCTTCGAGAAGCCCGACAGCACAATGGTCCGCTCGCGCATTCCATCCAGCGTCGCCGGGCAGATATGCTCCGCGCCGTCGTACACGAAATACTCGTAGATCTCGTCGGTGAAGAGGAACAGATCGTGTTCGCGGCAGGCATCGGCAATGGCTTCAATCTCCCGGCGCGAAAACACCTTGCCGCTCGGGTTGGCCGGCGTATTCAACAGTATGGCTTTGGTGCGCGGCGTGATGGCTGCATGCAGCGCGTCCACGTCCAGTGCCCAATTCGGCTCGGCCAGCGGCACCAGCACCGGCTTCACGCGCATCGATTTCAGCGTGGCCATGTGGTAGCCGTAGAACGGCTCGAACAGCAGCACCTCATCGTGCGGATTCAGGAGCGCCATGGCTGCCGCGTGCAAACCCCCCGTGGCGCCGGAGGCAACCAGCACCTCGGTCTCCGGGTCATACTGCAGGCCGTAGTCGCGCTGCTGCTTCTGCGCAATCGCCTCGCGCAGGCGCGCAATGCCGTCCAGTCGCGTGTAGATGTTGTATCCGGCGTGAATCGCTGCAAGGGCCTCTGCCTCCACCGGCGTGGGCACCGGCGTGTCACATACACCCTGCGCCAGGTTGATGCCGCCGATGCGGTCGCACTCCGTGGTCATGGCGCGAATCTCGGACTGCATGGCGCCGGGAGCTAGTTCGCTCAGGGCCAGGCGGGAGGTCGTATGCGGGTGGGGCGCAGCAGTGTGAGTCACGGGGAAGTCCCTTTCAGAGCCATCTTACAACTGCGGCGCCGTGCGCTGCGGCACAGGTTGCCAACCTCGCCACGGCGTACAATCATGCTTTCATGCACGAGCTTTCCATTGCCTCCAGCATCGTCGATTCCGTCACGGAGTCCCTCGCCGCTTATCCCGGCGCGCGTGTCGTGGAGGTGCGCCTGCGCGTGGGCTCGATGGCAGCCGTCGTCGAGGACTCGCTCCAGTTCTGCTTCGGCCTTGCGACAGAAGGAACGCCTCTTGCCGGTGCAAGGCTCGCTGTGCGGACGCTCCCGGTTGTGGTGTACTGCGCCGCCTGTGCGCGCCACGGCGAAGTCGCCGGGGTGCAGAGCCTCCGATGTCCCACCTGCGGCGAGCTGACCATGGATGTGCGCCAGGGGCGCGAGCTGGAGATTGAAGCCATCGAGATTGAAGAGGTCGAGGTGCAGACGTGACGACGAGAATTGTTGAACTGCGGCAGGGAATCCTGAAGAAGAACGACGAGCTGGCGCGCGCCCTGCGCGGGCGCTTCAGTGCAGCCGGCGTGCTGGTGCTCAACCTCGTCTCCAGCCCGGGTACGGGCAAGACCGCGTTTCTGGAGCGCACGCTGCGCTCTCTGCGCGAGGGCGGCGCCCGCGTGGCTGCGCTGGTCGGCGATCTGGAAACGGACAACGACGCTCGCCGTCTCGCTGCCAGCGGCGCACCTGTCCGCCAGATCAACACGCATGGCATCTGCCACCTTGAGGCCGAGATGGTCGGCAAGCACCTCGACGGCTGGGACCTTGGCGCGCTCGACTATCTGTTTATTGAGAACGTCGGCAACCTCGTTTGCCCATCCAGCTACGACCTCGGCGAGCGCATTCGCGTGGCGTTGCTCTCGGTCACCGAAGGCGAAGATAAGCCGCTCAAGTACCCCACTCTCTTCAACTCCGCCGATGCCGCCGTGATTACGAAAGTGGATCTGGCAGAGCCCTGTGGCTTCGATCGCGAGGCCGCTCTCCGCAATCTGAACGAGATTCGCCCCGGCATCCGTGTCTTTGAAACGTCTGCAAAGACCAGTGCAGGAATGGCCGAGTGGCTCGACTATCTGGCCGCCGAACGCCTCGCATCCACGCGATAGCATTCTTTCCACACCCCAGATGTTGGAGGCCCGCATGAAGGCAGCGAAAAAAGGAAGTGCTGGATCCAAAGACGGTGCGACCGCCGTCGAAGCCTATCTCGCCCGCATGCCGGAGCCTGCGCAGACCACTCTGCGCACCCTGCGCGACCGAATCCGCGCTGCCGCGCCCAGGGCAGCCACCGAGTGCATCAGCTACGGCATGCCCGCCTTTCGCTACAAGGGTGCATTGGTCGCCTACGCAGCTTTCAAGAACCATTGCAGCTTCTTTCCCATGCAGGCTTCGCTGATCGACGCCATGCAGGACGAGCTCGCCGGTTATCGCACCTCCAAGGGAACGCTGCAGTTCTCAGTCGATCAGCCGCTCCCTGCGGCGCTGGTAAGGAAGATGGTTAAGGCGCGCGTGGCCGAAAATGAGCGAAAAGAACGCGCAAAGGGTTCCCGATGAAGTGACCCAAATCACATCTTGCCTTTTTCTGCCCAAGGTATAAGGTGATTGCCATGTGCCTAGCAATACCCGGAAAAGTAGAGGAAATTGCCACCGAAGGCGGCCTGCGTGTGGGGCGGGTCAACTTCGGCGGCGTGGTCAAGCGCGTCTGTATGGACTACGTACCTGAGGTCGAGGTGGGCGACTACACCCTTGTCCATGTGGGCTTTGCCATCTCCAAGATTGACCAGCAGACGGCCGAGGAGACGCTCGATGCCTTCCGCCAGATGGGCGTCCTCGACGAAGAACTGGCCGGCGAAGAGGAGCAGCTTGCCCGTGCCTCCGCGCGGCCGCAATCGCCCTGCCCGGACGGGAGCTGTGATCCCCAATGAAGTACCTCACCGAGTTTCGCAACGGCGAGATTGCCCAGCGCATGGCGCGGGAGATTCACTCCGTCACCACGCGCCCGTGGAAGATCATGGAGGTCTGCGGCGGCCAGACGCACTCCATCATCAAGAACGGCATCGACCAGATGCTGCCCGCCGGCGTCGAGATGGTGCACGGCCCCGGCTGCCCGGTCTGCGTCACGCCGCTCGAGCTGATTGACAAGGCGCTGGCCATTGCCGCCCAGCCCAGCGTCATTTTCTGCAGCTTTGGCGATATGCTGCGCGTGCCCGGCACTGAGGGAGATTTATTTCAGGTGAAAGGCCGTGGCGGCGATGTCCGCATCGTCTACTCGCCGCTTGACGCCGTAGATCTCGCGGCGAAGAACCCTGATAAGCAGGTTGTCTTTTTCGGCGTCGGCTTTGAAACCACGGCCCCGGCCAACGCCATGAGCGTGCACGCAGCCAAACGCCGCGGACTGCGCAACTACTCATTGCTCGTCTCCCATGTGCTGGTGCCGCCCGCGATTGAAGCGATCATGAGCGCTCCCGGCAATCAGGTGCAGGCCTTTCTCGCAGCGGGCCACGTTTGCAGCGTCATGGGCTACTGGGAGTATCCGCCGCTGGCCGAGAAGTTTCGCATTCCCATCGTCGTCACTGGCTTTGAGCCGCTCGATCTGCTCGATGGCATCCGTCGCGCCGTGTTGCAGCTTGAGGCTGGCCGCCACGAGGTTGAGAACGCCTACGAGCGCGTCGTCCGCTATGAAGGCAATCAGGCTGCACAGGCTCTGCTGCGTGAGGTCTTTGAAGTGACGGATCGCAGTTGGCGCGGCATCGGCGTCATTCCGCGCAGTGGCTGGCGGCTCAGCGCGGCGTATCGCGACTTCGACGCCGAAGAGCGATTTCATCTCGCCGGCATCCGCACGGTCGAGTCGCCCCTGTGCCGCTCGGGCGACGTGCTGCGCGGGGCCATCAAACCCGCTGAGTGCCCAGCCTTCGGCAAGGAGTGCACGCCGCGCCATCCGCTCGGCGCCACCATGGTTTCCAGCGAAGGCGCCTGCGCGGCGTATTACAACTACGGCCGCTTCCTCAGTGCCGAGCAGTTGGCCGCTGCAGGGTCTGGGCTAGGCGCCAGCCACGTCGCAGGTGCAGCGCATGACTGAGCCGAACGGCCTGCCCGATTTTGCCAACTGGACCTGTCCTCTGCCACTGAAGGACTATCCCACCATCGTGATGGGCCACGGCGGCGGCGGCAAGCTGGGCAGTGAGCTGGTCGAGCACTTGTTTCTGCCCGCTTTTCGCAATCCGGAGCTTGAAAACCTTGGCGATGCCGCGGTCTTCGATCTCAAACCGGGATTTGGCCCGGCGCGTATCGCCATGAGCACGGACTCGTTTGTCGTGCAGCCTCTGTTTTTTCCCGGCGGCTCCATCGGGACGCTGGCTGTGAACGGCACGGTCAACGATCTCGCCGTCTCCGGCGCAGAGCCGAAGTTTCTCAGCGCCAGCTTCATCCTTGAGGAAGGCTTTCCGCTCGCGCAGCTTGCCGCAATTGTCGACGCCATGGCCGAAGCTGCGCGCACCGCGCGCGTCCGCATTGTCACCGGTGACACCAAGGTCGTCGAGCGTGGCCACGGCGACGGCTGCTACATCAGCACCGCAGGCGTGGGTGTCATGCGGCCCGGCATCCTGGTTGGCCCCGATCGCGCCCGGCCCGGCGATGTGCTGCTTGTCTCAGGGACTCTTGGAGACCACGGCATGGCCATCATGAGCGTGCGCGAGGGGCTGGAGTTCGAGAGCCCCATCCGTTCTGACTGCGCAGCGCTCAATGGCCTGATTGCCGACGCGCTCACCGCCGGCGGCCGCGGAGTCCACGTCATGCGCGACCCGACGCGTGGCGGCCTCGCCTCTGCGCTCAATGAGATTGCCGCAGCCTCGCGCGTCGGCGTCGCAATCGACGAGGCGGCATTGCCCGTGCGTCCAGAGGTGCAGGCGGCTTGTGAACTGCTTGGGCTTGATCCGGTCTACGTCGCCAATGAGGGCAAGGCAGTCTTCTTTGTCGCGGCTGAGGCCGCCGAGCGCGTGCTGACCGCGCTGCGCGCTCATCCGCTGGGCAAAGACGCCGCGCGCATCGGTCAAGTCACGGCAGAACATCCCGGCATGCTGGTGGCACGCACCACCATGGGAGCCAATCGCGTCATCGCCACGCAAATCGGCGAGCAACTGCCGCGTATCTGCTAAGCCTTTCGAGTACCGTACCCGCGCGCTTTCTTAAGCGAGCTTGTCGAATGCCTGCCGGATGCGCTCATCCAGCCCATGGTGGGGCTCGCCGAACTTGCTATCCAGTTCCAGCACCAGTGCAGGAGGATTCTTGAGCGCTTTTAGTCCGCTCATGGTCGCAGCCCAGTCAATGGTGCCCTCGCCGGGCCAGAGATGCTCGTCCTTCAGGCCGTGGTTGTCATGCACGTGCACAGAAGCAACGCGCGACCCCATCGTCGACAACGCGTGCGTCACGCCTTCCGTCATGTGCGCATGGCCCAAGTCCAGGCACAAGCCCGCCTGATGCAGATGGCCCATTTCCAGAATCAGCATGAGATGTTCGGGCGTGGTCGGCTCATTCAGGAGGTTCTCCACCAGAATCCGCACGCCCAGCGGCCGCGCAAATGCGCCCAGATGTTCCAGCGCCGTCTCGGCGTACTCCAGCGCGCGCGGTGACCAGGTGTCGGTCTTTTCGCCCAGATGCACAACAAGATTCTTGAAGTGGATGTGCTCGGCCGTTTCCAGTGCGCGCTTAATCTCGTCCATCGCATCAATGCGCCGGGACTTCTCCGGGTGCAGCACGTTCACGGCAGGCGCTCCGGCGCGTCCCATCTCGCGGTCGGGGAAGAGCGGCGCGTGCATCGAGAAGGGCTCGAGCGAATTTTCGCCGAACCACTCGGCCAGCTCGTTCACGTGCTCGCGGCTGGTGTAGTCAAAGTGCTGGCGTGCGGCAAAGATCTCCACCGCCTGCGCCCCGGCCCGGCTGGCCAACTCCAGCAGCCCCGGATGCAGCCGCTGATTCAGGAACAGGTGAGTTGAAAGCACGCGCAGCATCGCCATGGCCCCCTGCACCGGATCGCTGATCCAAACTATCCGATGCTGTCTCTATTGTCGCATTTTTGCAACAATTTGACGCCCTTCGCGTATTGTGCAGATTGATGCAGCGTACCGGGCTTCAGTAGCCGGCCGCCTTTCCAAAAAGACTGCGATGATCCTGTCCGCCTTCCAGTACCCCGGTCTTTGGATCGACTGCGATGCACTCGCCGTTCGACCAGTGCCGCCCGGCTATTGCAAGGTCATAGCCCATCGAGCGCAAGCCGGCCATTGCTTCATCGCTGAAGCCCGGCTCCAGGTACAGCTTGTCCGGCAGGTACTGGTGATGGAAGCGCGGCGCATCCACGGCCTCTTGAATGTTCAGGCCTCCATCGGTCGCAGAGAGAAAAATGTTGGCCACGGTGGTGATGATCCGCGCCCCGCCCGGCGAACCCAGCACATAGCGCAACTTGTTGTTTTCCAGAATGATCGTCGGCGTCATCGAACTCAGTGGACGCTTGCCCGGTGCGATGGCATTGGCCGGGCCCTGAATGAGTCCGAACATATTCGGAACGCCCATCTTCGAAGCAAAATCGTCCATTTCGTCGTTCAGCAGGAATCCCAGGGTTCCTGAGCTCACATCTGATCCAAAGGCATTATTCAGTGTCGTGGTGACAGAGACCGCATTTCCTTCGTGGTCGACGACCGAGTAGTGGGTCGTATCCTGGAACTCGGCGCGATGCCCGGCCGTCTTTGGCGCTGGCGGCAAAAAGCCCGCAGGCCGTTCCAGTGTCGAACTGGGCGAGGCCGCATCGGCCAGGATGCTGCGTCGCCATGCCGCTGCATACTTTTTACTGGTGAGCTCCGCCACAGGGATCCTGTTGTAGTCCGGATCGCCCAGATAATCGCTTCGGTCCATGTATGCGCGTCGATATGCCTCCGCAATCAAATGGATCCAGGCCGCCGAACGATCCCGCAGCCGGCTCAGGTCATACGCCTCCAGGATGTTCAGCGCACTTACCAGCACCACGCCCCCCGACGACGGAGGCGGCGAACTGATGATTGTGTAGTTGTGAAAGGTGCCGACCACGGGCCGGCGCTCCACCACGGTGTATTCGGCCAGGTCTCTGGTTGTGAGCAGCGCGCCGCCCTTCTGGAGGTCACGGATCAACTCCTCTGCCAGCTTGCCGTGATAAAAATCATCCGGATTCGCTGCGATTCGTTGCAGCGTGCTTGCCAACAGGGGCTGCCGAAAGACTTCGCCGTCATGATACGGGTGCCCATCACGCTGAAACAGATGCTTGGAGTCGGGAAAGCGCGCCAGGTCCGGATCGCTCAGGTCTTTGGCCTCTTCTGCGGTCAGCACAAAGCCTTCGCTGGCCAGCCGGATGGCAGGAGCCATCACTTTGCGCAGCCCCAGCTTGCCGTACTTGCGCTCGGCGTAGGCTAGCCCAGCCACTGAGCCCGGCGTGGCAATTGATTTGTAACCCACGATGCTTGCGCCTGGAATCACATTGCCTTTCGCATCCTGATACATCGCCTCGGATGCAGCCAGCGGCGCTTTCTCTCGGAAGTCGATGAACGTGGCTTGTCCCGCGCGGGTTCGCAGCAGCATGAACCCGCCGCCGCCCAGATTCCCGGCGACCGGGTACACCACGGCCAGGGCAAAGCCCGTTGCAACTGCGGCGTCCACTGCATTGCCGCCTTCGCGCAGCACTTCCACCCCTGCATCTGAGGCCAGGTGATGGACGCTGACGACCAAGCCATGTTCGGCGCGGACAGGGATTTCTCCCTTGTAGGCCAAAGCACTCGATGGGCCATCCTGCCCCTTCAAAGGGCTCAACGCGAGACCCAACACAAAAATTCCACAAACTGGGAAACGAGAAAATTGCGGTTGCATCATAACGGGTCCACTCAGCATAACCCGGAACGTATAAAGACGGCCTGTTGGCAGGATGGGGTCGCCATGTATCCTTATCTTTCCATGGTCTGTGTTCGTCTGGGTCGTGGAGTCAACAAAGAATGACCCATACGCCTTGCTTGCGTCCAATGCATGACGGCGGTTTGGGCTGGAACGACGGTGTGCGGGAGCGGCCAGGTGTGCGCCGGCAGCGGACCGGTTGAATTTGATCACGGAGAGCAGAATGCAAATGAAGTCGATGCGGGTTGCCGCATTCTTTCTTGGAGCGGCCCTGTTTCTGAGCGGCGCTTCGGCACACGCACAGTTTGATGTCGCCGGCAGCTTCTTTGAGGCCTACAACACTTCCTCCACCGGTTATGGCACCCAGCAAAAGCCGAAGAACTCTCCCGGCGGAATGGTCGAGTTTCGTTATCATCGGACGCCGCTCATGGGCTTTGAGATCAGCTACTCCTACAATCCGGCGGATCAGTCTTACACGGTCTCGCCGACCAATTGCGGGCTGCGCTGCGGCAATCAACCTGTGACCGTGACTGCCAATAATCACATGATTGGCATGAACTGGGTGCCGGCCACCAAGAAGACCTACGGTGGCTTCCGTCCATTTGGGCTGGCTGGCCTCGGCTTCGTCATCTCCGAGCCCAACACCAACGACTACGCACTTAACTCCAAGGTCCGCATCTCATTCGATTACGGCGGCGGCGTCGATTACGCCCTCGGATCGCGCTTCGGCGTGCGCGCTCAGGTGCGCGGTGCAGCGTATAAAGCCCCCGATCTGTCCATTCTCTACTCGCCGACCGGCGCGTATATGCAGACCATTCAACCTTCGGTCGGCATTTACTTCCGCCCGTAACGTCAGGCAGCGACTCTTTGCATCAAAGCCCTTTGGCGCGTGCGATCAGCGCGCCAAGGGGCTTTCTGTTACCTGCGTCATCTGCGGCGCGGGCCACCCGTCGCACCCCCCGCGCGTCTAACCAGAGACGCGGCGCGCAGTGGTCCGCGTTGCAGGCAGCTTCCCACATTCATCCACAACCGAACTTTGGCAACGAGCCGCGGAGGAAATGATGCGAGTGAAGTCTACGTATACGGCGATTGCTTTCTTTCTTTTGGTAATTCTGAGCAGCGGCGCAGCTCAGGCGGAGAATGACGTGGCGGCCAGCCTGTACGGCGCCTTCAGCGGCAAGACCACGGGCAATAATACGTACCAAAGCCCCGCCAACCAGGCCGGCGTGCTCTTCGAGCTGCGCCACATCTCCAACCCGCTGATTGGGTATGAGGTGACGTATGCCTATAACCGAGCCAATCAGACCTATACTTCGCTCCTTGGTCCGAACCCCGGCCTCTGCCCCGGTTCCGGCTGCCCCCCTACGGTTTCCGTTCCGGCCAATGCGCATGAGGTCACGGCAGACTGGATCGTCTCTTTCGGTGTTGCTAATCTCAAGCCGTTCCTGCTCGGCGGCGGCGGCCTGCTGCTCAGTGTGCCCGCCTCAGGCGGCACCGCCACCAATACCAGCACGCAGGGCGTCTTCGTCTACGGCGGCGGCCTGGACTGGGGTCTTCTGCCGCACCTGGGCCTGCGCCTGCAATACCGCGGCAACCTCTACAAGGCGCCCGACCTGACGAAGCTCTACACCTCGACGAACCGTTTCACGCAGACCGCCGAGCCGATGATTGGAGCCTACTTCCGCTTCTGAGCGCGCTCCACTCGTCACAGCGATCTGTGTGCGTCATCACGCGCCCAAACCCTCCTTGTGCGTAAAATCTGCATCCTACAGTGACAGGGTGTTCGCGGAGTCGCGCAGCCATCGAGGCTCCGTGCGATGCACTCATCCCCCTGTGAGGTGATGGAATATGCGCTCCCGGAAGATGCATCGTGTCCTGTTGTTCGCATTTTTTGCCGCCATTGCTGCTGCAGCTCAAGCCCAGACCGACGTGGCCCTGAGCCTCTACGGAGCCTTTACCGGAACGACAAGCGGCAACGGCATCCAGCAGAGCCCTGCGAACCAGGCCGGCGGCATGGTCGAGCTGCGCCACATTGTCAACCCGCTCATTGGTTATGAGGCGACTTACTCGTTCAACCGCGCCAACCAGAGCTATGTATATACAGTGCTTCCGCCCTGCCCGACGGGTCAGATTAACTGCCTCATCACTCAATCGGGCACGGCATCTAGCGACGCGCACGAGATCACCGGCGACTGGGTCGTTTCGATCAAGCTCGCCAACCTGCGACCCTTCGCGCTCGCCGGCGGTGGCCTGCTAGTAAATGTGCCCAGTAGCGGCAGCTTCGCTGGCTGCTATCTGATGAATCCACTCTGCGGCACCTTTGCCACGCCCACCCGGACCTCCGCCACGGGCGTTTTCGTCTACGGAGCCGGACTTGATTGGGGCCTGCTGCCCCACATCGGCTTGCGTCTGCAATACCGCGGCAATCTCTACAAGGCGCCTGACCTGATCAACGCATTCCAATCCACAAACGCCTTTACGCACACCGCCGAACCCATGATCGGCGCGTACTTCCGCTTCTGAGGCCTGCGGCGCGTTGAATCGTCGCTCACACTCCGTCCGCCAGTGGTCACAAGTGCAACGCTTCTGGCGGTCGCTTTAGCTTCAGCGGGGAGGAAATCCGAATGTGCATCCGCAATTTGCATCGCGTTGTTGCTTCGGCACTTTTCTTCGCAGCCATCGCCACCACAGTCCATGCCCAGACTGACGTTGCCCTGAGCTTCTTTGGGACCTTCTCCGGGTCGGCGCAACTCAATAGTTTGCTGCAGCAGAGCCCCGCGAGCCAGGCGGGAGGAATGATCGAATTGCGCCATATCGCAAATCCGCTCATGGGCTTTGAGGCAACGTACTCGTTCAACCGTGCCAATCAAAAATACTCGCCGTCTGTTATCTGCTTCTTACTTCCGCCGATGCCAGGGGGATGCGCGTTCCCACCTGTATCCGCAAATGCGCACGAGGTCACAGCAGACTGGATTCCATCGATGAGGCTGGCGAAATTGCGCGTGTTTGGGGTGGTCGGCGGCGGTGTGTTGGTGACGGTGCCCGAGGGGACCCCGCCTTTTCCCCAACCTTCTGCCCAACCCTCCACCTCCACACGCGCGGTCTATGTCTACGGCGCGGGCGTGGATTGGCCTTTGCTTGTACGATTCGGTTTGCGTGCGCAGTATCGGGGCAATGTTTATCGCGCTCCGAACCTGATGAGTGACTACGGTACTTCAAACAGCTTTCTCCACACCGCAGAGCCCATGATCGGCGCTTACTTCCGCTTCTGAGTCCGATCTCAGTTGCGTGACCAACGTGCCTCCACTCGGTGCCTTGTGCAGGTAAATCGTTGGAGCGATGCGTCTCGGGTCGTTATCATGCACCATGCGCCATTTCGTGGCCGGAGGGCTGTCGCTCCTGGTCATTCCCCTCACACTCGCCCCAGCCGCCCGGCCTGAGTCCGCCGGCCATGTCTCGTCCTCCACCCTCACCGCCACGCAGATCGTGGCCGAGATTGCGCGCCACAACACCGCTCGCAATGAGGATCTGAAGCACTACCAGTCGCTCCGCCACTACGAGGTTCGCTACCGCGGCTTTGCGGCCAACATCGACGCGAAGATGGATGTCGCGGTGGACTACGATGCCACGACCGGCAAGACTTTCCACATCATTTCCAAGAGCGGTTCGCGCTTGCTCTGCGACAAGGTGCTGGAGCGCGCAGTGGACAGCGAAGAGGAGGCACAGAAAGACCCCGCCGCCACCGCGCTCACTCCGGCCAACTACCGCTTCACGCTCGATGGCCACGACACGGTCAAAGGCCGTCCAGCGTATGTCCTCGACGTGGAGCCCATCGCGCCCAGCAAGTTCCTCTACAAAGGCAAGATCTGGGTGGACGCAGGCGATTTTGCCGTCGAGAAGATTGAGGCCACGCCCGCAAAGAATCCCTCGTTCTGGATCGCGCAGACGCTCATCCACTACACCAGTGCCCGCAACGGCGAGTTCTGGCTGCCGCAGCAGAATCGCAGTGAAACCAAAGTGCGCATCGGCGGCAAGGCCGTGCTCACCATCGACTACGGCGCCTACCAGATCATTCCGCAGATTGCCAGCCGCTAAAGTCGAATCTCACTCAGGCAGCATCTTCCGAATCGCAAACAGCGTTGTCCGGCGCAGGCCCGCTCAAACCCGAGCGATCACGCGCAGCAGTCTTGTCAAGTCAACGCGCTGGCGCACTCTACCGGTCTGCGATCAGCATCAAGGGGTCCGGAGTCACGCTGCAAGAAGTCTGAAGGAGCGCACTCCAGATCGACCCGTCGTCAAAACGGAGCGCCAACAGCTCAATGGTCTGCACCGTCGTGAAACCCGGCAGCACAAGATCGCCCGCCGCTGCCCCTTTCTCCGTTGCGTGCATTCGCACATCCAGCGTGAGGCTTGCGATCCTCGGCTCCTTGGAGCGGGTCAGCGTGTGTTCCATGCGCGCCCTGCCGCCCAATCCGCGCGCCCTTACGCGCGCCTGGACGATGTGTCTGCCGTTCCCATCCGCAAGGATCAAATGAATCCGTTGAGTTGGCTGATCGGGCGGGGTCTTCTCTGCACTTTTGCTGTCCCGCGCCACAACGAGCCCTCGTCCCGTCCCCTGCAGAGCCTGCATGTTGACCGGGCAGGAGTTGATCCACGTCCTGGGGGGTAGTGCAGGGTTTGCCGGATGGGCAACGACGTTTGAGCTCATGCCATCCATGCCGGCCACGCCCACGGATTGATTCTGCTGAGAAGGGGCTGCAGTCTGAGCTGCGAGCCCAAAAGTACCCGACAAGAGCAGACATGTGAGAGTTACGCTTGCGCGCCGCATCGTTCAACTCCTTTGCCCGCTTCGGGCCGGCCGGCATTCGCGTACACCATCAACATACGCCCGTTTACATGCCAGTTCCACCCTCCGCGGGCCGCATTTGCTGCCGCCGGGTTCCCACGCGGCGCAACCCCCTGCTGTGGTACCGTTTGAGTACGGCTTCCTGCCGCGTCAGCCCCGGCTGACCAGCAGGCGGGCCTCAGAGCGAACCGATAGCGTGATGTCCCAGCAGCCGGATATGATTGCGTCTTCCACTCCCGCGAACCCGGCGTCCAATCCTGGGGTTGCTACCGGAGACGCGCCTGTTCCCGTTGCTCCGCCAGCGGCAGTGATGCCCCATCCACAGCGCATCCCCCAGTGGCTCATCCGCGCTGAGCTGTTTCTCCGTGTTCTGCTCCGCATGTACATCGGGCTCGCTGTCTGCTATGCACCTTGGTCGAGCCTCTTCTGGGATCAGAATCCTCTCTTCCTGCAGTTCCCAACTTTGGGCATCTATGCAGCCAATGGAGCGGTTCGCGGCATCGTATCAGGGTTGGGGCTCTTGAATCTCTGGATCGCGTTCCAGGATGCCATCCGCTCCAGAGGTAAATAGGCAATGAGCTCAAAAGATAGCGATCAGCAGGCCGGTCATGAGACCGCCCCATTCCTCGCCCAGGCAGCGCATGGCGTGTCAGCTGCCAACGCAACCGATGGCATTGCCCGTGCCGTCATCCCTGGCAACGGCCGCCCGCCGCAACTGGATCGCGCACCACTAGCCTATGAAAACAAGAACTTTCTCGACAGCGCCGATGGCCGCCTGATCCGCATTGTCGCGGAGTTCATGGAGCCGCTGGCGCGTTTTCGCCATGAACGCATCCAGGATACGGTGGTCTTTTTTGGTTCGGCGCGCTTCCGCGGACGCGAGGAAGCAGATCATGCCTTGGAGCTTCTGGACAACACCGGCTCGATACAGCCCGCTCCGAGTGAAGAGCAACCTGCTCGCGCGCCCGAGATCGCCTCAGGCCAGGCGTCTGAACTCCAGCGCAAGCGCGCTGTCGCTGCGGTTGAGATGGCCCGCTATTACGAAGATGCGCGACGTCTCGCCCACATGCTCACCACCTGGGCCGCCAGCATTCCCTCGCAGCGCCATCGCTTCGTTGTCACCTCAGGAGGCGGCCCCGGCATCATGGAAGCCGCCAACCGCGGCGCTTATGAGGCGGGCGGCAAGACCATCGGCATGAATATCCGCCTGCCCTTTGAACAACATCCCAATCCCTACATCACGCCTGCGCTCAACTTCGAGTTCCACTACTTCTTTATGCGCAAGCTTTGGTTCGCGTATCTCGCCAAGGCGCTCGTCGTCTTCCCGGGCGGCTTCGGTACACTCGACGAAATGTTCGAACTGCTGACCCTCGCCCAGACCCACAAGATGGCAAAAAAAATCACGGTTGTCATCTACGGGCCGGAGTATTGGAAACGAGTCTTCAATCTGGAGACACTCGTTGACACCGGAGCCATCTCGCCCAAGGACATTGAACTCTTCCAGTTTGCGGAAACGCCCGAGCAGGCATTTGAGATTCTCCGCGATGGACTCACGTCAAACTACCTTGTCCCAGAAGCAACAGCAGCCGCAGAACACGCTTTTCAAGAGATCATGCCTGGAGGTACACTCGAGGATTTTCTTGGTCCTGAGCTGATGCGCAATGGCAAGTAAGAACGGCGAGAGCGGTTGAAAGGCCGCTTCTCTCAAGGGAGGCGCATTCTCGCAAGTGAGGAGATTGACTCGTCGTCGCGCATGGATTGATGTCGTGGTTTGAATCGTCTTCCCCAGTCTCGCCCGCGGCAAATGCATTGCGATCTGGGTCGGAAGTCATCCGGAGTCAGGGCATTTTGATCGTGCTGGGATCATTGGCTGCAGTTCAGGGTGTCTTCCTCGATTCCTAATTGAATTGAAGCGGCATTTGCAGCTTATTCACACGCGATTCACAGGTTGCATCGGATACTGAGCGCGTAAGTCCGGTTTGATCATGAAATGAGGAGCAGGCATGGCGACTTCGACCATCTCGTATCTGTGGCGTGATTCCAGGGCAGCACGGGGATTCCGCTCGGGAGTCTCGCTGCACAGCCATACCAACCAATCCAGGGAAACGCTCGATTTTCTGGCCAATTTTGGGAACCAGTTTCCTGTGCTCCGTCCCATTCTCTTCCGTGTGGAACGCCGCTCTCAGGACCATCACGGCGTCCGCGTGAACTATGCAGCCAGCTACTGGACACCACCCATGACGCCCAAGCTCGCCTTTGATCTTGAGAGCAGCCAGATTCAGAGCCTTGATATTTCCTCGATGGTCTCGCTCTCCGATCACGACACAATGAATGCGCCCATGCTGCTGCGCACGGTTCCCAGCGCCCGCCAGATTCCGATCTCCGTCGAATGGAGCGCTCCTTACGGAGGCGTGCAGTCTTTCCACCTCGGCATCCATAATCTGCCAAGCGCCCGCGCGCAGGAGTGGATGAAGACGTTGGCCAATTTCACTGAAAACCCCAGCGATCATCAACTGACGGAGATTCTTGCGGCGCTCCATCAGGAACCAAATGTCCTTGTCATCTTTAACCACCCGCTCTGGGACCTTTACATCATTGGCCGCGAGCGGCATGCGGCTCTGGTGGACCATTTCCTCCAGCGCAACGCGCGGTATCTGCATGCCCTCGAACTCAACGGCCTGCGCGACTGGCATGAGAACCGCGCGGTTCGCCGACTCGCTGAGAAGTGGAACATGCTGCTCATCTCCGGCGGCGATCGCCACGGTGTGGAGCCCAACGCCAACATCAACCTCACCAACGCCACCTGCTTTACGGAGTTCGTTCACGAGATCCGCAATGAAAAGCGGAGCCACGTTCTCTTCATGCCTCAATACGCCGAGCCATGGAAACACCGCATCCTTCAGTCCACGCTTGATGCGATCCGCAACTACCCCGAGTTTCCGCAGGGATCTCGCACCTGGGATGAGCGCGTCTACCACCCCGACGCCAACGGTGTGGTACGGCCGCTCACTGAACTCTGGGCGGATGGAAGCGCGCCCGGGGCGATGCGCTGGCTCATCGCCCTCGTGCAGTTGCTTGGCAAGACTCCCGTCTCGGGTGGTCTGCGCCTGGCCTGGAACAATCCCCATCAGCTCCAACTCGCTCTCGGCGAGCAGGAGGGCTGAGTCGGCCCAACGCCCGTTTCAAAGGCTTCTCGAATTCACGTCTATGGCTCACACACCGCCGCGCGTGGCCTACTTTCCTGATTCGTTCCACGAGGTCAACGGAGTTGCCCACACCAGTCGTCACTTTGAGGCATTTGCACGCCGCCGTAATCTGCCGCTTTTTCTGTGTCCGCGCGGGCGATCGCATCCCTCACTTTGAGTTGGGACTCCGTCTTTGAAGGTGTCTACGCGGGCTATACGCAGCTTCAGGATCGGCATCGACCACTGGCCGGTCAGCGCCCACTCTGAGTCGTTCGCATCACTTGTCCCGTCCGCAGGTTCAGTGCAAACGGTACATCCCGGTCTGTGTTCATCTCCCAGCCAAGCCCGTGCAGCATGTCGTCGGCGAAGCCGTGAATTGTGATCCCTTCATCGGACAGCTTGCCGGAATCCCACACCCGTCCCTGCGCTCCCCAGGCCAAAATGGAGTGATGACCGACAAAGAGCGTCAGCCCCTGTGCCACCGCGCAAAGGACCTGTAGCACCGGCCGGTAGGGAATCATGGTGAAGCGCTCCGGCGCAGATGTGTCAATCACATACGCGTACCCTCCGGAGATGGCGCACAACTCGTTGGGGTTCGGTGTGGACCATAATCCCGTCGGGGCCGCTGGATCGCGAAATCCCAGGGCGCACGTCGCCAAAAATGGCTGCCTGCCGTCGCCGCCCGGCCGTACCATCACCTCGAGTGCGCCACGCTCCACCTCTTCAGCTTCCCGCGGATACACAAAGTGGCGCGCCGGCAGAATCGCGGGTCGCGTGGCAAGCACCTCAGCTTGCCAATTGTGTGGAAAAGGAAAGTGAAGAACTGGCGTTGCCATGCGCTTAGCCTCCCACAAAACGCGCTACGCACGCCCGTTCGAATGGCTTGCCGGGCCCGACTGTGCCTTGCCCCTCAGTCCAATTGAGTATCGGCCAAATCAGAACCCTGATCAGTGGCATCTCCAGACGCGCCTCGAAGCGCTCGATATCCGTAACTTCCTTGCGAATCGGAAAAAACTACGCATTCGCTGTGCAAACAGCCAGTTCAAGAGCGTCGTGGGCACGTTCCCAGCGTGGAGCAACTCCGACAGCGAAGGGAGCAAAGCAAACTCGGGCCTTTTCTCCCGTTATCTCTATCCCGATGATAGTCGAACTGCGTTTGCACCCGTCTGGTGACTCTGTTTCGCGTTATGCACCCTTGCGCGCGTCAAAAGAGCCCTGCGCTGCCACGATCTGTCCGATATGCTTCTCGGCCCAGACGCGCAGATCGTTGACGCGCTCGGCCAGGCGCGATCCCAGCGGTGTCAGTGAGTACTCCACCGTCACCGGCACGGTGGCAAAGACCCGGCGCGCCACCAGCCCGTTCCGTTCCAGATTGCGCAAAGTCTGGCCCAGCATCTTCTGGGAGATTCCGGCAAGGCGTCGCTTCAGTGCATTGAAGCGCACAGGACCCTCATCCAATGCGCCCAGCACAAGCACCGTCCACTTGTCCGCGATCTGGTCCAGCACGATGCGTGTGGGGCAGGCCGGGTCATACGCATCACCGCGCTTTTCATGCCTCTTGGCGCACACGGTTACCTCCGGGTGACTAGATTGCCTTCTGGTATCTTCTTGAAACCTGCTTCATTTTAGCGCCTAATAGCCTATGGGTGAAGGCGAAGAGCGCAGGATTCTCCACAGCAGACATCCAAAAAGATCAGCTGAATCCAGGGAGATTCAAAATGAAGGTCGTACTCTACGGTGCATCCGGAATGATTGGCAGCCGCATTCTCAACGAACTCATGACTCGTGGTCACCAGGTGACCGCTGTGGTCCGCAACCCAGAAAAGGTGCAAGCCTCCGGCGCCACCGTCCTCAAGGGGGACATCACCGACGCGGCCAGCGTTGCCGCCACCGCCCAGGAGCACGACGCCGCCATCAGCGCCTACGCCCCGCCTCCATCCCAGGCAACGATGGTGCTCGCCGCGATGCGCGCCCTGCTCGCCGGCCTCGAGCAGGCTGGAGTGAAGCGGCTGCTCGTTGTCGGCGGTGCAGGCAGCCTGGAGGTTGCTCCCGGCCTTCAACTCGTCGATTCGCCCAATTTTCCCGAGGCATGGAAGCCGATCGCTCTTGCCCATCGAGATGTATTGCCCATTCTGCAGGCTTCCTCGCTTGACTGGACCTACCAGAGTCCCGCTGCCTTCATCCAGCCCGGCGAGCGCACCGGCAAATTCCGTCTCGGTGCCCAGCAACTGATCGCGGACGCAAAGGGGGAAAGCCGTATCTCGGCGGAGGACTTTGCCGTCGCCATGGTGGATGAACTGGAGCATCCCCGGCATCTGCGCCAGCAGTTCACCGCAGCCTACTGACCTTCACGCGGGCCAGGTCGGTTAGCGGAAGTGCTCCCAGCCATGTGGCATCAATGGCTGAGAGCTCACGCCCGTCCGGAGAGAAATCTGTGCCTGCCCGCGCCGCGCCGCGATCATCCGTCCGATCCGGGTCACTGAAACTCCGGTAATCGCTGCCGGAACCCGAACCTCCGGCGGAGCCGTAAACAGCAACTCGTAATCCTCACCACCATCTAAAGCCTGGGCCAGCGTCGCCCCGTCATGGACCGGCAACGCCTCTGCATCGACTTCTGCCGAAAGTTGCGACTCCTCGCACAGGTGGGTCAGGTCCGTCGAAAGCCCGTCACTCAAATCGATGGCCGCCGTTGCCATGCCGCGCCGCAGGAGCCACTGCCCTTGCGCGAGGCGGGGCTGTGGAAAGAGATGTGGCTGCAAGTCCTTGCGTAGTCTCGCAGGAATCCTGCCCGCCGCAATCGCTTTGCGTCCGCTTTCCGGCTGACGCCCAAGCAGTTCCAGTCCTGCTGCCGCACCGCCCAGTTTGCCGGTTACGTAAATCAGGTCGCCTGCCTGTGCGCCACTCCGCAGCAGTGCCTTGCCTCGCGGGACCGCCCCCAAAAGAACAATATCCGCCAGCGCCACGGGCGACTCGGCCAGGTCTCCGCCAGCCAGTGGCGTCTGGTGGAGTTGCGCCAGTTCCAGCAGGCCATCGAAAAAGCGATCCGCCCACGCCTTCTGCCGACCCTTCGCAATCGTCACTTCCGCCGGCAATCCCAGGGACAGGAACGCTGCCAGAGGCCGTCCACCCATTGCAGCCACGTCGCTCAGCCCCCGCGCCAGCACGCGGTGCCCAATTGCCTCCGCTGGATGCCACTCCATGCGGAAGTGCCGCCCGGTAAGCGACAGGTCCGTCGTGACGCACAGTTCCTCACCCGGGCCGAGCCGCAGCAACGCGCAGTCATCGCCAATGCCCAGCCGCAGTCCGCGGTGTCTCATGCCGGATGCCCGCGCGCGAATCCGCTCCACCAGCGCCAGTTCGCCAGGCCCGGTCCTCACAGATCTCGTGCTTCGCAGCTTTCGCATCTGATAGAGAATAGAACAAGTTGCAGTGCTCTCGCGTAAGTAGAAGAAAATTCAGGCGATGATCTCATCCCGATACGGAGATCGCCGCGAATGGAGCCTTTTTTCGACAAATGCGATGTTGACCGCGAAGATACCCTTTGTTAGCCTATTGAAACGTTCCATGAAGGGTGCCTGGCAGAGGCCCTGCAGTGGCTTCAGGGCTCATCAGGGAGCTCTTGTACTGATTTCAATCGAAAGTTGTGGCGAGTTGCAGCCTTCCCCGGTTGCGGTTGCTGGGATGGATGAGGTTCATGCTGCGGAAACGCTATTACATTCTCTTTGTCGCCAGAGATGAAGACGGGCGTGTGCGTAAGATTCCCCTCCCTCTGCACTACGTCTATGGCTTCGTCTGCGCTGCCGTCATCGGCACCTTCACAATCGTGGGCCTGGCCGGCTCCTACACCCGGATGTTACTCAAGACAGAGAGTTTCAATCAGGTGCGCCGTGACCGCGAGACGCTGCGGAAAAGCTACCAGCAGATGGCGCAGATTGCGCATGATCGTGATGTGCAGGTTGCCTCGCTGGGCGCCCTTGCCAATGAAGTGACGACTCTCTATGGCTTGCGCCAGCACAAACTGCTCACAGGCAGCAAACAGCATGCTGCATCGGCACCGACTCCGGCCAGTCTCTCCACCAAAGATGATCTGAACCAGCAGGACGTTACGCTAACTCTCGACCAGTTTTATGCGCTTCGCGCACAAGCCATGTCGGGCCGTGTGACGCGTGCTCTGGAGGGTGGCCTGTCCTCCAACTTTACGGGTGACTGGACCCAGCTTGCTGATGCGCCGACCCTCTGGCCGATTGAGGGCCGTGTCACTTCAAGCTTCGGAGAGCGTGAAGACCCGCTGAATGGCGAAGGCGCCTTCCACCCCGGAATTGATATATCGGCACCCTGGGGTACACCCGTGCGCGCCGCCGCCGATGGTGTGGTCACTGGACAGTCGATGGGCTCGGGCTACGGCCGGCAAGTGGTCTTGGATCACACCCATGGTCTGCTCACGGTCTATGCGCACATGTCGTCGGTGATTGTGCTGCCCGGCCAGCACGTAACGCGCGGCCAGGTGATCGGCTATGTCGGCCAAACCGGCCGCTCCACTGGACCACACCTCCATTACGAAGTCCGTGTCCACAATGTCCCGGTGAATCCCCACAAATATCTGCGCTTAACCTACGAGCAGGCTGAGTTGGAGAGCGGAACTCTTCCTTCTCCGTCAGCAGTCGCGAGCAGGTAGCACAGCGCAGGTGACGATAAAAGCAGAACGGCTCCCAGCGGGAGCCGTTTCTTATTGCAGCAGTGACTCGAAGATCGGGAAGCGCGTTAGCTTATTTCGATGCCGACCCGGATTCGGGTGTTGCCTCGACCTGACTGTTTTCTCCCATCATCTCGGCCAGTTCCGCCGAGTGCAATTGCGCCGTCACCAGTACGCGATCATGCCTTTGGATCACCACCGTGGTTGCGAGCAGTTGTTTCAGTGCGTCATTTGCCGGATTTGGCCCGAGCGGTGCCGTGTAGCCGCGCGCAAGGTTGGCCAGCACACTTAAGGAAGCTGCCTGACTGGCCGCCGTTTGTTCATTCGGGGCAATCTCTTCCACGCGCAACCGCAACTGGCCCCCGAGCCGCAACATCGGCGTGATGCTGGCGATCAAGGTTGTGCCGTCCTCGAGCGGCAGTCGAAATCCGAAGATCTGGATGGCCCCGCTTTCCGAAAAGGGCAAGCCAATCTGGCCCACTCCCCAGGCCAATGATAGAAGCGGCACATCATGGTAGTGACGCGCCAGCAGCGTAGAGCCGGCGAAGGGCAATGCCGCAGTGCGCCTCCGGTCGATGATCGAGTGAATCTGCTCCGGCGTCGGCGTGTTCGATACCGCCACCATGTCGTAGCCGATCTGTGCCACTCGCACTGTCCGTCCGTCTGAAGGAATGCTAAAGATCACCCTTCCCGCGTAAGTCTCTTCGCTTGTGGCATGGGTCCCCAGCCATTGTTTCAATCGGGCGCCATTGATTTTGCCCGCCAGCACCATTGAGTACGCAACCGGACCGTTGGGGCCATCTGGATTTGACATCCGATGAAGGGCAATCGCAGCCTCATCCAGATCGTGCTCCCAATCGATCCCAGTCGCATCCACAAACTGCTGGTAGTCTGGCACGCGCTTGGGCGGCCTCATGTCCTTGTGCAGAAAGGCGCGCACCGGCCTGAAGTTGATATAGATGATTCCGTCCGACTCCGGCAGCACTCGCGCCACTTCCGGCGGAGCCTTCGACCGCAAAAAGACCGCCACCCCCAGCACAACCAGGATCGCGGCGACCACCATCAACGTTCTGCGCGTGCGTCGGTGCATAGAGTCCGTCAGAATTACCCTACCATCCGCCACCCGTCTCCAGCCGACGATGAATGCGAAGCGGGTAGACTACGCGTTTGCCTCGCGTTCAAGCTCATTCTCGGGCATGTCTACTCAATGATGCTTAGCGCGTAAATCTTGCCGCCGCTGGCCATGTTGGAAGAGGTATAGGATCCCGGCGGCAGGAGGCCGTACTCTCCTTTGCCCATGTCGGAATCCATCGTGATCTGGTAGAGCCGCGGTGCAAGTTTCTTCGGCTGGAACTTGATCGTGTCCCGCTTCGCCCCGCCGGACGAGTGGAAGACACCGCCCGTCATGGAGCGGAACTCACGCGAGGTGTCGTTGGCGCGCAATCGCAGCAGCTGGTACTCGGTGATCTCCGTTCCCTCCGGCAGGTACACCGCGATCTGCACCGGAAAAGTTGTCGAAACTTTGGCATGAGCACCGTCCACATGTCCGTTGATATCGCCCTTTACAATGCCTTCACTGAAAACGCTCTTCAAGACGCCGCCCGTCTTGAAATTCACGATCTCGGGCATGAGCTCCGTCCATTGGCCGCTCTTACTCAAGTAGTAAACGCCCACTTCGTCGATGCCCGGTGGCAGGCCATTATTCGTCGCACCCGTCGCAACCGCCGGCGTCACCCCGGTAGACTTCATCACGATGGCGGAAATGACCTTGTCGCTGGCCCCAGCCTCTTTCAGGGCGATCAGGCCATCGGCCGAAGTATCGTATTTTCCCGGCGAAGCCTGAATGGTCGATACGATCAGGTCAGGAGAAAGCCCGGCCTTGATGAGCTTGATGACAGCGGCATTATCAAGCGCCTGCTGAGCAAACAACAGCGGAGAGCCAACGACCAACAAAAAGGCAAGCAAGAGTCTACGCACACAATCTCCAATCAGCCCTTTAAGGCAACAAAGTTTGTCAGATTAACTGCATCAGAATCATCGACGGAATCCGCCCGGCGAGCAAGGATCGTCTGAGGAAAAGCTGAAAAAATCCCTGCATGGCAACGTGGTGCGCCGGTGCTGTTTTGAGGTGCAAAACTGGCGACTTTCGACCGAATCATCAAGGCGCATCCGTCCGGCCCTCCCGACCCCGTCTGCTGGTTTGCTCCGCCGCCCCCGGTATGCTAATCTTGGGTTCTGTGCCGCAGTCTGCGCGGAGCACTCGTGTGTCCGCGCTGTCTTCGGGACTCCGGGGTTTATTTCCGGGGTGGCAAGGGCTGGCGTAGCTCAGCTGGTAGAGCATCTGATTTGTAATCAGAGGGTCGGGGGTTCAAATCCCTTCGCCAGCTCCACTCTCAGGATTCCGGGGGCGGAAGCGGCAGCAAGTTTGGACCGGTGAAGCAGTTTATTTGCCGGGCCTGTCCTCTGCGGTGATTCCACTGAGGTGCAGTTGCTCCGAACAGCCGGAGGTTCTCCGGACGGGGCTTGATGCGCTGACAGGGCCACCCGGGCGCAGGCAAAAGAGTTGAACTCCGGCGGCTGAGGTTGGCCTCCGGATGGGTGAGCACAGGTGGCCGAGCGGTTAATGGCAGCAGACTGTAAATCTGCCGCTCCTTGCGAGCTACGGAGGTTCGAATCCTCCCCTGTGCACCATGATTTAGGGCTGGAATGCGCGGAGTACCGCGGGTGAGGATGAGATCGGCGTGGATCGCGAAGCAGCAAAGCGCTCCGGTTCTGACCTGGCAAAGCGGTACCCTTGGGCTCTGGCATTGTACGGTGTGTTGGGATTGCTGGTCTGGTTCACCATGGACGCGGGCAAGGTGGTCGTCATGGGCAGACCGGTTGAGTTAAGGCTGGTGCCATTGATCATCCTGGGCGGATTTGCCCTGCGAACCATGGTGGCCATGCAGGCGGATCGCATCCGCAGCGGTGGTTTGACGGGCGGCAATGCGGCGCCTGAAGAATTTGAGAAGGGCTGATGTAGCTCAGTTGGTAGAGCACTCCCTTGGTAAGGGAGAGGTCACCGGTTCAATCCCGGTCATCAGCTCCAGAGATGCGAGTGGTCATTTATCAGTAAGTCAGTGCTCAGAAGCTGCGGCTGAGGCTTGAAGGACTGATCCCTGAGAACGGACCACTGAAAACTAGCTTTACGGGCGGGAGTAACTCAGTGGTAGAGTCACAGCCTTCCAAGCTGTTGGTCGCGGGTTCGATCCCCGTCTCCCGCTCCAGAGTTTGGCCGCAGGTCCGGCAGGGCCTGAGGGAAAGGTGAGAGAAGCAGCATGTTTGAGCAGGCAGCCATCGCCGTTCAGGATGAACAGGGCTACAGGAATTTTCACGCCCTTCTGGACGCAGCCTTTGACCTGCGCCAGGTCGAGGTTTTTCTGAGTCGCGTGGTGCGTTCGGGCCTCAGCGTCCGGAATTTCGAGACGATCCTCGGCCGCGGCTTTTTCGGCAAAGAGGCAGCCGCGCTTTACAGTGCTCTTCCCATCTCCGATCAAGCCCTGACGCGCGAGCGTTATCTGCGCCTGGTCGAAGCAGTTCCCGCGGAGTTGCGGCAGCGGTATTTCAAGGCCTACGCATACTATTGAGGCCTGGCAGTTTTTTGGTGCAGGGGCTTTCGGGGCAATCCTGGAGCCGCAATGAGTCAAGTCCAGCGAAAGGGATTGAGGTTTCATGGCGAAGGAAAAATTTGATCGTTCGAAGCCGCACGTGAACGTGGGGACGATCGGGCACATTGATCACGGCAAGACGACGTTGACGGCGGCGATCACGAAGGTGCTGTCGAAGCACAATCCGAAGATTGCGTTCCGTTCGTTTGACTCGATTGACAACGCGCCGGAAGAGCGGGAGCGCGGGATCACGATTGCGACGGCGCACGTGGAGTACGAGACGGCGAACCGTCACTATGCGCACGTGGACTGCCCTGGCCACGCGGACTACATCAAGAACATGATCACGGGCGCGGCGCAGATGGACGGCGCGATTCTGGTGGTGGCGGCGACGGATGGCCCGATGCCGCAGACCAAGGAGCACGTGTTGCTGGCCCGCCAGGTGGGTGTGCCGTACATTGTGGTGTTCCTGAACAAGTGCGACGCGGTTGAGGATGCGGAGCTGATCGACCTGGTTGAGATGGAAGTGCGCGAGCTTCTGAGCAAGTACCAGTTCCCGGGCGACGACGTGCCGGTGATTCGCGGCTCTGCCCTGGGCGCGCTGAACGGCGAAGCGCAGTGGGAAGCGAAGATCGACGAGCTGATGGAGGCGGTGGACAAGAACGTGCCGCAGCCGGACCGCGCGGTGGATCAGCCGTTCTTGATGCCGATTGAAGATATTTTCTCGATCTCGGGCCGTGGAACTGTGGTGACGGGCCGTATTGAGCGCGGCAAGGTGAAGGTGGGCGAGGAAGTGGAGATTGTGGGCTTCCGCGAGACGCGCAAGACGGTTGTGACGGGCGTGGAGATGTTCAAGAAGCAGCTGGACGAAGGAATGGCAGGGGACAACGCCGGCCTTCTGCTGCGCGGCATTCCGAAGGAAGACGTGGAGCGCGGGATGGTGTTGGCGAAGACGGGATCGATTACGCCGCACACGAACTTCAAGGGTGAAGTGTACGTGCTGTCGAAGGAAGAGGGTGGCCGTCATACTCCGTTCTTCAAGGGGTACCGTCCGCAGTTCTACTTCCGCACGACGGACGTGACGGGCGTGGCGGAGCTTCCGGCGGGCACGGAGATGGTGATGCCGGGCGACAACGTGCAGTTGACGGTGGAGCTGATTACGCCGGTGGCCATGGAGAAGGGTCTGCGCTTTGCCATCCGCGAAGGCGGACGCACGGTCGGCGCCGGAACCATCTCGGAGATCATCAAGTAACGAAGCAAGTGATCAGTGGTCAGCGGCAACTTGCTGATGGCTGAAGGCTGAAGGGATTGGAAACATGCGTGAAATTGTGACGTTGCAGTGCACTGAGTGCAAGGAGCGCAACTACTCGACGACGAAGAACAAGAAGACGACCACGGGCCGTCTTGAGTTCAAGAAGTTCTGTAAGCGCTGCCGCAAGCATCAGCCGCACAAGGAATCGAAGTAAGGCAGTTGTCAGTGGACAGTGATCAGTGATCATCTTGAGCATGGGACCGGCAGCAGAAACGGCTTCCATTTGCGCAGTGGAACTGATCACTGAAAACTGACCACTAATCCTGCTTTTAGGGGCGTAAGCTCAACGGTTAAACTGTCGGTCTCCAAAACCGAACTTGGGGGTTCGAATCCCTCCGCCCCTGCCAGAGTTTACAGAGTGCGTTCATCGGCATCACAGGACGCAAAGGATTGGAAGTATGGCCAGCAAGGCAGCAATCGAAAAAGGCGAACAGCGGTCCGCCAAGCTGCAGGAACCCGGCGCCCTCGCCAACGTCTCAGAGGGAGCGAGGGGCTTGTGGAGCAACCTGACGAGCTTTCTAACGGATGTTCGTGCGGAGATGCGCAAAGTCGTTGCGCCCACGCGCAAGGAAGTCCAGTCCACCACCTCTGTGGTGATCGTTACTGTCTTCGTCTTCGGGTTCTTCTTCTTTGTGGTGGACTTCATCTTTAACCGGGCCTTGCATGAGGTGCTGACGCGCCTGGGCGGCGCGCAATAAGTCGGCTCTGATCGAATCGAGAACAAAATGGCAGAAGAACTGGAACAACCCGCCGAGCAGCCACAACCGGAGCGCAACGAGCGTTTCAAGTGGTACATCCTGCACGCTTATTCAGGCTTTGAGCGCAAGGTGCGCGAGTCCATTGAAAGCCGCGTGACGGCCTTCGGACTCAAGGATCGTGTCGGCCGGGTCATGATTCCCACCGAACCGGTGACAGAGATCATCAACGGCAAAAAACGCACCGTCGAGCGCGTCTTTCTTCCAGGCTACGTATTGGTTGAAATGGATCTCGATAATGACCTCTGGCACGTTCTGAAAGAGACGCCCAAGGTGACGGGCTTTCTGGGCACCGGTGACAAGCCGGTTGCTCTCTCCGAAGAAGAGGTCAGCTCCATTCTCTTCCGTTCTGAGACCACCAAGGACAAGCCCCGACTCAAGATCAAGTTTGAAAAGAACGAGTCCGTCCGCATTACGGACGGGCCCTTTGCCAACTTCAACGGCGTAGTGGATGAAATCAACGAAGATCGCGAGACGCTCAAGGTCATGGTGACCATCTTTGGCCGCTCCACTCCGGTCGAGCTTGAATTTGGCAAAGTCGAAAAGATTGTCTAGCAGCCTCTCGTTTCCAGCCTCTAGCTTCTAGCCGGTGAGTTCTTCTAGCGAGCGCCGGTTAGAGGCGAAGCGGATGCGCTGTGAAGTCAAAATTTGTTGAAGGAATGAGAGAAGCGAGCAGCTGGCGGCTAGAAGCCAGATGCTGCTTCTGAAGGAACCAAGACATGGCACCTCCGAAGAAAGTATCCACGTACGTCAAGCTTCAGATTGAAGCCGGCAAGGCCACACCCGCACCGCCGGTCGGCCCCGCGCTCGGCCAGGCGCAGGTCAACATCATGGAGTTCTGCAAGCAGTTCAACGCCCGCACGCAGAACAAGGAGATGGCTGGCCTCATCATTCCGGTTGTCATCACTGTCTATGCTGACCGCAGCTTCACCTTTGTCACCAAGACGCCGCCCGCGTCGGTCCTGCTTAAGAAGGCCGCAGGTCTCCAAAAGGGCTCCGGTGCGCCCAACAAGGACAAGGTTGGCAAGGTGACTGAGAAGCAGGTGCGCGAGATCGCGACCCAGAAGATGCCCGACCTGAACGCCGCTTCCGTCGACGCGGCCGTCAAGAGCATCAAGGGCACAGCCCGCTCTATGGGCATTGAAGTCGTCGGCTAACAGTGGCTCCCTGCACTCTGGGGACAAAGCGCGGCCCTCCTGCATCGGGAGGGCCTTTTTGTTGTGCATGGGCTCTTCGCCCCTGTCCTCGAAGATAGCCCGCGGCCCACGCTGAAAAGTCATCTTCCAAATCCCGGATGTCTCTCTGTGTTGATCCGGCACGAGGCTCCCCTCCTGGCGCCAGAGGTAGTGATGGCTGCCGCTCTGCAGATCGCCGGCCAGGCGGTTGGCACCCAGGTCGCTGCGTCCTCTTGTCCCGACACGGCTCCAAGACGCGCATGGATTGAGGTTTCCTTGCAGCGCGGCGTGGATGTGCACTACCGCATCGACTCGCCGCAACTTCTGTTCACCGGCTGCAGTGAGGGCCTGATGTACGTAATCGCGCGCTATGGAGCCACGAACGCCGGGCAAGAGGCCATCTGCGTGAATCTCGTTGTGGTGAAAAGAACCGCACAGGGCTGGCGCATTGTGACGCACGAGGCTGCAGTGCCTGACCCGGCTACCGCGGTCCAGCGCCTCGACCTGCCAGATGCCCACTGAAACCGCAAACCGCCCGTTCCTCTGCGGAGCGGGCGGTTCCAAGGGTGTCTACTTCGGCGGGGCTGGCGTAAAGACTTCTCGCCGGTTCCCCGGTTCAGGTTTCGGTTTCGGCTTGGGTGCCTTCTTCGTTTCTTTTCGACCCTTATCTTTCGTTCCCATGCACGACAGAATGACACATCTGCGGAGATGGTGAAAGGGCCACGTTGACGAAATCCTCCATGGGGTCTATTCCCCAGACGTTGGGATCAGGTTCACCTGTTTGGGAAAGTACACCTTAATCGCTGCTCCGCCCACTTTCAGATTCATCGTCTGAATCTCGGCCTTGTTCTTCAACTCGCCGACGAAGTTTAACCGGTACTGATTCTTCAGCATCCAGCTCAGTTGCTGGAAGAATGGCTGGAACGAAACTGGTTCTCCGTTGCCCAGCCAGAAGCTATACCCGCCCGTGGCCTGAGTGACTTCCGACAGCAGGTTCTGTCCGGAGTTCTGGAAGTATCCGGTATTGTCAAAGCGCCCCATATCATGCCAGTAGATGCTGTACACCACCAGCCGCGCTCGGATGGAGTCAGTGATGGCCGCCAGAACGTAGGGATCCTCAGGATCGTAGGTCGGATTGAACACGTCAACGCCATCGGTAATCATAACCACGATGCGTCGCGCCAAGGGATCATTCGATGGCCACTTGTGTGCGAGGTCAGACAGTGCAAAATAAACTTGCCCTTCGCCCGGAAGCCCGCCAGGCAGATGCAGCTTTTGCAAGGCTAGCCCGTGGTCTGTCGAAAGCGGGCCCGACAGCACCGCCACTCCATTCTCCATGTATCCCAGCGCCAGTTTGGCTTGGGGGGGTGCATTCTTGATGAAATTCCCAATGTCTTCGATCTGCTGTCCCAGGCTGTTCCGAGCGGAACTGTCGATTAGAACAATCATCTCCAGGTCGTCGTTCGCGCCCCGCATCGGAACCCAGCTCCCAACCTTGGTCTCCTTTCCATTCAACTTCAATTGCAGTTGCTGCGCCGTGATGTCGGTGACGCGCTCCTCACCCTTCTTGGGAATCACGGTGACGATCGCCGAGCCCTGCCCGGCAACTTGACTATATGCGCTCGGCATCGCCGCAAAAATTGCAGCGGTCAAAAGGGCCGCAGCACTCAATGTCTTCATGAATGAATCTCCTTTGCTTTCACTCAACCGTTCGTTCATCACTGAACCCTCATTCGCAAGTTTGGATGCGGCAGGGGTATCAGGAAGATGTGCCAGACCAAAAATACTTTTCGCGATACGAAGGGGAGACCTCTGCCCCTCGTCCGTGTGTTGCCCCCAATCCTTTCCCGCCGATTCTCGAAGCTCGGCCCACGAATGCCTGCCACAATTGCACTTCCAAGCCACGGCTGCTTTTGAAAGATGGTCTCGTGCCGGTAGGCTTGCAATTCAAACGCCAATCGCCTATGATTTGGAGATGCGTCCGGAGTTTCCTCCGGGCAGTCAATAGCACCACGGCTGTTGGATCTGTTCGAGTGACAGACACCGTCTAGGCCGGTTCACTGGCACTGGAAGACGGCACTCCAGATTCCCCTCACGGGGCTGGCAGCAAGCGGTGGGAGACGAGGTAGGAATGGCAAAAGTCAGCAAAAATATTGCGAAGGCGCGCGCCGCTGTCACTAAGGCCGCGTATGAGTTGCCCGAGGCGGTAAGCCTGCTCAAACAGGTCAAGTTCGCCAAATTTGACGAGACCGTCGATCTGACCATGCGTCTCGGTGTCGATACCCGGCACGCCGATCAGATGGTGCGCGGTACAGTTGTGCTCCCGCATGGGCTTGGAAAAACCAAGACCGTCGCAGTCATTGCAACCGGCGACCGCCAGAAGGAAGCGCAGGAAGCAGGAGCCGACTTTGTGGGCGGCGAAGAGATGGTCGAGAAGATTCAAAAGGAAAACTGGACCGCTTTTGATGCCCTGATTGCCACGCCGGACATGATGAAGGTCGTCGGCCGACTGGGTAAAGTGCTTGGCCCCAAGGGTTTGATGCCCAACCCGAAAACGGGCACCGTGACCATGGATGTGGCGGCCGCCGTGAAGGAAATCAAGGCTGGTAAGGTAGAGTTCCGTGCCGACAAGACGAGTCTTGTCCATGTGCCGGTCGGCAAGCTGAGTTTCCCTCCGGAGAAGCTTGTAGAGAATGCCAACACCGTGATCGCGTCGGTTGTGCGCGCCAAGCCTTCTGCGGCCAAGGGCAAGTACATCAAGAGTGTGACGCTCAGTTCCACCATGGGTCCTGGCGTGCCGCTCGATGCGGCGATGGCTGAAGCTGCCGGTAAGCATTAAGGAGTGGCGCTCGTTGGAGCGCTGCGAAGAGCAGAAAAATTCGAAAGACTGAGCGCCCTATGAAGGCGCGGCCCGACGAAAGGGGCATGGAATGGCGATTTCGAAAGCAAAGAAGGCGGAAAAGGTTCAGCAGCTGGCCAAGGAGCTGGAGACCTCGACAACGGCAATTATTGGCACTTTTGCCAAGCTGACTGTTGCGCAGGATTTTGAGCTCCGTAAGGTGATTCGCGAAGCTGGCGGCAAGTATCGCGTGGTGAAGAACAAGCTGGCTGGTATTTCGAGCCAGGGAACTCAGGTTGAGTCTGCGCTGAAGGGACTCAAGGGCGTCAGCGCAGTGGCGTTCACCTCGGGCGACCCGGTGGCTCTGGCCAAAGGTTTCTCGAAGTGGGTTGGCGAAAATGCTGAGTTTCAGTTCAAGCTGGGCATCGTCGACGGCAAGTTGCTCACTGTTGAAGATATCAAGGCGCTGGCTACCATGCCGGGCAAGGAAGAGATTTACTCCAAGCTGCTCTTCCTCATCAATGCCCCGGCGCAGCGGCTGGCCACAGTGCTCAATGCCACCGGTCGCGACCTCGCGGTCGTCCTCGGACAAGGCGTTGAGAAGGAGAAGTTTGCTGGCGCAGCGTAGTCTGCTTCGGCGGCGCGTTGCGGCGCGCACTTTGCAAGCGAGTTTTGGCTGTTCAGTGGACTGGAAGGGCGCAAGTCTGGCGCATCGGAAACTTCAAGTCTGCCTCGGCGGCCGGGTAGTCAGGCAATAAAGATTTCAACGGACTTTGGATTGGAGAAGAAACATGGCGGATCTCGCACAGTTGGAAGAACAGATTGTTAGCCTCAGCCTGCTGGAAGCGGCGGCTCTGGTGAAGAAGCTCGAAGAGCGCCTTGGCGTTTCGGCTGCGGCTGCGGCCCCGGTCGTTGTGGCGGGTGCAGCGGGCGCGGGCGCGGCCGCTCCGGCAGCCGAAGAGAAGACTGAGTTCCAGGTCATTCTCAAGGATGCTGGCGCAAACAAAATCAACACCATCAAAGCGGTGCGCGAAGTGACCTCGCTCGGTCTGAAGGAAGCCAAGGACCTGGTCGATGGCGCTCCCAAGCCGCTCAAGGAGAGCGCGACGAAGGAAGAGGCCGAGGCCATCAAGAAGAAGTTCGAAGGCATCGCAACCATCGAAGTCAAGTAGTACAGAAGTTGCAAGCCGGGCCGGGACGCGTTACGATACTCGTTGCGCGTCTTTTCGGCCCCTTCCGGTTTTAGCCTGTCGGGGTGCGAGTTGGGTAACGCGCTTTGAGATGAGCGGCAGGGTACGATTTCGTTCGCCAGGCTGAAGCGGTTCAAGTAGCTCCGTAGGCGGGTAGCGGGCGAGGTGTAGGTTCCCTAGAGTCAACAGGATACGCAGGGTTTCTGTTGATGGGTTGGTAAGGGTTAAGCGGGCAGCGCAGAAGCGAGCTTTGGGATCGGCGAGAGAAGTGCAAAAGAATTCGGTTGGGAGCAGGGGCTTTAGGCCGCGCTCGTGAGGCATCGCGTCCTCGCGGGCTTTTCGTGTCTCCCGGCCACAGCAGTCGCATCTTTTTGAAGATGAGGTCTGCGCAGGGTCTTGCAGGGCGATCGTTGTATGTTCGCTTTCTGTACCTCATTTCTGAGGATTGTGCGCAGTCTAGCGCAATGGCCCGGCAAGCGGCAACGCCTCTTTTCCGCCACCGAAGGAAGCTCTCATCGCTTGAACCCGCTGTGCAGGGTTTTCCGGCGCGCCGGCGGCCTCACCTTGGGTCTGCTGGTACGCACGGGGCGAGGCAGGTGCGGCTGCACCGGCTCGCGTGGGTTTTGCAGTAGTTGACCGAAATCTGCTGGCGCCTCAGACTCGGGCGCTGGCCCGGCCCGCCCGGTCAGGCGCGGCTGGTTAGAAGAGCTCAGGAGTGAAGCATGTCCAACGAGAAGCGCGCGATTCGCAGCCGGCTCGATTTTTCCAAGATTCCCACCGCAACGCAGATTCCCAACCTGATCGAAGTGCAGCGCCGTTCCTACGAGCGGTTCCTGCAGATGGACAAGTTGCCCAACGAGCGCGATGACTCGGGTCTGCAATCTGTCTTTGTCTCCGTCTTCCCGATCACGGACTTCCGGGGCATCTCGCAGCTGGACTTTGTCGACTACTCCATCGGCAACTGGGAGTGCAAGTGCGGCCATCTCAAAGGGCTTCATCACCTGCGCACCGCCTGCGTCACTTGCGGCGCCATGGTCATCACGGACCCGTTCCATCCCGGCGACGTGCTTTGCCACAAGTGCGGCACCTACAACAAGAACACACCCGACTTCTGCAACAAGTGCGGCGACCCGGTCGGGTTGCAGCTCAAGTATGACCAGCAGGAGTGCGAAGAGCGCGGCATGACCTTCTCCGCCCCGCTCAAGGTCACCGTCCGCCTCACCATCTTCGACAAGGATCCCGAAACTGGCAACAAGTCCATTCGCGACATCAAGGAGCAGGAGGTTTTCTTTGGCGACATTCCGCTGATGACGCCCAATGGCACCTTCATCGTGAATGGCACAGAGCGTGTCATCGTCTCGCAGCTCCATCGCTCGCCTGGCGTCTTCTTTGAGACGGCCAACAACCGTACCTACTTCCTCGGCAAGATCATCCCCTACCGCGGATCATGGGTCGAGTTCGAGTACGACCAGAAGAACACGCTCTATGTTCGCATCGACCGCAAGCGCAAGTTCCTGGGCACCATCTTCCTGCGCGCCCTCGGTCTGCGTTCCGACGAGGAAATTCTCAAGACCTTCTACACCGTCGATCGCATCCACATCGCGGACGGCAAGCTGCAATGGGCCGTCGCGCAGGATGCCCAGACAGGCACGCACCTGCTCGGCGCCAAGCCCGCGCATGCGGTCATGCACAAGGGCGAGGAGATCGCTCACTCCGGCCGCAAGATTACTTCGCACGCGCTCAAGGCAATCCGCGCCGCAGGCATCGAGAAGATCGAAGTGGAAGCAGCCGAGCTCGATGGCGCGCTGACCGCAGCCGATGTGATCGATCTGGCCACCGGCGAGGTCATCGTCGAGGCCAACGTGGAGCTCACAGCCGACCGCCTGCACAAGATCATGTCTTCCGGTGCGTCCAGCTTTGAGGTCTTCTTCCCCGAGCGCGATGATGTGGGCAACATCATCACCAACACCCTCAAGCGCGACTCTGTGCACAAGCCGGAAGAAGCGCTCATTGAGATCTATCGCAAGCTTCGTCCGGGCGATCCACCGACGCTCGACACGGCCACGGCCCTCTTTGAAGGCATGTTCTTCGATGCGCGCAAGTACGACTTCTCGCGCGTGGGCCGCCTCAAGTTCAATATCAAGCTCTACGAGAATCAGGACGCCACGCCGCTCGATCACCGCACGCTGACGCCCGAGGATTTCTACGCCACGATCCGCTACCTGCTCAAGCTGCGCAAGAACATCGGCGTGGTGGACGATATCGATCACCTGGGCAACCGCCGCGTGCGCGCAGTAGGCGAGCTGATGGAGAACCAGTTCCGCATCGGCCTCGTCCGCATGGAGCGCGCCATCAAGGAAAAGATGAGCGTTTACCAGGAGCTCAACACGGCGATGCCGCACGACCTGATCAACGCCAAGCCGGTCATGGCGGCCATCCGCGAGTTCTTCGGTTCCTCGCAGCTTTCGCAGTTCATGGACCAGACCAACCCGCTCTCTGAGATTACGCACAAGCGGCGTCTCTCGGCTCTTGGGCCGGGCGGTCTCTCCCGTGAGCGCGCAGGCTTTGAGGTCCGCGACGTGCACCCCACGCACTACGGACGCATCTGCCCGATTGAGACGCCGGAAGGCCCGAATATCGGCCTCATCAGCTCGCTCTCGTGCTTCGCGCGCATCAACGAGTACGGCTTCATTGAGTCGCCCTACCGCAAGGTGAAGGACTCACGCATCCTCGACTATGTGGAGATCACCAACGCCGGTGAGAGCGGGCTGCGCGTCGGCGACCACATCGAAAAGGAGGAGGCGATCAAGCTCAATGCCTCGCTCAAGAAGCAGGGTAAGCGTCCGATCGACTACATCCCTTACAGCTTCTACCTCTCCGCATGGGAAGAGGACAAGCACACCATCGCGCAGGCCAACATTGAGTTCGACGATACCGGCCGCATCACCGAAGACCTCGTGAATGCCCGCCGCCAGGGCAACTTCGTTCTGGTCAATCGCGACGAGGTGGACTACATCGACGTCAGCCCCAAGCAGCTTGTCTCGGTGGCCGCCTCGCTCGTGCCCTTCCTGGAGCACGACGACGCCAACCGCGCGCTGATGGGCGCCAACATGCAGCGCCAGTCCGTGCCGCTGCTCGTGGCGGAGGCGCCGCTGGTCGGCACCGGCATGGAGGGCGTCACCGCACGCGACTCCGGCGCCGTGATTCTGGCCAAGCGCAACGGGATCGTGGACTCGGTTGACTCCGAGCGCATCATCATCCGCGTCGAAGGCGAGCACCATCCCACACAGCTCTCGCGCGAGGTTGGCTCGGATATCTACCAGCTCATCAAGTTCAAGCGCTCGAACCAGAACACCTGCATCAATCAGAAGCCGGTTGTTCGCGAAGGGGAGCGGGTGGTCAAGGGCCAGGTCATCGCCGACGGCCCCTGCACCGAGCAGGGCGAGCTGGCCCTGGGCCGCAACGTGCTGGTGGCCTTCATGCCCTGGCGCGGCTACAACTTCGAAGACGCCATCCTCATCAGCGAAAAACTGGTCAAGGAGGACTACTACACCTCGGTTCACATTGAGGAGTTCGAGATTGAAGCCCGCGATACCAAACTCGGGCCCGAGGAAATCACCCGTGATATTCCCAACGTCAGCGAGCATGCGCTGCGCGATCTGGACGAAAGCGGCATCATTCGCATCGGCGCCCAGATCGGTCACGGCGACATTCTGGTTGGCAAGGTGACACCCAAGGGTGAGACCCAGCTTACGCCGGAAGAGAAGCTTCTCCGCGCCATCTTCGGCGAAAAGGCCGGCGATGTCCGCGATGCCTCGCTCACCTGCCCTCCGGGCATCGAAGGCACCGTCGTCGATGTGCGCATCTTCAGCCGCAAGGGCCAGGAAAAGGACGAGCGCGCCAAGCAGATTGAGGCTGAATATGTGACGCAGCTGGAGAAGAATCTCGGCGACGAAATCCGCATTCTGACGGACGAGCGCCTCAAGCGCCTTGAGTCCATTCTTGGCGGCAAAGAGGTGCAGGCCGACCTGCATGACGAGCGCACCAACAAGCGCCTGCTCACCAAGGGAGCGATTCTCGATCGCGAGACCATCGAGCGCATCTCCACCAAGAACCTCAAGCGGATCCGCTACGCTGACAAGGATCCCCGCGTCAACGAGCAGATCGATGAGATCGAGGAGATGACTTCGCGCCAGATCGAAGTGCTGCGCAAGATCACCAACGAAAAGGTGGCCAAGCTGCAGAAGGGCGACGAGCTGCCTCCGGGCGTCATCAAGCTGGTCAAGGTCTACGTCGCCATGAAGCGCAAGCTCTCGGTCGGCGACAAGATGGCCGGCCGCCACGGCAACAAGGGCGTCATCGCGCGCATCCTGCCCGAAGAAGACATGCCCTACCTGCCCGACGGCACGCCGGTTGAGATCGTGCTCAACCCGCTCGGCGTGCCCTCCCGTATGAACGTCGGGCAGATTCTGGAGACGCATCTTGGCTGGGCCGCGCATGCGCTTGGCCAGAAGGTTGCCGCTCTGGTTCGCCAGAACAGCGATGCCAAGTTCATCCGCGAAGCCGTCAAGAAGGAGTTTGCCGGCACGGCCACGCTCCGCCAGTTGCTCGAGTTGGACGACGAGATGCTTCTGCGTGTCGCCGCCGGCATGCAGCGCGGCATCTGGTTCGGCACCGCGGTTTTTGACGGCGCCAAGGAAGAGGAGATCAAGGCTCTGCTCGAATCCGCTGGCCTCCCATCTTCCGGCAAGACCCTGCTCTTCGACGGCATGACCGGCGAACAGTTCGAGCAGCCGGTCACCGTGGGCTACATCTACATGCTCAAGCTCTCGCACCTGGTGGACGACAAGATCCACGCTCGCTCCATCGGGCCGTACTCGCTCATCACCCAGCAGCCTCTGGGCGGCAAGGCGCAGTTCGGCGGCCAGCGCTTTGGTGAAATGGAAGTCTGGGCCCTCGAAGCCTACGGCGCGGCCTACATTCTGCAGGAGCTGCTCACCGCCAAGTCCGACGACGTTTATGGCCGTACCAAGATCTACGAAGCCATCGTCAAGGGCGAGACGGCGATGGAGCCGGGCGTGCCGGAGTCCTTCAACGTGTTGATCCGCGAATTGCAGTCGCTCTGTCTCGACGTCGAGCTCATCAAGCGCGCCGACCAGGTTCGCAAAGCGCCTGCGCCCGAGGTCGCGGCCGTCGCCGACTAGCGAAGTGGGTGCCCCGGAGCCCGATGGTGGGTTCCGGGCACATCCATAAACTGGCCGGTTGCAAAGTTTGTTTGAGGGTCCTTTCTGAAAGCGGCACATGCCGCCACCCGGGAAGGAAGGACTCCTGAATCATCCCGGGAAAACGCCGCGGCGAGTGCCAAGAGGCCCGCCAAGGAGGGTCGCCTTGTTCCGTTCGAACCCGTTTGAACTCACCAGCCCGATTTCTGACTTCGACGCCATCCGCATCATGCTTGCTTCGCCGGAAAAGATCCGCAGCTGGTCGCATGGTGAGGTCACCAAGCCTGAAACCATCAACTACCGCACCTTCAAGCCGGAACGTGACGGCCTCTTCTGCGCACGCATCTTCGGGCCCGTCACAGATTGGGAGTGCCTCTGCGGCAAGTACAAGCGCATGAAGCACCGCGGCGTCATCTGCGACAAGTGCGGCGTGGAAGTCACCGTCAGCAAGGTGCGCCGTGAGCGCATGGGCCACATTGAGCTGGCCTCGCCCTGCTCGCACGTCTGGTTCTTCAAGGGCCTGCCCTCGCGCATCGGCCACCTGCTCGACATCTCCCTGCGCGACCTCGAAGGCATTCTCTACTTTGAGTCGTACGTTGTCGTCGATCCAGGTGACGCGCCCGTCAAGGAGCGCGAGATCATCAAGGATGAAGCCAAGTTCCGCGAGCTTGACCAGCAGTTCCGCCCCTCCGGCTTCAAGGCTATGATGGGCGCCGAAGCCATCAAGGAGCTGCTCAAGCGCGTCCAGGTCGACGAACTCGGCATGGAACTGCGCGAGCGCATGAAGGCTGAAACCTCCGCGCAAAAGAAGCTGAAGTACGCCAAGCGCCTGAAGGTCGTCGAGGCCTTCCGCAAGAGCGAGAACAAGCCCCAGTGGATGATCCTCGATGTGCTGCCGGTTATTCCCCCGGAGCTGCGCCCGCTGGTGCCGCTCGATGGCGGCCGCTTCGCCACCTCCGATCTCAACGACCTCTACCGCCGCGTCATCAACCGCAACAACCGGTTGAAGAAGCTGATGGACCTGCACGCGCCCGAGGTCATCGTGCGCAACGAAAAGCGCATGCTGCAGGAAGCCGTCGATGCCCTCTTCGACAACGGCCGCCGCGGCCGCGTGCTGCGTGGAGCCAACAACCGCCCGCTCAAGTCGCTCTCTGACACGCTCAAGGGCAAGCAGGGCCGCTTCCGCCAGAACCTGCTCGGCAAGCGTGTCGATTACTCCGGCCGTTCGGTCATTGTGGTCGGCCCCGAGCTCAAGCTGCACCAGTGCGGCCTGCCCAAGAAGATGGCCCTCGAGCTCTTCAAGCCGTTCATCTATCACCGCCTGGAGCAGACCGGCCACTGCACCACCATCAAGCAGGCCAAAGAGATGGTCGAGATGCAGGAGCCCATCGTGTGGGACATCCTTGAAGAGGTCATCAAGGACCACCCGGTACTGCTCAACCGCGCCCCAACCCTGCACCGCCTCGGCATCCAGGCTTTTGAGCCGGTGCTGGTCGAGGGCAAGGCCATCAAGATTCACCCGCTCGTCTGCACCGCCTTCAACGCGGACTTCGACGGCGACCAGATGGCAGTGCACATCCCGCTCTCGCCCGAAGCCCAGATTGAGGCCAGCGTGCTGATGCTTGCCTCGCACAACATTCTGTCGCCGGCTTCCGGCCAGCCCATCACCGTGCCCACCCAGGACATGGTGCTTGGTCTCTACTACCTCACCAAGGCCAAGAAGGGCGCCAAGGGAGAAGGCCGCGTCTTCGCCAATGTGGAAGAAGTGCTGATGGCGCTCGAAGCCAAGGAAATCGAGACCCTCACGCCGGTACGCCTGCGCTACACCGGCAAGGTCCTCGACATGACCACGGCCTACGACGATCAGGACCTGACCCATACCGAGCCGGTCGAGTTCAACAAGGAGTACATCAACACCACCGTCGGTCGCGTCATCCTCAACGACGCACTGCCCGCGGGCATGCCGTTCATCAACGGCCTGCTCAAGAAGAAGGGTATCGGCCAGCTCGTCAACTACTGCAATCAGAATCTCGGTCTTGAAGTCACCGTCGGCATGCTGGACCGCATCAAGCAGCTTGGCTTCCAGTACGCCACGCGGTCGGGTCTCTCCGTTGGCCTGGACGACATGGTCATCCCCGCCACCAAGTACACCGTGGTGGACGAGGCCGACAAGAAGGTCATCGAGGTTCAGAAGCAGTACCTGGACGGCGCCATCACCAACGGCGAGCGCTCCAACAAGGTCATCCAGATGTGGTCGGCTGTTACCGATCAGGTCGCGGACGAAATGTTCGGCAACATGAAGAAGGCGGACGAAGAAGGAGCCATGAACCCGATCTACATCATGGCCGACTCCGGCGCCCGCGGTTCCAAGCAGCAGATTCGCCAGCTTTCCGGTATGCGCGGCCTCATGGCCAAGCCCTCCGGCGAAGTCATTGAGACGCCCATCACGGCCAACTTCCGTGAAGGCCTCACCGTGCTCGAGTACTTCATCTCGACCCACGGCGCGCGCAAGGGCCTGGCTGACACCGCGCTTAAGACCGCCGATTCCGGCTACCTCACCCGCCGCCTCGTGGACGTGGCGCAGGACGTCATCGTCACCGAGTACGACTGCGGCACCTCCGAGGGTATCTACGTCGGCTCCATCGTTGAGTCTGGCGAGATCATCGAGCCCATGCGCGACCGCATCATCGGCCGCGTCTCCCTCGAGCGCATCAAGGACTACGACGGTAACGTTGTGGTCGATGTGAATCAGCCCATCGATGAAGAAACCGCTTCGGCCATCCAGGGCGCCGGCGTGGAGAAGGTCAAGATCCGCTCCGTGCTCACCTGTGAGTCGCGCCGCGGCGTCTGCGCCCTCTGCTACGGTCGCAACCTCGGCTCCGGTCGCATGGTTGAACTCGGCGAAACCTGCGGCGTAATCGCGGCGCAGTCCATCGGCGAGCCTGGCACGCAGCTCACAATGCGTACCTTCCACGTCGGCGGTACGGCCAGCCGCGTGGCCGATAAGTCACGCCTCGATGCCAAAAACAACGGCTTCGTTCGCTTCATCAACCTCAACACCGTCGAAAGCAAAGACGGCACTCTGGTTGCCATGAACCGCTCCGGCTCCATCGCTGTGGTGGATGAGCGCGGCCGCGAAAAGGAGCGTTACCAGGTCGTTTATGGTGCGCGCCTTCGCGTCAAGGATGGTCAGTCGGTCAAGCTCGGCGAACTCCTTGCTGAATGGGATCCTTACACCTACTCCATCCTCACGGAAATCGGCGGCACGGTGCAGTTCAAGGACTTGCAGGAAGGCATCACCCTCAACGAAGAAGTCGACGAAGTCACCGGACTCTCCCGTTGGGTCGTCGCGGACGCGCCGGATGAAAAGCGTCAGCCTGCCTTCGTCATCAAGAATGCCAAGACGCACAAGCGGTACCTGCTGCCCCGCGGCGCTCACCTCATGGTGCAGGAGGGCAACGAGGTCGGTCCCGGCGATGTGCTCGCCAAGATTCCCAAGGAATCGACGCGCACTAAAGACATCACCGGCGGTCTGCCCCGCGTGGTCGAGCTCTTTGAGGCCCGCAAGCCACGCGAAACCGCCATCATCAGCGAGATCGACGGCGTGGTCCGCTTCGGCGAAGTCACCAAAGGACAACGCAAGATTTACGTCACGGCAGATAACGGCGACGAGAAGGAATACTCCGTGCCCCGCGGCATTCACGTCAACGTGCAGGAAGGCGAACGCCTGCGCGCCGGCGATCCGCTCATGGATGGTCCTCTCAACCCGCACGACATTCTCGACGTGCTTGGCGAAAAGGAACTCCAGGCCTACCTGGTGAACGAAATCCAGGAAGTCTACCGCCTGCAGGGTGTGGCCATTAGCGACAAGCACATCGAAGTGATTGTCCGCCAGATGCTGCGCTGGGTCCGCATCGACGAGGTGGGCGACACCAACTTCCTGCTCGAGCAGCAGGTCGATCGCTTCCGCTTCCGCGAAGAAAACGAGCGCGTCCTCGCGCAGGGTGGCCGTCCGGCAACGGGCCGTCCGCTTCTGCTCGGCATCACCAAGGCGTCCCTGTCCACGGACAGCTTCATCTCCGCGGCCAGCTTCCAGGAGACCACGCGTGTGCTCACTGAGGCCAGCATCAACGGCGCGGTGGACAACCTCCGCGGCCTCAAGGAGAACGTCATCGTCGGCCGTCTCATCCCCGCCGGTACGGGCCTTGAGTACTACCGCAATGTCCAGCTCAGCCCTGAGCTTGAAGAAGCGGCGGCTCGCGTCCAGCAGGAAGTCACAGCTGAAATCGAAGCGGCTGAGCGCGAACTGGAACTCATGCGCCAGGAAGGCGAAGCCGAAGAGATGGCTGCCGAGTAACTCTGCGGACCACCTTCAACTCAAAAGGCTCGGCAACCTGCCGGGCCTTTTCTCTTTTCCATGTGGCCAGGGGTTCGCGCGCGGGCTAATCCCGGAAGGGCAGTCCCGGCGTCGCGTTCTGAGAAGGCATGGTTCCCGTGTGACGTTTGTTCTCCTTCGCAATGTACATGGCTGTATCCGCAGCCTTCAGCAGCATCTCCGGCGTAGTACCGTCAATCGGATACAGCGCGATACCCATGCTAGCTGAGCCCCGCAGCAGGTAGGCGTCCACCTCAAACGGCGCGTCAAAGCAGTGCTCCAGCCGCTGGCAGATCTCTTCCACGTCTGCCTGGCTGCGTACCACGGGCACCAGGGCCGCGAACTCGTCGCCACCCAGTCGCGCCAGCATGTCTCCGGTCCGCAATTGCCGCCGCATCCGCGCCGCGACCTCCTGCAGATACAGATCGCCCACATGGTGGCCGTACATGTCGTTCACCTGCTTGAACTCGTCCAGGTCCAGATAGATCAGGCCCAACACCGAGGACCGCTCGCGCGCCTTTTCAATCTGCTCTTCCAGGTATTTCTCCAGCGAGAAGCGGTTATACACATCCGTCAGCAGGTCGAACTCGGAGCGATACACCAGGTCGGAGTACAGCTTACGCGTTTCCATGGCCAGCGAGGCCAGCCGCACACCCTGCGCCAGCGCGGCCGACTCTTCCTGCGCATTGGCTGGCTGGCTTTTAAGGGCAGCGTGCAGAACGCCCTGCACTCCTCCGGTCGGCGAGGCAATCTCCCTGCCGATTACGCGCACGCCGCTGCGATGAACCGGCGTTTTACCATACCGCGTTCCGTCCGCCAGTTCGCACCAGCAGGACGCACCCCGCAGCATGAACGACACCATCTCCATGATGTGTTCCAGAATCTCACCCAGGGGACGCGAGCTGTTGATATCTTCCAGAATCCGGCTGCGCCATTGTTCCAGCTGCACAAGGCGCCGTTCCTGGGTTGCCTCTGCTTCAATGCGCGCACGAATTGCCTCAGTCTGCTGCCGCACCTTGCGGCGCAGAGTCCATCCCCACATCGCCACAATCAGCACAATCGCAGCCAGCAGTTCCACCAGACGAAAGAGATTATGTGCTGTCGACCACGGTGGGCCCGCCACCACGGTCAGATCATTCGACGAGCGCAACAGCACATTGAATGGCGCGTGTTCGCCCAGGGACGTCGAGTTCGACATGAAGCAAACACCCGTCACGCGCACCCGCGAGCCCGGCTGCAGGCGCCGCATCGGCGCCAGCGAACTCAGCACTCCTGTCCCTCCGGGAGGATGCCGGTAGATGGCTGAAAACAGGTTGCCGTCCGCTTTCAGAATGTACTCATCCTGGCTTGCTCCCCGCACCTGCGCCAAAAGCTCGCCTTCAATCGAAACCAAATCAAAAATATTCCGGCTGCTCGACAATGCTTCCCAGGTGCTCGGCTTGGGTGAAATTGGTTCCTGCTTGCCCAGGTCGCGAACCTGAGCTCCGGTCAGGGCAAGAAATCCGTCGTGCACATCCGGAAATCCAGTGGCATCTGCCGCGTCTCCCACCTGCAAGGGCGCCATTGTCGAGGTCATGACCCACAGGCTTTTCAGTCCATCCTGCAGCACCACCATGGATCCCGGCTCGTAGTAGGTGATCGTTCCGTGAACTCGAATCCGCTGGCTCAGATTGCTGACGTGATAAGAGGTCAGAATCCGGTCCATCGGCGTCACCGGCAGTGACCACGGATTTGAGCCCGCATACCGTAGCACCTGCACATTGGCCATCGATGCCGCATGCAACAGGATCCCTGTCTGTTGCATCTTTCCGTCAAAACGTCCCGAAACCGCGCCCGTGATCGCAACCTGCGCATCCAGCAGGCTGCCCAGCAAATCAGGATTATCCACGTCCACCGTGACGCCGATCTCTCCGCCTTCCACATGCAGGTCCAGCAGTGTGCTCCGCACACCGGAGCTCTCGATCGTTTCGGCATCGCGCACCACACCAAAGACTTCAACCAGCCGCGCGTCCAGATCCGCGCGAATCAGTTCGTCAAACGAAGCCTCCACCGGCGAAGGGAGCGGGGCATGACCCACCACCGTGATGCTGTCGGCCAACACGCTCGGACGAAATCCAGCCTGGGTCCTGCCCGTCACCTGCACCACATCGCCGGGCTGCAACGGAATCCCCGCCGGCGATTGCACAAAGACCGCCTGATCTCCGTTCTGGACATACAACATCTGTTCATAGCCGCGGAAATAGGTCACGGTTCCCTCAAAGGAAACCGGAAGGCCCTTGCCCGCTTCTGCATTGCTTAGGCCTTGTATCGCGCGAATTGTGTTCAGGGGTTTTACCGCAGCTCCTTGGGCGGGCGCTGCAACCGGGGACGTCAGAAGCGCACTGAGCAGCGCACCCACGAGAAACCTCTCCCGTGCGGCCAGGCGTCTCGCCGGTCCTGCACCTTGCAGTCCGGTTCCCCCTGCCTTGCGCATCGCCCCTGTCCTTCCCTTGCAGCACGCTGCAAACGCTCTGTAAGCCGACCCCCATCAGCTACATACAGCAGTTCTTACGCAGCGTTGAACTCGGCTTATCTTACTATTAACAACATCTCATCAATTACATCTTTCCGGTCAGATCCCCGTTCTTGGAATCCTCCAAAAGTTTTGACTTTTGGTTACCAAAGCCGTATTCCTTCCCTTGCATGCCAGACCCTCCCACACTGGGATACACTCAATCGGCGGGGAGGGTACAGTTCCATGTCGAAAGGCGGTGCAGGATTGGTCGCACAGGCTTCGTTCTCCATCGGTGGCAATCAGGTCCAGCCCACGCGGCAGATTCGCGTCCTCGGCGTACCGCTCGACATGGGTGCCAGCCGCCGCGGCGTCGACATGGGCCCGTCGGCCATGCGCGTTGCCGGACTCGAGGCGCGGCTTGAAGCGCTCGGCCACCACGTCGCCGATGGCGGCAACATCCGTGTCGAGATCGCTGAGACGCAGGGCTTTGGTGACCGCAAGGCCCGTTACCTGAAAGAGATTGCCGAAACCTGCACGCGCACTGCCGAAGCCGTTGTCGAGACGCTCGAAGAGGGCCTCACGCCGCTCATCCTCGGCGGCGACCACTCCATCGCCGTGGGTTCCATCTCTGGAGTGTCTGAGTTCTATCGCCGCAGAAATCAGAAGATCGGCGTCATCTGGATGGACGCCCACTCCGACATCAATACGCCGGAAACCTCGCCCTCCGGCAACGTCCACGGCATGCCGCTGGCTGCGCTGCTCGGCCTCGGCCCCGAGCCGCTCACCCACATCTTTGGTTACGCTCCTAAAATCGCCCCGGAAAACACCATCCTCATCGGCGTGCGCGACATCGACGCGACAGAGCGCGAAAACATCCGCCGCGCCGGCCTCACTGAGGTCTACACCATGCGCGACATCGACGAGCGCGGCATGCGCGCCGTCATGGAGGATGCTCTCCGCGCCGCCTCACGCGACACCGCAGGCTTCCACGTCTCGCTGGACATGGACTGGATCGACCCCGAAGACGCCCCCGGCGTCGGCACGCCCGTCCGCGGCGGCGCCACCTACCGCGAGGCCCACCTCGCCATGGAGATCATCGCCGACCACGGCGGCATGGTCAGCTTAGAGATGGTCGAGGTCAACCCCGTCATCGACGAGCACAACCGCACCGCCGACCTCGCCGTCGAACTCGCCTGCTCCGCCTTCGGCAAAAAGATCCTGTAACCGCTACGCGAGGACTGGAAGCAGTTCATTCTGCTGAGAGCCATATTGAGCTTGAATCTCGCGTGCCCAGTTCAAAGCGGTGCCTAATGGAGAGACAGGATAGCGGCTGCGAGCAGGGAATCCATCGTAAGTCTTCCCATCGAGTAATCTGCCCGCCTGCTTCTTGCGGACACCGCCCCATTGCTTGAAGAAGAAAGGAATACCTGCATCCACGCATTGATTGCGAACGGAGACGACCCATTCTTTCTCAAGAGGCCGCGCACCATTTCCGCTTTCACCGCCGACAATCACCCAATGAATGCCATTCAGATTAATGCGGCCAAGTCCTTCCAGCAAGGGTTCCACAGACAGGAAGCGAACCGATGCAGATGCTTGTTGCAGGTCGCGAAGTCGAGGTAGACCATGTTTTCTGTTTTCAACGCTGACGCCCCACCAGATGTGCGGATACTCAGCGGCAAAGCGCAGCTTGCCACGTAAGAGGCTCGCCATCCTCGCAGAACGCTTGGTGAGAACTTGGTATGTATGCCACTTGGCCTTGACCATCACGGCTGCAACCGCCTCGATGTATTCGTCTGGCACGCCATCATGAAACAGGTCGCTCATCGAGTTGACGAAAATCATCTTTGGTTCCCGCCAGCGCAGCGGCTCCGCCAGTTTTTCCGGAACGAGCCGAAGATCGAATCCCTGCTCATACGGATGCCCCGGAACGCCACGGAACCTCTCTGCGAATGTCTCCGCGTAGCAGTGCTTGCAGCCTGGGCTGACCTTTGCGCAACCGCGCACAGGATTCCACGTTGAGTCTGTCCATTCGATATTGCTATTCGCGCTCATTTGCTTTCAGACCTCCTTCTGAACGGAAGGGAAAGTGATCAACGTCGCATCCGCAAGAGTATTTTTTCGCCGACGGTCTTGCGAGGGATTTGCCTGAATGAGCCCTTTCGCTTCCATTGCACGAAGCACCTCTTTGTAATTCTTCCGCAGATAAGGTCGTCCGACATTGTGCAACTGATAAATCTGATCGACGGACATTGTTTTTCGCTGAAACGAATCTAAGAGCATCTCCTCCAAATCGTCCAACGGTCGATTGAGCTCGAACAGCATCGGATGGATTGCTGAAGCAGGGCAATAGCCGAAGGATGGAACCCCTTGATGGCGTTCAGAGCTCCGACTCGCCATGATCTCCTTCATCATCTCGTAGCCTTTGGGATGCTTTGTCGCAAAAATCAGATGATGACTGGTCCTATTACCTAACTCGTTTTTGAAGCAGAAGGGAAGCACATAATCGGCTCCAAGCTCCTTCAGCGCCTGCGAAAGCTCCTCGACGATTGTGGCCTCGCGATCGCCAGGCTGAAGCAATTCTAATTTTTTGCGAAGCATTGCGGCTCGTGCGGTGCCGAAAAGGACATCCATGTGTTGCTTGACCGCTGGATTACTCAAACCGGCGTTGATCCGGTTGTAGTTAAAGAAAAAGATGCAGTCGCATCCCCAGTTCCTCAGGACAGAATTAATCAGACCAAGAGACAGTCCTTTGTATCCCCACGGATCGACAAAGAATAGAGTTGGGATGCCGCGCCATCTTTCAAACATCGCGACAATTCGCTCCCCGACTTCTTCCGGAGTCACCTGAGGCCTATACTTGAGCAATTCGACCCCAGGAAAGGAATCGACTTCGGCCCGCAATACAGCAGCATGATCAGAATTTGCATCGTTGAACAGAATTTCAAGATGCTGACGCATGTCCGGATCATCTATCGTTTTTTGAAGCACCAAAAGCGGTGTTGACGCGGTGCTGTCCTTATACCTTCCCGGGCCAGCAAATAAGTCGATATAGGCCAACTTCCCTTGCCTAGCCTTGACCGTTGGAAGGACCACCTTTGCCCAAGCCCAAAAATAATCGCTCACGATTGCAGCCTTCACCCGCGATTGCTCGGAAGACTCGTCGAAGAAATGTTCGTTTTTCATAGGCGAATATAAAGCGAAATTAGGGCGTGTTAACACTATTGCCATCTAACTGGTGTAAGTTAGCGATAGATGGAAATCACCGAAGAGCAGTACGCACGCATCAAGGATAGCCTGCCGGTACAGCGCGGCAACGTGAGCTTGTCCA
>JAKAJO010000088.1 GCA_021813745.1 Acidobacteriota bacterium
ATCATCGTCTTGGTGGGCCATTACCCCGCCAACTAACTAATCGGCCGCGACCCCCTCCTGAAGCGAATTGCTCCTTTGACCCGTAGGTATTATGCGGTATTAGCTAAGGTTTCCCTCAGTTATCCCCCACTCCAGGGTAGGTTAGTCACGTGTTACTCACCCGTGCGCCACTTTACTCAGGGATTGCTCCCCTTTCTCGTTCGACTTGCATGTGTTAGGCACGCCGCCAGCGTTGATTCTGAGCCAGGATCAAACTCTCGTTTGAAACCTGTTGCCTCACCCACTCGACGGAGGTCGATGGGATCGGCCGCGTCCCGAGCTCGAAAGCCCGGACGCCTTACCTTGTGAGAAGGATCAAGCCAAACTCGATCGCATCTCACGACTGGCACGTTCAACCATGTTGTCAAAGATCCGTAAGAGCGGTCCGCCTGAGCGGTGCCCTTTTGGATCGAGGCCCGGACCTTTCGATCAGGGTGTCCTCGAACTTGTTACGCTGGCTGCATCTGCATATCGCAGCAGTCTGCAGCGTTTTTGCGCGAACTTTTTAAGACTATCGAACCTTGCAGGTCTTGTCAATGCATCTTTTGCATTTTCCTGCCTGCCAGACGTTTCCGTCTTCGCGCAGCGTAAAATTCTCAAAGAACCACCGGCGACGAATCACCTGAGCCGATAAGGCTCACAGGAGATGAACTCCTGGGTCATGCAATGGGTTTGTTCTCTCTAGGGATTCCCTACAGGGGTTCAGGGGCTCTTGCCTCACCTGACCCAGCGAACCAGCCTTCCAAGTCCCACATTGGGCGGGCCCTACGGCCACTGGAAAGCTCCACTGCTTCCTTTGCAACTCCCCAAGAGTACCATGGGGCAGTCTTACTTGCAAGCGGCTCCCTATCGGGTGCGCCGCCCAGTTGCGACTTCCTGAGAATATCAACGACCAGGGTTCTTGGCAAGCGCGCTGCCCTGTGGAAAGCTCCCCAAACCTGTGGGAAACGCCCGGCACGCCGAATTTTTCCGAAAATCTTCAGCGCTTCCCACCATTCTTCATCTCTTTCTCGTGCGGTAAGGCTTGCCTGGACAACGCGATCAGTAGCTTTGCTTCGTCGGCATTGAGTGCATCGAGTGTAAGAACGCCCAGCGAAACATCATCTGGAGAATCAATTGCGAGGTAATGACTTTCCCCTGAATGCAGGGTAAAGACATTCAAAGCAACATCGCTGCCGAAATACCCGTCGGCGCCGCGTCCCTGAACTTGGGCACAAAAGTGATGCGTGCCAGGCATCACAGGAATGACGATGTAGGAGCTGCCTTTGACTGCTCCCACCCAGCGCCCATCAATGCCCAGTCTGATTACGGGCCCGGAAAAACTTCCCTTCAACGTGTGTCCGATGAAATATACCTTTGCCTGATCATGGGAGACTGGGACAACGAAGCTGCTGGGAGCGGCTGATACCGCAAACCGTATCTCCGCAGGGCCGCAAGCGGAGGTTGCTTTCCGCATCAATGACTGACTCGAATCCTGCGCTGCAGCGATGTGAAAGCAGGAAAGAGCTACCCCAATCATCGTGCACATCTCCGCGATACATGTTGATCTCATCATGGCTGGCCGCCTGGCACACTCCGTCGCGTGGAAATCACTTCAAATCGGCCTTCGTCATTGTTCATCTGGCGCATCGCTACAAATGGCGAAACCCCATCCTCGTCAGAAGTACTGTGCCGTGCAGCTACGAACAGATAGGCAGTCTCATCTTTCACAAGATGCATGGAAAAAACACTGGGTTGATTTCTCATAAAACCCGATGGAATGCGCGCGCAGAAGTGATGCGCGCCGGGTGGCAATGTCAGCATCAAGTGGCTTCTTCCCCGCAGCAACCCGCTCCATTTTCCATCGACTCCGATTTGGAGATGGGGCGTTGGCCAATGAGCGGGATCAATCACATAGACCTGTGCAACACCAGCCGCCGCCTGCGCGATCTCGCCTACCTCCGGTATAAATCTTGCCTTGAGATGTGCACCTTTGGGTCCACACGCCGCCTCGGCTGCCTGCACCATCCCTTTATCCTGCGCATGCACGAACATCGGCGCCAATGCGAGCGCTACGAAGATTAAACGGTGCGTCATCCCCACGCGTGACACCCCCTGACCGGCCAGCACCTCCAGGTGTGATGACCTATGGACGGGAAATGATGCCCAGGTCGGTCAGCCCGTTCACAAAGAACTGCATCGCCAGCGCCACCAGCAGCAACCCCATGATTCTTACCAGGATACGAATGCCCGTTTCGCCCATGAACGCCCGTACCCGCCCCGCCCCGGCCAGCACCCAGTAGCTCACCAAACACGTGAAGGCAATCGCCCCCAGAATCGCGCCCATCTGCCAGTGCCACAGCGCCGGCACCGGCCCCACCAGCACCATCACCGATGAGATCGCGCCCGGCCCAGCCAGCATCGGCACACCCAGCGGCACAATCCCCGCATCTTCTTTAGCCGCAGCCTCCTCCGTATCGCCCGTGGCTTCCTGCGTGGGCGAGCGCCGCGCCTCCAGCATGTCCAGCCCGATCAGCAGCAGAATCAGCCCGCCCGCAATCTCAAACGCCGGCAGCGTGATGCCGAAGAGCCGGAAGATGACCTGTCCGGCCAGTGCAAAGCTCGTCAGCACCACAAAGCAGGTCAGCGCTGCCTTGCGCGCCATCCGCTTGCGCCGCGCTGCTTCACAGTTATTGGTGATCGCCAGAAACGACGGAATCGCTGCAAAGGGATCCACAAGAAAGAAGATGGAACTCAGCGCCAGCACGCTGAAGCGCACGAGCGGCGCTGTGCGAATCTGCTCCAGTGCCGTCGTTGCCGGGTTGGTCCATTCCATCATGTGCTGGAGGAAGTGTACCAACCGTCGCATCGCCGCGCTCTACAATCAGTTCTTGCTCACCCCAGCCCAACGCGATCGCATCACAGTCGTCCTCGTCCGGCCGCGCAACCCGCTCAACATGGGCGCAGTCGCTCGCGCCATGGCCAACTTCGGCTTCTCGCATCTCACTGTTGTCGCGCCGTGGGAACCGCATTGGCGCGAGGCCAAATCCGCGGTCGAAGCCAAAGACCTGCTCCGCAACGCCACCGTCTGCGCCACGTTGCCCGAGGCGCTCGCCACCAGCACTTTCGTTCTCGGCACCGGTACCCTCATCCATCGCAAGCCCGATCAGCCCGCCGTCCCGCTGCCCGCGCTTGCCCCACAGGTGAACCGCGTCCTGACCTACGACGGCCGCATCGCCCTCGTTCTCGGTCCCGAGAAGCACGGCCTCACTCGTGATGATCTTTCCTTCTGCCACATCCTCGTCGAGATTCCCACCGATGCGCGCCAGCCCTCGATGAATCTCGGCCAGGCCGCCGCCGTCTGCCTCTATGAGCTGGCAAGCCGCTGCGGCTCTGCTCCTGCGCTCGACACGCCCGCGCCCACGTCCGCCGCGCCTTCCGAGACGCTCGACCGCCTCGGCGATCTCATCGAACAGACCATGGCCGCCTCCGGCTACTCACCCCGCGCCATGCAGCCCGCCAATCGCCATGACCTGCGCGTGCTGCTGCGCCGCCTTGCGCCCACCCCGCTCGACGCGCGCCGCATGATGGGTCTCTTCCGCCGCATCTTGTTCCGGTTGAATCGCGCCGCCGCACCGCCACACTGAGCCGTTCCGCTGAAGGTCTATGCAATTCCAGTACCGCATGATTCGGAGCACCATTCCGTGCGTCCTACTTCTTCTGCCGGCAAGGATTCGGCACGAAGGAAGAAGCCAAAAATCGTTCGCAATGACAACTTACCCGGGACTGTTCTGGAGGATGCACCGATGTGGCAAGAATGACGACAACGCATGCCATGCTTCACCGCTGCAGATGAGCAGGCCCATGGCGGACACCATCCAAAGCAGGAGAGTGAAAGTCCTTTCGCCACTGCCCCTTGGCAAAGGGGTCAGTTTGCGCGTACCTCAGATCTGCTTCCTTCTGGCATCGTCTTCCCGGGTTCTGCTGATGACTTGTCCGTGTGCCCGGCCGATCAAGAATCCGGCCTGACGAGACTTAGACGTAAGGTCTTGATGCCTCCTCACTCGATGGCATTTGAAGCCGTGCCATCGGGTACTTTCAGCCAACATGAAGCGCAGAGGCAATTTTCACTTTTTGCCCGACTTGGGCTGTCAGCACTCCCCGGGCGCATGCTGCCTTGTCGCTTGATGACCACTTCTGGCTCTTTGTTTTTCTCTGCTGCGTCTGCGCAATCCTGCTACATTGACGGGGAAGGGCAACATGTCCCCAACGCTCTATCGTTTCCGCTCTGCATGGAGCGGTCTTGCGGCTGCGCGGCGCAAGCCCATGACTTTTTGTCTAGGTACGACCCTTGTATGCGCACTGATGGCACAGCCCCGTGCTCACGCGCAGGCCCCATCCGCTTTGAATCCGGCAAGCCCCGCCGCCAGTATGACTGAAAGCGACCTGCGTCAGCAGTGGCTCGGCAAGCTGCTCTACCTGCGAGGTGGCTACCTGAAAAACACTCTCGAATTCGACCAGGCTGGCCACCTCATCAGCAATTCACCTCGGGGTTCCTACACACTCTGCATTGTCCGCATCGATCAAGTCCGTTTTACGCGCCACAAAGTCGAAATGATCGGAGTCCGCTACGGCATGCACTTTCTTGGTGCAACGCCGTACGAAGATCCAACTCACGCTTTCGACACCGTTAACATCCTGCCGAAGAAAAAGCATCTGCGCATCACGATTGCACGCACGCCCGTTGTCGTGTCCAGAAAAAGGAAGGACACACCCACAAAGGAATCGCCCGCAGCATTTGTGAGTCAGGACGCCGCCGCTGCCGATCTTCCCAAGCCAGCCCCTGTGGGTGCCGCGCCTTCACGGGCCATCTCCAATCAGATCCTGGAAAACACACTGCATCAGGTCTTCGCAGAACGGCTGGACCCGCAGCTCATCGCTACCATGCCCGAGTTCTGGCAGCTCTATTACAAAGGAATCGATTCAAAGAAAGAGGTTCTGAGCGCAGGGAACGGCGTCTATCTTGAAGCCGAGGTCGACCAAAAGGCACGACTCCTTGCACGCGTGGAACCCCCTTCAAACGACTACGCACAGGCCAAAGGTGTCGCCGGTCTCGCGCTTTATCGCATCATCCTGGATGCGGACGGCTTGCCCCGGCAAATCGCTGTCAGCCGCCCCATCGGCTTCGGCCTCGACGAGAACGCAGTGGATGCCATCCGCAAGGCCTCCTTTCAGCCCGCAGTGAAAGGCGGAATACCGGTTCCCGTGCTTCTTGATGTACTGGTTCAATTCCGCATCTACTCCAGACGCACCGCTACACCCGCAGCCGATTCAGCTTCCGCCAATTCGTCAACCCCGGTTTTGCCCGGACCTTACAGTGTGAATCCGCGATGAATCAGAACATACTTCGCCTGATTCGTTCCGGCGCAACAGCAGAGCTCGCTGATGCCGTCCGCTCCGATCCGGCACTCGCCTCCTGGCGCGATTCCCAGGGCGTTTCTGCACTGATGTGGTCGATCTACTCCGGTCAAGTCATGGCACGTGACTTCTTACTTGCTGAGCTTGGCCGCCAAGCCATTCCTCTCGATGTCTTTGAGGCTTCCGCAACAGGTAACCTGCCGCGACTCTGCGAGTTGCTTAATTCCGAGCCCTCAGCTCCGCACACCCGCTCCGGAGACGGCTGGACACCACTCCACCTGGCCGCAGCATTCGGAACCCCGGCCTGTGTCGCAGCACTCCTGCGCGGTGGTGCAGACGTCACCGCAATCTCCTCCAATGCACAAGCGAATCAACCGCTCCACGCCGCGCTTGCGCTTGGCCGCGATCCAGCGACCGTTCACGTTCTGCTGGACGATGGCGCCGATCCCAACGCAACGCAGGCTGGCGGCTTCACTCCCCTCTTCTCGGCTGCCGCGGCAAATCGCCGGGATCTTGCCGAAATTCTTCTGGGCCAGGGTGCCTCCACGCAGCATCGCTGTGATGCTGGCAAGACACCCGTCGACTTTGCGCGCGAGCGCGGTCACTCTGAACTTGCGGCGTGGCTGGAAGCGCAGCCCTGCTGACTTCCGTCAGACACGCCCATCTCAAACTCCCCTGCTGTAAAACACGGTCTTGCCGCGGTCCTGCAAGATCTGATTCCGTGCCGCAGCCTGTAAGACGAACTGCCCTTGGGCCGTCCAACGCCTCCTCAAGCCCCAGCTGGCTGCAAGACAAAAGGTCCATTGAGTAAGACATTGGGCTGAAATTCAAAAGATGGATTGCTCAATGTAAGACGTTTGTAAGACACTGCCCTACATTCTGTCAGGCAACGTTGTTACAGCCGACACTTCACTCGCTCTCGCGAATCAGTTCCTGCAACTTCGGTTTGTGCTTCGCCTGCCGTCCCGCCCGCGGCTCACTCTCCACCACCCGCGCCGGCTTCGGCTGTCCCACGCGCTGACGCGCATTCGCCTTCACGGCCTTCGTCGAGGAGAATCTCTCAGGCTTGCGTTTCTTCATGGCAAGGTCGAGTATGAAATAGATCGTGCGGGGAAAGCAAAGCGCCCTCGCCCGCGCCGCACTACCCATTGGCGCATCGGAGAATCGGGATCATGGAAGAGCGGGAGTTTTTCACCGAGACCACTGAGACGCGTACCCATACCCTTACCTGCCCCAAATGCGGTCAATCCGCCGACTATACGGTGACGTGGGTCGTTCGCCGCAAGCGTGCCCAGCTTCCTCGCCACGCCGATGAGCGCGACCGCGCCCGATTTGCAAAGGCCCAGTCCTACATGGTCCGGCGTGACGATAAGCTGGCTTGCGCCAACATCCGGTGTCGCAAGCCCTTTGAAATCACGTCCCTCCAATCACTTGCATTCATCGTGGATTGAGACGGATCGAGACGTTACCGGCCGGAATAGTCCCATCTTCTTTGTTTTTGTTGCCATGATGCACTCCCGGCCCATTTTTCTCCCCGTGACCGCTGGCGCGGTGACCGCACCTTATGATTGAATCAAAGTGCAACCGCCTCGTGGATCCGGAGGTCCACCCGGGCGGATCCACCCGGAGAACACCATGGCTAATCTTCTTCTTCCCCCCGAAGAACGCAATCTTACCCCCGAACAGGTTGAAGCACTCGACAAGCGTCGTGATTTGGGCCACACCCTGCTCGTCATCGCGTGTCAATTTGCTGCTATCGCCACCGTCCTGCTGCTTTGGGTCGGCCAGGATCTCACCTATTCCCCCGGCTGGGAACACCCCATGGCGTACTACTTCGCTCTCGCAGTCTGCATCGTTCTCGGTTGTGGTATCGCAGGAATTATTCTTCGTCGCGGAACCCCCCGGATCGACTAGATACAACGTCTTTCATGCGCCTGCCGATCGGGCGAGGCTTGCCAGCCTGAACCGCCCATTTTTTCGTCGCGCAGACCTTTCCGGTCAAGAGACCTGCGCCTTCGCATTCGCAGAATCGGCCGCGACGGTATAGCCTGAAAGGTGCTGATGGCCGCAGCTTCCTCCAGCCCGTCCCATGCAGTCGCTCCTGCTACGCGACTTCGGGACAGCCACGGCCGCGTCATCCATGACTTGCGCGTCTCCATCACTGACCGCTGCAACTACAAGTGCGTCTACTGCCGTACTGGCGAACATGGCGCCCAGTATCCTGAGCTCCCCATCGATGTTTACCTGCGTATGATTCGCCTGTTCGTCGGCCTGGGCATTGAAAAGGTCCGTCTCACCGGCGGCGAACCCCTATTGCGTCATGGCCTGCTCGACCTCCTCCGCGAACTCGCACGCCTCCGCACTCTGCACGACAAGCCGCTTGATCTGGCCTTGACCACCAACGGGCACCTGCTTGACTCCCTCGCCGTACCCCTCAAAGAGGCCGGCCTCAATCGCATCACCGTGAGCATGGATGCCGTCGATGCACCTACCTTCGAGCGCATCACCCGGATTCCGGGCAGCTTCCAGAAGGTGCTTTCCGGCATCCGCGCCGCGCGCGAGGCCGGCCTCACGCCGCTCAAGATCAACTGTGTCCTGCTCCGTGGCTTTAATGACACCGAAATCGAGGGCTTCGCCCGCTTTGCGCGCGAGGAGAATGTCATCGTCCGCTTCATCGAGTTCATGCCGCTCGAAGAAGGCCGCCTCTGGTCCCCTGATATCGTCGTACCCCTCAAGGAAATCGTCGAGCGCATCAGCCGCACCCAGCCGCTCACGCCGCTACCGCCCCGCGAAGCCAGTGAAACTGCACGCCGCTACACCTTCCCTGATGGAGTTGGCGAGATTGGCATTATCGCTCCCGTCACTCAGGCTTTCTGTGGAGCATGCAGTCGCGTCCGCCTCACATCCGACGGTAAGATCCGCACCTGCCTCTTTTCACAGTTCGAGCACGACCTGTATGGCCGCATGCTAGCTGGCGCCTCCGACGAAGAACTATCCGCCTACATTGCTCAAACGGTCTACGGCAAAGAGGCCCGCCACCACATCGGCGAACCCGGCTTCCTCAAGCCCTCGCGCTCCATGGTCCACATCGGCGGATAACTCCCTGGCGCAACGCCTCTCTGCAAGCTTCGACTCTCGCGCAACGGACCTGCGCACATGAGCGGTTCCTCGCAGATTCGAGCTGGACCACTCCCTCACTTTCTGCGTATTGTTTGAGGTCAGCCCCATGAATCCAGCCATCGCAGCGTCTGCGATTTGCCTTCTCATGACCGTGGGCGGTGCGGCATGCCTCATTCCAGCACGCCGTGCTGGAGAAGTTGCCCCAATGCGGACATTAAGGGCCGAATAGCAACGCCGGCAATCCTGCAGCGTGTTACATGGATATGCTTTCCAGCCCCCTCCTAAAAAGGGCTAGCGATACCGCCTCCCTTCGCGCTTGTCGTACTGCGGAATCAGGCAATATACTCCCGAAGCATGAAGACCTCGCATGTTTATACCGCAAAGGCTCTGGGAGTCGCTTTCGTGTTCGCTGCTGCTCTCGGACTGAGTCAACCAGCAACCGCCGGCCAAAATGATGGTGTGACGCACGACATCAAGACAGCTGGTCACGATGTCAAGAAGGACACCGCGAAAGCCGCGCATGCAACAGCGAAAGATTCAAAAAAAGCCGCGCATGCAACCGTGAAGGACACAAAGAAAGTTGCCCGCGCCACGGATAAGGACACCAAAAAGGCGGCACATGCAACAGCACACGACACGAAAAAGGCCTGGGACAAGACCAAGGACACGACAGAGGGTGCATTCCACGGCGCCAAGAAGGGTGCTGAACAGAAGGCGAACTAAACCCAAGACGATTTTGTTTCGTTGCCGCCTCCACGCGTGAGAATGAGGAGCAGATTCTGCTGTCTGCTTCAGTGTCGTGCTTGAACTATGTGCTGGGTTCGTCTGGTTCGTCGGGCGACCAGCATATGGGTCAAACGCCGGTCAACAGATTCATCCTCTCTTCGGAGGTGACCGACCCGAAGGACGAGCCTTCGAGCCTTGAGCGGCTTGTCTACACATGGCCGCACCGAAGGTAATCCCGCCCGCCTTCTTCTTCATACGATTCCGCTTGGCCTGTGCCACAATCGTTCTTGACTCCGCCTGCGGAACTTGACCCATGATTGAAGGGCAGGAAAAGCGCATCCCCATCGACGACCTGCTCGTCTTTCACCAGCTCGCGCGTTCGCTCACCTCCAGCTTCGACCTCGCCACGATCCTCCGCACCATTCTCGATCACATGGAACGACTCATCCGGGCTGAGATGTGGACCCTTCTCATGCTCGATGAACCCACCGGCGAGCTCTACTACGCCATTGCCGCAGGCGGCAAGGAAGAAGCGCTTCGCGAACTGCGCGTCAAGGTCGGCGAGGGCGTGGCCGGCTGGGTGGCCAAGCATGGTGAAACTCTCATCATGCCGGAGCAGAGCCCCTCCCTCGATATTGACCCGCGTCTATCCGTTACGCAGAATGCCGTTCGTCAGCGCGTGCGCTCCGTCATCGCAATGCCGCTTCGTGGCCGCACCGGCGTGCAGGGAGTCATTGAAATTCTCAATCCCCAGCATGGCCAGCTCACCGATTACACGATCGCCTTCCTTCACATTCTGGCCGACCACGCAGCCATCGCCATTGAGAATGCTCGCGATGTCGCCCGCATTCAGGACCTCACCATCACCGACGACACCACCGGCCTCTTCAACATGCGCCATCTCTATGTCGTCCTTAACCGCGAGCTGCAACGCTGCCGCACCAGCGAGATTCCCATCAGCCTGGCATTCCTGGATCTCGACCGCTTCAAGCGCGTGAATGACCTGCACGGACACCTGGTCGGCAGCGAATTGCTCGCCCGCACTGGCCAGCGCCTGCGAGAGCTCAGCCGCCCGCAGGACCTCTGCTTTCGCTACGGAGGCGACGAGTTTGTCATTCTGATGCCAGCCACCCAGGCCGGTGAGGCTTACACCCACATGGAATCAATGCATCGCAAGTTGACTGAAACTGAGTTCCGCATCCGCGAAGGTCTCAGCCTCCATGTCAGTGCGAGTATCGTATCCGTCCGGGCAAGCACATCTTTTCTCGCAGCTGATCGCGTGTTGAACTCGGAGCATGGGTGAGATTGGTACGAGTACAACGAGGCGTCGTCGGAGCAGGGCCGAGGCAGAGCGGCTGGTGCG
>JAKAJO010000105.1 GCA_021813745.1 Acidobacteriota bacterium
TGCGCTCTTCTGCGTTCAGCACCAGCCGGTCCAGCGCCTTGCGCAGCAGCGCAGGTGCCGAATGCTCAAACACCTTCATGCGCTGCGCGGTTGTTGGAAACTGCCCGCCCGCGTAAAACGAGAACGCATCCATCGCGGCGTCGCTTCGCGCAGGCTCGTCCGTCAGGCAGGAATAGCGATGCTCAATCCCGGACTTCGCCGCAAGCCGCTGAAAAATGGAGCGCGCGCGACGGTCCTCCAGCATCTCCGTGGCAAACGCAATGAACTTCTCATGGATGTCGTGCTCAGGAACCGCGGTTCCAATGCGCCGCAGATAGACACCTGCCATCTGGAACCTCCGGGGAAGTCATACGCCAATCTGCGCATGCGAACCTGCGCCAACTCCGGCCAATGCCGAATGTCTTGCCCACGCTTTCCAGCATCAGTGGAGGCTGGAATCTCAGAGTCAACGATGGGCAAGCATGTTGGCAAGAACTGGTTGCTGATGCATTTGACGGCATGAACAGCGAAACGTTCAGCGCATCTGCGCAGAGAACCGTGTGGCTGGGCCGCTGGCGATGCGTCCTAATGCTTCACCCATCCATGCTTTCCTGCCCCAAAGCTTCTGTGATCGACTCGCGGCAGCGCCCGCGCCACCGCATCGGGGACGAGCGAATAGTGCTTCGCCGCAATCAGTGCCTCTGGCACACACCAGACATCTTCTTCCGCAGTCATCCAGCGATGGCTGTCCAAGCGCGACAGGTGCACGGCCACTGAGTATGCGCGTAATGTGCGCTCGCCGCGCAGGTTGTAGTAGTGGTCGAAGTAGCTCAGTGCCAGTTCACGCAGCGTGCGATAGACCGGCGCGCGAAAACGCAGCCCGGCAAAATTGGATTTGGCAATTCCGCCCCACAGTCCGCGCTCACGGTAGAGCGCAATCACATGGTCGTCATCGCGCACAGCCTCCAGGTCCATCAGCAGCGGCGGATAGCCGTTCACGCGAAGCGCCGCAGCGGCCAGCAGCGCTCCCTCCATGCAGTGCCCCTTGCGCTCCTGCAACACCCGCTTGGGAGACCCCGCCGTGTCCGCGTACTGATAGGTCAGCTCATCGATGAACTTCTGAATGCGTGCCGGAGTCTTCAGTGCGCGCAAGATGCGCAATTCCGGCGGCGAGAAGCCGAAGCTCTCGCGCGAATCAAGTCGCATTCTGTTCGCTGACAATCTCTGGCTCGTTGATGGCAAAGCTGGCGCTCTGGTGAGTGGGTTGCGGCGATTATATCGAACGCGCGGCCGGCGGCAAGACCGCCAACCTGCCGCTCATGCGTTGATCGCCATGCCTTCCACCGAGGCGTATGCGTCCAGCATCGCCTCGGCCAGCGTCGGGTGCGCATGGATCATGAACATCAACTCGTCCACTGTGCCTTCCAGCTCCATCACTGCGACCGCTTCTGCCACCAGCTCCGTCGCCTGCGGTCCGATGATGTGCACTCCCAGAATCTCGCCGTACTTCGCGTCGGACACGATCTTCACAAACCCATCGTGATTGCCCACAATCGTCGCCTTGGAGTTGCCCGCAAAGGGGAACTTACCCACCTTCACTTCGTAGCCCTTTTCCTTCGCCTGCGCTTCCGTCCATCCTACCGACCCGATCTGCGGCTCCGTGTATGTAGCACCCGGAATGCGCTCACGCCGCACTGGCTTGAACGTGCGCCCGGCAATCTTCGACACGGCCACGATGCCGCTCATCATCGCAACGTGCGCCAGCTGCGGCAGCCCTGCCACGATGTCGCCAATCGCAAACACACCCGGCTCCGCCGTCTCCTGCGCTTCGTTCACTTTGACAAATCCGCGGTCCAACTCAATGCGTGTCTTTTCCAGGCCAACGTCCTCCGTGCGCGGCGCGCGGCCCACGGCCACCAGCACCTTCTCGGCTTCTTTCTCCACCATCTTCCCATTGGCGCCGCTCCACGTGACCTTCACGCCCGTCTCGGTCTTCTCAATCTTCTCCACCTTGGCACCGGTGTTCACGTCGATGCCGCGCTTCTTGAAGAGCCGCGTCATCTCTTTCGAAACATCCTCGTCCTCCACCGGCACCACGCGCGGCAGGAACTCCACCACCGTGACCTCCGCGCCAAAGCTGCGGAAGATCGAGCTGAACTCCATGCCCACGGCGCCCGCGCCAATCACGATGAGCGACTTCGGCGGCTCGGGCAGCGAAAGAATCTCAATATTCGTCAGAATGCGGTCATCCGGCTTCAGACCAAAGATCGTCTTCGCCTCCGAGCCCGTCGCCAAAATCACGTGCCGCGCCTTCACCTCAGCGGGTGCACCCTCTGCTGTTTCGCTCAGCGCCACCGTGTGCACGCCGTCCTGCGCCGGACCGGTCAGCCGCCCGCAGCCCTGGATCAGCGTCACCTTGTTCTTCTTCACCAGGAACTCCAGGCCCTTGGTGTGCTTTGTGACCACGGAGTTCTTGCGTTTCAGCACAGCTTCCCAGTTCAGCGTGCTTCCCTCCACGCCATCAATGCCGTACTCGGCCGCATGCTTAAGGTGGTCCCACAACTCGGCATTGAACAGGAGTGACTTGGTCGGGATGCAGCCCACATGCAGGCATGTTCCGCCCAGCTTCGGACTTTTTTCAATCAGCGCCACCTTCAGGCCCAGTTGCGCCCCGCGAAAAGCCGCCGTGTATCCGCCCGGTCCGCCACCAAGAATTGCCACATCGTAGATTGTCTCTGCCAAAGCCAGCTCCGTTCCCGCGCGCTACTGCTTCCTTCCAGACACGCGAATCCACCGTTCAGTTTAAATGGATGACCGAATGGCGCTGCACTATCGATTACGGGGCGGCATCAATTGCACTCATCGCCGCCTGCAGCGTTTCCGCCTCATCGCCAAATCCCGCAATACACCGCACCTTGGGCTCCCGCCGAAACCATGTCATCTGCCGCTTGGCATAGTTCCTGTGCCCCTGCTGTGCAGCGCGTATCGCCTCTTCTTCGCTCATCTCGCCGCGCACCACCGCCAGCGCCTGGCGGTAGCCCAGCGCATCCAGCGCCTTCACCGGCCCGTAGCGCGCCAGCAGCCCACGCGTTTCCTCCACCAGCCCCGCGGCAAACATCGCAGCGCACCGCTGATTGATGCGCTCGTACAGCGCCGCGCGCGGCGGGTTCAACCCAATGCGCAGCAGCCGGAAACCTGTCAGCGGATCGCGAGCCATGTCTTCACGCGCCAGAACCTCGCTCATCGGCCTGCGCGTCGCCAGGCATACTTCAATCGCCCGAATCAGCTTGGACGTGTCGTTGGCATGAATGCTCTCCGCCCGCACTGCATCCAGTCGGGCCAGCACGCGATGCAGCCACGCACTCCCGCGCTTCTCTGCCGTCTGCCGCAGCCGCTCGCGCAATTCCTCCTGTCGCTCCGGCGCGGCAAACAAGCCTTCCGTGAGCGCGCGCAGATACAATCCCGTCCCGCCCGTCACGATGGGCAGAAGCCCTCTGCCTTCGGGGACAGGCGCAGCAATTTCGCGCAGTGCAGCCCTCGCCCGCCTGCTGTACGCGCCCGCCGTGAACGGCTCATCCGGCCTTACTACGTCGATGAGGTGATGCGGCGCGCGCGCCCGCTCCGCCGAAGTCGGCTTTGCAGAGCCGAGGTCCATCCCGCGATACACGGCGACCGAATCGCAGCTCACAATCTCGCCGCCCAATCGCTCGGCAAGAGACAAAGACAACGCCGTCTTCCCGCTCCCCGTCGGGCCCAGCAACAGAACGGCCAGCGGTTCTCGATTCAGAGTAGCCGCGTGGGCCTTCGATGAGCCTGCGGCGAAGCCGCCCCTCGCCGTGCGCGCAGCACTCACAGGCGCCACCAACCCGTGGGGAAGATCCAGCCGGGATTCGTGTGGATGAGCCACCACACCAGCACCCCTGCGGCCAGAAGCACCAGTCCCAGCACCTGGTTGCGCGCAAACTGCCGCGTCTGCGCTGCGCGCTGCTCGTCTGCCGCTTTCTGCTCCAGATAAGGCCGGATGCGCCGTTCCATTTCGCGCTCTCTCAATCCGCACGCTCTGCATAGCGGGCACAACGCTTCAGTATAGGAGAGCGCTTCCGCACCGGTTTGACTTCACCCCCTCGCATTGCCGACCATAACCTTTCGGGGTTCTGGCGTCGCCGGCCCATCAGGGGGAGATTGCATGAAAGTTCTGATTCTTGGTTCCGGTGGACGCGAGCATGCGCTGGCCTGGTCAGTGCAGCGCAGCGCGCGCGTCACGGAGGTCGTCTGCGCGCCCGGCAGCGGCGGCATCGCACAGGTTGCCCGCTGTGTCCCCGTTTCGCTCGACGATCTCGACGCGATGGTGCATCTCGCAGAAACGGAACGCCCCGATCTAACCATCGTTGGTCCCGAACTGCCGCTCTCCCTCGGTGTCGTCGATGCACTTCAGCAGCGGGGCTTCCGTGTCTTCGGCCCCACGCGCGAGGCGGCTATGCTTGAAACCAGCAAGGCCTTCGCCAAGCAGTTCATGAAGCGCAACAAGATCCCCACCGCCAACTACGCGGTCTGCTCCAGCGCAGCGGAAATGGAAAAGATCATCGACCGATTCCAAGCCCCCATCGTCGTCAAAGCCGATGGCCTTGCAGCAGGCAAGGGCGTTCTCATCTGCTCTTCGCGCAATACGGCGTTGGAGGCGGCGCAGGGCCTGTTCTCGGGCGCGCTGCTTGGCTCGGCCGAGGGGCAGGTCGTGATTGAAGAGTTCCTTGAAGGCGAAGAGGTCAGCTTCCTTTGCCTGTCCGATGGCAAATCCGTCGTCCCGCTCGTGCCCGCGCAGGACCACAAGCGGATCGGCGAGGGCGATACAGGCCCCAACACCGGCGGCATGGGTGTCTACTCCACTGACTCCATTCTTGAGCCACACATGACCGAGTGGATTCTGCATCACATCGCCGAGCCCACCGTGCGCGGCATGGCAGAGGAGGGCACTCCCTATGTAGGAGTCCTCTACGTCGGGCTTATGATGACCGCGCGCGGCCCTGAAGTGCTCGAATACAACGCGCGCTTCGGCGATCCCGAAACCCAGGCAATTCTCGTGCGGCTGGAAAGCGATCTCGTCGACGCCATCGAGGCCTGCATCGATGGCAAGCTGGCAGAGACCGAACTGCGCTGGAGCCCCGGCGCTTCAGCCTGCGTCGTGGCCAGCTCTTCCGGCTATCCCGGCAGCTACAAGAAAGGCTTCCCCATCTCCGGCCTTGCCGCTGCGGCACAGGTTCCCGGTGTACAGGTCTTCCACGCAGGAACCGCGAGCCATGACGGACAGATCGTCACCTCAGGCGGCCGTGTGCTCAGTGTGACTGCTGCGGGCGAGTCGCTGGAGCAGGCGCTTGCGCGCGCTTACCAGGCCCTCGGCGAAGTGCATTTCGACGGCATTTACTTCCGCCGCGACATCGGGCATCGCGCTCTCAAACCCAAGGCCCAGAAGGAGTCATAATGCCAGCCGCCATCACGATCGATGAACTGCTTGCCTGGTGTGACGAGGCCGCAGCAGCCTGGCGCGCTCATTTCGATTCCAACCCCTCGCAGCTCGAACTTCCCTGTGACATCGGTGGCGCAGCCACGGTGCAGGCCCTCGTGCGCCACGTTTGGGGCGTCGAGTTGCTCTGGGCGCAGCGCATTGCCGGTCTTCCCGTCACTGACCGGGCAGGCATGCCGGCAGGCCCACTCGATGCGCTGTATGCCTTACATGCACAAGGCGTCACCATTCTGCGTGAAGTGCTGGGAGATCCCAGTTTTGATTGGGAAGAGGTCGTCTCGCTCGACATTCCGCGGCTGGGGCCCGGCCCGCATCTTTTCACACGACGCAAGCTCGCGGCGCACGCGCTCGTCCACAGCCAGCGACACTACGCGCAACTGGCCACTCTGCTGCGCCAGGCCGGGCATCCAGCGGCGGTGCGCGGCGATCTGCTCTTCAGTTCGGCGCTGCGCTAAATGCCTGCCGCGGCCTGCGGAGCGGCTCCACGGCCCGCCTGCTTCTGGAAGCAGGAGCGGCAAAGCACGGGTCGTCCCTGCGTCGGCTTGAAAGGAACCGTGGTCGACGTCCCGCACTCGGAGCACGTCGTGCGCGTCTCCGTCCGCACGCGCGCACTATTGCCCGCAGCCCGCTTCGCCTTGCACTGCTTACAGCGCTTCGGATCGTTCGTGAATTGTTTGTCATGAAAGAAAAGCTGCTCGCCTGCGGTGAAGATGAATTCTGCACCGCAATCCATACAGGTCAGCACTCGATCGGTGAATTCCATGGCCGGATTCCCCATCAGAACGAAAAACGGATCCATCGGCCTGGAACTTGAGAGCGGTGCCGGTCCCGTTTCCCTGTCTTCTTCCTGCGATCACAACAAGGGCCCGGGCCGCAAAAAAAGGCGGCACATTCTGGATGGCCGACAGAAACTATGGCCAAGTGGCTCCCGGATGCGTGGGGGATTGGTGTGGGAGCGGGGAATGTTTGATACAAACCGAGACAGGCCGCTTCGTGATCCTTCTTTTGCCTTGCACCGTGCAGACCATCTGTCCGCACGGCTTGAAGCGACACCCGTCTCGATGGATTTGGGTTCTTAGTCCTGCTCTTTGCGAGCCTTCTTGCGATTCCGCTTGCGCGCCAAAGCTGCCTTGACGCGGCGCTTCTCACCGGGCTTCAGGTAGTAGGAGTGACGCTTGACTTCCTTGATGATGTCCTCCTGCTGTACCTTCCGCTTAAACCGGCGCAGCGCATTTTCGAGCGGCTCGCCATCCTGCAAGCGAACCTCTGCCAAAGGGTCCCACCTCCAAACCTGCTAAAAAGCTTCCCTTAATGATACTGGAAACTTGAGCAATCGGGTCAAAATCTTGCATCCTCCCTGAATTTCACGATTCCCCCTTGCCCTACCTGCGGAGCCTATCTCCGATCTGCATGCCTGTCGCAGCCAGCCAGGTGTTGTCGAAGATTTTCATCAAACGCCCAATGGTGGATAGAACCTTAAGCGAATCAGATAGATCTGGCCAATCTCCGCTGTCTCCGCTTCAGGAGGGGTGTTCTTTTGGCTCGCCCACCCCCCATGAAGGTTGTAGGGCTCTGCAACGATCGTGCAATGACGTTCGAAAGCGGACCGCGGCTAGACTCGGTTGCAGGAGTTGACCATGAAATCCGACGCTTACCGCATCGCCTACCAAGAAGCAGACGCCGAGCTCAACGACATCCTCAGCAAGTTTGAACAGCTGCGCACCCGCCAGGCCCAGATTGGCAAGGTCGTGGATGCTCTGAAGGCTCTCGCGTTTGAAAATCCCCCCGCAGACAACCGGCAGCCCGAGTGGTCAGTCCGCTAAGGCAAGCTCTTTTCCCCCGGCTCCTGAAGCAGACCCGCCGTAAGCTGGCCTGCCAGTTCAAGATTTCGTTCGAATGGCCGCACCGTAACCTCCTCTCGGTGTGGCCATTTGTGTCGCCTGTCATGAAGCGGTTAGTGCCCGCAGTAAGGTACGCCGCTCCCGCGATGCCCCGGCATCATGCAGTGGACCATGCTCTACACTGATGCATGAGGCCTTGATGTCATGATTCGCGCTTATCAGGGGCATACGCCCCGGATTCCGGCCACCTGTTACATCGATCTTTCCGCCCAAATCCTCGGCGATGTCGTCCTCGGCGAGAACAGCTCCGTGTGGATGAACGCTGTCCTCCGCGGCGATGTGAACTCCATTCGGGTCGGAGCCAACTCCAATGTGCAGGATTGCGCCGTTCTGCACGGTCAGCGCAACCTCTACGCCGTGCAGGTCGGCGACTGGGTTACCATCGGTCACAATGCCACCGTCCATGGTTGTGTCATTGAGGATGAGTGCCTCATCGGGATTGGCGCTCGCGTGCTGAATAATTCTCGCGTCGGGACCGGCTCCATCATCGCAGCGGGTGCCGTGGTGCCTGAGGGCACAATCGTCCCGCCCCGCACGCTCTGGGCCGGCATCCCCGCTAAGCAGCGCCGCGAACTCGGTGAAAAAGACCGCGCGCTCATCCTCGAATACGCCAAAAACTATCTCGATTACGTCGCCATCTATCTTTCCGAAACCAGCAAATCGATGAAACAATAAGGCTTGCCATCTAGCCTTTCAGGAGTTTCATGACTCGCATCTCCCCTGCCCGAGTGGTGTCTTCGCGCATGACAGCCACTCTCCTCGTGTTGGTCTTGTCCCCGTGGCTTCCGGCGACGGCTCAGTCCTCTTCGACCGAAGCCACCTTGCCTGATGCGCCTCAGGCGCAAGCCGCCCCGAAAGTCGCGCCGCAGGATGCGGTCACCATCCTCGGTTCGCCACGCGCCATCCTTCATGACCAAGCCGCCATCTGGACCAGCCCCCTTCACATCCATGACCGTGATCTTGGCTACCTGGTCCCCCTCGGACTTACCACGGCCCTTCTGATGACAACCGATCACCAGGTCATGTCTTCGTCCCGGCTGCAAGATCCCTCTCTGAATAACCACGCCGTGGATGCTTCCAATGGACTCGTCGGCGGCTTCATCGCCGCCCCCGTCATCATCTGGGGCCTCGGCCACATCCATCAAGACGACCACGCCACAGAAACCGGCATCCTCGGCGGCGAAGCCATGGTTGACAGTATCGTCGTCGAGCAGGTGCTCAAGATTGCCTCCATGCGCGAGCGCCCCAACGTTGACAACGCGCGCGGCAAATTCTTCCAGACCAGTGCCGGTATCGACTCATCCTTCCCGTCGAGTCACACCATGGTCGCTTGGTCCTCGGCCGCCGTCATCGCGTCGGAATATCCCGGACCCCTTACCAAACTCACTGCCTATGGACTCGCCACTGGCGTCAGCCTCACGCGCGTCCTGGGACGTCAACATTTTCCCTCAGATGTCCTGGTGGGCAGTGCCTTCGGCTGGATGATCGGCCGCTACGTCTTCCATCGCCATCAGCACCAGTACGACGAATAGCGGCGCGGCAGGACAATGTGCCGATTCTCATCCGCACAGCATGCGGATAATTGCTTAACCCCTTTCAAATGTGAGAGTCGTCGATCTCGCCGTGCCCGTCCGGCCACCATCCTGCTATAGTGCAGCGTGGAATGAATTCGTTTTCATTTCGGTTTTCATCAAGTTTGAACGAAAAGAGGACCTGCGATGATCAGGCGTGATTTCATCAAGTCTGCCGGAGCGGTGATCGCCTCCACCGCGCTACCCGGCGCGACGGCTCTCGGCGAAGCTCCTGCAGGTCAGACCCGCACTATCTATCCCATCAATCAAAACTGGCGCTATGCTCCATCAAAAGTCGCCGGCTCGGAGTCCCCCGCCTTTGACGACTCTTCGTTCGCGAGCGTCGTCATTCCCCACACCAACGTGCTGTTGCCCTGGCACAGCTTTGACGACAAGGACTATGAGTTCGTCTCCACGTACCGCCGGCGCTTCCGCACGCCCGGAGATCTCGTCGGCAAGCGCGTCTTCGTGGATTTTGAAGGGGCAATGACCGCCTCGACCGTCTGGATCAATGGCGTCCGCCTCGGCGAATACAAGGGCGGCTTTACTCCCTTCTCGTTCGAACTGACACCCCACCTCCGAAATGGGGCTGAGAACGTTCTGGTAGTTCATCTCGACTCCACTGAGCGCGCTGACATTCCCCCCTTTGGCTACGAGATCGACTACATGACCTTTGGTGGCATCTATCGCGAAGTCTCCTTGCGCGTCGTTCCCGCCACTTACATCGACAACATCTTTGCTCAACCTAAGGATGTCCTCAGCCCTCATCCCTCACTTGATGTCCACTGCTTCCTGGCGGGTCTCAATACAGCCGGCCGCGACCTGTCCTTGCAGGTGGAACTTCTCGATGGCGACAACGTCGTCGCGCGCGCGTCTCATCCAGTCCAATCAGCAGGGCAATCTTCTGGCAATGGGCAGTCCGATCCTCAGGCCGCCATGGATCCTTACACCACCGCTCTCCCTTATGCCAGCACTGAGACGCAAACCGACTCGGCGCGCCACACCGTCACGCTTGCTCAGCTCGGCAACGTCAAGCTCTGGAGCCTCAAAGATCCGCATCTCTATCTCGTGCGCGTCAAGCTCCTTCGTGCCGGCGTTCCCGTCGATGAAGAATCGCGCCGCATCGGCTTCCGCGAAGCCACCTTCACGGATCACGGCTTTTCACTCAACGGCGAGATCGTCAAGCTGCGTGGACTGGACCGCCACCAGACCTTCCCCTTTGTGGGCCAGGCCATGCCCGCGCGCGTGCAGCGTCAGGATGCCGATATTCTTCGCTATCAGCTTCACTGCAACATTGTGCGCACCTCCCACTACCCGCAGTCGCGCCACTTCCTCGATCGCTGCGACGAGATCGGCCTCCTCGTGCTCGAAGAGATTCCCGGTTGGCAGCACATCGGCGATGAAGCATGGAAAGAGGTCGCCATCGACAATGTCGGCCGCATGATTCGCCGCGACTGGAATCATCCTTCCATCATTCTGTGGGGCGTTCGAATCAATGAGTCCCTCGACGACCACAGCTTCTATACCCGCACCAACGCCTTTGCCCACGCGCTCGATCCATCCCGTCAGACCGGCGGCATCCGTTACTTCCAGGAGTCAGAATTTCTCGAAGACGTCTTCACCATGAATGATTTCGGCTTCCCCCTCAAGCCGCCAAATCATCCCCGCTATCTCAATACCGAGTTCGTGGGCCACACTTTTCCCACCAAGACCATCGACGACAATGCGCATCAGATGGAGCACACCCTGCGCCATGCCCGTATCCACAACCAGCTTGCGTCCAATCCCCAATACGCTGGCGGCATCGGCTGGTGCGCCTTCGATTACAACACGCATTCCAACTTCGGCTCCGGCGACCGCATCTGCTATCACGGCGTCACGGACATCTTCCGCGAGCCCAAACCGGCCGCCGGTTTCTACAAGTCGCAATGCGATCCTTCTGAGGAGGTTGTGCTCGAACCTGCCTTTCATTGGGCGCGCGGCGACGAACCCGTCGGCATTTCACACGCGCTCTTCTGTTCCAACTGCGATCGTCTGCGCATTCTTGCGCGCACGCCCGGCTCGGGAGACGATGCGTGGATGCAACTCGCGGAAATTGAGCCCGACCGTGCCGAGTTTCCTCACCTCAAGTACCCGCCCTTCATGCTCGACCTCACAAAGGTCGATCTTAAGAAGTTCGGTGCTTCATGGGGTGACCTGCGTGCTGAGGGCTATGTGAACGGCAAGCTCGCCATCACCAAAACGATGTCGGGACGCGGCATTGACAGCCTCTTCACGCTTGTCCCCGACGATCACACGCTCCAGGCAGATGGCGCAGACACCACCCGCGTTGTCCTGCGGGTTACGGACGAGTTTGGCGCTATTCGACCGTATGCGAACGATGCCATCGCGCTCACGCTGGAGGGACCGGCAACTCTCATCGGCGACAATCCGTTCGCTCTCGTCGGCGGCACGGGCGCTGTATGGATTCGTGCTCACCAGACACCTGGGCGCATCCGCCTGACCGCGCACCATCCGCGACTCGGCACACAGACTCTTGAGTGGACCGCACTTGCGGCACCACCCGAGCGCGTTTAATCAACCCAGACCAGCGTTGCCGCAAGACACCGCGCCATCGCCAATCCCCGCATCATCCGTCAGGCCGCCTTGCGGCCTGCGCGGTCATACAATCAATCTAGAGACGCCGGAGCCACGTCTTGCGTTGCATCGCAGCTCGGGACGCAATTCCGGAAATTTGAGGCGCAGGCCGCAACAAAGTGATGGCAAGTCGATTTCGGGCGTTGCAAACCGTCAGTCTTCACGCAGTCCAAAAGCCGCGAGCGCAATGTTTTTCCCGGCGCGCATCCGTATCTGTGCTCGCTTCCGTGTTTGTCTTCTCTTGCTTGGTGGGCATTGGCCTCACCGCATGTGCGCAGGCGGCCATCTCGGCACCGGCCCCTGAGCAGATTGAGGGCCGTGTGCTGGACGCGCAGGGAAGGGCAGTGGCCGATGTTACAGTCCATCTGCAGGGTGCTACCGGTGCGCCCACCCTCACGTTCAGAACGGATGGGCAGGGCGCATTCCACTTTACCAATCTCTCAGTCGGCGCCTACACGGTGGATGCTGAGCAGGGCGCTGCCCATACTCCTCATCAATCCGTGCAGCTTACGCCTGCCCATCCCGTCGTGCATCTGGATCTCACGCTGGTTCCAGCCAATGCCTCTGCGCAAGCCATGCAGTTCGCCGATGATCCAAACTTCACGGTTGCGGGCGTGACGGACTGGACCGCCGCCGGCGGCCATGGATCTGACTCAAGCCTCCGCACCAGCGAGGCTCTCACGCGTGAAACGCTCTCCATGCGATCCGGGCATGAACCGGACAGCCGGGCAACTGCCGCAGCGCCTGGAACCATCGCTGATCTGCGTGCGCAGGTGACAAAGTCGCCTCGCAGCTTTGATGCGAACGCCCGCCTGGGTCGTGCTTATCTCGATCAGGGCCGGTACAAGGATGCTTTGCCATGGCTTCAGGCTGCTTATGAGATTGATCCTTCGAATGCCGGCAATGAAATGGCTCTGGCCGAGGCCTGCAAGGACATGCAGGATTGGACGCAGGCTCGCGCCCACGTCGCTCACCTGCTTGCCGCGCAGAATACCGCTGCCGTGCATCGCCTCGCCGCGGAAGTTGATGAAGCTGCCGGCGATCCGCTCTCTGCCGTGCGCGAATATGAAACCGCCGCAAAGCTAGACCCCAGCGAGCAGAACTACTTTGACTGGGGCTCTGAGCTGCTCTTTCATCGCGCCGTGCTGCAGGCTCGCCAGGTTTTCGAACAGGGAGTGAAAGCCTATCCGAACTCCTCGCGCATGTTAGTCGCACTCGGTGGCACGCTCTTTGCGAACGCGCTTTACGATGACGCAGCGCGCAGCCTCTGTCAGGCGTCAGACCTTGATCCGTCCAATCGCGAGCCCTATCTCTTCATGGGAAGGATCGAGGTCGCCGCGCCCACGCCGCTCCCTTGTATTGCGGAAAAGCTCGCCCATTTTGCGCAGGTCTATCCGGACGACTCCCTCGCGCATTACTACTACGCAATGGCGCTCTGGAAGCAGCTGGGCCCGGCTCCTGGCGCGCAAAGCATCGCAACTGTGCAAGCCCAGTTGCTTCGCGCTGTCACCATCGATCCTCAATGCGCTGATGGCTATCTCCAGCTCGGAAACCTCAAGGCAAGCCAGCGCAGCTATCAGGACGCCGTCGCCGATTACCAGAAGGCCATTCAAGCCGATCCGCAATTGGCCGAAGCGCATTATCGCCTGGGCCTGGCTTATGATCGACTTGGGGAACGCGAGCTCGCTGAGCAGCAATTCGCCCTGCACCAGTCCATTCGCAAGGAGCAGGCTGCCCAGGTGGATCGGCAGCGCAAGGAGATCAAGCAGTTCCTCGTGACGCCCGCTTCATCGCAGCCCGCAGCGCCACAGCACTGAGCCCATCCGGTATCGCTCCGATACCTGGAAATTCTGCCGGCTACTTTCGCGCGTGCACGTCAAACACGGTGAAGGTTCCGCTGCCCTCGCGGATCGTGATGATCTGGTTGGCCTTCACGTGACTGAAGCGCTCCACCTTCTGCGTTGTCGGCCACTTCACTTCAATCAAGTCCACACTGTCTGCCTGACCCAGGCCAAAATGCAGGCGAAGATCGTTTTGCGACATGACGCTGGTGCCGCTGTGCACCTCGTCGATTTGCGCATGCTTGCCCGTCACGACGCGCACTCGCGCGCCAATTGCCGTTCGATTGCAGTGCGTCCCAATGAGCTTGATCTTGATCCAGTTTTGCCGGTTACCGCCCTCGTTGTGCAGCAGGGATGGCAAATCGTTCATGTTCAGCACCAGCATGTCCATGCCGCCGTCGTTGTCGTAGTCTCCAAATGCCGCGCCACGGCTGGAGAAACGCTCCGTGATGCCCGGTCCCATCTGTGCGGAGACATCCTGGAAGCGGCCGTTGCCCAGGTTCTTGTACACCAACCGGGGATTCTTGAACGCCTCGCCAAAGTTATATTTGTCCACTTCGGGATAGACGTGGCCGTTTACCTGCACAATATCGGCCCACCCATCATTGTCATAGTCAATAAAGCCGCATCCCCACGCCACATACTGATTGTGGATTCCCACGCCCGCGGTGAAAGACACATCGCTGAATGTGCCGTCGCCGTTGTTGTGGTACAGATCCACCGTGTCATCCGCAAAGTTGGTTTTGAAGATATCGAGCCAGCCGTCGCAATCATAGTCGGCCACTCCGATCCCCATGCCCGCCTGCTCGTGCCCGTCTTCGTTATAAGCGCAACCGGCCAGTACGGCTACATCGGTGAACGTCCCGTCATGGTTGTTTTGCAAAAGCATGCTTGGCATCGAATCCACGGCCACGTAGATGTCCGGCCACCCGTCATTGTCAAAGTCATAGGAGACGGCCGTGATGGAATAACGCGGTCCCGGCTTCAGAATCCCCGACTTCTCAGAAACGTCAGTGAAGGTTCCATCGCCATTGTTGTGGTACAGCAGATTCGTTTCGCCAGGCAGGCCGCGCGGGCCACACATCGTGGGAATGCCCTTCCACTGGCAAAAGCTCATGTCCTTTGCCGAAAGCGGCTTGTCCGGGTCGAGCTTGATGAAGTGGCATACATACAAATCGAGATGGCCATCCCGGTCATAGTCCAGAAACGTGCATCCCGTCCCCCAGCGTCCCTGCTCCTGGTAGAGTCCTGCCGCTTTGGTCACATCCGTGAATGTGCCATCGCCGTTGTTTCGGAAAAGGATGTTATGCCCCCAGAAGGTGCAGAACAGATCGTCCCAGCCATCGTTGTTGTAGTCGCCGACGCAGATGCCGGTCTGCCAGCCTGTCCGGCCAATGCCCGATTGCCGCGTCACATCGGTAAATGTGCCGTCCCGATTGTTCTTGTAGAGATGCGTCGTTGGCTCCTGCCCCGCAGGCCAGTGCGCATCAAGCCGGTTGCCGTTGGATAAGTAAATGTCCAGCCAGCCATCGTTGTCATAGTCGAAGAAAGCAATGCCGCTGCCCTTCGTCTCAATGATGACCCGCTTGTGATCCACCCCTCCCCACACATTGGGAATGGTCAGGCCGGCCTTTTCCGCCACGTCGATGTATTGCACCGGAGAACCGGGTGTCGTCGTAACGGCTGCTTCCACCGTGTTGGTTCTGCCCCACTTCCAAAGTGGCGTGGTCAGCACGTCCAGAAGCGTGCCACTAAGAAGCGTCAAAGAAGATGCGAGAAAATGTCTGCGTGGAAGGCTCATGAGATCTCGAAATGATAGAAATGCGTCCTTCGGGTTGGAATGCCGTGCCACGTCATTTGCGGGGCACCTTCGGGAATGGATGAGGCACAATGCCCACACCTTCCTTCACTGCAATAATCTGATCGGCGGCAAGATCCTTTAGCGTGTCAACGCGTCCGCTTGGCCACGTGATGACGAGGGAATCGACCTTGGCATGCTTCGCCAGTCCAAAGTGGATGCGCGGGTCGCTGGCAGACATATAGCTGGTTCCACCCTTTGACTGCTCAACGTGGACCCAGTCTCCCGCAGTCAGTTTGAGACTGGAGCCAATGCCATCGCGATTCGACTTGGTTCCGATCAGAAGAACCTCAAGCCAATGATTCGCATTGCCACCGTCATTGCGAAGCAACTCCGGCGCCTCGCCCCGGCAAACCACGGCAACCCCCATCGATCCATCGTTCATAAAGTCGGCCGTTGCCAGGCCGCGCCCTGCGACCGGACGCATGAAGTCCGGACCCATCTCTGCCGACACCTTTTCGAAATGTCCCTTCCCAATGTTATGGAACATCAGCAGCGGTTCCTTATAGGTCACCTCGCTGTGGTACAGCGCAACGTTATCGACCATTGCCCCGTTTGCCTGCACAATGTCGGGCCATCCGTCGTTGTCATAATCGATAAACTTTGCCGCCACGCCGCTCATGGTGATTGCCTTGTTGCCAATTTCCGAAGGATAGGTCACATCCGTGAAGGTTCCGTCCCCATTGTTGTGGTAGAGACGGTTCAGCTCGAAATCCAGATGCGTGATGTAGATATCCAGCAGCCCATCGCCATCCACATCCGCGGCATCAATGCCCATTCCCGCCTCATAACGTCCATCCTCGCTCGCGGCAATTCCTGACAGCAGCGATTCATCGGCAAATGTCCCATTGTGCTCATTCTGGAAATAGAAGTTCGGCCACGTATCGTTTGAGATGGCGATGTCGGGCCATCCGTCGTTGTTCAGATCGGCCAGCACCACGCTCATGCCCTTTGACTCCGGTATGCCGATGCCCGACTTATCACTCACATCAGTGAACGTTCCATCATGGTTGTTACGGTAGAGCTTTGTCCGTTGTCCCCGATAATTATTCGGATTGCAGTACGAACGGTAACCCGGCGCGCGCTCGCCGCACCAAAGATTATTTTCCGGGCTCCAGTCCAGATAGTTTGTCACCACAAGGTCGAGCCACCCATCCTTGTCAAAGTCAAACCATCCAGCGCTGGTCGACCACTTGCCATTGTCTGCGACACCCGCCTTCGCTGTCACATCGGTGAACGTTCCATCGCCATTGTTGTGGTAAAGAATCGCGCGCCCGTAACCCGTGACATACATGTCAGGATAGCCATCGTTGTCATAGTCACCCACTGCGACGCCCTGTCCATAATGTCCTTCGCCGCCCACACCCGCCTTCGCTGTCACATCGGTGAACGTCCCATCGCCATTGTTGTGATAAAGCGCCGAGCGCAGCGGCTTCGCCGGCTTATAGGCAGGCGTTTCTCCGGCCTGTACAAAGTACATGTCCATCAGGCCGTCCTGGTCATAATCCAGAAAAGCCACCCCAGTTCCCATCGTCTCCAGGTAGTACTTTTCTGCCGACTCCGTAGAATCCTGTACGAACGTAATGCCCGCTTGTTGGGTGATGTTAGTGAAGTGCACGGGAATGCCGGCGCTTTTCTCCTTCGCAGCATCCTGCTTCTGGCTGTTCATCCATGCCGGAGCGATGAGCATTCCTGCGAGCGCGCAGGCCAGCTTCCATTGCCCGCTCCGGCTCCCGCGTGCTCTCGTGCGCGAATGGCGCTCCTGACTCTGGTTCGTGTCCAGGACTATGCGATCCGATCCATCCATCAATCCCGTCTCTGCTCCTTCATAAGGTCCTGTCTGCAAGAGAAAGCGCCAACTGCAATAGCTGCGACTGGACTTCCGCCGTGATTGCGTGATTCGTCTGCTGCGGCTCGCTGGAAGCCCTGTCCAACACTGACTCAATCTGGTTCACCTCAAGACTGGCGTGGGCACTGCTGTCTCTGAACCGTTCCAGAACTTCGCGCGCCTTGGCAATCTGCCCCGTCTGGAAATAGAAGACGCCCAGAGTGGAGTACGCGCCCGGCCATTCCGGCATCAATTCAATGGATCGATTGAAGTCGCTCGTTGCTTCGTCCGCGTTGCCTTCCAGAACGGCCGTCAAGCCCTCACCCCAATACAACTTGCCCGATGCGGGAATGCGCGACTGGCCCTTCTGCAGAATCTGTTTAGCTTCCGCCAGACGTCCCTTGCGCAGGTCCAGAAGCGCCAGCGAAAGATAGGCCTGGTCGTTGTCCGGATTCCGAGTAATCGCATCTTCGTAAATCTGCATCGCTTCGTCAGTCTCTCCCATATGACTGTAGGTGTCGCCAAGTAGTGAGAGATACGCATCATCTTTCTTTGCCGACTCAGAAGCACTCTTGAGCGTTGCCAGCGCCTGCGGATAAGCCCGCTGCTTAAAGTACGCATTCGCCAGGTCAAACTTGATATCGTCCGAGTCAGGGGCGATCGTCAGTGCGCGCTCAAAATGCGCGATGGCATCCGGATACAACCCAAATCGCGCCAACAACACTCCCGTTCCGGTCAGCGTGCGATAGTCATTTTCGCTCAGTTGATCCAATTGCTGGATCGTCGCCTTCGCCTCGTCGATCTTGCCCAGCTTCAAATATTCCTTGCTCAGCAGATACAAATCCTCGGGCTGGTCGGGATGCCGCTTTACCTCGTCCAGCAGTTGATTCAGATCCAGCTCATTGCGCGCGCTTTGGCTCATCGCGGAACGCTGGTTCAAATAGTCAAACAAATGCTCGTAGGGATACGGCCCCGATGAGGCATTCTTTGATAGTGTCTTGAACACGTTCAGGTCACGCTCAGCCGCTGCGGTCTTGTTCAGGCGCCGCTCCACCATGGCGAGCTTGTAGTAGCCCGAGGCCGGATCGTGACTGACCTGCACATAGCGGCGCAGATACGGCTCTGCCTCGGCGAACTGCCGCGCCGCAACCTTCAGATTTGCCATCTCCAGCAGCGCATCGGAAAAATTCGGATTGGCCGCAAGTGCCTGCTCGAAATAAGACTCCGCATCCTTCGTGTTACCTTGCCGCTCGGCAATGTACCCCATGTTGAAAAGGCAAAGAGCGTTCTTCGGGTCGATCTTCAGGCCTTTTTCAAAGTAGACTTTTGCCTCCTCGAACCGCCCCAGATTGCGATACGAAAGCCCCAGAAACGCATACGAGCGCGCTGACCCCTCCACCGCAACGAGGCGGTTGAACACACGGATGGCTTCATCGACCTTGCCCGCCATGAAGTAACTCTCGCCCAGCGCGGCCAGCATGTCCGCGCGGTTCGGCGCGACTTTCAGTCCGTCCTCCAGCAGCGGAATCGCATCCTCAAAATAATTCTGAGACATGCTCACCTGAGCCATCTGGTACAGCACGTCAGGATTTTCCGGCGCCAGCTTGTGTGCCCGCAGAAGCGCATCCAGCGCATCCAGCGGCCGCGACTGCGCAGTGTACGACTGCGCCAGCAATGACAGCGCATCTACTGAGTCCGGCCGAAGCGTGACCGCTCGATTCAGCACCACGCTGGCTTTCGCGAGTTCGCCAAGGCGTAAGTACACTTCGCCCAGGTTATAAAGAATCTCAAAGGTCTGGGGCTGCAATGCGTCCGCGCGTTCCAGCTCAAGCTGTGCCGCGGCGTATTGCTTCTGTGACGCAAGAAATACGCCGAGCGAAAAATGGACCTGCACCTGATCCTTGGCTTGCGCTGAAAGCTCATTGGCCACGCGCAGCCCATCGGCAACCTTATGCGCCGCAAAGAATGCCCGCACAAGGTTGAACTGCGAAGCAGTCGTCGCGGGATAGATGCGCTCAAAGTAAGGAATCGCCTGCACCGCTTGCCCATTCATCATCAGCAGAGCGCCCAGGTTGTAGTTGCCGTCCTGATCCGCAGGATTGATGCGCAGCCCCGCGCGAAACTCCTGCTCCGCAAGAGCATATTGACGGGCCTCCGCGTAAAGGCTGCCCAGGTTGTTATGCGTCTTTACCGAGCGCGGCGACAGCTTGAGCGCGTGCTGAAATGCGGCCTGCGCTCCCTGGAAGTCCTGCAATTCGCCATCGATGATCCCCAGCAGGTTGTATCCTTCCACGCTCGTCGGATGCAACTTCAACACATCAAGCACCGCAGACTTTGCTTCGTGAAGGCGATGTTGTTGCATCAGGCTTGTCGCATCGCTCAAGTCCTCCTTCGCGGCTGTGCTGCCTGCGCGCGCTTGGGCAAAAGAGGACGCACACAGAACACTCCATGCCATGAGCGCAACACAGAGGCCGATACACAGGCGCAGGAGGCTCAACTGCCTCCGGAGTCTAATGGCAGGTTGAGTCCTTCGTTTTAAGCAGTCGATAGAAACTCGTTCGGTCATTGCAGCTGCCCCAGCATCTGTTGCGCTGCCGCATTGTCGGGCATCACGCGGAGCATCTCTTGCAGTACAGAGCGCGCCTTGTCCCGTTCATGCAGCATGGTGTACAGGTTGGCCAGATTGAGGTAAGACTGGCCATAATCGGGCGCAACCTCCATCCCCTTCTGAAACTGCTCCTCGGCTTTTGCGTAGTTTTCTTCGCGAACATAAAGGACACCCAGGTTATTCAACGCCTCCGGATACGCAGGCCGCAGCGCGACCGCTTTGGTCAGAAACGCCTCCGCCTGCTGCATCTGATTCTGCTGTGCGTACAGCATCCCCAGGCTGTAATGCACCTCCGGATCATCCGGATGTTCGTGGAGCGCGCGATCCAGATACTCCGACGCCTTCTCAAACTGCCTCATGCGCCGGTATACATTTCCCAGGTTCAGCAGCGCAATCCCGTAGTTGGGCCGCAGCTTTAGCGAGCGCTCAAAGTCTTCAACGGCCTGGTCCGCACGGCCTTGCTGCGCGGCAATCATGCCGAGATTATTCCACGCCTCCGGATAATCCGGATTCAGTTCCACCGTCTTTTGTAGGTATTCGACCGCCCCTGTGAGATCGTGGCGGCGCAGGCTCAACGTTCCCAGGTTGTAGTAGGCGTCCGCATCATGCGGCTTTACCGCAATCACCTGCCGGAATGATTGCGCAGCCTCATCCAGGTATCCGTGCTGGAACATCGCAACGCCATAGGTAAAATCGTTGCGCTGAAACTGGTCTTGCATCAGTAGGCCGTGGAAGGGAAGCGCCTTTGCCATCCGCGCCTCCTGTGTCATCGGGATGCCTTGTACGTCCCTCTGCAACTCCTGCACATCGATGCGCCCCTGATACACCTTCACGATCATGCCGGCGCCATCCACCAGCAGCGAAGTTGGAATGCCGAGGTCGCGCCGTCGATCAAACATGTGGCGATAAAGTATGTTGTAGACACCGCAAACTTCAGCGCTTCCCAGCAGAACGGGAAATGAGAACCGTTTCGCCGCAGCATATGCCTGAGCGTGTTGCAAAGCAGAGCCGGTGTCCGTCGTGATTGCGAGTACCTTTAAGCCCCTTCGTTGCAGAGCCGCTTCGTCACGCTGCAGCACCTGCAACACCTCCAGGCTCACCGGCGCCTCACTGGACCAGAAGGTCAACAGCACCACACTCCCCTGCAGAGCATGCAGGCTGTGCAGGGTTCCCTCACTGTCCGGTAGATTGAAGTCTGGCGCCTTCAGCGGTTCAATGAGCCACGTGCTCACGTCAATGGGCAAAGGGCTTTCCGCATGTGCAGGACTCTCGCGCGCAAAAGCGTGAGCCGGGACGGCAAACGGCGTGGCCTGCACGGAGGGCATTCCTTCTTCGATTCGCACTCGATGCTGTACTGGAAGGTTCTCAAACACCTGCGTCGCGCCATTCGGCCATCGCACCGTCGCCCGAATCGGACCATCGGCTGCTCCCAGCCCAAAGAAGATCTCCTTGGTATGCTGCGCCAGAAAGCCTGTTCCCGCACGCAGGTATCGGGTCTGGCGCAGGCCGCCCGTCTCCATGGTCACTGACGCCCCAATCGCATCCCGGTTGCTTTTGGTGCCACGCAACTGGAAGCAGATTGACTTTCCCAAATCCGCCATCGCATTCCGCAGCACTCGTAACTGCGGCGCGTTGCGATTCTTCAGCACCACTTCCAGTCTTCCATCGTGATCCAGATCCGCCAGCACAAACGTGCGACTGTCTTCCAGAAAGTCCATTCCCGCCGGACCGGAGATCTCTGAAAAGCTTCCGTCGTGATTGTTGGCGAAAAGAACATTCCGCGCGAAACCATGCCACGTATAGTCCGACCGGATGAGTTCGTTAATGGCATTCCAGCCCCGCTCGTAGGCACGCGCCGGCGTTGAGTCCTCAGATGACTTCGCCACCACCTGTCGCCAGAAGAAGCTCGCCAGATCTTCGCGATTCACGCCGGAGATATAGCCGTTGGCGACATACAGGTCCGGATAGCCGTCGTGGTCAAAATCCCAGAAATCGGACGACCACGACCATCGCCCCATCTCCACGCCAGCCTTGCGTCCCGTGTTGAGAAACGTTCCATCCCCCTGGTTGTGATAGAGCGCATTCCCGCGTGCGTGTCGCTGGTAGAGTTCGCGAATCCGCGGCGGCGCGTCCGGATGAAATTGAGGCTGCTCAGAGACTCTCTGGCCTGCCGCCTCCCACATGCTCGGCACGTACACATCTTCGTGGCCATCGTTGTCATAGTCGCACCACGTGCAGGCCATGCCAGCGCCAACTCCCTCAACACCTGCCTGTCGCGATACCACCGTGAATGTGCCATTCCCGTTGTTCTGGTACAGCTGCGAGGTTCCGAAATCATTCGACACAAAGAGGTCCGGCAATCCGTTGCCGTTGGAATCGCCCCACGCGCAGGCAAAACTGTACCGGTTGTTCTCCACATCCAGACCCGAGTGTTCCGTCGCCTCCACGAATCGTCCATCGCCCTCGTTGCGAAACAGGCAGTTCGGCGGACCATTGCGCGCATCGTAGTAGGGGATGGGATAGTGATACTGGTCCAGTCCCAGGTAGTACATGTAGAGGCAAAAATAAATATCCAGTCGTCCATCACGGTCGTAGTCTGCGATCGCTGCGTGAGTAAAGGTACCCTGTGGAGGCCGCTTGAACTGAAACGCATCCGGCTTCAGCTTGAAGGTTCCGTCACCCTGGTTGCGAAACAGCAGAGGTCCAGTGCCGCACACCACCAGCAGATCCTGAAGTCCGCGATTGTCAAAATCCGCAAACAGCGCGCAGGCCGTGTTGTCCAGCACCCCAACCCCGGCCTTTTCTGTCACATCTTCAAACGTGCCGTCTCCGCGATTGCGATACAAACGGTTGGGAAGTCCCGCCGCCTGGCACACATACAGATCGTCCCATCCATCGTTGTCAAAGTCTCCGATCGCCAGGCCATTGTTGCAGTAGATGTCCATGCCGACGGCGCCGTCCAGTGTCGTCCTCCAGAAATCGGCTCCATGCAGCATCTGCTTCCGATAGGACTCAATCCCGCCCAGCGCGGCCTCCGTGACTTCGATGAAAACCTTTCCATCCGCAACCGAGACTGTCTCTTCGCCAGCCTCCCACTCCGTTGCACGCCATCTCTCCGCGTCTTCACTTATCCAGCGGACTCGCCATGAGCCAACGCGCTCCTCCACTTGTCCGCCCTTTCGCTCGGCCACCAGATCGTAGCGAATCCTTGTCTGAACGCTGTGCCCGGTCCCCTCTGCGGGCTCAATGGAGAAGACCTCAAACTCCGCAGTCCGAACCTCAGCCAGTTCGCTCAGCCACTCTTTCAGCCCCGCAAGGAATAGCGCGCGGCTCTCGATCATTGAACCACCATATTGCCGCTGCACAACGCGAATTCCCTGCGTGATGCGCACCGTCCGCTCTTTCGCCTTCCCCATGGACACGCCACGCATCGCCGCATCCAGTGCATCGCTGAGCGAGTCATATTGGGCCGTCGATGCCTGCAACGCCGTGCCCCACCGGCGCAGAACAGCCTCAATCGAAACCGCGTACTTCTCCGTGATGTACGAGTCTGAGCCTGGAGCCACGAGTCGCAGCAAATCGGCGAGTGGAGACACCTCAGGATCATGCGGCCGGTAGCGAGCCTCGCCCAGCGCAAGGGAACTCGATCGCTCTGCGGCTGGGGCTGCCTCACCCAACCCGCGTGAAAGCCCCATCAGCGGCGCAGCACGCAACAGGATCGGAGCGAACCCAAGTCCTTTCAGAACGGTACGCCGGGAGAGCACAGAAGATGGCGGACGGAGATGCGGCATGATGCTTTGTATTCCCAGCGACCTCTCAGGTTTTTCGCATCATAGCATCCGTTCTGGTGCCTCGTTTGGCTGCACCCTACCCATCGGGATAAGTCCCATGAAGTCACCACTCCAGGACGCCCTGTCGTCACTCCATATTGGCAATCTGCTTTCTGTCCCGGCACACACAGAGCAAATGCTCCATCTTGAAGCTGCGGACCGCCCATCGAGTGCGGCCCCACTGGATATCAGCAGGTGACTCACCGAAAATACAAGATTCTTAGAATCAATAAGTTAATGGAATGAGCTGAGCGCGTCTCGACCATCCGCCTGAAGATCTGGCTCCCGCTCCATCAATATTCTGATCCCCATCTAAAACTTTTGGTTGACAAAAAAGATAGGTATCCCGTACCTTTTCTCAGACACTGGGCGGGGCTGATGAAAATGTTTACAATCCGCGCCGGCGTCCTCAGTAGGGCGGCACGACATTAAAGCCGCCTTCTATGTGATGCGAAGGAAGAAAGACGGAGGTTACCGGAATGTGCCGTGATCGCAACACAAATCGCTGGCTCCGCTTGTTCGCAGGCGTTGCCATCACTTGCTTCTGCGTACTTCTGCTCCAGGGCAGAAGCGCATTTGGCCAGGTCGACGAAGGATCCATTACTGGAACAGTGCTCGATACTTCAGGTGCCGTTGTGCCCAACGCACAAGTCACCCTCAAGAGCACCGATACCGGTCTGACGCTTGAGACCAAGTCCAATTCCAATGGGGGATACACCTTCTCGCCCGTTCGGGTCGGTCACTACACCGTGACCGTGAGCGCCCCCGGATTTGCGACAACCACACAAAAGAACCTTTCCCTCGCCATCGCTCAAGTGCTGCAGGTGAACGTCACACTCAAGCTCGGCCAGGCAAGCGAAACGGTTGAAGTGAGCACGGCGCCGCCTGAGTTGCAGACAGAAGAGGCTTCCGTCGGTCAGGTCATCGGCTCACAGGAAGTCAATGCGCTGCCTCTCAACGGCCGTAACTTTACCTTCCTCGCGCAGCTTGGCGCAGGCATGCAGACGCCGCAGGCTGATACCCGCGGCAACGCTGCCAGCGGCGCATTCTCTGCCAACGGCCTCCGTCCCGCGCAGAACAACTACCTCCTCGACGGCATTGACAACAACTCCAACGCCGTTGACTTTCTCAACGGCACAAACTTCATCATCTTGCCGCCCGTCGATGCCATCCAGGAATTCAATGTCCAGACGGCCGACTTCAGCGCGCAGCTCGGACGCTCCGCCGGCGCGGTCATGAACGCGACCATCAAGTCCGGCACCAATAGCCTCCACGGCACCGTGTGGGAGTTCTTCCGCAACAACATCCTTGACGCCAAGGACTGGTTCGAAAAGAACACCCCCACTCCGATCAATGCGGAACTCCGCCTCAATCAGTTCGGTGCTTCGGCCGGCGGCCCCATCGTCAAGAACAAGATGTTCTTCTTTGGCGACTATGAAGGCTATCGCCGCGTCCAGGGCAACACCTCTGGCGTGCTGACCGTCCCGACGGCAGCCGAGCGGACCAGCAACTACACCAACCTCCAGGACATCCTCAACGCCCAGACAACGGCGACTGCCAGAACGGACGCTCTCGGTCGCACCATCCCTGCCGGCGCGATCCTCGATCCGGCCACCACGCGTCTCGTCACGGCGGGCCAGGTGGATCCTGTTTCCGGCCTTACCGCTGTCAACACGGACTATGTTCGCGATGCTTTCAGCAGCGCCTGCGGACCTGGAACGAAGGCCTACTCGCTGGCTGCCTGCCCTGACCTCAACATGTTGCCTGCGGGCAGAATTGACCCGAATGCGGTCAAGCTTCTCAATCTCTATCCGAATCCCACCAGCCAGGCGCTGGTCGGCAACTACAACACCAGCCCGAACCTGTACGAGCACAAGAACACCTTCGACATTCGCGGCGATTACGATCCGAATACCGCGAACCAGGTGTTCGTCCGCTTCAGCTACAACGACGATCCGCAGTACATTCCCGGACCCTTTGGCGGCATCGCTGACGGCGGCAGCTTCCAGCAAGGCATCCAGACGGCCAAGGCAGATCAGGCCGTGGCTGGCTACACTCACGTGTTTACCTCTACCACCGTTAACCAGGCGCGCATTGGCTGGAACCACCTGCACACAACGCGTTTCGGGCCGGTCGGTGGTCAGCTGGGCATCCCCGCGCAGTTTGGCATCCAGGGAATTCCTCAGGTCAATGAGAACGGCGGTCTGCCGGCCTTCGGCTTCGGCGGCCTCGCCACTCTCGGCAGCAACAACTTCCTGCCCTCGGACGAAGTCAGCCAGACCCTCCAGGTCACCGATGACTTCACCAAGATTTATGGCAAGCACAGCTTCAAGATGGGCATCGAGTTCCAGAACGTGAAGTTCTCCACCTTGCAGCCCGCCTGGTCCAGAGGTCAGTTCGACTACAACGGATCGTTTGCTGACATTCCGAACAACAACAACAACACAAACGGTATGGCGCAGTTCCTCCTGCCGCCTGAGGCCGCAACCGTCCCCGGCGGTGTGGATTACTCTGGTGGCTCTGACCAGGTCTACGCTTCCAATATCAACAAGACCTACGATCAGAAGATCTACTTCGCCTCCTACTTCCAGGATGACTACAAGGTCACTGCCAAGCTCACCCTCAACCTCGGGCTGCGCTGGGACTACTTTGGACCTATCAACGAAACCAACGGCGGTCAGGCCAACTTTGTGCCCGGCGGTGCGCCGGACAACAAGCCGGAGTTCCTGATCCCGGCTACGGGTAAGGACAACAGGCAGCTTTCCACCAGCTTCACAACCCTGCTGGCAAAGGACGGCATCACCCTGGTCAGCACGGACAAGTATGGCCAGGGCTTGGTGCAGACGCAAAAGACAAATATTGCGCCTCGCATTGGTCTGGCCTACGAGATGACACCGAAACTTGTCGGTCGTGCCGGTTTCGGTATCTTCTACAACTCATTTGAGAACCAGGGATACGGTCCGAACATCGGAGAGAACTACCCATTCGTCTACAACTTTGACTACGTGCCTCAGGGTACTGACAGCGAAGTGGCTCCGGTCAGTCTCAACACTCCCTTCGCCGGTTGCGCAACGGCGGGTCCGGGTGGAACAGCGACCTTTGAAGCGGGCTTCTCCTGCATCCAGTTCAGTCCACTCCAGGTCAACGCTTCGGGCTTGGGTCTCCAGGGTCTGCAGTTTGATTACAAGACTCCGAGAACCTACAGCGCAAACCTGACCCTGCAATATGCCGTGACCCGGAGCCTCTCTGCGCAGGCCGCGTATGTCTTCACAGACTCGCAACACTTGCAGGCAGGGGTCGGAACCAACAACGTTAGCACCCTGCTGCCGGCCGGACACTCCACGTCTGATACCTATCCGAACAACGAAGTTCCGTTCCCGGACTTCTCCCATGGGGCGAGCTATCAAATGACAGTGGGTGCCAGCATCTACCACGCGTTGCAACTTACTCTGCAGGATCAGATGTCCAATGGACTCACCTTCCTGCTTGACGACACGTACTCGAAGACAATGTCGGATGCCGGCGATCTGCTCAACGGCGGTTCGCAAGGTGGGTATCGCGCTCCATCGGTACCCGGCCTTGGACCCAGATTTGATTGGGCACTTGCCGACTTCGATATTCGCAATGTCTTCCACTTCAGCGGCGGCTATCAGCTCCCGGTCGGCAAGAACCAGCGCTTCCTTGGCACCGCAAATCGGGCCACGGATGCAATCCTAGGTAACTGGGCTATCAACTGGATCGTCACCCTTCAGGGCGGCCAGCCGCTCAACATCGGCTGTCCAACCGGCACAACCTCGGGCACGGGCTGCAATGCAATCAAGGTCGCCGGTCAGAGTCAGAAGCTTGGCATCCACACGCAGAACATAGGTGGCACCAACCTCCCCGTCTGGCTGGGTAATCCGGCTGCCTTCAATCAGCCATGCCTGCTCGGGCCCAATGGTCCCATTCCCAATTCACCCACCGGTTGCGTTCCGCTCACCGGCAGCGCAATCCTCGGTGATCGCCCTGGCCAGACGACAGGTCCAGGCTTCCATCGCATGGACTTCTCGCTGTTCAAGATCATTCCGATCAACGAGCGGTTCCACATGGAGTTCCGCTCCGAGTTCTTCAACATCCTCAACCATCCAAACTTCAATGCTCCTGGTTTTGGTGGCAACGGCGTTGTCTCCATCTCCAACTCGACCAACTTCAACAATCCCAACTTCGGAGAAATTGGATCCACGCGTGATGCTCCCTTCGATCCACGCCAGATCCAGTTCGCTCTGAAGCTCTACTACTGAGCTAGAATGAAGGCACCCCGGCAGCAGGCCGCTCAGGCTTGCCTCCGGGGTGCCTTTCTGCGTAGCACATTGCTCACGCGGTCAATTCGGAGGCAGTTGGTGAGCAAGGGGCCTCATCTTTACCGCATCGGGTTAGTTCTCATCTTCGCGCTGGTTCCGTGCGCCATGGCGCAGCAGCTCTCCAAGCAACAGCTCGACGCCGATTACCAGGCTGCCGTCAACGATTTCAACGCCGGCCTGTACCAGGAAGCCGCGGACAAACTGGAGCCGGTCCTGCCGTATGCGACGCGCAGCTACGTCGTGCACGAATTGCTCGGCCTTGTCTACGCCGCTCTCTCGCAAAACGACAAGGCACTCGAGCAACTCAAGCTCGCCGTGCAGCTCAACCCCAATTCCGCGGATGCCCGCACCAACCTTGGCGCCTTCCTGATGCGCACCGGTCAACACGCCCTCGCCGTCGAGCAATTCATCAAGGCGCAGCAGCTCGCTCCCAAGGATTACGAGTCCAATCACGACCTCGGCGAGGCCTACGTCCAGACCGGCAAGCTACAGGAAGCACAGCGATTTCTTGAGACTGCATGGCGCATTAATCCCGGCGACTACGGCAACAGCTACGACCTGGTCATGGCCGATTTCCAGCTTGGCAAACTGGCTGACGGCCGCGAAGTCGCCCTCCAGACCTTGCAGAAAAACAACACCGGCGAGTTGCACAATCTCCTCGCCCAGATTGACGAGAAGGACGGCAAGTTCCTCGACGCAGCCAACGAATATGAGGCCGCCGCTCACATGGATCCCAGTGAAGACAATCTCTTTGACTGGGGCAGCGAGATGCTTCTACACCGCACCTATGAGCCGGCCATCTCCATCTTTCAGCAGGCGACCCTCCGCTATCCGCATTCGCCTCGCCTCTTTATCGGCCTTGGGCTCGCCCTTTACTCCCGCGGGAAATATGATGAAGCCGTCAAAGCCCTCATGACCGCGATCGATCTCGCTCCAGCCGATCCGCGCGCCTACTACTTCCTCTCGAAAGCGTACGACTTGTCCCCCAATCAAGCCGACGAAGTCATTGCGCGCTTCCAGCGTTATGCAGCCCTCAAGCCAGACGATGCCAAGGCGCAGTTCTACTACGCGCTCAGCCTCTGGAAGGGTAAGCGTGCCCAAAACGCCAGCGTCAACACCAGCACCATCGAGTCTCTTCTCAGAAAGTCGATTGAGCTCGATCCTGCATTCCCTCAGGCACTGGTCCAGCTTGGCGACCTCTACGAAGACCAGCATCAATACGATAAGTCGATTCCTCAGTACGAGCGCGCCTTGCAGCTTGATGCCAACATCTCCGATGCGCATTACCGGCTCGGCACGGACTACGTGCACGTCGGCCAGCGCGACAAGGCCCAGAAAGAGTTCGCCATCTATCAGAAGCTCCGCGCTGAGCATCTCGCAGAGGTCGATAAGGAGCGGGCGGAGGTCCAACAGTTCGTCTACACCGCCCGCACTCCCGAGGCGCCAAAGCCATGAGCTTGCTTCCCCACGCACGTCGCCAACAGAAAGGATGATGCGCTGAATCCCCTCGAATTAGCTCGCAATCTGAGCCGAACACGGCGCGACTTCCTGCGCGACGCGGCTCACCTCGCTCTTGGCAGCACCCTTGTCACAGCCAGTCCTTTCGTGCGCGCTGAGAGCGCTCGCCGCAAGCGCAAGATCATCGTAGTCACCTTCGGCGGCGGCGCCCGCGATCAGGAAACCTTTGCCCCGCAGGGCCAGGAAAACATCCCCAATATGATGAAGGAGCTCATCCCGCAGTCCAGCTTCTTCACGCACGTTACGAACCAGGGCATTCTCGGCCACTATGTCGCCACCGCTAGTCTTACCACCGGCACTTATGAGACGTTGAACAACTTCTCCGCCGTGCCGCCGGATCACCCCACAGTCTTCGAGTACTTCCGCAAAGACCTGCACCGGCCACCCACAGACGCCTGGGTCGTCGCTCCCAGCAACGGTTTCAACCGCATCGGCGAAAGCAACTGCAGCTCCTACGGCCAGGGACTCGGCGCCGCCGTCATCCTGCCCAAGCATCTCCTCGCCGCTGCCAGCTCCGGTTCCAAGGCCAACATCGACCACCTGCTGCGCGACAACTACGAGAACCCGCTCTACACGCCCCAACTTTCCGGTAATGAGTTCCAACTGAGCCAGCTCGAGCGCGTCCTGCGCCTTTCCGTCGACGACTTCACCGCCCACGCACGCACCCTTTCCAGTCCCGATGAGCTCTCGCTTTACATTGCCCGCCGCCTCATGGAGCAGGAAGCTCCCGGGCTCCTCTGGATCACAATGCACGACATCGACATCGCTCACTCCGGCGCCTATTCGCTTTATATGGATGGCATCCGCCGCACAGATCGGCTCTGCTATGAGCTCTGGCAAGCCGTGCAGCAGAATCCTGAATACGCGGGAAACACCACCATGTTCATCCTGCCTGACTTCGGCCGCGACTCCGATTACGACTCCGGCGGCAATGGCTTCCAGCATCACCGCACCGGCGACATCGCCAGCCGCACCACGTGGATGATGGCTCTCGGCGTCGGCATCCGTCCCGGCATGATCTACGACGACCCCATCCAGTCTGTCGATCTCGTTCCCAGCCTCGGCGCCATCCTGGGCTTTGACGCCGTCCAATCGTCCGGAAAGCCGATCAAGGAGCTCCTGTAACCGCCATGCTTCCCCGCGATCTCCAACCCGAGCAGTTTGCGGCCTATCCCCCTCAGGCTCGGCAGCTCGCTGTCGCTCACATCGATCTCTTTCGTCAGCTCCCCATCAGCTTCCTGCCCAGCATGCTCCGGCAAGTCATCGAATACGACGACAAGTTTCCTGCCGAGCGCCAGTCCATTGATGCCGAACTCGGTGTCCTGTCCCGCCTTAGCTCCAGCGATCTCCTCCAGCGATTCCAGGCTTTCGCCAACCTCTCCATCCCGTCCAAACTTGAGAATTACGATTGGGTCAACCATCCCGCGCAGTTTGTTGAGCAGCAATCTGCCTATCTCTGGTCCACCCATCAGCTCGACAACTTCCGCAAAGCCGCCACAGAGTACGGTGAGCAGTTACAGGCCGCCTTGCCGCCAGTGCAGCTTCCCGCGCGCCGGCTCGGCATCGCCATCGTTGGCCAGGGCGTTGAAGCCAGCTCCACGCCGCTTTTTCGCAATCTTCGCCCCCACGGCACCTTCTTCAACCAAGTCATCCCGCAGAATGGCCTCGCGCAGCTCTTCGACGCTGTAACTGCCCGTGCAAAGAGCTTTCCCAGTCCCTATGCGCACTGGGTTGTCGAGGGCGGAGCTCTTCCCGCCACGCGCGCTCCCGGCGTCACCTGCGTCTCCTACGACGGCCTCGAGCCCGTCCGCTCTGCGCTGCTCAACTTCATCCAGGGGCAGATTCAGCGTCCCGGTATGGGCCCCGAAGAATTGCGCACGCGCCTTGCCGAGCTCACTCCCGCTGACCTTGGCATCAGCTCCACCAGCGACCAGGTTCTTAGCCGCTTCCAGGTCAAAGTCCTCACGGAGGGCTCCGGAACGCAAATCTTCAGCACCACCTTTGCGCAGTGGACTGCCCGCGAAGCGCTGCGCCGCGCTCAGGCACTCACCCTCCTCGTCCACTTCACGCCCCGTCAGCGCCAGTTGCCGATGAACGAAATGCTCTCCAATGCCGTCCCCCATCCCACACTCGATCCCGCCGGTTCCCTCGTCGATGCTGACATGGGTGCCTACTACAACTGGATCAATCAGCAGCGGCTCCCCGGCGCACAGGACTCTGCCTTCATCGCGTGGTTTGAGGGGCACGCGCAGGCCGTCGTCATCGCCCCAACCCTCCCGCGCGGCGTCGTATCCACTTCAGCCATGACGCTCACCCAACTCGTCCAGCTCGCTCTCGCCTGAGACACTTCAGGACTCTCGCATTGCTCCTTCCATCACGTCCGTCCTATAATCCTTCCAACTTTGGATCCACCGTCATTCCCCACAGCTGGACTCGGAGAAACTCCTTGAGTGAGGTGGAATATGGAGAGCGATTCTCCAGACCGCACACCCATCCCAGCTGCCCTCCCTTGCACTGAAAAGGCTTTCGTCACTGAGCCTGAACTCGACCGCTCCAAACGCGACTTTCTTCGCGCCGCTGGTCTGCTCGTCGCCGGCTCCCTGCTGCCCCAGCTCAAAGCCCAGTCGCAACAGGAGCCTCTCACCGTCGGCTCAGGACATAAAGTGATCGTCGTCCTCATCGGCGGGGTTCGCCGCGCTGAAACCTTTTCCCGCGAAGGCCTAGCCAATCTTCCCCATCTCACTGGCCCTCTCTTTGGCCACTGCCTCTTTTATCCCCACACCCGCAATGAGGGCGTCACCGCTCACTTCAACGCCATTTCCAGCGTCCTTACCGGCAACTGGCAGCGCGTGGATGACTGGGGCAAACTGGCTCCCACCACACCGACCCTATTTGAGCAGTTCCGCAAAGATCTGCGCGCTGGCCGTAGCGATACCTGGATGGTCGCAAGCAACAAGGCACTCACCAGCCAGATTGGCGCCAGTTCCTCGCCTCACTTCGGCCCAAAGTACGGCGCCAATGTCGTCTTCCCCAAGCAACTCATGCTCATGGCCGTCGAGGAGGCTCTGCGCGATGGAAGAACCGCCAGCATGGCTGACCGCGCGCGTGTGCAGACCGAACTCCAGTCCGCCCTCGAAGGCAGCAACTACGAAGGCCTCGGCTGGAACGTCTTCGATGCATCCGATCAACTCGATCCCCGTGTTCGGGGTACGATCGAATCTGCCATCGCTGGCTTCGTGCACAACGATGGACCCACTTCCGGCGACGAACTGACCTTCTTCATGACGCGTGAAATCATGCGCAAGTTCGCGCCCTCGGTCCTCACCGTGGTCTTCTCGGATGTCGAAGCCGCGCACTTTGGTTCCTACGCCATGCACCTCGCCGGCATCCGTACCGTTGACCGGCTCTGTGCCCAAATCTGGCAGGAAGTGGAGCAAAACCCTTCGTATCGCGGCCAGACCACTCTGCTCATCCTTCCGGAATTCGGTCGCGACCCAGACGGCTCCTCCACCAACGGTTTCTTCAACCATCGCGCCAACGAGGAGTCCACCCGCGATACCTGGATGCTGGCTCTCGGCGCCGCGGTCGATCGTCCGCAAGTCGTCGAAAGGCCCATCCGCCACGTTGATCTCTGTCCCACACTGGCCGGTCTGCTCGGCTGCAAGCCTGTCGAGATGCAGGGCGTGCGCCTTCCGGAGTTCCATGCCTGACCACCTCACACCATTGAACGCATCGGCTGGCAACACTTTGCGAATTCCTCATCATCCTGGAGGTCTGTCATGGAGATGAATCTGCCCGGCGATCTGCCTCCGCAACTCCAACAGGCTATTGGTAGTGGTCTGCTCCAGCGCCTCCCTGTCACATTCCAGCCCTTCGTCCATCAACAGCTCAGTGAGTGGGACTTTCTCTTCCCCAATGAGCGCCGCTCTGTTCAGCGTCTCCTGCTCTACGTGAACTCTCTGCCGCCCACGCAGTTCAACGCGCTCTTTGCGCCGCTTCTTCAGCTTGAGGACAAGATGGGCGTGCGCACCTGGCAGTTCTCCACCACCGAGCAAACCATCCTCAATGCATCGCTTCTTGCGCGGTCACCCTACTATCAGCAATGGCGTCAGGCCGTGCAGAACGTCTTTGACGCCTCCGATGCCTACGCCCTCAAAACGGGCGCCAGCGTGGCTCGGCGCAGACTCGTGCTGCTCAATATTCCTGCCTATCTGCCTGTCGACAAAGCCACCGCCTGGACCCGCTGGCAGGGAATCGGCTTCGTGCAGCCCCTCGATCTCTCCGCAGCCCACGCCTCAGGGACTCTCGCATTCCTGTTATTTGGAGAGAAAGCCGCATCTCCCAGTCTGCTCCAGGCCGCTCAGCAACCCGACGATCACTCGCCTGCGCAAGCCTGGATCATCGATGCCGGCGACAACCTCATCCGCGCCGCGCTTCAGGATCAGGCCGCCGCGCATTCCACCTCAACGCCCACTCTGCTTGGATATAAGCGACTCGATACCTACCGCCAGAATTTTTCCAATGAGATGAATACCATGCGCCGGGATCTCGTCGATGCGGACAGTGTCTACGACCGTCTGCGCAAAGTCGATGTCCGCCCTTGGTGCCCGCCCGAAGCCTCTGCTCCATCCATCCGCGAATTTCTCCGTGCGTTGTATCTCTCCGGAAATGGCGCCGTCATCTTCGGCAACTCCTTTGTCGAGTGGGGCGCTTCAGAAGCGCTTCGTCGCGCGCGGCCTTCGCTCCTTACCGCCCAATTTGACCTGCGCTCCAAGCCCAAACCCTTTACCGGAGTCGCCGTCTTCGATAATCCCGACAAGGTCAATCCTCTGCCTTCCGTCGATGACCCTCAGGGCAGCGCTCTCGACGCCCAGATGCTTTCCCTCTATATATGGCTCGCCGCGCTCCGCTTCACGGAGTACCAGCATGACACCGTCTGCATCTGCATGGCAGAAAGCATCGCGGAGGCCTACATCGTCGCGCCACCTCAGTTCTCCCTCCAGCGCAACCCTCGGCCCCTTTCCATCGACACCCTGCGTCAGCAGCTCAAGACATGGCTTGCCTGAGAAGGCTCCTCCTCGCTCGCCCGCATCCCTGCACTCCTTGACAGTGTGATTTTTGGGTTCCTAGAATCTATATATGCGCGAGGATTGCTTTCTCCTTATAAAAAGCTGAAAGAAATCCACTTAGCGTGCGGCCTGAGTTGGCAAGGCCGTCGGCCCACGCAAGCATGCCTCAGGGGAGCGGAACAGATGCCGGAAGTACGCGTCAGTCCGCGTGAGCGGCTGGTTCTTACCGCGATCATCGAACTTTACATCGCCACGGGCGAACCCGTTGCTTCTCAAGCGGTTGCACGCCATTTCGCCAATCGCGAAGGCCTCAGCTCCGCCACCATCCGCAACGTGATGGCCAATCTCGGCGAGGTGGGCCTGCTCGATCAGCCTCACGCCTCTGCCGGGCGCGTGCCCACCGCCGCTGCCTTTCGCTACTACGTGGAGCAGATTACTCGCCCAGACGGTCCGCGCAGCCGCATCGCCTTCGGAAACGCACCCGAACCACCCTCGGTCCTGAGCGAGGCACGCCGCGGGCAGATCGAAGACAGCTTCAACGGTGTCGCCACCAGTGCCGACTATCTTGAGCGCACCTCGCACATCCTGGCCCTCATCTCCAGCGGCCTCGGCGTCGCGCTCGCCAGCGCCACCGCCTCGCAGGTCCTCGAGCACATCTATTTTTCCCGCCTTTCCACGGGGCGTGTGCTCGCCGTGCTCGTCGCCCAGGGAGGCGCTATTTTTGACCGCGTCCTCGCCCTTGACCGCGAGCTCAACCATCTCGAGCTGGAGACCGCCGCCCGCTATCTGAATGAAAACTTTCGCGGTTGGCCCATCGACCGGATCCGGGCCGAGATCGTCCGCCGCATCGAAATCGAGCGCGAGGCCTATCATCAACTGCTTGCCCTGGTGCAGGAACTCTGCCGCAAGGGAGCCCTCGCCGGCGGTGAAATGGGTCCACCCATTTACGTCGACGGCATGGCCAATCTCATCGCCGCTGAGGTTGACCGCGAGCGCTTGCGCCAGATGCTTCTCGCCCTTGAAGCCAAGCAGCGCCTCATCGATTTGCTCAACGCTTATGTCGACGGTAATCAGCAGGAAGTCCGCGTTGTCGTCGGTCTAGACCAGGCCTCGCCCGCGATGCAGGACCTTGTCCTCATCGGCGCTCCTGCCCGCCTCGGCAGCGGCAGCCTCGGCACCGTCGCCGTCATCGCCCCGACGCGAATCCAATATCAGGAGATGATCCACGCCGTTCGCTACATCGCCGGCCTCTCGCAGCGCCTTCTCGATCTCCCGGCAGAGTAGCCGTATTAGGCCCTTAGCACACTCCTGCATCCTGGGGATGCGCCCAAGCCAGACTCTGACGCATCCAAAACGTGGTACCGTGAACGAGCCAGGAGTGAAATTCAAGGTGGCCCTGACCCATGAGCCGGACATCGGCGCCTGCCGCGGAATTTATCATTGAAGAAGATCTCAAAAGTCTTACGGAGTATGCGTACAGGAATGTCCCATAAGCCCCATAAAGATGCAGAAGTGAAAACCCACGCGCCTGAGCCGCCCGCCTCGGTTGACGAAACCGTGACTGCCCTCGCTGATCCCGAGGCTGTGGCCTCCGCACCGGATAGCCCGCCTTCGACCTCTGACGCCGAACCCGAGCCGGGCCCCATCAGCCGCGCGGAATTCGATCAGCTCAAGTCGGCCTACGAGCAGCTCAAGGCCGAACGCGACCAGCTCGTCGATCGCGTCGCACGCCTCCAGGCAGAGTTCGAAAATGCTCGCAAGCGCGCAGAGCGCGAACGCCAGGACTTCAAGGACTACGCCACCGGCAACGTCATCGAACGCTTCCTGCCTGTCCTCGACAACTTCGAGCTCGCCCTCAAGGCCACCGGCTCAGCGGACCAGCTTCGCTCCGGCATCGAGCTCATCGTCAAGCAGATGGAGGATGTCCTCCGCCAGTTCCAGGTGCTGCCCGTGCCCGCCGTCGGCGAGCAGTTCGACCCGCGCCATCACGAGGCACTCGGCACCGTCGAGCGCGACGACCTGCCAGACCAGCATGTCGCAGAAGAGATCCGCCGCGGCTACAAGCTGCGCGAGCGCCTCCTGCGTCCGGCCATGGTGCGTGTCGCCTCCAATCCCAAACAGACCAGTGAGTGAGAATCGATACCGTCGTGAGCAAAGCTGATTATTACGAAGTCCTCGGCGTCTCCCGCGACGCCAGCGACCAGGAACTGAAGAGCGCCTACCGCAAGCAGGCCATGAAGTATCATCCTGACCGCAACCCCGGCGACCATACCGCCGAGGAGAAATTCAAAGAGGCCAGCGAAGCCTATCAGGTCCTCAGCGACGCCGAAAAGCGCGCCGCATACGATCGCTACGGACATGCCGGCGTCAGCGGTGCTGGTGGCCCCGGTGGCTTCAGCGGATTCTCTGGCAGCGTCGATCTCGGCGACATCTTCGGCGATCTCTTCGGCGAAATGTTCAACATGGGCGGCGGCCAGCAACGCCAGTCCCGCCAGCGCCGCGGAGACGATCTCCGCTACGATCTCAGTATCGACTTTGAAGATGCCATCTTCGGCACTGAAAAGGAGGTCCGCATCCGCCGTCACGAGGCCTGCACCAGCTGCAAAGGCAGCGGAAGCGCCTCCGGTCGCGGCCCCAGCACCTGCCCGCAGTGCCAGGGACGCGGCCAGATTCGCTACCAGCAGGGCTTCTTCTCCGTCGCCCGCACCTGCTCGGCCTGCGGTGGCGCGGGCGTCATCGTCACGGACCCCTGTCCCTCCTGTCGCGGCGAGACGCGCGTCACCAAGGAGTTCAAGCTCAACGTCAAAGTTCCCCCCGGCGTCGAAGAGGGCACGCGCATCCGATACGCGGGCGAAGGCGATGCTGGCCGCTCCGGAGGCCCCTCGGGCGACCTCTACATTGTCCTCTCCGTCCGCCCCCACGATTTCTTCGAGCGCAACGGAAACGACCTCCACTGTGTCATTCCCATCAGTTTTCCGCAGGCCGCTCTCGGCGCGGAAATCGAAGTCGATGGCATCGACGGCAAAGTCGCTCTCAAGATTCCTGAAGGCACTCAGAGCGGCAAGGAGCTGCGCGTGCGCGGCCGCGGCGTGCCCCACCTCAATGACAAGGGCCGCGGCGACCTCGTCGTCCAAGTCATCGTCCAGATTCCCAGAAAGCTCACCCGCGCTCAGCGCGACCTTGTCTCCCAGCTCGCCGAATCCATGGCCATTGACAACAAGCCCACCGCTCCCAGTCTGCTCGATAAAATGAAAGACCTCTTCAGTTAACGGCCGGCAAGCCGCAGCAAGATGGGAGCGGACAAAATGTAATGAAGGGGGTCGGGAATTTGGTGGAGCTGAGCGGGATCGAACCGCTGGCCTCCTCGTTGCGAACGAGGCGCTCTCCCAGCTGAGCTACAGCCCCACGGGTGACTCCTTTATCTTATCAGCGAAGCGCACTTCGCGAAAGCGCCGCGCCCCTCACTTCACGTAAGTGTACGTCCCGCAAAGGTCGGTCGAGTTCGCCAGCGCATCCATCGTCAGCACAGGCGTGCTCGCCCCAGAGAAGAACGCCACCTGCAGAGTCTTGCCCTCGACGTAGGTCGCCATCCACTGTGTGTCTTCCGTGCCGCACAACGTGTTGTGGTGCAAAAAGCGCTTCGCTGCCGGAACAGTCAGCCGATACAGGTTGCCTGTCCCGCTGCCGTTCACATCTGCATCAAACGCCGCCGCCACCTCCGACGTCGTCAGCGCCCGGATTGGAGCCAGCACAAAGCTGCTGAAGTTGATCTGCACCTTCGCGCCGGAGATCGCAATATCCCCCGTAATCGACGCCGCCGTGCTGCTCGCCGCCCGCCAGTAACCCTTGTCCTGCGCTCTTCCGGCGACAGAGATCAGAATCATTCCCGCCGCCAGTGCGCCTTTCAAAACGAACGTCCTCATTCTTTGAGCATACCCCGTACCTTCCCACCCCAATCGCTCCAACCATGTCCAACGAAAAGGCCGGGGATTGCTCCCCGGCCCATCCGCTCCAGTTTCGTCCGTACCACCCAGACCCTGAACTAGAGCTGATTCATGTTCTGAAGAAACTCGGCGTTGTTGCGCCGCTTTTCAAGCTGGCCGATCAGAAGTTCCATCGCTTCAACAGGCGACAGCGGATTCAGCACCTTGCGCAGCACCCAAATGCGCTGCAAGTCTTCCTTCGGAATCAGCAACTCCTCCTTGCGCGTGCCGGAGCGCTGGATGTCGATCGCCGGGAAGACGCGCTTGTCCACCAGCTTCCGGTCCAGAATGATTTCCATGTTGCCCGTGCCCTTGAACTCCTCGAAGATCACTTCGTCCATGCGCGAGCCAGTATCCACCAGCGCCGTGGCGATGATCGTCAGCGATCCGCCTTCCTCAATGTTGCGCGCCGCGCCAAAGAACCGCTTCGGCCGCTGCAGCGCATTGGAGTCCACGCCGCCCGAGAGCACCTTGCCCGATGGCGGCACAATCGTGTTGTAAGCGCGCGCCAGGCGCGTAATCGAGTCCAGCAGAATCACCACGTCGCGCTTGTGCTCCACCAGCCGCTTGGCTTTTTCGATCACCATCTCGGCCACTTGCACGTGTCGCGCCGCCGGCTCGTCAAAGGTCGAGCTGATGACCTCGCCCTTGACCGAGCGCTGCATGTCCGTCACTTCTTCCGGCCGTTCGTCGATGAGCAGCACGATCAGCACCACCTCGGGATGGTTCGACGTGATTGAGTTCGCAATCGACTGCAGCAGCATCGTCTTGCCGGTGCGTGGCGGAGCCACGATGAGTCCGCGCTGCCCCTTGCCCACAGGCGTCAGCAGGTCCATCACCCGGCCGCTCGTCGCCTCACGCACGGTCTCCATCTTGATCCGCTCCTGCGGATACAGCGGCGTCAGGTTGTCGAACAAAATCTTGTTGCGCGTCTCCTCGGGCGACTCAAAGTTGATCGCCTCGATCTTCACCAGCGCAAAATACTTCTCGCCTTCATGCGGCGGCCGCACATTGCCGCTGATCGAGTCGCCTGTTTTCAGGTCGAATTTGCGAATCTGCGACGGCGACACATAAATATCGTCCGGTCCGGGTAGGTAGTTGTAATCCGGCGAGCGCAAAAAGCCATAGCCGTCCGGCAAAATCTCCAGCACGCCATCGGCAAAGATGTGGCCTTCCTTTTCGCTCTGCGCCTGCAGAATCTTGAAGATCAAGTCCTGTTTGCGAAGGCCGCTCGCGCCGGGAATCTCCAGCGTGCGCGCAATGCGGCTCAGTTCCGTAATGTTCTTCTCTTTAAGTTCTGCAATGGTCATATTCACCTGCGGTGGGATTTGATGGGGGGTAGTTGGAATTCAGGAGGGGGAAGTTCTCCGGAACGTTGAGGCGGGCCTTGTTTCAGACTGCAGCGTGCTGCGTTCTTGACTGGCTTTTCACCAAAACCGGCTTCAGACACAGGTCATGTGCAGTGTCATCTTGCCGTGCTGCACCTGAAACCTGTCTGTAAGTCGGCTGAATGCAAGGAGAGGGTACGGTCAGGCTGCGCGACGAGCCTGGACGGGTTGTTCTACGACCGCCTTCGACGGGGTCGACGATGTGGGATTCGTATGGCGGAACCGCACCAGCACTTCATTGGTCGTCTCCTGCAGCCGCGAATTCGGCTTGTGCAGCTTGCGGGTTGCCTTGCTGGCCAACTGGCACAGCTGATAGCGGTTGGACACATGGGCAAGTGCCCCAAAAACAAGATCAGAACGCATAAGAACTCTCCTTTGGTCAATCAGCAGCCGGCTGGAACTCCTTGGCGCCGCCGGTTCAACTGGCAGTCATACACATCATGAGTCGCTCCCACGACCCGGTCCATTCGCTTAGACGCAAAACACCCGCGTCGAGTTCTAAAAACTTTGACGCAGACTTGTGCAAAAAGGGAACAGGCAAATTGCCCTGTCAGGGATTCAGATCGTCGAGCCGCCTCGGCTCGCTCTCTCGCTCCGTATCAATGCGCAACTGCTACACGCACCAATCCATCAACTGCTGAGCCCTGGCTCATACGTGATGCGGATTTCGACAGAGAAACGCAGGATCGCGTTGTGCAATCTGCCCTTGTGGATGGCACCCTTGAATGTATACCCGCACCGGTAGCAGGTCAACAATTTTTTATGGAAAGTTGATACTCTTTCTCAATTGGAAAACAAGCTCTCAAAAGAAAATAACTCGATTGAAATGAACACAAAATCTAGCAATACCACGATCTTCGCATCGTCCGGCGTTTCGCCATGTGGTCCAATTATGCACCACGACTCGTGCAATCCGCACTCCATCTCGCTTGCCGCCCTTACGCCCAGTAGCTCCGGTCCAGTGTCCTATATTGGATAGCCTCCGCCAAGTGCCCCACCGTCAGGTTTTCCACACCCTCCAGGTCCCCAATCGTCCGCGCCACCTTCAAAATCCGGTCATGCGCCCGCGCCGTCAGCCCCTGCTGCTGCATCGCCCGCTCCAGCAGCCGCTCCGCGTCTGGTCCCAGATCGCAGTACGCCCGAATCTGCCGTGTCGTCATCTGCGCATTCGAATAAATCTTCTCGCCGTGCTTCCTGAACCGTTCCCGCTGCCGCTCCCGCGCCTTGAGCACCCGCTCGCGAATCTCCCCGGAGCCCTCCGCCGCTGCCCCGCCGCGCAGCTCCTTATATTGCACCGCCGGCACCTCAATATGAATATCGATACGGTCCAGCAGCGGCCCCGAGATCTTTGCGATATACCGCTGAATCATCGGCGGCGTGCACAGGCACTCGCGCGACTTGTCATTGAAGTAGCCGCACGGGCAGGGATTCATCGCCGCCGACAGCATGAAACGCGCGGGAAAACTCAGCGACATCGACGCCCGCGCAATCGTCACCGTATGATCCTCCAGCGGCTGCCGCATCACCTCCAGCACGTTGCGCGGAAACTCCGGCAGCTCATCCAGAAACAGCAGCCCGTTGTGCGCCAGTGACACCTCGCCCGGCCGCGGCACAATCCCGCCGCCAATCAGCCCCGCGTCGGAGATCGTATGGTGCGGCGATCGAAACGGCCGCTGCGTCACCAGCCCCGCCGCCGCATCCAGCACGCCTGCCACCGAGTGAATCTTCGTCGTTTCCAGCGCCTCCTCAAACGTCAGCGGAGCCAGAATCGACGGCAGCCGCTTCGCCAGCATCGTCTTGCCCGAGCCCGGCGGCCCGATCATCAAAATGTTATGGCTGCCCGCCGCCGCCACCTCCAGCGCGCGCTTCGCCGTCTGCTGTCCGCGCACATCCTTGAAGTCCACGGTAAAGTGCTGCAGCTCGCCCAGCAGCGCCTCGGTTGAAACCCGATACGGCTCCCGCTGGATCACGCCCAGCACCGCCGAGTTCAGCAGCTCAATCACGTCCAGCAGCGACGACACCGGGTAGACATTCACGCCTTCCACCACCGCCGCCTCGGCCGCATTCGACGCGGGCAGAATTAGATTCGCAATCCCGCGCTCCCGCGCCAGAATCGCTACCGGCAGCATCCCCGGCACCGCGCGCACGCTGCCGTCCAGCCCCAGCTCGCCCACCATCAGAAAATTGCTGACGTCGCTCACCTGCAACGCGCCATACGCGCCCAGAATGCCGAGCGCAATCGGCAGATCGAAGCCCGAGCCTTCTTTCTTCAAATCCGCGGGTGCCAGATTAATCGTGATGTGCGTCGGCGGAATCAGGTAGCCGGAGTTCTTGATCGCCGCGCGCACCCGGTCGCGGCTCTCCCGCACCGCCGCGTCCGGCAATCCAACCGTATGAAAATGATCCTGGTCCGTGACGACGCCGCTGTAGTCCACTTCCACATCAATGAGGTTGGCGTCGATTCCGTAGACAGCAGCGCTGAGAGCTTTAAAAAGCATGGAGTTGTATTTGCAGCGAGTCTACCAGACACGACCATGACAGTTCTGTGCTCCCGCGCCGCGCTCGGTTACCTTCGATTCTCCCGCTGCTTTGTCCATGAGAGAAAATCCGCGCGCCGTAAGAGAAAGTCCGTGTGCCCCATGACGTTCGCGCAGCGGACGCCATGAGTGGGAGACCGCGAACCTCACGCAGCCCTGCCGCGTCTCTGCCATGCTGTCCACCGCACACCTGCCGCGTCTACAATCTCAGACGGTATGACCAGCCTCTTCGATCTTTACAAAATCGGCGTCGGCCCATCCAGCTCCCACACCATGGGCCCCATGCGCGCCGCGCACCGCTTCGCACTCGGCCTCGTCGAACACGGCCTGGTCGATCGCGTTGCCCACGTCCGCGCCGAGCTCTACGGCTCACTCGCTCTCACCGGCAAAGGCCACGCCACCGACCGCGCCGTCCTCCTCGGCCTCTCTGGCCACGAGCCAGCCACCATCGACCCCGCCGCCATCGAATCCAGCATCCTCGCCATTCGCGAGTCGCACACGCTTCCCCTCGCCGGCATCCATCCTGTTCCCTTCGCGGAAGAAGCCGACCTGCTCTTCCATCGCGAGACGATGTATCCTCCCGGCGCAAAGACGCAGCACCCCAACGGCCTTCGCCTCACGGCCTACGACGCTTCCGGCGCCATCCTCGACACGCGTACCTACTTCTCGATCGGCGGCGGCTTCATCACCGAGGACGGTGTGGACGCGTCCAAGGAGCAGCCCGCCACGCAAGTCCCGTTCCCCTTTCACACCGCGGCCGAACTCCTCGCCACTGCCCACGCCAATGAGCTTTCCATCAGCCAGCTCATGCTGGAAAACGAATGTGCCTTGATTCCGCGCCATCCGTCGCAATCTCCCGTCGAACTCGTCCGCGAAGGCATCGAGCGCATCTGGCTCGCCATGCAGCAGTGCGTCGCGCGCGGCATCGCCACCGAAGGCATTCTGCCCGGCGGCCTCAACGTCCGCCGTCGCGCACATCGCCTCGCTGAGCGCCTCCGCGAAAAAGAAGCCACCGGCCTGCGCGGCGATCCGCTGGCGCCGCTCGACTGGCTCACCGTCTTCGCCATGGCCGTCAATGAAGAGAACGCCGCCGGCGGCCGCGTCGTCACGGCTCCCACCAACGGCGCCTCTGGCCTCATTCCCGCCGTTCTGCATTACTACGATCGCTTCATTCCCGACTCCGACTACGAAGGCATCCTCCGCTTCTTCCTCACATCGGCCGCCATCGGCATCCTCTATAAAGAGAACGCTTCTATCAGCGGCGCAGAGGTCGGCTGTCAGGGCGAGGTCGGCGTCGCCTGCTCCATGGCCGCCGGCGGACTCGTCGCCGCGCTCAACGGCACCAACGGACAAATCGAACACGCCGCCGAGATCGCCATGGAACACAACCTCGGCATGACCTGCGATCCCATCGGTGGCCTCGTTCAGATCCCCTGTATTGAGCGCAACGCCATGAGCGCCGCCAAAGCCGTCCACGCCGCACGCATCGCCATGAGCGAGTCGGAAGAGCACAAGGTCTCCCTCGATCAGGTCATCCGCACCATGTATCTCACTGGCCTCGATATGCAATCGCGGTATAAAGAGACAAGCCTTGCTGGTCTCGCGCTCAACATCATCGCCTGCTGAACGCTCGGCCGGTACTGCTTGCACTCCCCCATTTGAGGATGACGATGGAACCGACCCTCGACGCAACGCAGCCTCTCTCCGATCCACCTTCCGATTTCCACGTGCCGACATCGTCTCCCACAAGCTCAACCCTCGCCCCCTTCTGGCACACCGCCGTTCTCGTCCTGGTCATCGCGGCCGTCTCCATTGCCGGCTCAATGCGTGCGGCACAGCAGCAGCCCATGCATAACCGCTACGCCACCTACGCCGCCACCGGTGTCATGGAACTTTTTCTGCTCGGCTGGGTCGCGTGGGGTTTGCGTCTGCGTCGCATTCCCCTTCGCACACTCTTCGGCGATCTTCCATCGGGTGCGCGCGCCTTCTTTGCCGACTTCGGCGTTGCGCTCCTCTTCTGGATCGTCTCGCTGATGGTGCTCGGTACCGTCGGTGCAACGTGGACCACCATTCAAGCCTGGGTCACGCACGGTGTCGCTCCGTGGCATGCGGCGGGCGCTCCGCTCGCACCCTCACACAATCCAGTTGAGCGCACCATGCTGCAGGTCGCGCCTTCCAACCTTCAGGAAGCGGCCGCATGGGCGCTGCTTTGTCTCCTCGTCGGCATCGTGGAAGAGTCTGTCTTCCGCGGTTACTTCCAAGGCCAGTTCACGGCATGGGCGCGCGGCAATGTCTTTCTCGGCGTCTTCTTTTCTGCAGTGCTCTTCGGCGCGGCACATGGATATCAAGGCTTGCGCAACATGGTTCTGCTCGTTGTCTTCGGCGCTCTCTTTAGTCTGCTCATGCTGTATCGACGCAGCCTGCGCCCCTGCATCTTCGCGCATAGCCTGCATGATCTCGTCGCTGGACTCGCGCTCGGTATCCTCAAAGTGCATCACATTCTCTGACGCGCATCCGCATGAACGTCTCGATGCGGAAAAATTGTTGCCACTTTTTCCACTCTCCCTACGTTTTTTTCTTGACACTGAGCATTCGTGAATCTATACATTCCTCAACTGCAATTCAAATTGCAGCATCGATGCAACCCATCGAAAAGGGAGAATAGGCAAATGGCAACCAAGAAAGCAGCCAAGAAGGCACCCGCGAAGAAGGCCGCGAAGAAAACCGCGAAGAAGAAGTAACGGGTCCACCAACCAAAAGGCAACACTTCGGGGGACGCTTCAAGCGTCCCCCGAAGTGTTTTTGCGTCTTGTGTCCGGCAACACCGCAAACCCGCGATTCATGCGGGTAAACTGAACATCAGTTGTTTTACACGGATCTCTTGCCATGACTCGCCGCCGCTGGATTGCCGAACGTTGGGATGAAGCTACCGCCACCATTACCGGCACGCAGGCCGAGCATCTCGCTCGCGTCCTCCGCGCTCAACCCGGCGTTGAAGCCGACATCGTCGCCGGAGGCCACGTCTTTCACGCCGAGGTCGCAGCCGTCTCTCCCAACGAGATTCGCTTCAATCTCATCGCTGAAGTCCAAGCCGATCCCGCCCTGCCCATAACTTTGGTCATGGCCGTTTACAAGTTCGATCACATGGAGTGGGCCATCGAGAAAGCCACCGAACTTGGTGTCGCCGCCATCGCTCCCGTCGTCTCGCGCAGAACCGAAAAGCATCTCGCCCAGACTGCACCAAAGCGCGCCGAGCGCTGGCGTCGCATCGCGCATGAATCCGCGCAGCAGTCTCGCCGTTCTGACGTTCCCGTCATCCACGATCCGCAGCCCCTCAACGAAATCGTCGCCGCATTATCCAACGACGTGCGCCTTGTCCTCGCCGAGCAGGAGCGCTCTACGACCCTGCGTCAGGCACTCACGGAAGTTCTTTCCGCCGCCGGCGACGAAATGCCTTCGCTCCAGATCGCCATCGGACCCGAAGGCGGATGGGCCCCGAATGAAGAGGCGCTCTTTGACTCGAACGGATGGCGTGCCGTTTCGCTCGGCCCGCGCATCCTCCGCGCAGAAACCGCCGCCATCGCAGCTTTGTCGATTACTGCTTCGTTTTTGGAATGATGCCTGCTGGCCGTGAGCGACGCAGTCTAAAGCGACACGCCGCGCTTCCAAGGGATGAAGTCGTTCTGGCCCAGCAGCGAAGCCTTCGCATGCCGCTCGCCGCTCGCCACTTCGATGCACAACTCCATCAGCCTGCCCGCGCACTCCGGAATCGTCGTTTCTCCCGTCACAATCCCGCCCGCGTCGAAGTCGATGATGTCGTCCATCCTCGCCGCCAGCGCTGAGTTCGTCGCAATCTTCATCACCGGCGCAATGGGATTACCCGTCGGCGTTCCCAGTCCTGTCGTAAAGAGAACCAGGCTTGCGCCCGCGCCGACCTGCGCCGTCACCGCTTCCACATCGTTGCCCGGCGTGCACAGCAGGTTCAGTCCCGGCGTCGTCGCATACTCAGGAAAATCCAGCACGTCCTTCACTGGCCCCACGCCGCCCTTGCGCGCCGCACCTGCAGATTTGATCGCGTCCGTAACCAGACCGTCCTCGATATTCCCCGGCGATGGATTCATCTCAAATCCTGAGTGCACCGCGCGCGCCCGCGCCGCATACGCTTCCATCAGTTCATAGAACCTCTGCGCCAGCGCGTCCGTCGCGCACCGGTTGATCAGTTCCTGCTCCACGCCGTGCAGCTCAGGAAACTCGCTCAGCAGCGTCTTGCCGCCCAGCTCGCCCAGCACATCTGACAAATATCCAATCATCGGATTCGCCGAGATTCCGCTGAACCCATCCGACCCGCCGCACTTCAGCCCCACCGAGAGCGCAGCCAGTGGAGCCGCTGTGCGCCGCGCCTTGTTCGCCTCTTCCAGCGCGGCAAAGGTCTCGTCCAGCGCGCGCGTCATCAGCACGCTCTCGCGCCCGCTCTTCTGCTGGTCAAAGATCAGAACCGGCTTCGTCCGTTTCGGATCGCGCTTCTCCACTTCCTCCATCAGGATCGAAGCCTGCGCGTTCTGGCAGCCCAGGCTCAGCACCGTCGCGCCCGCCACGTTGGGATGATGGATGTACCCCGCCAGCAACCCGCACAGCGCCCGCGCATCTTCCCGCGTTCCGCCGCATCCGCCATGGTGCGTCAAAAACTTGATCCCATCCAGATGAGGAAACACCCGCTCCGCCCGCGCCTGCTTGATCTCGGCAGCGTCCCCGCCGGCACGCCGCGCCATCAGCTCGCGCACATGCTGGCGATAACTGCTCCGCGCGGTGCCATAACCCAGCTCTTCTTCCAGAGCCTCCCGCATCTGCTCCACGTTGCGGTTTTCACAAAAGACCAGCGGCAACACCAGCCAGTAGTTCCGCGTGCCCACCTGCCCATCCGCCCGGTGGTAGCCCATGAACGTCCGCCCCGCCCACGCCGAAGCATCCGGCAGGTGATACGTCACCGGTTGTCGTGTCGCCGTGTAGGTCTCCGCGCGATGCCGCACATTGCGCTGCGTCAGCCGTCCGCCCCGCGGAATCAAAGCCGTCGCTTCTCCCACCAGCATGCCGTACAGCCGAATCACGTCGCCCGGCGCCAGTTCCGTCAGCGCAATCTTGTGCTTCGCGGGAATCGACTCCGCTACGCGCAAGATTGTCTTGCCGCACTCCACGTCACTGCCCGCTGTCAGCGGCGTCAGCGCCACTCCCACGTTATCCCGCGGATCGATCTGCAGCACGCTCTCTACCATGCCACTCCTTCTGGAATCGCAACGCTCGTGGTCGAACCACCTCTGCCAGCATACAACTTCTCATCACCGCATCGGCCACCCCGTTCTCGCACACCACGCCTGCTCCGCCGTATCATCAACCTTTCGCTCATTGATTCTCTTTTCCGTCGCAGGAGACGCCCTCATGAAAGCCCTCGTTCTTGAAGCTCCCGGCCAGGCCACCATCCACTCCATTCCAGAACCCGCTTCCGCCACCGGCGACGACATCCTCCTCCGCGTCCACAAGGTCGGCCTCTGCGGCAGCGATCTCAACTCCTACCGGGGCCGCAATCCGCTCATCACCTTCCCGCGCATTCCCGGCCACGAAGTCGCCGCCACTGTGGTCGAACCAAATCCCGCCCATCCGCAGTGGACCGCCGGCATGGATGTCACCCTCTCGCCTTACTCCAATTGCGGCCAATGCCCGGCCTGCCTGCGCGGCCGTGCAAACGCATGCCAGTTCAACCAGACCCTTGGCGTGCAGCGCGACGGCGCGCTCACCGAATACATCACCGTCCCAGCATCCCGCCTCTACAGCGCCCGCCTCAGCCTCAAGGAACTCTGCCTCGTCGAGCCGCTCACCGTCGGCTTCCATGCCGCCGCTCGCGGACGCGTCACACAGGACGACATCGTCGTCATCATCGGCTGCGGTGGCGTCGGCCTCGGCGCCGTCGCCGGAGCAGCCTTTCGCGGAGCCACCGTCATCGGTGTCGACCTCGATGACGCCAAGCTCGCCACCGCGCAGAAGGCCGGTGCCGTCTACCTCATCAACACCGCCCGCGAAGATCTCCACACCCGCCTCGCCGAGCTCACCAGCGGCCGCGGCCCCGACGTCATCATTGAAGCCATCGGCCTTCCGCACACCTTCCGCGCCGCCGTCGAAGAGGTCGCCTTCACCGGCCGCGTCGTCTACATCGGCTACGCCAAAGAACACGTCGCCTATGAAACCCGCCTCTTCGTCCAGAAGGAGCTCGACATCCTCGGCTCGCGCAACGCGCAGCCTGAGGACTTCCGTTCCGTCATCCGCATGTTGGAAGAGCGCCGCTTCCCCGTCGAAGACGCAGTGACCCACACCGTACCGCTCCACGAAGCGCCCGCCATCTTCGCCGCATGGGACCGCGACCCCGCCCGCTTCACCAAAATCATGATCGATGTGAGCTAGGCCGTATCCACATATAGACTTTGCAGGTTTGGGTTGATTTGTTGCACTTGATTTGTGGCGAGTCGATACGAGTTGAGCGAAGCGCAGTGGATGCGGATCAAGGACATGCTTCCTGGTCGCGT
>JAKAJO010000004.1:0-8760 GCA_021813745.1 Acidobacteriota bacterium
CATCGCGGCAAATCAAAAACCCTTCCGGGGTTTCTTCGATATTGTCTGACAGACTTACCGTGAAGTAAGATGCGCTCACTTTTTCGGCTCCGTCTTCACCAGCAAGCGAGAAAGCACAACCATTTCATGAATCTCGGCCATCTGCTTGGATTCACGCGGCTGCAGCTTCGGGAGTGGGATGCGGTAGTTCATTTTGCCCTGCGTCCGGCAGCAGCTTTGGCTTGAAAGGCTTGCTTCCCCATGGCCTTACGCCCAATTGCGGCGGCTAATCCTGCGGGGTCATAGATGCCTTTCTTGTGCGCCAGCTTGTGCTCAAGCTTCTTGAATGCCTCGCCGCTGTCCTGAGCACCGGGATTGTCGAAGTCGCCCAGCAGTGGCGGCATTCCCCATCCAGCGCAGTTGCCGTGCATCGCAACCGTGCCGTCAAGGTTGACCGTCGCTTCTTCGCCGCATGTGGGACACAAACCAGTGCGATATTCCACCGGAAGCATCAGCTCGCGGTATTCCTGTGGGACTTCGGAATCATGCGCCATGCTACTCTCCATCGGCTTGAGAATACCGAAACTGTCTACCGATGCAAGTCCTCTCCCCGTATTGTCTTGAGGGTGCGGGTCATGCACTATACGGCCAGCCTTCCCCACAACGGCGTGACGACCTCCACGCGGGCTGATGCCAAGCATGAGGTGGTAGCCCTTGGGTGGCTTGCCGGATGCAGGGACTTCGCTGTAGCGATAGCCCTTCTTTGCCAGCCAGCGCGTCATGTTGCGGTAGAACTCCGCGTCTGAGACGTTCATCCCAAAGTCGGGGATTTCCGTTTCGAGGACCGACGCTAAGGCTGCGGCGAAACAATTGCCGTTGGCTCCCGTCCTCGTCTGTTCGCGCGGAATCATCATCTGCACCATAACCGCCAAAGATTCCCGATGCAATTCCCTTGCACCATCAGCGCAGATGGGATACTATGCCCGATAGAGGCGGTGGAGAGATGAGCGAAGCTAATGAGCGATATGCTCCAGTGATCGAGTTGCGTTTCCTGCGACGGGAGCCGACAGAGGACGAGTGCAACCACATTGAAACTTTTCTGCGCGAGAGCTTGACGCGGATGATGCAGGATGGCGTCAAAATTCCCTGCAATGCTGATGGTGAAGCGATCATCCAACGCCCCTTTGAAAACTCATTCGCGGAAGTGATGGGATGTTCCTTTGCGGATGTAATGAATGGATTCTCACTGGCCGTAAAGGAGCCAAAGCCATGAGCCCAACATCCATCATTGACGAATCAGGACTGATCGCAGACTGGTATCTTGTGCGCCTAGAAGATGAGGCCATCGACGGCGTAGATATTTGTCCAGATGACGTGCTGCTAATCATCGACCGACTACGGAAGGCAGAAAAGGAGCGGGATCAATTGAAGGAGCGCGAGCCATGATCCCATGCACAAAGATTGTGAATGTCAATGTCACCGTGCGTCCTGAGCCATTCACGTGGCCAGTAGAGTACATCATCCTTAGGGATAAGACACGGAAAGAAGTGCTCGCCGTGGCCCGTCAGAATCCGCGCGTCTTCGTGTTTCCGTTCGCTACGGGCAAAGTGGAAGATGTGCCCGATTATCGATGGTTGAAAAGGACTGGCGATGAATCGCGGAGCTACATCGTCATGCCGATGTATGTGGGCAACCTCACGCCAGTGGAGGATGCCATTCAGACAATCGTTAAAGGCTCTCTTGGTATGGACGCAACGGAGCGCAAGCCATGAACGCCAGCAAAGCAGCCCGGATGCTGCAATCCCTCCGCAAGACATGCGCTGGCGGTCGTCCCGTAGTGCTGCGGCCATGCCCCAAGTGTGGCAAGCCGTTTGGAGCTAGAGCGCTGAGGAAGCATTTACCGAAGTGTGGAAAGGGGAAGTGATGGACCTCGAATATCTTTTAGATGCGTATGAAGCGTACTATGGCAATCGTCCACAACCCGGCACGCCAGACTATGAATTTCTGTCACGACTTCCCGCTGCATTGGCAGAAGCATTCGCAGATTGTTTCCATGAACTTCTGAAGGGTCGGCAATCTCGACAGCTCTAGAACCATCCCCTCACTTTGCTATTGCAGGGCTTCTTCAAATCCGCCGTGCGCAGCCAATCCTTGAAGCCGTCCATCGTCATCGGCGTGATGGCTCCGAATACCTTTGCGCTCTTATGGTGGCTCTTCATGTACGCATCGAGAGCCTGGTTGCGGGTGTTGAATCCGATACAGACCTTGTGCTCGTCGAAAAGACGTGGCTTGTCGAGACGCATCTGGTCCACCACATACACGGCATCGCTATCAGGATTCGGCCCGACATACACGTCGAGAGAGTCTGAGTCTGCGCCTTCATAGCCCACGAGGTAGCCATAGTCAGCCGCAAGTTTCACGGCCCAGTCCGGTCCTGTTCTCCAGCGGTCCTTCGCCGTCTCGATGACAACCTGAAACGGCCCTACAGTACGCATTGTCTGACCGGAATCGGCGTCTGCGGCCTTTCCATGCTCTTCTTGGCGCTTCTCCCTGCCAATCTCCCTCAGAACGCGCTCAGGAGACGATGAAGGGTCAAGACTAGGCTCTCCCTCTTCCTCGCCAAACATGTCTCCGTCTGCCTCGCCACCGGGCATGATGGGCTTGTTGCTCAGGGCTGCGATTTCCTTGTCTGTGATGTTCGTGCCAATCTCCGTCTTGGCGCTTTGTTGCTTGATTTCCTGCGCAAATGTCCGCGGAGAGATGATGCCGGAGTTGAACGCCACTGAGCACGTATCTACAACAGCCTTGGCAATCTCCGTCTTTTCCTGTTCGCTCGGCACGCGAATGCTTGGGAACTGCACGCCGAAGTCATCCGGGACTTCGCCCAACTCGCTCATCAGAATCACCGGCAACAGTTTGCCCTCAAGCCCCGGCCGCATGTGCGTGTTGTCTTCCTTGGAAATTCGTTCCTCGTACAGCTTTTCGTCTGACTCGTTCGTCTGGCCCAGCCCTGTAACCGTTCTGCCCCACAGCCGGGTAAACGGAATCTCCGCAGCGCCAGCCACATCAAGCTGAAACATCACATAAGTGTCCGCGATGCCCGCGAAGGTGTACTGTGTGGCGTCCAGTCCTCCGTCTGGCGGAACGATGAGCATGGACTGATTCGACAGCAGCCTGTTCGTCTCGGCCATGCGCCGTTCCCATTGGCGATTGGCTTTGGCGCTTGCACCGAGTCCGCTCATGCGCTCTGCCAGTTCCTTGTCCTTCATCGCCAGAATGTTTGCCCTGAAAGTCAGATTGGCGATGTTGAACGAGACGTTATCCCGCTTCTCGATCTCCTGAATGATTGGCTGGAGCACCGAGATGCCCCACCACTGGTATGTCTCACGCTCAGGTGTGGGATTCGTGTAGCCCACATGTCGCAATATACGACTGGCATGAACGCGGAACCGTCCCCCGCCGACCAGTTGCACGTTGTAGTATTCGGGCTTGTTCACATCATCAGGCCGGTCAAAGTCCACGCAAATGCTCGATCCGTCCGGCTGGATACCTGCCCACATGTCGAAGGGGATAAGGCCCTTGTAGGAACCGGGCATCACGTCATCAAGATCCAGCGGCTCTTCCAGCCTGTCTTCGTGGCCTTCAATCACAATCAGTGACCCGGCACCGCCAAACAGTCTGCCCCACTTCAGGCCCGTCAGGTACGACTGTTTTGTCTGCGTTCTCTGGATGCACCGCTCAATCCGGTCCAAGTCCTGCACGTCAATCTCGCCGGTAAGCTTCGGCCAGGTTCTCACCATGTCCTCTGCCACCACATCCACCACACGCCGGCAAATCCAATGGTCCTCATACAGCGAGATGAGGCCCCAGTAGTCGAAGCTGAACCGTGATAGGGGATAGCTGCTGGAGCTGATGAGGTTCGGCGTACCAAAGCCGGTACGGCCGCCCTCGTTGCGGAATGCGTCGAACGCCTGAGCAATCACGCCAGAATTGAGCGCGGCATCCTGAAAACTAGGTCTCTTTTTCTGCGGCATCTTCCCTCGTCAAATCCTCTGGCAAAAGCCAGATTACGCGCGTTTCGTCGTAGGCAACCGGCTGAATCCGGCCATGCTCCTGAATGAATGCCCACAGAACCCTTGCGGTCGGATGGACAATCACCGCCAGCACATCCGCCGGAATCTCCACCCCGCCGTACACAACCACGTCGCCCTTGTCGGCATAGTGATAGGCCATGGGCACCGTCCACTGCGCAAACCATAAACCATGTTTTCGCGGGATGCGATGCCCTTTTGAGGCTTATTTGACGGGAATCGAGGCTGGAATCTGGTTTTTAGATAGTTACCAGTCAGTACACATTTGGGGCTTATATACTTGATTTCCTGTCGCGGCGTCACCTGCGCTGCCATGCTGCCCAATCAAGCGGGCAGATAACCGTGAACTCAATTGGAGACCCATCAAGGAACGCTCTTCCCGGGTGTGGATCGTGAACCAACGCCATATTCTGAGCCACGACTGCGTGAAGCACGGGGCGTCCGCTGGCTGTCAGTCCACCGCGCGGCGACTTGCCTGTCGCGATACAAAATCCTTGAATATACGCGCCATTTCCTGCGGGTACATCCACGAAGGTCAATCCGCGCTCATTGAACCACACGTCCCAAGCTGACTCGAACTTCTTCCCCTCAATCGAGGGGGTGTCTTCAATTGGGATTTCCAGAATGGAAGCTACGCAAGCAGCAAAGCAATTTCCGTTCGGATACCCGAATATCGTCTGATCTACAGGTTTCATCTCTTATCCTCGTCACAGCGTTGACATTGCTAAGGGAGTTGGGTAGGTAATTACCCAACTTTAGTGCGATATTACACTAAATCTCCGCTTGACAACGTAGCGCGATATGCTTTACATTCGCGCTATGGATGAACGGGCACCTACATCGTTTCGATTGTCTGCGGAGTGCAGGCGCTTGCTCAAGATGCTGGCGCAGAAGCTAGGCATCTCGCAGGCAGCGGTGATTGAGATTGCAGTGAGAGAGAAGGGCAAAGAATAAGCCACGAGCAGGAAGAGTACCAATGTACAGGAGCGAGCCATCTCCAGCGAGAGAACCAGCGAGAATGAGCGAGCCACTTCCTTTGAGAGCACCATGGCGAAGGAGCGAACCATCGAAAGCGAGAGAACCGAGCTCAACGAGTGAACCAGCGACCTTGAGGGCACCAAAGGTAGCGAGTGAGCCACGTAGGCCGAGAGTATCACCCGTCGTGAGCGAGCCATACCATTTGAGAGTATCAGTGAAAGCGAGTGAGCCAACACTTCTGAGAGTTCCATAACAGAGGAGCGAGCCATTTCCTGCGAGAGTATCAATCCGGGCGAGCGAGCCATAACCATCAAACCAAAGGAGAATAAATCATGAGCGCAATTGCAATCGAACCAATCGCACGTCTGACGCGCGATCTGGCCTCGGCATCCGTCACGCTGTCCAAAGATGAGGCGCGGTATCTGGTAGACGCCTACTACACCATGCAGGACAACCGTATCCGGTCGGATGCGCAGGTAAGAGCGCTCGGAGAGTCGGAAGAGCCGCACACCGTCATTGCGTGGCTGGCGGATCAGGACCGCACACTGGAGAATCAAATCAAACGCGCTCTCGACAAGTGGACTGACAGCCAGCACATGGGACGCTGGGCCAAGTCTATCTGCGGAATCGGTCCGGTCATCTCTGCGGGACTGCTAGCGCACATTGATATTTCCAAATGTCCTACAGCGGGCCACATCTGGCGATTCGCTGGCCTTGACCCAACACTGGAATGGAAGAAGGGACAGAAGCGTCCCTTCAATGCCTCCCTGAAGACTCTATGCGCTTTCAAGCTGGGCGAGTCCTTCGTCAAGGTGCAGGCCAATGCCAATGACGTTTACGGCAAGCTTTATGTCCAGCGCAAGCAAATCGAGCAGGCGAACAATGAAGCTGGTAAATTCGCAGAGCAAGCCGCAAAGATTCTGGCATCACGCAACATCGGTAAGACCACAGATGCATACAAGGCATACTCTGCGGGGAAATTGCCACCAGCGCAGATTCATGCACGGGCAAGACGCTGGGCGGTGAAGATTTTCCTTTCCCATTATCACGCGGAAGCCTATCGTGAGCACTTCGGAACAGAACCGCCTCTGCCGTATCCCATTGCGGTATTAGGCCACGCACATTTGATTTAAGCCAATGCCCCTGAGAGCACCAGGCAGTATGAGTGAGTCATCCCATTGGAGAGTACCAAGATCGAGGAACGAGCCATCTCCGGCGAGAGAACCAGACATTGAGAGTGAGCCATCAAGGCTGATAGTGACAATGCGCAAGAGTGAGCCATATGGAAAAGAGAGCACCACGATTCGTGAGCGAGCCATCTCCAGCGAGAGAACCAGCGAGAATGAGCGAGCCGGGATGTGCGAGAGTGCCAGCGTAGCCGAGCCTTCAACGGCAATACATCAACACAGGAGAACTGAAATGCAAATCGAATCAATCAAGACAACCACGAAAATCGAGACCGAATTGCGCCGGACATACACCGTGCGCCTTCCGGAAGATGCAGAAATCCTTCTGCTGTCTTCAAACCGCGACTACCGTGAACCTCCAGAGATTGTCTGGAAGGGCGTGTATTTTCTTCCGCCAAAGGAAATCTTGGGGGACAGGGTTCAACTTTCGTTTCTTCCGAAGGAACTGGAGAGCGGCCTTATCACCGATCCTCATGCATCGCTTCTTTTGGAAGTGTTCAGGCACGTGGAGGCGATAGACGCAGAGTTTCGCCGCCAGTTTGGAGTCACTACATCCGAGCGAGAAGAAACAGTCTAATCTTTCATGCTTTCCCTGCCACTCACAGCACGCCTAGCCTCAGTAATTCACTATTCTCTGGGGCTATAGTCTTTCTGTCTTAATCGGGGCACACCCGTAGCCTTCCCGCTCCGCGAACAGTGGTTTCAACCGTGAAAATAAGGGACTTATATACTTAACTCCCTATCACGACGGTACCTATCCCGCCGGTCTGCTCAACTTACGAATCCTGCTGAATGGAATGAACGCATCCGGTTCAGCCGCGTGAATACCACGCTCGATCCAGTAACATCTAGGACACACCGGAGCGCCGCCCCATTCGCCTTTATAGGCATCTGGAACAACTTCATCCTCATATCGCGCCACTCCATAGCTCGAGGCTGATGGAGGTTGTTCCGATGCGCGGTCGCAGATGACGCACTCAATCGGGTGCCGCTGCAAATCGATGATCGTTATGCCCATATCCACCCTCATGAGGCTACTATTGTCGTGCCCGCGTTGACGTTTCCAAGGGAATCAAGTATGTAATTCCCAAAAATAAGGACTTAGCTCTGTCTCTGCGCTCAGGTCACAGGCACCTGATTTCCGAGGCTGGCCCGCTCATTCCTTGTGAGAACGCCCGTTGGCTCACAGCCTCCGTCACACCGCGTAGTGGTGGGAAACCCCGTTTGCGCCTGAGAGAAGAAGCCGGAATGCTTACGAGCAAGGAATGGGACAAACGGGCATCGGGACGCTTGAATAGTCCCATCTTAGCGGCGGGAGCTTGTTTCGCTGGCCTGTGTGACATGGACCAGGTAATGAAGCTGAAGCCGAACCCAGACCAGCACGGTACTGCACGCAAGCTCGCTAGGCGTATCCCCTGCGTTCCGTGTGGATTTGTGAATCTCATGGTTCCCTTTCGATGCTCACCCGCGATACAGCGGGCCACTAAGGTGCATACCGTACCTCAAACCACTGGCCATGCTTTGCCTTGCGCATGACTTTAGGCGTTGGTCGGTCGTGCTATCGACGCTTTTCCCAAAGGTACCGCGCCGCCTGCCTTTCGACAGGAACGCCAAGATACAAGGAAGCATCTGCCTGATTCACATCGAATTGGGAGAGAGACTTCATTACTCTTGGCAACTTCACAGTATCCGCAATGGAAACCGGATGCAAGTCCCTCTTGCAATTTTTCCCTGATTTGCTAGGATGAACTTGCGGAGCCGTTACCATCCATCCCATCGCGGCTCATTACCTTGGCAGGCTTGACCCGGCGGCTCCGCACCTACTGCCAAATCCTCAGAAACTCCGCCTTGCGCATCATCTGGATTTTGCCGTTCCAATAGACTCTTCTCGGCCACGTTACGTCGCTCGGGTCCAACACCACCACCTGAGTACATCTGCAATTTGGCGCCGCCCCGCTGTGATAATGCCCAAGCGTGGAACGGACTGCACGCCCCCTCTTCGTCAGATTGGGAAAGAGACGTTCCGGTGCAGGCGGATATGCATAAGGGACAATCACACCTTCCATGCCACGGTGAGAGGTACGCACCCTTTGGTCAGCCGATGTCCTCCACAGATACCAGTGCAGACCCAGGTTGTCCGCTCTTGCCTGAGTCAGTGCTGCGCTGGCCTTTGCACTCTCTGTCCTTGCTATCAGACGGGCCTTATTTCGACTCAGGACGGGCAGACGCGCTCTCATGGCCCTTTCTATCGTCTGAGGACGTGCGCCGCGTTGCTGGAGCCTCAGAACCTCACGAGTGAGCATCGTAGCCGCATCTAGTGGCACGGAACGGATGAGCGCTGCATTCTCGGCTACCAACTGCCCCACCTTGCGCCCGACCGGACCCTGCATTTCCTTCTGCAGCAGCCGAAAGAGCATCTGGCTGCGCTGTGACCGCGCCGCCGCTTCCCGCCAGGTTCGTGCGTTCTGCACGTTGACCCAGCGCACCATGCGGCCAGCAATGCGGTCGGTGAGGGCAAGGATTTC
>JAKAJO010000004.1:8860-10401 GCA_021813745.1 Acidobacteriota bacterium
CTAATCCCCTGTGTCCAGCCATCAACGCGACTCCGGCGAGGATTCATCACAGATGCCCATCGCATCCGCTGTAGCATTCAACGTATCCCTGATGTCGGATGCGGTCTGAAAAAGGCGATACAGACGCGCATTGATGCTTGCATCTGGCTCCTTAAATGCCTGTCCGGACTCCGCCTCACTGGAGACAGTCGAGCGAATTGAAACAGAACGCGACGCCACATGACACATAAGCGTCTCCAGTTTTCCGATAAGCCAGAGCGTTGTCTTTTCATCGCGCGGATCATCGTTTTGTGGTTCCTGTGGCACCATTGTTCTGGCATAGGCTTTGAGCGTCTTCGGTTGATTTGGTTTCATCCTCATCCTTCTACCCTCCATGGTTTGAAAATGTCACGAATGAGATAACGTGCTGCGTCGGCGGAATGGTCCTGTACCTTCATCGGCTTCTCTTCTCCGCGCTTGGCCGCCTTGTCATCCCATGCGTAATTGCGCAGTTCGCGGATCAGATTCTCGCATTTGCGGTTGATTCTAATCTTCTTTGCACCCATGACGCTACTAACGGTCTTGATTCCTTCCAGAACTTCGTTGTCCGCATCCTTCATCCACCAGCCCTCAGAAACACATGCCGCGCGGAAACTGGCGGCGCTCGGGTCAATCACAATGCGCGGATTGGCGTCCCTGACTTTGGATTCCTTCAGCCACTTGCCAAGTTTCTGTACGTACTCCGCGTCAGTGAGTTGCTTTTGTTCCACAGCCGAGTCGTACCAGAATTCGCGGTCAATCCATAGCGTCGTGCCATCGTCCAAGCCTTCCACGCCCGCAAAGGGATTCACCGTGCCATAGTCCAGTCCGATGGCATGGTCCTCTGGATTCAAACACCGCGCCGGCAGGTCCGCATCATCGTACAGCAGGTCATCGCTCCAGTAATCACCGTAGATGGCTCCCTCGGCCGTGACCCATTGGCCCTCGATGAACCGCTTGTAGAATGCGCCGCGGTACTGCCGTTTCATGCGCTCTTTGTACTCATCGTCCAGATTGGGATTGTCGTCCATCGTGCATTGGAGGTAGAACAGATCCCCAGCATGATGCAAGTCCTGATTGTCGATGATGTCCGTCTTGACCCAGTGATTCGGCGTGTCCGGGTTCGTGGTGGCGTAGAACCTGGCCTCCTTCGACGACAGACGCGAGATGAGCATGTTGTAGAAGGACTGCGGAACCTTCGTCAGCTCATCCACAAACGCCACGGCGCCAGTGAGCCCGCGCACATGCTTCTCGGCGCCCTCATCTCCAGCCCCGATGACTACCCAATCCGAGCCGCAGAGTTTCAGCATTCCCGACTGCACGTTGTAGCTGTAGCGTGACGGCCCTAGACGCAGGAAGGTGTCGTGGAGGACGTTGCGATATATGCTCTGCTTCGAGACGCCAGCAAGGATGCGCCAGCCCTCAACCGGATACTGGCAGGCGTAAAGTAACTTGGGAAATAATGCGGTCGTCTTGCCGCTGCGCACTGAGCCGTCAAGAAGATTCTGGAAACGGTCCCGCTC
>JAKAJO010000133.1 GCA_021813745.1 Acidobacteriota bacterium
GGCCGGCAAGAAGTGGACGTGCCCATCATCACGCTGAGGAATGGGGCATGGGAAGACCAGAACCAGTACAATCTTGCATGGGACCTCTGGAAGAAGCTTGACGAACTTCGGCCGGAGATTCTGCTTGTTCCGGGCTATGCGAGCGGAGCAGCGCTGGCGGCGGCGCTTTGGGGCCGCGCTCATCATGCAAGAACAATCCTGATGAGCGAGTCAAACTATGACGACAATCCGCGGCGCGGTGCGACGGAACGCGCGAAGAGCTTGTGGGTTAAGTCCATGTTTGACGGTGGTGTGGTCGGCGGCAAGCGCGCGGCCTCGTATCTGCGTCGACTTGGGATGCCAGCGCACAAAATAGGGCGAGGCTATGACATTGTCGACAATGGATATTTTGCTTCGCAGGTTTCGCAGGTCCGCGGTCAATATCCTGAGGGCATTCAAGGCCCCTACTTTCTGTTTGTGGGGCGCCTTGCGCCGGAAAAGAATCTCTCTACCCTTCTGGATGCTCATGCAGGCTATGTCCGTGAAGGTGGAGGCTGGCCGCTTGTGATTGTTGGAGATGGACCGCTGAGAGATGACCTCAGAATGCGAGCCCGAAGGCAAGTTGAGAATGGAGAAGTGGTCTTTGCAGGCCATAAGGACGTTCACGAGCTCCCCAGGTTTTATGCGCACGCTGGGTGTTTCGTCCTGCCAAGCATACGAGAGCCGTGGGGACTGGTGGTGAACGAGGCAATGGCCTCCAGTCTACCGGTGATTGTCTCCTCTCGATGCGGCTGCGCAGACGATCTGGTGGCAGACAACGAGAACGGGCTTACGATCGATCCGGAGAGCGTTTCTAACTTGACTGCGGCACTCTTGCGTGTTTCCCAGCTAGGCGAAGAAGAGCGCGCCAGAATGGGGAGCCGCTCCAAGGAAATCATCTCCGACTACTCATTGGAAGTCTGGGCATCCGAAGTCAAGCGGCTGGCTGACATGCTTGTGGATGGCAAAAGAGAAATGACTCAGACAGAATTGCAGACCTGACGCAAGGCAGAGAGCAAACGAAGAAGTCTGAAACTGCGATGAATGTCAAATCTAATGTCACAAGCTCGATGCCCCGCTCTATCGCAAAAGTAACCTACGTGACCAGTTCCATCTCGAGGGCGGGTGGCGGCGTTAGCAACGCCGCTCGCGAGCTAGCTCTGGCAATCTTGAATGGCGGTCGCTGCTCAGTTTCCGTTGTTGGACTTCGCGATCCTCATGCCCACGCTGACTTGAGACTTTGGGGAGATATCTCGGTTCAGACTCACGCGGTCAGAGGCCCAAGCAGTTTTGGCTATTCTCCGCATCTCCTCGATGCGCTGCTCCGGAGCAATCCCGATATCCTTCACATCCATGGGTTGTGGATGTATCCTTCTGTCGCAGCGACTCGTTGGTCGGGTCCCCATAAGCCCTACGTTGTGAGCCCTCATGGTATGTTGGACCCTTGGGCTCTGAACAATTCCCGGTGGAAGAAGCGAATCAGCGCTGCGCTCTACGAGAGAAGACATTTGCGCGGCGCATCCTGCTTGCATGCACTCAACATTGCTGAAGCTGAGGCAATTCGAGCATATGGACTCAAGAATCCCATCTGCATCATCCCAAATGGCATCGAACTGCCGGAAGTGCCTAAGCAGCGAACCGGCCAGCCGACCCACACGCTTCTCTATCTAGGCAGGCTGCACCCCAAAAAGGGGCTCCCGAATCTGCTCGAAGCCTGGTCTCTTGTCCACAAAGAGGCAGATGAATCCAGGTGGCGGTTAGCCATTGCCGGTTGGGATCAAAATGGCCATCAGAGAGACTTGGAGGCACTCTCTGCAAGGCTAAAGATTGAATCCACCGTTAGCTTTGTGGGGCCCAAGTTTGGCGAATCGAAAACTGCCTGTTTCGGAGAGGCAAGCGCCTTCATCCTTCCGAGTTTGAGTGAAGGTCTTCCCATGGTAGTGCTTGAAGCATGGTCCTGGGGCCTTCCTGTCCTGATGACTCCGCGGTGCAACCTGCCAGAAGGGGAGGCCGCCGGAGCAGCGCTCATGATGGATGTCGATGCCGACAGCATAGCAGCAACATTGCGCCGGTTGTTTTCAATGTGTGATCTCAACTGCGAGACAATGGGCGTGAATGGTCGCCGCTTGGTTGAGGAGAGGTTCCAGTGGCCTCAAATAGCCAAGCAAATGGCCGATGTCTACGATTGGGCGCTTGGCCTCGGCCCTAAACCTCTATGCGTTGTAGATTGAGTTTTCAAGGCGCGCAGTTCAGCAATGTCAGATCCACGCGTGTATAAAAGCCGACTAAGCCTCTCGAACCGCGTAGCCCGCGTGCTATGGGGGATGGTATGGATCATCCTTTACCGTCCATCCCCAACCCCGTTCTTCTGGTGGCGGCGAATCTTGCTCAGGTGCTTCGGAGCGACAGTCGGTGTCAAAGCAAATCCCTATCCACGCTGCAGCATCTGGGCGCCATGGAATCTAACGATGGGAGCGCACAGTTGCCTGGCAAACGATGTGGATTGTTATTCGGTCGATAAGATCGTCCTGGGCGAGTTCGCTACAGTATCGCAGCAGGCAATGCTCTGCACGGCAACGCATGACTACAACGCTCCTGATTTTCGACTCGTAACTCGGCCGATTGTGATTGGACCACGCGCATGGGTTGGCGCGCGTGCATTCGTCGGACCGGGTGTCAACGTGGGCGAAGGGGCTGTGATTGGCGCGATGTCAGCGGTCTTCAAAGAAGTTGAACCCTGGTCCGTTGTCGCCGGGAATCCAGCTCAATTCTTGAAGCAGAGACGTGTCCGAAACGTTCATCCAGAAGAGGCCGAGCTGGTTTAGCTACAAGATGAGTTCACGTTTGGATCGACCAATAATCGCAGCGATAGTCCTCACTAAGAATGAAGAGCACGATCTTCCCGATTGTCTCCGGAGTCTACAAGGTTTCGCGTCCGAGATATATGTCGTCGATTCTGGAAGTACAGATCAGACAGTTCAGATCGCTAAGCAATTTGGTGCGACTGTTCTCACACACAGTTTCGAGAGCCACTCCCAACAGTTTAACTGGGCGTTAGATAACATCACCACCGACGCAGATTGGATTCTTCGCATCGACGCCGACGAGCGCCTGCATCCAAATTTAACGCATGAATTGCTCCGGGTCATTCCGAATTTGCCAGTTGACGTAACAGGTCTGGTAGTTCCGCTTAGAATTCGTTTTCTAGGACGAGATATGCGCTTTGGCGATACGTATCCCGTCTGGCTCCAACGCGTATGGCGAAACGGATTCGGGCGGTGCGAAGAACGATGGATGGACGAGCGCATTGTTCTGAGTTCAGGACGCACCTTGAGAGTTCGTGGTGACCTAATTCACGAAATTCCCAAAAACCTGACCGAATGGATAGCCAAGCACAATTGGTACGCAACTCGCGAATGCGCTGACATCTTGTCTCCTGAGCCGGTCGTATCACTCGAAGGCGCCGCAGGTGCGCGTCGCCGGATGAAGCAGTCCGTATACCTACGCCTCCCTCCCTTCTTTCGTGCATTCGCATACTGGTTGTATAGATATTTCCTCAAACTTGGCTTCCTGGACGGCAAGGCTGGGCTAATCTATCACTTCCTGCAGGGCTTCTGGTATCGATTCCTGGTCGATGCGAAGCTCTATGAACATTACAAGGAACAACAACGCCTTGCTGCGAACCAGGGAGAGCGGACGGTGTAATCCACCCCCGTCGGAATTCTGCATACAAAACTTCAGACAGCCACTTCGGCATGCGCAGCTGACAGTAGCTCCGCTGAAAGGTGCATTACCATGAAGATACCTCTTGCAATACCTCGCATCGCGCGCAGAATACTCCCAGTAGAACTTCGCGTTCGCCTTCGAAAATCTGCCTCAATACGTCGAGTAGCCGCCGCTCTACTAAGTGGAACCGCACATTGCTCATTTCCTGATTCTGAGTTTCAGCTCTTCTTTGACGGTTATAGAAATATAGGGCTTGGCTCAAGTATTTTGTGTTTCGAACAACAAGAGCGGGAATTTGTTCGAAAGCTGCTGATGCAGAACCGCCCAAGAGTTCTCTGGGATATAGGTGCCAACATTGGGGTTTGGTCTCTGTTCTTAACGGGCACGTCCAGAGCAGATTCCGAAATTACATGCTTTGAACCGGATCCTGACAACCTCAAGCTTCTGTGGCTCAACATGGAGAGAAATAAGATCGCTAATTGGACAATTCGTCCCGTTGCCGTCTCAAATGAGGCAGGATCAGCCACCTTCTTTGCTGACCCGGTATGTGGTTCGACTGGATCGCTGCAAGCTAGTCATGACTTCATCGGACAGTACTATCACGCTCAAAGAACAGAATTTCAGGTAAAGCTCACCACGGTCGATGCTGAGGTCGCAGCTGGTGCTCAACCACCTCAATTCATAAAGATTGACGTTGAGGGCCATGAGTTGGAAGTGCTTGAAGGTGCTCTCGATACTCTCAAGAAAAGCCGACCGATGCTAATCCTCGAAACAACTCGAAAACATGAAGAGATTGCCTCCTTGTTTCGTGCAATTGATTATCAGCTGATTGACCTCGAGGGAAGACCGATCGATTCCCCGCAATTCAACACACTTGCACTACCTCGAGAAGTACGCCTGCCGTGTTGAGGCCGTACTTTGAAATTCCGCAGGTAAGCCAGGCTGTAACGCTGCTCTCCCCGAGTATTTAGGCCCCCGTGCGAATCATCCTCCTAAACCAATTCTTCTGGCCTGACGCGGTCGCCACCAGTCAGATCTTGACAGACGTGGCGTGTCCGCTTGCCGAAGATCATGAGATCACTGCGATCTGTGGCGGATCGGGGGCGACGATTCGCAATTCTGGATCGGTTCTTCGCCCCGGCATTTCGGTTGTCCGCACAAAGACCTTCGGCTTCACTCATAAGAAGATCGGGCGCATCGCTAGCTACCTCTCCTATCTCATGGGCGCCGTCTGGCACGGCCTCTTTGTTCAAAAGCCGGATATTTACGTCACCTTGACCACACCACCTCTGTTGCCCATCATCGGATCCGTGCTGAGCACTCTGCGCGGCGCGCGGCATGTGTTCTGGGAGATGGATGTCTACCCCGACATCGCCACCGGGGTCGGCTACTTCAGGCGGAATGGCTGGATCGACCGCCTTTCCGGTGCAGTGATTGACTGGGCAAGGCGGCGCGCGGATGTGATCATCGTCCTCGGTGAGGACATGAAGGCCCGCTTGCGGTCGCATGGCATTCCCGCAAACAAAATTCAAGTGATTGAGAACTGGGCTGACGGCGTGCAAATCAGACCGTTGCCCTTCCCGCAGGGGCCACTGGTCATCCAATACTCAGGCAATTTCGGTTTGGCACACGAGGCTGCGACAATCACTGGCGCCATTGAACGCCTGCAGAATCATCCAGACTTCAAGTTCGTCTTTGTCGGCGGCGGATCGCGTCGCCTGCCCTTGATGGATCTTTGCAGGCAAAAGGGCATTCACAACGTCGAATTCAAGGAGTATTGCGACCGCGCTGAATTAGGCCAGAGCCTTTCTGAAAGCCATCTCGGCCTGGTTACCCAGATTCCCGCCACTGTTGGCTCAGTTGTCCCCAGCAAAATCTACGGCATCATGGCTGCTGGAAGGCCATTGTTGTACATCGGACCGGAAGATGCGACTCCTGCTCGGCACATTCAACGCCTTCGCTGCGGGTGGCACATCCAAACGGGCGACGTGGATGGCCTGGTCAGGCTTCTCAGACAACTGCATGAAAACCGCCAGCTAATTGCGGAGGCTGGCGCGCGCGGTCGTACATCCTTCGAGCAAAGCTACGATCGCCCAATTGGAGTTGCCCGAATCCTACAAGTACTCGAAGACAACGCACAAGCCAGAGAGGTTGTACCCGTATTGAACGAATCCATCTCGGGAGATTGACCATGTATTCCCTCCTGCTCCTCGGTTTTTCTTCGTTCGTATTGTCGTTGTTCCTCACACCACTGGTGCGAAACTGGGCACTGCGTCTCGGATTCGTTGACCGGCCAGATGAACATCGCAAGCTGCACAAGCGGCCCGTTCCACGCCTGGGCGGCGTGGCAATTCTGGCAGCCACTGTGGGTGCCTTTGCGCTGGTTCTACTGATCCATCCAAGTGGCGGCCGAATGGTCCATCTGGGTTTGCCCTTCGCGCTACGGCTGCTTCCTGCAGTCACGGTCATCTTCGGCATTGGATTGCTCGATGACATCTTCGACATCCGCCCCTGGTACAAGCTTGCCGTACAAATTGCTGCGGCGGCGCTGGCGTGGAACGCAGGCATTCGTCTCGACACGATCGGCGGTCACACGTTTACTCCGGCAGTCGGATTTGTTCTGACGATCGCGTGGATTGTTGCCTATGCCAATGCCGTGAACCTGATTGACGGCGTAGATGGACTGGCGGCTGGAGCCGGTCTGTTTGCGACTGTGACAACACTAATCGCCGGCCTTCTGCATGGCAACATAGAGCTGGCCTTTGCCACTGTGCCACTCGCAGGGGCTCTGTTTGGCTTCCTGCGCTATAACTTCAACCCGGCATCCATCTTCCTTGGCGACTGCGGCAGTTTGACTCTCGGCTTTGTGCTCGGCTGCTACGGCATCGTGTGGAGCGAGAAGTCAACGACGCTACTAGGGATGACTGCCCCTCTGCTTGCCCTTTCGGTGCCGCTGCTCGATGCCAGCGTCTCCATCGCGCGCCGCTTCCTGCGCCAGCAGCCCATCTTCCACGGAGACCGCCTCCACATCCATCACAAGCTGCTCTCGCGCGGGCTGACTCCGCGCCGGGTCGTGCTGATCCTGTATGGCTTTTGTGGAATTGCTGCGGCGGCATCTTTATTAATGACGGAGGCGCACCAGCAATACCAGGGGCTGGTCATTGTCCTTGTGTGCTTCACGGCGTGGCTCGGGCTGCAGCACCTCGGTTATGACGAGTTTGAAGCAGCTGGACGAATGGCCTTCAACGGAGGCTTCCGTCGCCGCCTGAATGCCCAGATGCAGCTCGCGGGCTTTGAACATGCCCTGGCCACCTGCACCACAATCGATGCGTGCTGGGATGTTCTGTGCGAGGCGTATCCTCACTTCGGCTTCAGTGGCATTGAACTGCGCATGGATGATGAAGTGAGGAGCCACGGCCATCTGTCAGACAATTGGCTTGTTCAGATCCAGCTTGGAAGCCAGACAAGCATCCAGTTCATCAGGAGTCAGAAAGCGCGGGACCGCGACTGCTCGGCTGTGCTCTTCCTTGACACCTTTGCACTCGCCTTCAGCCGTAAGGTCGAGGAACTGAGGCAGGACGAATCCGGAGTTCCCGTGTTTGCCGGTGCGGACTGAGTCTACATCTATAAATTCCGGATAACCTAAAATCCATAATTTGCAGCATGATTCGCCAACGCTGGCCGTTCAGACACCGCGAGAAGAAGCCTGCACTAAGCCAACCTCTTTCACTCATAATCATTTGATAGAACAGAAACCTTCGATCGATCCTCAATAGTTAATAGTTCTTCCTCACATCTTGCTTTCGCTACACTACGAGCACAATTATGACGCAGGTGATACCGAAACAATGCGAAATATGCTGAGGTCCATCTTCAGAGACGTAAGTGAGCCCCTTCTATCGAATCCAGACTCAGCACCACAGAAAGCACTTTTCAGGTCAGAGCTGTGTCAGATGTTGGATTTATCCTAAGGGCTTTGGGGCAACGATTCGTTCACATAGTCCGAGAAGGTAACATCGAGAGGCTGTCTGCTGATAGACTACGCTCCACGGGGGCAGGTGCTTAGGCAGAAGGCCCCATGAGGAAACCGCAAGGAACAATCTGCTCTCAGCCGCCTTCATTGACTTGTCACCATTTGATAAAACCAAAATCCGCGATCGATCCGCAATAATTAGTAAATCTTCCTCGGTGGAGTACTCATCCAGGACGTCAGATTTTCCAAGTTCCAAACACCCATCATCCAATCAGTAGAGAACATGGCAACCTCACTCTTGACCACAAAATTAGTCGCCCGTCCAACAATTGAATACCGCCCAGCAATCGACGGCCTGAGAGCTATTGCTGTACTGGCAGTTCTTCTTTTTCATCTAGATCGGAATTTGCTATCAGGCGGCTTCGTCGGCGTAGACATCTTTTTTCTGTCATCTCGGGCTATCTGATCACCTCCATCATTTTTCGCGAATCTGAACAACATCGATTCAGCTTTGCGCGTTTCTATCAGAGACGTATTGCCCGGCTCCTACCGTCATTCTTTACGATGGCGATGGTCACTGTTATTGCGGCCTCGCTTATCTATACTCAGCACGATCTTGCGTCGACCGGAGCCACACTCGCTGCGGCTGCCGGGTCGGTTGCAAATCTCAAGTTCATGCTACAGGGAAATTACTTTGTTGTATCCCCGGACGCGCAACCATTCCTACATTGCTGGTCCCTCTCTGTTGAAGAGCAATTCTATCTATTGTTCCCTGCCATCTTTCTCATTCTTTCCTTGAAATTCAAACAACGAAGAACGCTGGTGTTAATTGTGCTTTTCTGTCTGAGCCTCATGTGTTGTATTGTACTCACTCACTTCAGAGCAGCGTGGGCGTTTTACTTGCTTCCAACCCGAGCGTGGGAATTGCTTGCCGGAAGCATTCTCGCCTCACTCACCCAAAAGCAGACGGCCATCCGCAGCTTGACGGTATTGCTTCCCTTGATTGGACTCTTCCTCATTGCACTTTCATTCTTCGTGCTGTCTGAAAAGCAGGCATTTCCTGGTTATCTTGCAATCTTGCCAGTCGCCGGGACCGCCTGCGTCCTGCTCCCTTTTGAAAACCGATCCAACTTGGGAGAGCGGATCCTCTCTTGGCGTCCCCTGGTGATTGTAGGACGTCTTTCGTATTCCTTATATCTTTGGCATTGGCCCGTATTTTCCTTGATGGATTACAGGTTCTACACCGCATCCCCGTGGTTCCGTTTCACGTTAAAGATCGTTGTGACTACTGCGGCCGCAGTCGCCTGCTATCTCCTGATCGAGAAGCCCGGTCGCAAGTTCCTGAATAGACCAGACAAGCGAAGTGCCGCTTTCGTTGCGCTCATTTCCTCTTTTGTAATTCTCATTTCGCTCGGCCTGCTGATCAGAAGCGAAGATTACGTCAGCGCATCGATGCGGGATGTGGCAACTGGAGGCGTCCATTTCAATTCGTCTGGGCAGAATGGCTCCATCATTCTCATGGGAGACAGCAACGCGTCAATGTACGGGACGATGATGCGAGGTGTGGCCAGAGAGCTTGGCTTGAGACTCACTGTAATCAGCGTAGACGGAGGAGACCCACTACCCCATTCCCCTGGCACTCCATCGCCTCTTTGGGATGATTCGATTGCGGTAGTGAGACAGCAGAAGCCCGACTTTGTCGTGCTCGCGTGTTTATGGGAAGGCCAACTTGGGCATGATGAAGGCAGGCTCCGAGACGCCCTTGACCAGTTACTGCAAGCTGCTCATTATGTTGTTCTCATCACTGAGCCGCCGTTTCTGCCCAGCCAAGCCAGCCGCGAGGGAATCCGGGATGGCAATAGGCCTCCATTCATAGAAGATCCTAATGAGCACGCTGTTCGCATTAAGGCCAACAGCTTTGTGGAAAGCCTGCAACGCGGGAACGTTACCGTCGTGAATATTGAATCGATCTTCAATGACGGAAGAGGTGGAATCCGATTCACGGATGACCGTGGCCGACAGCTTTATCAAGATGGAGATCATTTGTCAGCAGTCGGCGCAGACCTCGTAAAACCTTTCTTGATCAAGGCGATCACGACCAGCGATCCGAACTTGTGGAAAGTTCCACCCGTGTAGTTGTACGGCTTAGGTGTTCAGTTTAGATCTGGAACCCGAAAAGTTGGGACCTCCTGCCCAAGCGCCGGAATGGTAAGGACAAACGGCGGTTGACATGGGTTTCACTTCTGCACATAAACGACTGCAAGTGTGTCGCATCTTTGCGATTTGCTGACATGCATGTCCGCGGTATGATTCGGCCACGGATTCGTCTGCTCCTCTGCAGCAACCCAAAGAATTGATCCAAGTAAGGCTTGCCAACATCCGCAAGCTCCAAGCGAAAAACGCAGGTTGTACATAGCCATGTTGTGTAAATCCCTTGAGAAGGTGAGGCCATGCACGAGAAAGGTTTTCAGGACAGTCATCGATGCCACAATTGCCAATCTTCAAAGTCTTCAGGCGATGC
>JAKAJO010000085.1 GCA_021813745.1 Acidobacteriota bacterium
CATCCGGTCAGGGATGGACAAAACCGTCTATCCCCGCGCCGCATTGCTGGAGTCGCTACTTCGCTTTGTATCGGCAGATTTGGATCGCTGAATGGTCGGGGCGGAGGGATTCGAACCCGCTCGCCCTTTTCCAACAAGAGTCTTCATATCAACAGATTGGACTGAGTTTCCGAAGGGTGATACCTGGGGTGATACCGCTTTTGCCAGGAGATCGCCATGGAAGTCAACGTCACCAAGCGTATTGAAACTCCATCCGGGAGCCGCTACTGCCCCGTGGTTTTGAACAGCAGCGGCCGGATCAAGTCCGACTGGGTCATTGTAAACGGCAGCCAGGAAAAGCACCCCGAAGGCTCCTACTACCTCGAATGGCGCGAGAAGGGACAACGCAAGCGCCTCTCCGTAGGCAAGGACGCCGTCGTCGCATTCAACAGTCAGGTGCGGAAGGTCAAAGAGTTGGAGGCCCGAGCCGAGGGGCTCGAAGTACAGCTCCCAAAAGACGACCCCAACCGCGCTCAGCTGCGTTCCGCCATGGCCGAATTCCTCAAGGAGATCAAACTCTCACGCAAGGACAAGACATGGCGAGGCTACAAGGTAGCCTTCGCGTACTTCCAGCAATCCTGCAGCAAGAAATGCGCAGACGAACTGGAACGCATCGACCTTCTCGAATTCGTAGCGTTTCTTCGTGAGAAGAAGAAGCTTGCTCCCAGAACCGTCTTCAACAAGTTCACGTGCGTGATGACCTTCCTCGAATCGCAGGGAATACCCAAGCTGTTGGGGAAGAACGACAAGCCGCGCTTCGTCGAAACCGAAGTTGCGATCTTCGAAGACAACCAACTGACGGATCTGTATCCCGTGTGCACCCTGTACCACAGGACGCTTTACGACTTCCTGCTGATGACAGGCTTTCGGGAACAGGAAGCGATGCACATCACCTGGCAGAACATCCGGTTCAAGGCAAATATCGTCGAGATGCGCTGGAAGCCCCAGTTCGACTGGTCGCCAAAGGCCTACAAAGAACGCGAGGTGCCTGTTCCGGACGAACTGCTCGAATCTCTCGAAGTCTATCGCAAGACACTCTCGGAGAAACGCGCTGCTTTAGGAGCACTCGTGTTCAGCACCAGAAGTGGGAAATGCGACACGCACATGATCCGGGCGCTCAAGAGGAATGCAACAAAAGCGTGTCTGAATCCGACTGACTTCTGGCTGCACAAATTTCGGGCGACCTTTGCCACGACCCACCTTCGTGCCGGTGTAGATCTGAAGACGGTAATGGCCTGGATGGGGCAGACCACGATGGACAGCATCATCCGCTATCTAAAGCCCGCCAGGAAAGACGAAGTGATCAGCAAGGTGAACTTGAGTTTCACTGGGCCGACGTTCGCCGACCGAAAGAAGTTGCCCTTGAAACAGACGGCCTAGCCTTTCGAATTGCAGTCCGATCGTAACCCTTTCACCGGCGCCGAAGAGCGAATCTTCGGCGTTTTTCTTGTGCGTTGCGCTTACGTGTTCCTTGAAGTTGACCGAAAACTCATTTCGACGGATGGTAATCTCGCCGTTTTTGGATTTCCGGCATGGCGAACAGGAGGAGTGAATGCTTATCGAACAGATCCTTGAGCAGAAGCGAGGGGCCCTGAGGGTGAACGATATTGCCGAGATTCTCGACCTCTCGGAGAAACAAATCTACAAGATGGCTGCGACCGGGGAAATCCCGTCGCTCAGAATTGCCAACTCGGTCAGGTTCGACCCCCATGATTTCGCCGCCTGGTTGAAATCCAGATCAAGCGCCCCTGACGTGGAACCACGTTCGGCCACTTCAGCACCCCGATCCCGCTCAAAACCATTTCAACGGGCGAAGCAGAGCCGGGAGATTTGACCGAATCTCTAGTTGGCCTGACGATGTCCTCGTATCGAGAGAGGGTATCGATGTCCCTCTAAATGGTGCGACAGTGGCTTGCCTGACCAACAAGCGGCGCCGGATTCACATCCCTGTGAAGATCTGTGCGAAGACTACGCAGAAGAAAGGAGGTTTTCCCTATGACCGTCGATCTCGCTACAGTTCCACCCATCGCGAGTGAAAGCGCGGTGAGAATCCGGGAAATTCTTCGTCGATCACATGGAGCATTTCGCGAGGATTGGCTTTCCCACTCATTTCGATATGACCGGCGTCGAGCGGAGGAAATTGCGAGGGCGATGGAACTGGCCGGATATCTGCGCCGGGACAGGGAGCGGGAACACCGAAACAACAGTCCCTTCCCCTGGTACTCAACAACTGATGCTGGTCGCGATCTCACGCTTGCTTCTGCCGCTAAGCGAATCAAGAGAGAAACCGCAATGACGGCGCTATCGGAATTCGTAAAGCGAGTACAGTTAGTGAACTCAAATCGCAATTACTTATACTCGGTTCGAAGCGTTGCCGTGTTTGGTAGTTTTCTGCAGGATAGCGATCGTTTAGGAGACGTCGACGTTGCTGTAGAGCTCAAGTCTAGGGTGGTGTTCGATCACGAACATAAATGGGTTGAGCTCTTTCAACAGCGCGCGCAGGACTCTGGAAGGAGTTTCTCTTCGTTCGAGGAGGAGATCTTTTGGCCACGGCGGGAGGTTCTTCTTGTGCTCAAATCGCGCAAGCGGAGCATCAGCATTCAATCATGGCGTTCATTCCTGGAAATGGAAAAGTCGAAGAACTTTCGGTACAAGGTGCTGCTGGGAGACGCCAACGAAATTCGTCGCGAGCTGACCAGCGTCCGGCGCAAGCAACAGCGGGAATCCAGCGCTGAACGGCTTGAAGGTCGCTTCTCATAGCTATGGCTGATTAATCGATCCAAAAGCATTCGGCTGTTAACCGAAGGGTTGTAGGTTCGAGTCCTACCTGAGGAGCCAATCAAATCAACAACTTAGAGCAGACAAGAGCAGCCAGAAATCCGCCAATTTTTCAAATTGTGCCCATTTTTGTGCCCACGCTCCTTCAAAATGGACGCCCTGTCCATAGCAATCCTGCTCAGTTGTTTCCCTCCTCAATGAAACGACTTGATCCTCTGCCGATCTTCGGTTGATCGCCGACTTGCGCGAGTTCTAATCCTGCTCCAATCTCCATTCGCACTGGCCAATTGGTACTAGTGCCAAACGAGAGACAGGAGTGATCGATGGCAATCTTTCCACGCGGCAAAATCTGGTGGTACAAGTTCTACTTCGCCGGGCAGCAAATTCGGGAGTCGTCCAAATCGACCTCAAAGACAGTAGCCAAAAACGCCGAGAACCAGAGACGGCGTGAGCTCGAACAGGGCTTCAACAACGTCCAAAACAGGCGGGAGAATCGCGTCCGCCGACTGCGGGATGTGGCCGATGAATATTTGGCTGATTACAGACTGCGCTTCCGCGGGATCACTTTCGCAGAATATGCTATCGGCCACGTGGTGCGGCTTCTCGGCGACGCACTATTGGTCGACATTGATGAATCCACGGTCCTCAAGTATCAAACTGATCGGTTGAAAGAGTCTGCCGCTCCGAAATCCATCAATGAAGAGGTTCGGTTTCTTCTGACCCTCATCGGCGAAGCCGGCGACGTGCTCCGGGTCCGGCTGCGCAAGAAAAAGAAGCTCAAGCTGCCCAGTCGCCGCAAGATCGGTAAGGCTTATGAGCCAGAAGAGACCCAGCACATGCGGCAACTGTCGCGGGATTCGCGGTCTCCTCATATCCATCTCGCGCTTACGATGGCGCTCAACGCCGGGATGCGCGATGCCGAGATCAAGTCCCTCAGGTGGAAACAGATTCATCTGGAGAAGAGATACATCCAGATCCTCGAAAGCAAGACGGATGCAGGTGACGGTCGAATTATCCCGATCAATTCAGTGCTGTACGAAGCCATTCTCGAGCACATGACGTGGTATGAAGGGAAGTTCAAAGAGATCCGGACAGAGTGGTATCTCTTCCCATTTGGCAGGCCGCGTCCGTGGGATCCTACACGGCATGTCACGACAATCAAGACAGCTTGGAAAAACGTTCGTAAGAATGCCAACGTCACGGGCCGTTGGCATGATCATCGCCATACGCTGATCACGCAGCTTGCCGAGGATGGAGCCGGAGAAGAGACGATCCGCCAGATTGTCGGTCACGTCTCGAAAGAAGTGCTCCGAGACTACCTCCATGTCCGGATGAAAGCAAAAAGAGAGGCGCTTGAGGGTATCGTGAAGCCCGCATCCGAAGCCGGTGCGCCGAAAGGCGAACATCCGTGATCGGCGCTCCGAAAAACGACAATAACCCGGCCTCGAAACTTGACCGAGGTGCAAACCCACAGTATGTTCAGCGCCTGCATTTCCTCAGCACGGGCCGACGAGGAAATGCAGGCGCTTTCTCACAACGACGAGGTGAATATGGAATCCCTGCTTACAGAAAACGAAGTCTCAGCGTGCCTTAAGGTTAGCCTGGCTTGCCTCCGTCGCTGGAGGCTTGTCGGTGACGGGCCACAGTACATCAAGGTTAACAACTTGGTCCGATACCGCCAGGCCGACATAAAGACCTGGGTCGAGCAGCTGCCAACCGCGGGTAACGGGAGACGGCTCGGGCCAAGAAGCGTAGCGCGAACCAAGCTCGCTGCTACAGCCTAAGTGCTCAGCTCGTATTTGCCAATTTGACTCTGTCAGGAACAAGCACCGTGTGTTCCCACGGACGAGCGCGTAGCTCCAAACACGGATTTGACCGAGTTTTGAGATCGCCTCATGCTGACTCGGCATTCGAGGAGGCCCAAGTGGCGAAGCGACCCAGGTTTTTCATCATCGCGGTATTGCTAACGTTTCTCGACTTGGCGGCGGTTGTCTGTTACGGCTGGCCGGTTTGGACAACATGGTCAGGTGACCCTTGGAGCCGCGGGATTTTGGTCCTACTGGCGGCGTTGGGGGCTACCTCGCTGGCAAATGTTTGGGCTCAAGTGGTCCCTGCACAAGACATCTTGCTTGGCGGCCGGAGCGCCGAAAGTGAGCAAATCGCGGTGCCAATTCCAGTACAAGTGCAAGGACAAGCGGATGTTTGATTCGCTCACGGATCTCGCAGACAAACTCGCAGCCACCGGCTACTTCATCGACCCGGTAATGACCCAGGTGGTCTTTCTCGCCGCCAAGCTGCAAAAACCGCTGCTGCTCGAAGGGCCCGCAGGCTCGGGCAAAACGCAACTCGCCGTGTCGGTCGCAGCGGCAGTTGGCACGCACGTCGAACGGCTCCAGTGCTATCGCGGTGTGACCGAGGACAAAGCAATCGGCCGTTTCGACGAGGGCCTCCAGCGTCTCTACATGGAGTTCTCAAAGGGCCAGCACGAAGACTGGCAGAGCGTTCAGACGAATCTCAAGGGGCGGGACTTCTTCCGTCCCGGTCCCCTGATGCGGGCACTCGAATGCGAACGGCCGTGCGTACTGCTGATCGACGAATTGGATAAAGTCGACGATGGTTTCGAAGCTATGCTTTTAGAAATCCTCTCGGCCTGGCAGCTCTCGATTCCGGAGTTCGGCACCGTTGCGGCAAAGACCATACCGTTTGTCGTGCTCACCAGCAACGAAGAACGAAGACTGGGCGACCCAATCAGACGGCGGAGCCTCTACCTGCGCGTCGAGCATCCCACGCCTGAGCGCGAGGCCGAGATCATTGCCAGCCGCACGCCGAAGGCCGATCAGAGCTTCCATCGCGAGATGGCCGGAATAGCGCTCTCCTTCCGTAACTACTCACTCGAAAAGCCGCCATCGGTCTCGGAAATGATCGATTTTGCGAACGCATTGCAGTTGCTCGGAACAGACCACGTCACCGCCGAGCTGCGCGATGTTCTTTTGCCCTTCCTTGCCAAGACCGAAAAAGACCGCAGGCACCTCCTGCTCCGCGAAGGATTCAAGAGCCTGCTTGACGACGGTGCACGGTTCGCGCAAGGTCTTGCGCTTCACGGAGGGACAAGTTCATGAGGCGATGGCTGCTCCTGCTATTGTTCGCGTTTCCCCGGTTCGGCTTTGGACAGGCCGATCCTGCGCCGGCGGCGGCCTTGGTTCGCCAATATGCGGCACACTATCGCGTGCCTCCGGAGTTAATCGCCGCGTTGATCGACGTAGAGTCGCGATGGAATCCAAGGGCAGTTTCAGATAAGGGGGCGATGGGGCTAATGCAACTCATGCCAGCGACTGCCAAACGATTCGGCGCCTTCGACCCGTTCAATACCGAACAGAACATCGCGGCAGGCACGCGTTACGTGACGGCTCTGATGTGGGAATTCCACGGCGATCTGCGCCTGGTCACCGCAGCCTACTACGCGGGCGACCGCGGAATTGTGCGAGAGCGACTGGATTATCACAATCCAGATGTTGTGGCCTACGTGCAGGCGGTCCGAAGGCATTACGTGCTTCGCAAGTATCTGGCCGTAAGGCCGTCAAGGAGGTCAATCCCATGAAACTTCGCTGGCTCATCCCGATTGCGGTTCTGATTCCGCTGCGAATAAGCGCAGCCGACACCCCCGTAGGGGCGCGTGTCGCCACCATTACGATCAATCCTCACGAGGTGACGGTCCTTCACCTGCGGCCGGAGTTTGAGTCGACGATCCGCATGCCGGAAGAGATCACCTCCGTCATTCTCGGCAGCCCTGGCGAGTTTAAGGCCGAGCACAGCGAGGGAGAACCGGAGTACGTCTACGTCAAGCCCATCACCAAAGAGGCCGCTCAGTCGAATCTGCTCATTGCGACAAGGTCAGGTCAGCACGTGACGCTGGAGTTGGTTAGCGATGGCGCCGGTGTTACGAACCAATCCCAGCCAGTTGACTTCTTGATCGAGTACAGGGCCTCGCGGAGCTTCCTGATTGCTGATGATTCCCCCACCCCGGCGATGCCAAGCCGACCCGGTAAGCAACCGGATCATGACACGGGCGCCGAGGATGCAAGCTCAGGTTTCGCACCGCTTTCGAGTCTCGACGAGGAGTTCAGGCAGCAACAAAAAATCAATGCTCCGAAATGGACGAAGTGGCAGGACAAGCAGATTGAGACATCGATTGGCGACATGCGGCAGCTAAGCAACGAATCGGTGATCTCCTATTCCATCCTGAACAGCTCGAATGAACCGGTCGAGATCGTTCCGCCTCAGATTCAGATCACCGGACGCCAAGCGACAAAGAAGAAAAAGAAGGAAGGCAAAGGCATCATCTCCGACCAGTTGGAGATCCGCGACTACAGATTGAGCACGACCCGCCTTGAACCAGGTGAGCGCGCTGACGGCGTAGTTGTGTTCGATCGGCCGAATTTCAAGGAATCGACGGAGAAGCTGTTCTTGCAAATCGCGCAGGCAGACCAGGTAGATCGTCCCGTCCTGATCCGACTGCCATTCACCCCACCCATCTCGGGCGATGGCAAGTAGAGAGGAGAAGTGAACGGTTATGAGTGTCACCGACAACAACAGGAATGGGAGCGGTGGCTTGCCGACATCAGTGATGGATCCGGCAGGGCCGATAGTTGAAGATCCCTCGACGCAAGGTCTCAAGAGCAACCAGGAGCCCGCTCCGAAGTTCGCGACCCGAGCTGACGTCAAGGGAGTCGAAGGAATCAGTAAGAGCAAGCTGATTCTTCTTGGCAGCGGGCTGGCCGTTGCGGTCCTCTTCTTTGTCTTTACGGCTATCGTCGGCAAATCGCCGAGGAAGCCGGCTCCAGTGAAACAGGGGTCTCAGTATCAGCAAACAAAACAAGAGCAAGCGACTCCCTCCAAAAGCAGCGTGACGCCGCTGATGGACACCCCACGTACGCCAGCGCCGGACAACACGACCGGTCAACTTGGGCCAAGCGACATTCGGCGCACACGCACGTTAAATGGTGACGGAACGACCAAGCCATTCGCTGGCAAGCCTGCCGTCGCCAGTTCTCTGGGAGCAGTGCCTTCCTTCGCAGACACACAGCAGAAGTGGGAAGATCCGGCCCCCTACGGTGGGGCTCCACCGGCAGAGACACCGCAAACGCAGCAGAACACCTTGAAGGAGCCATCCCTCATCTTTGTGCGGAGTCTGGCGCAGAACCAGGCCAGCTCAGCGCTGAAGGTCAATTTCGACGACGATGGTGCGGCAAGACTGGAACTTACGCCGGGAACCCGCATTCAAGCCAAGCTCGAGACCCAGATATCGAGCGCTGTGCAGGCCCCCGTGGTAGCCGTCGTCGAGTACACATACGCCATCGGCGACAGGATCATCGTTCCCGCCGGTGCGCGCGTCTACGGCCAATTGCAGCAGGCCGATCGCAGCGGGCTCGTCAGTGTGAAGTTCGACGAGATCGAACTGCTCGATGGCGCGCGAGAGAAGATAGATGCGATCGGAACCGGGCTCGATCTAGGGCCGATCAAAGGGAATGTCTACGGGAAGAACACTGGCAAGAACTTTCTGGTGCGCGCTGCTTCCGGGCTTGGTTCGGTTCTAGCCGAGGTGGCGGGCAACAATTCGAGCGCTGCATTTTCCGAGGACGATATGCTTAGGGAGCGGTTGGCCGAGAATATTGGCACGGCGGGCGATTCCCAAGTCATGAGCTTCAACGCCAACAGTCGCGTGGTCATCTCCGTTCCTGCTGACACAAAGATCTACGTCGTGTTCACCAAACACGAGCAAAGTCCTTCCGAACTTCACAAGGTAGTCGCCACAGCCCATTGATTGCCGCTTACCACACACCTCATCGCTTCGCCCTGGCCGTTGGGCCAGGGCTTTTGTGTGTTCAGAGTTGTTCCCGATTGCCCAGTACGCGCTTGGATAAAGATCGGCCCGCATGACCCAAGACGCGTTTGAGCCATCTTCGCTCTCGACTGCCCAATTTGGAATTAAGCAAAGATCGATCCCGGTACCCCATCGTGCGAATGGGCAAAGATCGGTCCGGATGACCCAGTGTGCGGTTGAGTCATCTTCGGTCCCGATTGCTCAATTCGGAAATGGGCAAAGATCGCTCCCGATGCCCCAAAGTGTGTTTGAGCAATAATCGGTCCCGCCAGCTGGATCCCCGCATCGGCACTTGTGAGGTCTGTTTTGGAAAATCAATCCGCGAAGATAGCTGCTTCTGCGAAGGTTTCGTCCTCTTCAGTGTCGATCGAATCGCTCTTTCAACTATGAAGGGATAAGGCGGAACTTCCCGCAGCGCCTGCAAACGTAGGTGTGCTCCCAATTCCAATGAAGGCGCGGATAGACTTCGCGATTGTAGCGGGCAATGCTGCGAAGGCTGAAAGCCATGCCCACGAGCGATGCTGCACCGAGGAATAGGAAGATAGTGACGGCACTTGGCCGTAGCGTGCTTGTCATCGGGTGTTCATAGAGAGAGCTGATACCCACGACCGTCCACACAAAGAAAATAATGATTGCAGGGCCCCATACCAAAAAAGGCCGGAGATAACCCCGGGGACGGGGTGGTGTGACCGCCTGCGCAGAGAACGATTGGGTCGTCCCCGAATGGAATCTGGTGGAGTAAGTATTCGTGCCCTGTTGATAGAGGACGGGTGCAGCCACGATGTTCGTGGTACCGCATTGGTCGCATTGATACGGATTCAGCTGCGAAACGGATGCCATGCTATTGTCCATGAGCTGGCGACAGCTTGCGACACCGGGCTCCTCGACTGAGATTTTAGCTCGATTTCTCCAAATCGATCCAACGCACCGGAGGGTAGAAGCTCTGACCGGCATCTCTCGGTTTGCAGAACCTGCTCATGAGATTGGAGATAGAACGACGGCCCATCCTGGTCCAGGTGGATCATTTGACCGAAATTCTGATCCGCCCCATTCTCTGGCTCGACACGGATGCCGTGAGAGCAGCCGGGTCCAGGAGAGAAAACCTATGAGAACCGCACTGGCCTTCTGGCGGCGTCCCCAAGTGTCCGCTCCGACTTCCACGCACGTTTTTCATCGCCCCGACGAGATCAATTGGTTGCACGTCGCCATCAAGATGGGCCTGAGTTTGATCCTCGCCGGCAACCTGCTCGCGCCCTTCGCCGCGAGAGCGCAGAATCTCGGAACCTCCCCACAGTTCGGTCAGGCCGTGCAAGGTCAGCAGGCGACGACTGTCGAAGGAACCGTTCTCAACATCGTGAACTGGGGCTGCAATGTAATTGCGCCGGTCATCGCGGTCGCGTGTCTCGGCGTCGCAGGCTGGCACTTCAAGTCCGGCCGCGGTTATCTCGGCTGGGGCGTCACCGGCGTGGCTCTGATGGTGATTTCCGGTCTCGGACGCATGGCGGAGGGTTTCATCACGCAG
>JAKAJO010000059.1 GCA_021813745.1 Acidobacteriota bacterium
CGATCTATCCCCTACTCCTGCGACACCTTCTACTACACCCTCGCCGACAAGCTCGGCATCGACCGCATCGCCCGCTACGCCACTGAATTTGGCTTCGGCCAGAAAACCGGCATCGACCTCCCCGGCGAACAGGCCGGCCTGATGCCCTCCGCGCAATGGGTCATGCGCAACTACCACCGCAAATGGTATGCCGGGGAAACCATCTCCGTCGGCATCGGACAGGGCGCCATCGAGGCGACCCCCATCCAACTCGCTCGCATCATCGGGGGCATCGCCTCTGACGGCCACATGGTTCGCCCCCATGTCGTCTTCCCCAATGAGCTGCCCCCGGACTTCTATCACGCCATCCTGGATTCATTTCCAGGCTCCGGCCAGGCGGATATTCCCATCGACCCAACCGACTGGATGACCATTACCGACGGCATGGCCGAGGTCACTCAACCCGGCCTCTATCACACCGCCGGTTCAGCGCACCTGGAAGGTATTGATCTCGCGGGAAAAACCGGCACTGCCCAGGTCATGAGCCACGAAGCCCTCGATCGCACCAACAAGGGCCGCTCCACCTATCCCAACGTCTGGTTCGTTGGTGTCACTCCACGCCGTAATCCGGAACTGGTGGTTGCCGTGCTCTGGCAGCATGGTGAGTTCAGTTACTATCCAGCCCGCATCGGAGCTCAGGTCGTCCAGGCCTACGTCGATAAGCAGCGCAGCCTCAAGCACAATCTCCCCGCAAACAACGCCACCACCACGCCTCCCACGCCCTCCAAGCCTGTGGATGTCGGTGCGGTCTGGACGCAGCCCGAACGGGTCCAGGGGAAGGAAGTCACCCGCATCCACGCAGGCCACTTCTTCCTCAACTCCCCCGCCGGCACGTCTCCCGCTCCTCGCCCGGCCGCGCTCCAGCAGCGCGCAATGACCGCCAACCTCCCCGGCCAGATCGCCGCCGCTCTGCTGCCCGCACGCAGGATCAAAACCCCATGAGCGTCTCTCGCCGGTTCCTTAGCTTTCGCGATTTTGACTGGACCCTGCTCGCCATGGTCCTGCTCCTCTGCACCCTCTCCGTCTTCGAGATCTATTCGGCCACGCTCCATACCCGCTACACCGGCTTCCACACCAAGCAAGTTTTCTGGATCCTCGGCGGTATCATCGGCATGTTCCTCTTTGCCAAGATCGACTACCACAAGCTCATCGACTTCACCCCCTGGTTTTACGGCGCCTTCCTTTTCCTCCTCGGCATCGTCCTCATCCCAGGAATCGGACACAAGGCACTCGGAGCGCGCCGCTGGATCAAGCTCGGCCCCATCCTCTTTCAGCCCTCTGAGTGGGTCAAGCTGGTGCTCATCGTCGCCGTTGCCCGTTATTTTGCCAATCTTGGCGGTCGCTCGTTAACCGCGCGCGACATCTTCAAGGCCTTTGTTCTGGTCGGCGTGCCGATGCTCCTCGTCCTCAAGCAGCCCGACCTTGGCACCTCCCTCACCTTCGCGCCCATCCTGATCGCCGGGCTCTTTCTTGGCGGCATCAACCTGCGACAATCCCTGATCCTCCTCGCCGCGGGAGCGGTTTTCATCGCAGGTGTCTGGACCAGCGGCAAAGTCCTAAAGCCCTATCAGAAGGCCCGCCTCACTAGCTTCATCAATCCCGACAACGATCCCCGCGGGAGCGGCTACCAGATTCGCCAGTCTCTCATCGCCGTCGGCTCCGGCGGCATCTGGGGCCAGGGTTCGGAAAAGGGAACTCAAACCCAGGGCGACTTTCTTCCCATCCCGCACGCCGACTTCATCTTCGCCGCCTTCAGCGAGGAGCACGGCTTCGTCGGCGCGTCGCTCGTCCTGCTGCTATACTTCTCCATATTGATGCGTTTGATTCAAAACGCTCAAACAGCCGCCGACCTGCCCGGTTCCCTCATTATTATGGGAATCGTGGCTGTGTTGACCTTCCAGATTGCGGTCAACGTTGGCATGGTCATCGGGTTTATGCCCGTCACCGGAATCCCTTTACCTTTAATGAGTTATGGCGGATCTTCGGTGCTGTTTACCTTCCTGGCGCTCGGCGTCGCGATGAATGTGCGCATGCGCCGGTTTGTAAACTAGGCGTCTCTGCCCTCCTCCTGAGGATGGGACGCAAATAAAAGATGTGATCCCCTTGCGATCTTCGGAAGGGTCCGAAGCGCAAGAGGCTGAATTTTTGATGGTTCAAAGCCGGCCCGGTCCCGATGGACCGCGAAGCCCGGCAGGATTGGGTTCATGAGCTCGCAAAGACGGGAAACCCGTTGGCAGCGTTCAACTTGCGCGGAGCACGAGGGGGCGTGGAGCAAATCGCTCTTCGTCACCGCCTTGAAGGTTGTCCGCTCAGTCGCCAACGGCGCAACGGCCCCACCGGATTCCCCGGTACGCAGGGCCACAATCTCTTTGCACACGGGTCACCCTACCGAACAGCTTGTCTGGCAGGTCGAAAGCCACGGCACACCGCCCTCCGGGGCAGGTCGCCGCTTCGACCTCGGCACACCAGCCGATCGCAGGTCATCCTTCTCGCACATTCCCACCTCGCCCGGTTTCGCGTCCTTCCATCCCACCTCGCCGCAGGCCCCGGCCGCTTCAAGCCGCCGGGCAGAAAGGTACGATGGCAAAGGAAATTTGTATCTCCTCCACGCCGCATGAAACGCGGCTCGCGATTCTTGAAGACGATCAACTCGCGGAAATCTACTATGAGCGCGAAAACGAGTACACGCTCGCAGGCTCTATTTACAACGGCCGCGTCACCCGCGTCCTGCCAGGGATGCAGTCGGCCTTCGTGGACATCGGTCTCGAACGCGACGCATTCCTCTACGTAACTGACTTCCTCGAACTGGAAGACCAAGAGGAATCGGAAGAAATTGAGCGGGCAGCGGCCACCGGCCCCCAGACCCCGCGCCAAATCCGCTCCAGTGGGGACAGCGACCGCGGCCAGCGCCAGCGTGGCGACCGGCGAGATCGTCGTCCCGCTCCAGAGGCTGCTCCCGAGGCCGAAGAAGTCGAACTCGTCGCGCCCGAAGCTCCGCTCTCCGCGGAATTCTCCGAACCGAGCCGGCAGGAAGGGTCGGATGAGCAGGGCGTCCGCCGCTGGCGTGGACGCCGCCGTCGCCGTAGCGGACGCTCCCAGTCCAGCTCTGTGGCAGAAGGCGCGCCGAACGCGGAAAGTCAGGCCGAAGACGCCAACCTTGCCCCTTCCGAAGCAGAAGTGGTTCAAACCACTGAGATTCATGCCACCGCAGCGCCCCGCGCGGAGCGCGCTCCGGAGCCGTTCGTTCTGCCCGGTGAATCACTCTCCAAGTACGGCGGCACTCCCCCGCCTGAGACCCGCAAGGCTCCCGAAGCTGAGCCTCCTGTCCGCCCTGCACCCACCTTCCGGCCTTCGACGCTGATCGAGGCGCCTCTCCAGTGGGACGGCAGTGGCTTGCTCCCTGGCGAGTCTCTGGCCCGCCATCGCGGACGTGCCTCGGAGCCCGAGGTCGGCGTCGACGCCGAGCCGCAAGGCACCTTTGCCGATGCAGAACTATCCCCCCAGCCCGCCGCAGCACATGAGGGCGAACGGGTCGAAGAAGAGCTGATCGAAGAAACCTCAGAGACCCCTCTGGAGTCCACCGTCATCGAGGCTTCTGCTGAGCCCGAAGACGAATCGACCGAAGTCGATCCCGAGCCGGATGCCTCGGCCTCGCATCACGTCGATCCGCTTCCGCCTTCCTCCTTCCGCCTCTTTGGCCTGGGCGGCAAAAAGAAGAAGGACGAGCCGTCATCGGGTGATCCCGCTCAGGCTCCCATCGCCCCGTCCTCATCCGTCTCGGCCTTCGCCCCCGGAGCCGGCTTGGTCGAAGAAGAGACCATCGAAGGCAGCGAATTCGACGCTCCCGGCCATCCACTGCGCCAGAAATCCCATGAGCACGACCTCGACGAATACGAAGAGGAGACCCTGCAAACGCAGATTCGCTCCGGCGCCATCGGAGAGATGCTCCAGGAAGCACACCTCGACCACCGCATCGACCTCAACCTTGACATCCGCAACGGGGACGAAGTCGAGGAAGAAGCGTACGAGATGCAGGACGGGGAAGCCGAGACCTCTGCCGGAAGTCAATCCTCTGAAGAGGGACTTCAGCCCCAGCGCCGCGAGCGCGGTGGCCGCGGACGCCGCGGACGCGCACCGGGCGGTCGCCCAGGAGATCGTCGCGGTCCTTCCCGCCGTTCTGCGCAGACCTCGGACCTGCCCATCATCTCCGACCTGCTCAAGCCCGGCCAGGAGATCCTCGTTCAGATTGCCAAGGAGCCCATCGCCAAAAAGGGCGCACGCATCACCTCCCATATCGCTCTGCCTGGCCGCTTCCTGGTCTTTATGCCCACCGTCTCGCACGTCGGCGTCAGCCGCAAGATCGCCTCGGATGAGGAACGGAATCGCCTCAAGCGCATCCTGATCAGCGAACGCGGAGAAGCCTCAGGTGGATTCATCGTGCGCACAGCGGCCGAGGGATCGTCCGAAGAAGAGCTTCGTGCCGATCTTCGCTTCCTGATTCACCTCTGGGACGAAATCAAGCAACGCTCCGAATCCTCCAAGTCGCCTGCCCTCATCTACCACGACCTCTCGCTCATTGAACGCATTCTGCGCGATCAGGTCAGTGCAAACTTCTCTTCCATCTGGGTCGATTCGCAGGAGGACTACGAGCGCATCGTGCGCTTCCTCAACCGCTTCTCGCCCACTCTCGTGCGCCGCGTCAAGCTGTATACCAAGGAAACCCCGCTCTTTGAGCACTTTGGCATCCAGGACGAGATCTCCAAAGCCCTGCGCTCCAAGGTCTGGCTCAAGTCCGGCGGCTCCATCGTCATCAACCAGACCGAGGCCCTGGTCGCCATTGACATCAACACCGGCAAGTACGTCGGCAAGACGGCGCGCCTGGAAGACACCATCGTCAAGACCAACCTCGACGCCATCCCCGAGATTGTCCGCCAGATTCGCCTCCGCGACCTGGGCGGCATCATCATCATCGACTTCATCGATATGGATGAGCGTAAGAACCGCTTTAAGGTGATGGCCGCCCTTGAGGAAGCTCTCAAAAGTGACCGCGCCCCGACTAAGGTCCTTCAATTCAATGACTTCGGACTCGTCGCCATCACTCGCAAGCGCGTCAAGCAATCCCTGGAGCGCACGTTAAGCGTACCCTGTCCCACCTGCCAGGCCACCGGCATGGTCAAAAGCCCGGTCACGGTCTGCAACGAGATTTATGTTGAACTGCGCAAGATGCGCCGGCACTTTGAGAATCCCGACGTGCTGTTGCGCGTCAATCCTGAGACCGTGAAGGTCCTCAAATCCAACAATGCCCGCTGGCTTACAGAGTTCGAGGAACTCGTCGGCCGTAACATCCTGGTCAAAAGCGATCCCGCTCTGCACCCCGAGCAGTTCGACATCCAGGGATAACCCGTCTCTCCTCCATCACCTGCAGGCCGGAGCCCGTCTCCGGTCTGTTTCCTTTTCGAGATGTCCAAATCAATGCCACTCAGCTCTCTTTCTCCAATCTTTCGCGCAACCTCCTGCCGCAAAGCTGTGTCTAAGTGCATAGTTCAGACTGCGTGGGATTCGCGCAGGCACGATATTTTCGACCCACGAGGTACATTCATGTCATCGCAGAGTTCGATGTCGCATCTCGGCTATGTTCTGGTCTTTTCTGCCGCGGCTGCCTTTGCCGCCGGCACTGTGAGCGCCCAGTCCGCACCCTCATCCACCTCCGCGACAGCACCCGCGGTCTCAGCCTCGGAGTCCAGTTCGGTTGCGCCCACGCTTCTTGCGGTCAGCAACCCCGCTGAAGCCGCACTTCCCGCTGCGCCCGGTTTCGGGGCAGCCGCTCCCGCTGCGGGTGCAGCCCAAAGCGGCGGTTACGGCGGCCACGGCTATCGCGATCACAGCTTCTGGAGCAACCTCGTCTATGAGGCTGGCGGCGGCTTCAACGGCCCCACCAGTCAGTCCTCAAACTACATCACATGGGGCGGAAACCTGACCCTCGGCGCTGGCTACAAGTTCACGGATCACTTCTCCTCCCTGATTGAATATCAATTCATTGATGACAAGCTTCCCGGTAAGCTGATTGCCGAAGCCGGTGCCCAGGGTGGCCACGCGCACATCTGGTCCTTCACCCTCGACCCCGTTTATGACTTCTTTCCGAAGAGCTCCAATGACCTCTACGCCACCGGCGGCTATGGCTTCTATCGCAAAGTCAGCAGCTTCACGAATCCCCAGGCGACGCAGTATTGCTACTTCTACTGCGGCTACGGCGTCACAAATGTTGTGGTGGGTCACTTCTCCAGCAACCAGGGCGGCTTCAGTATCGGTGGCGGCTACATGCGCCATCTGGGCGGTATGTACGGCGACAGCAAGGTCAAGCTCTTCGCCGAGTTCCGCTATCTCGACGTGTTGACCCCGGCCATTACCACCCAGCCCAACGGCCTCGGCACCACCACCGTGGGCAAAGACACAAAGCTTATGCCAGTTACACTTGGCGTTCGCTGGTAGCGGTTTACCCTGCCAGATCGGCCCCTGCGTGTGCGCTCCTGTTGATTGAACGCCACGCGGGGGTTTTCCGTCTTTGTCGCTCTAAAGGATCCCCAGCACGCGTAGACGCACCAGCCCCCCCACCAGCACACCAATCGGCGCCATCACAATCTGTGCCAGTTGATACCAGATCGGCTGCTGGCCACGCATCTGCAAAGCGCTCAGGGCCGCAAGCGCCAGCAGCATGAGCCCCAGCGCCAGCACATGCACCATGGGATTGGCCCTGCCCACCCAGGCCGTGATGTAGCCGCCCGCCACTCCCGCCAGAAATGATGCTCCCAGATTGACTGTGGTGTAACTGAAACCCGGGTGAGCCTCCACCGCTGCCAGACTGGGCGCTACCCACTGCAATACTCCACGCAGTGCCAGCACCAGCAGAATCGCCGCGGCAAATCCGGCCGCAAGCGCCATAAACGCGTGCAGCATCACCATGGGCGTCTCTCCGACTGCGTCGGGGTACCGACATCGCCCCGCTCAATCCGGGCCAGAAACTCTCGCGCCAGCCGCGGCTCGCCCGGATGACTCTCTCCATGAAACGTGCACAGGTCCAGAAATTCGTCGCACAGCGCATTCGGCTCCTCGGCCTGGTGCGAGATCGTCTGCAGCGCCACCGCCAGTTCCCTGAGCCGCGCCGCCTCAGGCCAGGCTGCCCGCTCGTCCTCAAGCGACACATCGCCAAACAGCCCACGTCGCCCCCGCGCGCACTCGCCAAGACAGGCCAGCAGCTGCTCCGCAAAAACCTTGCCCAGCGTCTCCAGTTGCCCGTGATCGAATCCATCCTGCTCGTCCATCGCTCGAAACTCACTTGCCTCGCATCGCCGCTTCCACTTCATCGGCCGTGTGCGGCAGTGCGGCGTCCAGGTCGATCAGCTTGCCGTCCGGCCCAACTAGAAAATCACACTCAATCCGCACGCCAATCTTCTCTTCCGGAATATAGATACCCGGCTCAATCGTGAAGACCATCCCCGGCTTCAACACCGCCGGATAGTTCGCCGGATCGTGCACATCGATGCCCACCATGTGTCCCAGCCCATGCTCCCAATACTTGCCCAGCGGCTGGCCGTGCAGGTCCTTGCCATGCGTATTGATGTAATTGAACGCCACTGCATCCAGCGAGTCAGGATCTTTGTGAAAGTAGTCGTTGATCTTTGATTTGCCCGCGACAAAGGCGTTAATCGCCGCCTGCTGCGCGCCCAGCACAATCTCGTAGATCTCACGCTGCCGCGCCGTAAAGTGACCATTCACCGGCACCGTCCGCGTAATGTCCGAGGCATACATGGAAAACTCGCAGGCCGCGTCCACCACCACCACATCGCCATCCTCCATCGTGCGCGAATTGGCCGAGTAATGCAGCGTCGTCGAGTTGATGCCCGAGCCAACGATTGGAGCATACGCTGGCCGCTCACAGCCGCGTTCCATCCACACCGCCGTCATCTCCCCGGCAATGGCCCGCTCCGTTACGCCCGGCTTCACGGCGCGAAACATTACCCGCTGCGCGGCAATCGACGCCGCCGTTGCCTTTTCAATCAAGTCCACTTCGCCTGCGTCCTTCACCTGGCGCAGCGGCATCGTCATCGTCGTCACGTCATGCGTTGCCGGAGGCTGCCCCTCGCCCAGCGTCGCAGCTGTAAAGCCCACCACGGCCTTCGCCTGCACAGAATCAGGCTGCGTCCACACATTCCAGGCAAGCTTCCGGTCTGCGTCGATCATCCGGTTCAGATCCGTCGCCAGAGCCGTCATCGGCTCCACTTGATCCACGCCCGTCGTCGTCGTCACGCCCGGCGAATCGGCATCCAGCTTCGGCCCGGTATAGGTCTCCGCCCGCAGGTTACGCGTCGGCAGAAAAAGGATCTCGCGGTAGCTGCGCTCGTGCCCGCTGGGCGCCACCACCATCAGCGCCGCGCCCGGCTCATTCCATCCTGTCAGATAGTAGAAATCCTCATCCTGTCGGTACGGCATGAAGTCCAGCAGCGGCTCTTCAGCAGCAAACAGGATCGCCACCCCGCCTTTCAGCTCGCCCGCCAGCGCCACGCGCCGCGCGTGATACACACTCGCGGGCTGCTTCGTCAGCGCCTGCCCCATGCAGGCCACCGCCACCACCCACAACACGACTGCCGCACTCCATCGCCCCGCGTACCCCATCGCCAATCCCCTCTGCTTCGAATTTCCCCCTACTCGCTACTCACGCGCCGCCTTCAGCATCGCCGCCACGCTTCGCTCCACATCCTCGGTGGTCGTCACCCAGGATGACACGCTGATCCGCATCGCCGTCCGCCCTTGCCACACCGTCGAGCCGCACCAGCACGTGCCGTCCTGCTGGATCCGCGCGATCGTCCGCAGCGTCTTCTCCTTCGATCCGAAGGACACCAGCACTTGGTTGATCACAACCTCATTCAGGATTTCAAACCCCGCTGCGCGCAGTGCTTCGGCAAAGCGCCGGGCATGGCCAATCGTCCGCTCGACCAAGTCGGCCATGCCGCTCCTGCCCAGTTGCCGCAACGCCGCCCAAAGTTCCACACCGCGCGCCCGCCGCGAAAATTCCGGCGTATAGTCGGCCGGTTCCCGCCGCGCGCCCAGCACAAGGTAAGGAGCATCGATCGACATCGCCGCCCGCAGCTCTTCCGGATTCCGCACCAGCGCCAGCCCGCAGTCATAGCCGCTATTTGGCCACTTGTGCCCATCCGTCGCCCAGGAATCCGCCTGGTCAAATCCAGCCGTCAAGTGTCGAGATGCAGGCGAAGCCGCAGCCCACATGCCGAACGCCCCATCCACATGCACCCACGCGCCCGCCTTCCGCGCCGCCGGAATCAGCTCCAAAGCCGGGTCAAAGGCTCCCGTATTCACATTCCCCGCCTGGAGGCAAAGGATAGTCCGGCTGTCCAGGTGCGGCAGAGCATCGGCCCGCATCCGCCCCTGGCCATCCACCGGCACGCGTACCACCCGACTCCTCCCTAACCCCAACAATCCTAGGGCCTTGCTCAATGACGGATGCGCCTCTTCGCCGGCCACCACCCGCAACTCCGGCGCACCACACAGGCCGTCGTTCTCCACATCCCAGCCCAGCCGCGCAAAGAGCGCATGCCGTGCCGCAGCCAAAGCGGAAAAATTCGCCATCGTGGCCCCGGTCACCACAGCCCCTCCGGTGCCTCTGGGCAGGCCCAGCAATTCCCGAGTCCACTCCAGCGCCGTCGCCTCCAGCTCCGCCGCAACTGGGGATTGCACCCAAAACGAGGCATTCTGATCCCACGCGCTCACCAGCCACGCCGCCCCCATCGCCGCCGGCAAGCAGCCTCCGTTCACAAAGCCAAAGTAACGTCCGCTGTTCTTCGCCACCGTTGCCGGTGCGCCCACTCTGTCGAGTTGCTCCAGAATGACTTCCGGGCTTTCAGGTGCATCCTGCAGCGGCCCACGCAAGCTCTCCAGCGCGTCCACCGCGGCCGCCTCCGGACGCACCGGACGGTCCTCCATTCCCTGGAGATAGGCCACCGCTGAACTCAGCGCACGCTGCAGAATCGGTACGTACTGGTCATAAAGAGTTTGCTTGGAAGATGACACGGGACAGGCACCGCAGGACATGGCTGAGTGTAGCATTCCCGTTGAATTTCCCGCCGTTTCGCCGTATCCTGAAAGAGCAGACGAGTTTGTCCGCCTGGGTTGCCATGGGTTTGCTGGCTGGCGGAGAGATGAGTGGGCTTACGGCCCACTTTTTGTTTGGCTTGAAATGTCCCGCTCGAACAGGAGCGAAGTGCCTCCGATTCAGCGGGTTAGGAAATGACGCGGTGAGACTGGACGCAATCCGATCGGCGGCTGAACGGGTCGCCGCCTCGCATGGGCTGGAGGTGGTGGACATCGAGTTTGCCGGTCCCGCCAAGGATCGCATCCTGCGCGTTTTCCTGGAGAAGAACGCCGAAGGCCGTGCCAGACTCAAGGCGGCCATCGAGGCCGGAACCGAGGGCGAGGAACTCCCCGAACGGCTGCGCGAAGGCCGGCTGAGCATCGAGCAGCTCTCCGGCATCACGCATGAAGATTGCACGGAATTCAGCCGCGACTTTGGCACGCTGCTGGATGTGGAGGATCTGGTTCCCGGCGGCGAGTACACGCTTGAGGCCAGCTCCCCCGGCCTGGATCGCAAGTTGACCCGGCCCGAAGAATTTCAACGCTTTACCGGATGTCTCGTGAAGGTCCAGACCTTCGAGCCCATCCGCAACAACCGACACTGGCAAGGTCGCCTGCAAGGATGCGAAGGCACGTCCATCCTCCTTGACCTCAGCGCGATCCACCAGAACAGCAAGAGCCGCAAGGCAGGGGTCAGTACTGTTGAAATCGCCCTCGGCAACATTGAGAAGGCACAGCTGATTCCAGAGATTTAAGGAAAAGGGACCAGGGACTGGAGACTCGGAATCAGACGGCAGGATTCGGCGAGCGAGCTTGCCGGCCATCGGATGAATTCGTCTCAACTCCCCGGCCCCTCCAACAGAGAAGAGAGCAAGCATCGTATGGCCAGCGCTTTGTATCAGAGCATCGAACTCCTCAGTCGCGAGAAGGGCATCGAGCCCGAGATCGTCGTTGGAGCCGTGGAAGAGGCAATCGCCCTCGCCACCCGCAAGTACTACAAGACCCAGGAAAACATGCGCGGGGAGCTGAATAAGGACACGGGCGAAATCACCGCCTACGTCTACAAGACCGTCGTGGCCAGCGAGGATGAAATTGAGGACCCAATCAATCAGATTACCCTCGCAGAGGCCAGTGAGCTCGCCCCCGGCGTCGAAGTCGGAAGCGAAATTCGTCTCTACCGCGACACCAGTCCCCTCGGTCGCATTGCGGCGCAGCTAGCCAAACAGGTCATCTTCCAGAAGGTTCGCGAAGCCGAGCGCGACACCGTGTTCCAGGAGTATGCGCACCGCGAAAAGGAAGTCCTCAACGCCACCGTGAAGCGCATTGAGGGCCAGGACATCATCTTCGATCTCGGCAAGGCTGAGGCCCGCTGCCCCAAACGGGAACAATCGCGACTGGAGCAGTTCACCGTGGGCGAGCGCGTCCGCGTGGTGCTCATCAAGGTCGATCGCGCCGCCAAGGGACCCCAGGTCATCGTCTCGCGCGCCGCGCCGGAGCTGGTCTCGAACCTGTTTCAGTCAGAAGTTCCTGAGATTTACGACAACACGGTCGTCATCCGGGCCATCGCCCGCGAGGCCGGCGAGCGCACCAAGATCGCCGTCCAGTCGCGCGACAAGGACGTGGATCCCGTTGGCGCCTGCGTCGGGATGAAGGGCATGCGCGTGCAGTCCATCATCCGCGAACTGCGCGGCGAGAAGATCGATATCATCGAATACTCCGATGAGATCACGACCTTTGCCGAGAAGGCCCTTCAGCCTGCCAAGGTCAGCCGCGTTTCCATCACTGACCTGACAGACAAGCAGCTCGAAGTCATCGTCGACGACACGCAGCTTTCGCTCGCTATCGGCAAGAAGGGCCAGAACGTGCGCCTCGCCGCCAAGCTCCTCGGCTGGAAGATCGACATCAAGAGCGAAGAAGAGAAGCGCCAGGAAGTTGAGCAGCAGATGCAGGCCATGTCCGGCGGGCCCAGCACGCCCATCGAACAGGTCACCGAGCTGGGCGAAGGCATTATCCAGAAGCTCGTCGCCGCAGGGATCACCACCGTCGAAGGCCTCGCCGACATGACGCCCGAACAGCTGGAAGAAATCCCGGGCATCGGCGAAAAGACGCTCGAGCGCATCAGCGTTGCAGTACGCCATTACTTTGGGCATTTTGAAGAGGGCGAACCTGAGGCACCATCCGCAGAGACGCCCGCTGCTGAAGCGGAAGGGGTCGCTGCGGAAGTGACGGAAGAAACAACTGCGCCGGAAGCGGCCGAGGCCACCGCATCAGAGGAAGCGGCAACGCCTGCTCCGGTGGAAGAAGAGACAGGATCGAACGAAGAAGTGAAGGCGGCAGAGGACGAGGATGCGTAAGAAGCATCGTTCGTTCACCTGTCATTCAGGCAATAATAGTAGTGTGAAACGCAGCCACTGCCATGGAGTAGCCATGAGCGACTAAGGGCTTTGGGATGCACCTTTCGAAAAGAGGCAGATGAGTAAGGTTCGAATCAACGATCTAGCGCGCGAGATGGAGGTCAAGAGCAAGCAGGTTCTTGACGTGCTCGCAGAGCTGGGCCTGGGCGCCGGCAAAACCCACTCCAGCTCCATTGAAGAACACGAGGCAGAGAAGGTGCGCGCACACTTCGACCGCGGCCGCACCTCGGCTGCAGGTGGTGCCGGGTCCCGTTCGGCCGCAGGCACAATTGCACCCAAAATTGATCTCTCCCATGTCTCCAAGCCCGGCGACGTGATGAAGGCCATCCTGGCTAAAAAGCAGCAGGAAGAAGAGGAAGCGCGCAAAAGCCACGCGCCCGCCAAGCCCGCCGCGCCCGTAACCAAGGCGGCGGCCAAGCCGACGGTCGCAGCGGCTCCCAAGGCCGATGCACCTGCACCGGCTGCTCCCGCCAAGCCCGCACCGCGCAAAATCGTTCCTCCGGTGCGTCCTGCGCCTCCCATTGTTTCCGTTCCAGCCACCCCGGCAATCGCCAGCCGTCCGCCTGCCGGAGCAGTTGTGGCCAAGCCACCGGCAGGCGCCACCGCGCGTCCGGCAGTGGCGGTCGTGCCGCCAGCGGTCGCGGTTGTCGTCAAGCCTCCGGTTGCTCCGCATCCGCCACGTGAAGTGGCTGTGACTGTCACGGAGCCTGCGCCCGCTGTGGTCAAGCCCGTGGTGCAGGCGCCGCCGCCCGCGCCCGCGCCTGAGGTGGCAGCCGCTCCTCCCGCGCATGTGGCTGAGCCTGTTCCCCCCCCGGTCGAATCCACGCCCACTCCGGCTCCCGCGGCACCAGAGACCATTTCCCTCGCTGCCTCCAGTGCGCCTGCCCCGCCGGAAAGCAGCGCTGCCGCTCCCGCGCCTGCCGTTTCACCTGCTCCTGCCGCTCCGCCCGCGCCGCCGGTTCGCCGCGTCGTGATGCCGCAGACGGGTCCGCGCCCTGTTTACAAGGCACCGCCGGTCGTTCCCGGCGCCGTACCACCCGCAGCCCAGGCTGGCGGCCTCCAGCGTGGCCGTCCCATCTTTGATCGTCGTCCTGCCGGTGCGCCTGGCAGTTTCCCGCCGCGCCAGCAAGGCGCGCCTGGTCAATTCCCTGGCGGACCCCGACCCAAGCATCCCACGCGCACCGCTCCCGGCGGATTCGCTGGTCCGGGCGCGCCCGGCGGCCGTCCCGGCTTTGGACAGCGCCCCGGCTTCGGTGGTCCTCGTCCCGGTGGTTTCGGCGGACCGCGCCCTGGTGGCTTTGGTCCCGGCAGCGCGCCACCGCCCGGCGAAGCGCCGCGTCCGCAACGCGCTCCCGCCAAGGGCCGTGGCCGTGGCCAACAGCAGTACCCCAAGACCAAAGAAGGCCCCATGAAGGGCTTTGTGCCGCCGCCGCGCCTGAGCGGAACCGCACAATACAGCAACGAGCCCCTGCCCATCACGCGGGAAATCACTGTCACTGAGGGGATCAGCGTCAAGGATCTGGCCGAGAAGCTTGAGATCCGCGCCAAGGATCTCATCGCCACCCTGCTCATGCGGGGCGTCTTCGTCACCGTCAACCAGTCACTCGACTCCGAGATGGTCAAGGATGTCGCTGCGAAGTTCGGCGCCGCCGCCAACGTGATCAGCTACGAAGAGGAACTCGAGAACCAGGCGATTGAAGAGGTCCTCGACACGGACAACATGGATGCCATCGAGGTGCCCCGTGCGCCTGTTGTCACCGTCATGGGCCACGTCGACCACGGCAAGACCAGCCTCCTCGACGCCATCCGCGAGACCGACGTCGCCGCAGGCGAGGCCGGCGGCATCACCCAGCACATCGGCGCCTACAAGGTGAAGTTTGCCAAGGAAGGCTCACCCGCCTCCGGCCGCGAGATTGTCTTCCTTGACACACCAGGCCACGAGGCCTTTACCCGCATGCGCGCCCGCGGCGCCAAGGTTACAGACATTGTCGTGATCGTCGTCGCAGCAGACGACGGCGTCATGCCGCAGACCCTTGAAGCCATCGACCACGCCAAGGCTGCGGAAGTGCCCATCATCGTGGCCGTCAACAAGATCGACAAACCCGAAGCCAACCCCGACCGCGTCAAGAAGCAGCTCGCGGATCGCGGCCTCATCCCGGAAGAATGGGCGGGCGGTGGCGAAAGCTCCACCGTCTTCGTCGAGGTCTCTGCCAAGAAGCGGCTCAACCTCGATCTGCTGCTCGAGATGATCTGCCTCGTCAGCGACATCAAAGCGCCCAAGGCCACACCCAGCCGCAAGGCTGTTGGCTCGGTACTTGAAGCCAAGCTCGATCGCGGTCGCGGTGCCGTGGCCACCGTCCTGGTGCAGGACGGCACGCTCCGCCTCAATGACAGCTACATCGTCGGCAACACCTTCGGCAAGGTCCGCGCCATGTTTGACGATCGCGGCCGCCCGCTCGAAGAGGCCGGCCCGTCCACGCCGGTCGAAGTGCTCGGTCTTGAGGCCATGCCCGACGCGGGCGACACCTTCCTCGTGGTCGCAGACCGCGACAAGGCCAAGGGCATTGCCCAGTACCGCAAGATGAAGGAGCGCGAGGCACAGCTTGCCAAAAGCTCCCGCGTCACGCTGGAAGGGCTCTCCGAGCAGATTCGCCAGGCCGGAATCAAAGACCTCGCCCTCATTCTCAAAGGCGATGTCACCGGCTCGGTCGAGGTGCTCGCCGACTCGCTCATCAAGATGTCCACCGAGAAGGTGCGCATCAAAGTCATCCGCTCCGGCGTTGGCTCCATCACGGAGAGCGACGTCCTCCTTGCGACGGCGTCGAACGCAATCGTCATTGGCTTCAACGTCCGTCCTGAGCGCAAGGCGGCAGAGCTCGCCCAACAGGAGGGCGTCGACATCCGCCTGCACTCCATCATCTACGAGTTGCAGGACGAGATTCGCCTCGCCATGATGGGCTTGCTCGAACCGACCTTCAAGGAAAACTACCTCGGTCGTGCCGAGGTGCTCAACATCTTCAGAATTCCGAAGGTGGGCACCATCGCCGGCTGCAGAGTGCAGGATGGCGTGATCCGCCGCGATGCCGAAATCAAGGTGATGCGCGACGGCGAACAGGTCTTCAAAGGCAAGATCGGCTCGCTCAAACGCTTCAAGGACGACGCCCGCGAAGTCACCAACGGCATGGAGTGCGGCATCGGCATCGCCAACTTCGGCGACCTGAAGGCAGGCGACATCCTCGAAGCCTTCTCGACCGAGAAGATGGCCGCCGACCTCGGCGCGCTGACTTCAGCCAAGGCATAACAGCGCCGGACGTTCAAACCGTCGGCCCGTGGCAGACTTCTGCCGCGGGCCGTTTTCTTTCCCCTGAAGATATTCCCGCCCGTCACTCCCGCAAGTTAGGTCAGACCTCTCATCCGTCGCAGAGCCCTTTCTCGCAACGCTTGACATCCATCACAAAGTATTCGTATAAATTCTTGCTGAAGTGGTCTGACCAATTATTCCTTCGCGAAAAACAGGTGATACCTTAGGAGACTGTCTTATGCATACCCGCGGCCTGGCCCAAGCGCTCGGCACATCCGCATTTCTCGTCGTCCTCGCATCCACCCTCTCCGCCCAGACACTGGCGACAGGAGACGCTCGCAAGCACATCCCTGAGCCGCACTACCCCATGGTCTGTACGGTCCTGCAGGCTCAGTTCAGCTCCACCCAGCGCGCCACGCCGCCCGCCGCGGACGACACCAGCCGACTCGTGTCCGCGCTCTCCTCCTGTGCCGGAACAGGCAAGGCCGTCGTGCTCACTGCCTCCGGATCGAACGACGCCTTCTACTCCGGCAAGCTTTCGCTCAATGGCGACGCGCTCATCGTTGGGCGCGGCGTCACTCTCTTCGGCAACAACACCTATGGCAGCTCCGGCGAGTTGATCTCCGTCTCAGGCAACAACCCCGCCATCTTCGGCCCCGGCGTCATCGACGGCCGCGGCGACCTGATCAGCAGCACGCCCCGGCTTATCAACTCCAAGAACGCAGTCGGCTTCACGGTCTACAACGTCACCCTGCAGCACGCCGCCAAGATGCATCTCTACGTCGAGGGCGGCAGTGACTTCACCGCACTCCGTGTACGCATTGAGACGCCCGCCAACACAAAGAACACAGACGGCATCGACATCGACAGCCTCACCAACGCTACCGTTGCCTTCTCGTCCATTGAAGACGGCGATGACGGCGTGGCCATCAAAACCAACTCAGGGCCCGCCTCCAACATCACCATCCGCGACAACAAGTTCTACGGCACGCACGGCATTTCCATCGGCAGCCAGACAATGCACGGCGTGACCAATGTGCTCCTTGAAGATAACATGCTCTTCGGCACGGACCACTTCGGCAACGTCTCCACCGACAACAACGGCATCAACATCAAGTCCGACTACGACTGCGGCGGCCTGGTCAAGCAAGTCACCTATCGCCAGACGCACCTCGACGGCATCAAGCACCTGCTCATCTTCAACACATCGTATGGAAGCTGCTCGGGGACCAAAGGCATTCCGGTCTACCAGGACATCGTGGTCGACGGCGTCTACGCGCGCAATTCGCAGTCAGGCGCCTACTCCGAGTTCGAGGGCTACAATGCCGCGAACCCGCTTGAACTGTTTCTCGCCCATGTCGATCTGGACGTGAATACCCAGCAGAACAGCCAGTACGCCAACGTCGGGCTGGACGACTCCACCATCACTCCTGCGGGCACTGGGGTGACGGCGTTCCCGTTTAATCTGCATCACGATGAGTAACAAGAGGTCTCTGACTGGACTCATCCGGGCACTGGCCTGATCCGGAGAGTCGTTTCGCACAAGCGCCTTGCGCCCTAGCAACCTCCACGATGGAACCGGAGGTGTCAGGGCGCTTCTTTTGTCTGCACGGCGAATCCCGCCCTCAAAAATTCCACACCAGCCCCGTCGAGAATCGCCCAAAGTTTGTCGGCAGGCTGGACTCATACTCGGGGATCAGTGTCACAGCACTCTGGATGAGCTGAAAATAGGAGTACTGGTAGCCCCCGTCAATGCGCCACGCAAATCGCTTTGAGATGGGCGTATCCACACCGCCACCCAGCACAGCCGCAAAGGACGCCGTCTGCGCCGGCGTCTGGTTGGCACCCCAGTAGCGGTTCGCGCCGCCGGTTCCGCCGAGCCCCTCGACAAACAGGCTCTCCCGCCCAAACCGGTGGCTGTATTCTGCGCCGCCCAGGATGAAAAATGGGTGCTGCGGTGCATTGAGATTGGTGCCGCGATAGCCCGTCGTATCCACCTTGAAGCGCAGCCCGTGCCACGCCGGAAAAGCGAACGAGAAGTCCCATCCATTCAGCGGCTGGTGCGATCCAGGCACGCCGTTCAACGAGTTGGAGAGCCAGCTGTATCCGGCAAAAAGCTGGTAGCGCGACTGCGCCAGACATCCACCCTGGGCCAACCAGCCCAGAACTGTTGCCACCAGGAAACCACGCACCAATTTCCGCATTCGCCTCCTCGATGCGTTGACCTTGCTTACGCCATCGGCCTTCTGATCCCATGTTATCGTGGGAGTCGTGCGCGCAAGCTGGTTCAATACCACCTTACGCGATTCATGGATTCTCCACCTTGCACAACTCGCCCGGTGGTATGCTGATCAAACCGTCAGCCGGCCCCCTTGCCGGTGCGCGGATTTCCAAACGCAAGAGAAGGAGAACGCCATGGGAATCCTTGAAGAAGCAGCGGGCGCATTTGCCGCCGTCGAAGGCGTTAAGAAGCTCGATCCAAACGCTGGCATCCTCACCGAAGGGATTGCGGCCGTTGCAGGTTTCGAAGGCACAAAGGAGATCACCGAACTCATTGACAAGAAGGAAGAAGAGAAGTCCGACTCGAACGGCTGCCCCTCTCGATCTCACTTCCTCCACCGCGGAGAACATGCGTATCTTGCTCCACGTGTGCCCTGGAAAATCAAAAGGGAATTACATACTTAATTCCCTGATTCCTTTTCTTTCTTCGGTTTGCGCCTGTCGTATTTCTTGCGTTCTCGCGGCGGTTTTTGTTTTGTTTCGGGCCTGTATTTGAGTACCAAATCAGCCATGTGATCGAGGATTTTGGGTGGTTTCATTGAATCAACCTCGCGTAAGTCAGACGCTTGCCGTCAACGGCCTCAACGAAGCTTTCAAGCCGATCAAGAGTGTGCCGCTTCACGTCGCCTTCATTGAGGCGGAAAGTGAACTCGTCAACGTAACGGCTGAGGTGCTTAGGGCTGGCGTGGTGATACACCCCGTGCATTCCGCGCTTCATTACCGCCCACACGCTTTCAATCGAGTTGGTGTGAACCGTTCCACGCCGATATTCACCAGCCGAGTGAGCTACGGTGTCATGGTCGAAAAAGAGTCCTGCAAGGCCAGCGTAACCACTCGCTTCATCGGTCATTATCTGCGACCCGACTTCGACGTGCTCAAAGATAGCCCCTTGCAAAGCCTCTTTATCGGTCGCATCAATCGTCTTTGCAATTACCTTACCGCCGCGCTCCCGAAGACCAACCACGGCAGTTTTGCCGACCGATCCGCGACCGGCGCGGAGTTTCTTCGATTCGTGCTTGTTGCTTTCCTTGCCACCGAAAAAGGCTTCATCTACTTCAACTGTGCCTTGCAGTTTCTCCAACTCCCCCGCGCAGGCTTCGCGAAGCCGGTGAAGCATGAACCAGGCCGATTTTTGCGTAACGCCGATCTCTTTAGCAAGTTGCATCGAACTGATACCTTTGCGAGCGGTGACAAGCAAGTACATGGCATAGAGCCACTTATGCAGAGGGATGTGCGACCGCTCGAAGATCGTTCCGGTGCGGATCGTGAAATCAAGTTGGCACTGATTGCAGCGATAAAAGCCATTCTTACGTTGCGTCAGCCGCTCTCCCGATGCACAAGTGGGACAGACCGAGCCGTTAGGCCAGAGGCGCGATTCCAGATAGGTTCGCGCCGTGGCCTCGTCGGGAAACATTTCAAAAAGCTGGAAGGTGCTGATGGTGGATTTGCTCATAGATGGCCTCAATGCCGGGGTTACGCACCCGGCACCCGTGACCAACGGGGCGCTCCGCTTACCGTGGAGACGGCGCGGCGAAGGTTATTTAGTAGCGTCGAACCATTCGGCGTCGGCATCTTCACTTTCTTTTTCTTCGCGGATGCGCGTAACGCCGCTTTCAAGAAGGGCAAAAAGCTGAGGATAGCGGCCTTCTTCTTTCCAGGTTTCAAGATCACCTTTGCTCAAATGGCTGAAGGAACCGGTCATCTCACCATTCTTCACTTCGTAGATTTCGGTCAATGGAAACATTTCGCTCATTTTCAATCTCCATGAGGCTGGTTGCCTCTGATGTTTTTAAGGTACTTGATTCCCTCACATTTGTCAAGCGTTATTTTCAGCTTTTTTCAACGGCAGGGAATTAAGTATGTAATTCCCAATCAAAAGCGGCTCTTCCCCATCTCCGGGAATGAGCCGCTTTTGTCTTGAAGCTGCGCTTTTCCGCTTGCCGGCCGCTTCCTCCGCACGGCCACTACTTCTGGCTTAGTTGCGGTCGCGCATCTTTGAGAGCAGTCGCAGGATCTCCAGGTACAGCCACACCAGCGTCACCATGATGCCGAAGGCGCCGTACCACTCCATGTAACGCGGCGCGCCGTAGGCCACGCCCTGTTCAATGAAGTCGAAGTCCAGCACCAGGTTCAACGCGGCAATCGCCACAATGAAGAGGCTGATGCCGATCCCCAGCGTGCCTGAGCCGTTCACCGCATTCAGGTGCACGCCAAAGAATCCCAGCACCATCTGCACCAGGTAGAACACCATGATGCCGCCCGTCGCCGCAATCACGCCCAGCCGGAACTTCTGCGTCACGCGGATGATCCGCGCGCTGTAAGCCAGCAGCAGCACAAAAAGCGTGCCAAAGGTCAGCCCGACCGCCTGAATCCCGATACCCGGATACCGCACATCAAACATGGCCGACGCGCCGCCCAGGAACAGTCCTTCCAGCAGCGCATACACCGGCGCGCTCACCGGCGACCACTCTTTCTTGAAGATGGTCACCATCGCGGCAATAAAGCCGCCTATCCCGCCCAGCAGCATCAGCGGCGCCACCGCCGCCAGGTCCCGTCCACCCAGAAAGACGTGCCAGGTCCAGGCCGCTGTCGCCAGCACGCACACCAGCAGAATGCCGGTCTTATGGACCGTTCCGTTCAGGGTCATGCGATCCGCTGCATCAATCGTGCCGCCATATCCGCTGCCCGCCAGCCGGCGAAACGTCTCGTCGCCCAGCGCCGGGTTGGATGTCTTCATCAGGGCCATGTGTTTTCCTCCGTACTTCCCAACAGGCTTCCTCTTGCTCCACGTCGATTGATGCAAGCAATCTCGGGAAGCCTGCCTCTTAATAGTTTAAGACGCAGAATTGAGGTAAAAGGTGCGAGCGCAGTCCGGCCCCGCAACCGGCTCTCCCTACAGCGGATACCGCTCCCCCTCCACACACCGCCGCGCCACGGCCCGGCTCAGCGCCACCCCATCCACCGGCTCCATCCGCGCCAACCGGCGCAGAATCACCAGTTGCGTGCGCAGTGTATCGCCATCATTGCAGGCCCCCAGCACCCGCTTGGCTGCGTGGTCGCACTGCGCCAGGCCCTCCTCTGCCAGCAGGCCGGTCATCTCCGCAGCCGCCTGCGCCGGCTTGCGGCCCGCCAGGGCCAGCTTCCGTGCTCGCAACAGGGCCGACTCCAGCGCGTACACCTGCATGATCATGTCCGCCAGATCCGCCATCACTTCCTGCTGATCTTCGAGGCCCATCATAAATCGCTGGCTCGCTACGCCCGCCGCAAACAGTGCCATCTTCCGCATCGCGGCAAGCACGGCGGCCTCGTGAGTCAGAGGTTCGCCCTTCTCTGCTGCCCCATCCAGCGAGGGCGGCTGCATCACTTCGTCCATTACGCGCTTGATTGCTGGCAGCAGCGCCAGCTTTCCCGTCATCGCCCGCTTCATCAGCCAGCCGGTCACGATTAGCCGGTTGATCTCGTTCGTGCCCTCAAAGATCCGGTTAATCCGTGCATCGCGGTAGAAACGCTCCGCCGGATAGTGCTCCACGTAACCGTAGCCGCCCATCACCGCTACGAGCTCGTCGGCCACAAAGCTCAGCATCTCCGATCCGTAGACCTTCAGAATCGAACATTCCACTGCATACTCTTCAATCCGTCTTTGAATCTCTCGCGGCTCATGCGCCTTGTCCGCGCTCAGCTCGCTCATCGCCGCATCCATCAGCCCCGCCGTGCGATACGCCATTGACTCCGCCGCATAGAGCCGCGCCGCACTCGTCGAAATCTTCCGCTGAATTAGCCCAAACGCCGCAATCGGCTTGCCGAACGCAACCCGGTCCTTCGCGTAGCGAATCATCTCCGCCAGTCCTCGCCGAGCCCCGCCCACACATGCCACACCCAGCTTGAAGCGCCCCACGTTCAACACATTGAAGGCAATATGGTGGCCCTTGCCCGGCTCGCCCAGCAGATTCTCCACCGGCACCTTGCAGTCCGTCAGCACCAGCGGACAGGTTGACGAACCGCGAATCCCCAGCTTGTGCTCCTCCGCGCCCACCGTCAGCCCCGGCGTGTCGCGCTCGATGACAAACGCCGAGAACTTCTCGCCGTCAATCTTGGCAAAGACCGTGTAGAGCCCGGCGATTGCGGCATTCGTGATCCACATCTTCTCGCCGTTGAGCGTGTACGACCTGCCATCGGCTGAGAGCGTCGCACGCGTGCGAATATTCATCGCATCCGATCCCGAGCTCGCCTCCGACAGCCCGTACGCACCAATCCACTCTGCCGTGGCCAGCTTCGGCAGGTAGCGCCGCTTCTGATCCTCCGTGCCATACCAGACCAGCGGTAGCGTCGCGATGCCGATGTGCCCGCCAAAGGCCGTCGAAAAGCTGGCAAGCACGGAGATGTGGTCGGTGATGAGCGTCGAGCTCACCTTGTCCAGCCCCATTCCACCGTACTCCTCGGGGATATCCACCGCCGTCAGTCCCAGCTCGCCCGCCTTGCGCAGGAGGACCGCCAGCACCCCCGGCTTCTTCGCCTCGATCTCCTCGGCCACCGGCAGCACTTCATCGCGCGCAAATTGCGCCGCCGTCGCCGCAATCTGCCGCTGTTCCTCATTCAGGTCCTCCGGCGTCAACACCTCCGCCGGCATCCGGTCTTCCAGCAAAAAACTGCCGCCAGCGGCGGCAACAATGGCAAATGATTGGGTCGAAGACATACGCCTCCTGACTGGGTCAACATTACGCCAACCCTGCGCGCGCCCGCAACCGCACATGCTCCCTTCGGCGTGCGCTCCATCGCGTACAATTGCCTTGATCTCAGTCGTGGAGGCCCTGCCCTGTTCGCCGCGCTTGCCGCCAGCCTTAGTCTCTCGCCCTGCACGCTCCGCAGCCTCTCACAGCAGGCCCTCGCGTCTTTTGTTTTCGCCCCTCAGAACGGCTTTCGCCACTACCTCAAAATGCAGTACGCCGATCAGACCTTTAAGGGCCTTTACCACTGGAACTGGTTTGATCTTTCGCTGCTCATTCCATATTTCGCCGTGATGATTGCGCTCTCCTTCTACGGCGTACACCGCTACACCCTCTGCTATCGCTACTTCAAGTTCAAGAAGAATTACGATCCCAACCCGCCGCGCCGCTTTGAAGAGCTTCCCCGTGTCACCGTCCAGTTGCCCATCTTCAATGAGCAATTCGTCATTGACCGCCTCATCGAAGCCATCTGCGCCATGGAGTATCCGCGCGAGAAGTTAGAAATCCAGGTCCTCGACGACTCCACGGACGAAACGCAGGAAGTCGCCTCCGCCATCGTCGCGCGCTATGCGGCCATGGGACATCCCATCGCCTATATCCATCGCACCAATCGGCACGGCTTCAAAGCCGGCGCCCTCGATGCCGGCCTCAAGGTTGCCCAGGGTGAGTTCGTCGCCATCTTCGACGCCGACTTCGTCCCACCGCCTGACTGGCTCCTGCGCGTCATCCATCACTTTGCCGAGCCCGAAATCGGCATGGTGCAGACTCGCTGGGCCCATCTCAATCGCGACTACAGCCTCCTGACGCGCATTGAGGCGATCCTGCTGGACGGCCACTTTGTCATCGAGCACGGCGCACGCGCCCGCACCGGCGACTTTTTCAACTTCAACGGCACTGCCGGCATGTGGCGCCGCCAGGCCATCTCCGACGGAGGTGGTTGGCAGCACGACACCCTCACCGAGGACACTGACCTCAGCTATCGCTCCCAGATGGCCGGCTGGAAATTCAAGTACCTGCCCGACATCGAGTGCCCCTCCGAACTGCCCATCGAGATGACCGCCTTCAAAACCCAGCAGGCGCGCTGGGCCAAGGGCCTCATCCAGACCAGCATCAAAGTCCTTCCCCTGATGTTCAAGTCCAACGTCGAGCGCCGCATCAAAGTAGAGGCCGTCTATCACCTCACGGCCAACCTCAGCTATCCCCTCATGGTTATCATGACGGCTCTGCTCATCCCGGCCATGATCGTCCGCTTTTATCAGGGCTGGTTCCAGATGCTGCTCATCGACTTCCCACTCTTCACCGCCTCCACACTCTCCATCGCCGTCTTTTACGTCGTCAGTGAGCGTGAGCTCTTCCCCAGAAGCTGGATGAAGACCTTCCTTTATCTACCATTCCTGATGGCGCTCGGCATCGGCCTCACCGTCACCAACACCAAGGCAGTGATGGAAGCGCTCCTCGGCATCAAGAGCGCCTTCGTGCGCACGCCCAAGTACCGCGTCGCCCAGAAAGGCGAAAAATCAAAGGCCGCAAAGTACCGCAAGCGGCTCGTTCTCGCGCCGTGGATCGAGCTGCTCATCGGCGGCTATTTCTTCCTCGCCATTCTCTACACGTTTTCCAACGAGAACTACTTCACCGCGCCCTTCCTGGTGCTCTTCGTCATTGGCTACTGGTACACCGGCCTCATGAGCCTGCTCCAGGGCCGCTTTGAGCGCTGGCGTACGGGTGCCAACACCGACGAGGAGTCCAGCCCCAAACCCTTCCCGGTGGGCGTGTAGCCGGCTCCCCAGTCAGCAAAGAACCCAAAGAATGGAAGAGCCGTGCAGACTGCCTCCAACACGCTACCGCCTCACTTCCTGCTGATTTTTCCGTTCTTTATCTTTGGCGTCTGGGTGCTTGTCAGCTTGCTCACCAGCTCCTTGAGCGGCTGGGGTCTGCTTGCCAGCCATTTCAGCTCGGACCGGCAGCCATCGGGGAACACGACAACAGCAGGACCGTTCTTTTACGTCGTCTATCTCCGCTTCTGGACGCACTACGGCAGCATGGTTCGCGTCACCGCCGCAAACGATGCGCTCTACCTCTCGGTACTGTTTCTATTCCGCATCGGCCACCCGCCACTTCGCATTCCCTGGAATGAAATCCGGTTCTCGACCACAACCTACTTCTTCCGCCGCTACATGGTCCTCACGCTCGGCACAGACGAGCAAGTTCCCATGCGTATCTCGCAGCGCATGGCGAGGAACCTCGGCCTCACCGAGCGGTTTTCCGCTCCATCTGCTCCGATTGACTAAGTCCCTGAGACCCGGCCGACCCACGCCTTCCACCCCCTCCGCTACAATAGGGGAAAGCGCCTGCCACGCCGGAGACTCGAATCTCCGCGCTGCCAGGCGCATCAAGCTATTATGCTCTCCAATCCCTTGCCGGAAGCCCTGACTTTTGACGACGTGTTGCTGGTGCCCGCTTACAGCGACGTCGTGCCCGCCACGGTGAGCACGCAAACCCAGCTCACGCGCGACATCACGCTCAACACGCCACTGATCTCCTCTGCCATGGACACCGTCACCGAATCGCGCATGGCCATCGCCATGGCCCAGCTCGGCGGCATCGGCATCGTCCATCGCAACCTCACCATCGCGGACCAGGCCGGCGAAATCGACAAGGTCAAGCGCTCCGAGAGTGGCATGATCGTCGACCCCGTCACCATCGGCCCTGACCAGATGATCGCTGACGCGCTCGAGGTCATGCGCCGCTACAAGATCTCCGGCGTGCCCGTCACCCGCGACAAAAGGCTTGTCGGCATCCTCACCAACCGCGACCTGCGCTTCGAGACGCGCACTGATATCCCCGTAGGCGACGTGATGACCAAAGAAGACCTGATCACCGTCCCTGTCGGCACCACGCTCGAAGAGGCAGAGCTCATCCTCCACAAGCACCGCGTGGAAAAGCTCCTCGTCGTCAACGACCAGTACGAGCTCAAGGGCCTCATCACCGTCAAAGACATCCAGAAGAAACTCAAGTATCCCAACGCCAGCAAAGACGCGCAGGGCCGTCTCCGCGTTGGCGGAGCCATCGGAGCCACCGGCGACTATCTGGAGCGCGCCGCGGAGCTCGTCAACGCCCGCGCCGACGTGCTCGCCATCGATTCCGCGCACGGCCACTCTTCGCGCGTCCTCGATGCTGTCCGCGAAGTCAAGAAGGCCTTTCCCAACGTCGCTCTTCTCGCTGGCAACGTGGCCACCTATGAGGGCGCAAAAGCCCTCATCGACGCTGGCGCGGACGCCGTCAAGGTTGGTATCGGCCCCGGCTCCATCTGCACCACCCGCATGGTCACCGGCGCCGGCATGCCGCAGATTACCGCCATCGCCGAAGCCGCACGCGCCGCACGCGAGCACGGCATTCCCGTCATCGCGGACGGCGGCATCAAGTACTCCGGTGAAATCACCAAGGCCATTGCCGCCGGCGCCAGCTCCGTCATGATCGGCTCGCTCTTTGCCGGCGTGGACGAGAGCCCCGGCGAAACGATCCTTTATCAAGGGCGCAGCTTCAAAAGTTATCGCGGCATGGGCTCGCTCAGCGCCATGAGCCAGGGCTCCGGCGAGCGCTACTTTCAAAGCACTGAAGATATGGCTAGCCGTGAGTTGGGCACGGAAGGCGTGGTGCAGCGCGAGCGCGCCAGCCAGAATCGCCTCGCCAAATTTGTCCCCGAGGGCATCGAGGGCCGCGTTCCTTATCGCGGGCCCTTGGAGGCCATGGTCTATCAGCTCGTCGGTGGCCTGCGCTCCGGCATGGGCTATCTCGGCTGCAACTCCATTCAGGAACTCCAGGAGAAGGCGCAGTTCGTACGCATCTCCAATGCTGGCCTGCGTGAGAGCCACGTCCACGACGTCATCATCACCCGCGAAGCGCCCAATTATCGCGTCGAGTAAGTCCAGGCTCGCGCCGCCACGTTGCCGGCACCGTCAACAAGCAGGACCGCCTCCGGGAGGTTCTGCAGCGGCACCCACCGGCACAACTCGAAAGGTTGATTCCGTTGCAAGAAGCGCATCGCCCCATCCACAAATCCTCGGTCCGGGTAAGCGCATGGTTGCCGGTCCTTATCGGCACCGTGATGATTGCTGCAACCTCCTCCAATGCCTTCAGCTCGGACCACACCAGCCAGCCCTTCCGCTGGATCTATGAGGCGCTCTTCGGCCCTGTCTCCAATCTGCGTTGGGCGCATATTCACTTCTATATCCGCAAGGGAATGCACTTCTCCGGATACGGCGTCTATGGCCTCCTCTGGCTCCGCGCCTGGTGGCTTACGCTGCCAAAATCCCGTTATTTTCAAGACGCGATTCTCGCCGTCCTCGGCTGCGGCATTGTCGCCAGTTCTGACGAATTCCACCAGAGCTTTTTGGCCCATCGCACCGGCTCGCCCCGCGATGTGCTGCTCGATTGCTGCGGCGCCATGACGCTGCTGCTGCTCTCGTACCTGGCTCTCCGCATCTTCCGCCCGGAAAAACTCACTCACTCCGCCTGACCTGCGCTGCCGGCCTCTTCACTTCAGCCTGCGTCGCAGGCGATCCTCTTCCAGCAGCACTCCCCAGACGTTCTCTATCCGGCTCATTCCATCGGGCATCCATCGGTCGCATCCATAAAAGCGCGCAGCACGGCGATTGTCTTTCAGCACCCACAGGTAGGCATTGCTGTAACCCAGCGCCATCAGCCGCTCCCGGCCCTCGCGTACCAGCGCCAGCCCGTATCCCTGCTTCCAGAGATTTGGTTCGACATACAACGCCATCAGCTCGCCAAAGTTCTTCATCTCTCTATCGCGCGCCGGACCGACCGTGACAAAACCACAAATTTCGTTGCCTTCCACCGCAACCATCGTAAGCGGCTTCAGTGGATCCTCATGGGTAAAGTCGTATCGCACCGCGCGATCCTCCGGACGAAGACGATCGAGATACCCGTCAGGGACCAGGCCGCGATAGGCCGCCTGCCACGAGCGCACATGCACCCGCGCAACCGCCATCGCATCTTCAGGCTTTGCGGTGCGAAGCATCATATTCGCAGTATTCCAGTCCCCGCCCGCAGAGTCGATAGTACCAATGTGCAGGGACTCCCTCACCTGCCAGTTACACACCGACGGGCTAGTTACGCGCGTTGACGAACGTTACAATCGTTTCACCGGATCGGCCCCACTCTTGCCCGACACGATTCCAGTCTTAACCCGTCCCCCAGGAGGTTCCCATGCACAAAGCGCGGCTTGAAGCCTTCAGTGACGGCGTGCTGGCCATCATCATCACCATCATGGCGCTTGATCTGCACATCCCCCGCGGCCAGCAGCTCGGCGCGCTGCAGCCGCTGCTGCCCGTCTTTCTCTGCTACGTGCTCAGCTTTGTCTACATCGGCATCTACTGGAACAACCACCACCACATGCTCCACGCCGCCAAACGCGTCTCCGGCGGTGTGCTGTGGGCCAATCTGCACCTGCTCTTCTGGCTCTCCCTGTTCCCGTTCGTCACCGGCTGGATGGGGGAAAACAGCTTCGGCGCGGTACCCACGGCGCTCTACGGAGTGGTCCTGATGATGGCGGGTGCGGCGTATTGGATTCTCGCTCGCACGCTCATCGCCGTGGAGGGCAAGCATTCCATCCTTGCCCAGGCCATCGGAGCCGATCGCAAAGGTCTTCTCTCCGTCGCGCTCTATGCCCTTGCCATTCCCCTCGCCTTCGTCCACCGCCTGCTGGCACAGGCCATCTTCGTCGCGGTCGCCCTCATGTGGCTCGTCCCCGACCGCCGCATCGAGCGCGTCCTGCCGCCCGTGACCGAATAACCCGCTGCCGAGCCGCACGCACCCGCCAAAAGAAAAGGCGGGCACACCCCGCAATGGGATGTCCCCGCCAGACCCTGCAAGCGCAGGGATATTGATTGCGAAAGCGAGAGCCTACGCGGCCTCTTCGCCGCCCTCTTCCTTCTTGGCTTCTTCCAGCTGCTTTTCGAGTTCGGCACGCTTCTTGGCACGCGAGTCGGCGCGCTTCTGCCGCTTCTCGTCCAGCTGCTTCTCCGCGCCCAGCAGTTCAATGAAGGCCTTCTCCGCCCCATCGCCCTTCTGGAAGCCCGTGCGCACAATGCGCAGATAGCCGCCGTTGCGGTCGCCGTAGCGCGGAGCCACGGTGTCAAACAGTCGCGTCACGGCCGCATCCGTCTGGAGAAAGCTCAGCGCCTGCCGCCGCGCATGCACGTCACCCTTCTTTCCCAGCGTAATCATCTTTTCCACGTGCGGACGCACCGCCTTGGCCTTCGCCACGGTGGTCTCCACACGATCTTCCACGATCACGGACGTCACCAGGTTGCGCAGCAGCGCGCGACGGTGGCTGGTGTTGCGTCCGAGTTTGAATCCTGCATTGCGATGGCGCATCTCTAGCTCCTAGCTTCCAGCTCCCAGCTTCTAGCTCGATTGCCGCGGAACCGGCAATTTGGTATTCGTACCAGAAAGCTAGAATCGAGTCGCTCTTTGAAATCTCAACTTGCTCCCAGCTCCAAGCTGCTTACTCTCCAGCTCGCAATTTAGAACCAGTGATGCAGGTTCCAACTCACGCACGCAAAGAACTCGCAGCTAGAAGCCGGTAGCTGTTTCTAAAAATTCTCCGTCTCGGTGGGCAGCTGGAGATCGACCGAATCCAGCGGCTCGTCCTCGTCGTCAAAGTTTCCGTAGCTGGCAGCCAACGCCGTCGCCGGGGGAATGCTCGTCGGCCCCGGAACTGCGTTGCCGCTCTCATCAATCTTCATGCCCAGCGAAAGACCCATCTGCGCAAGGATTTCCTTAATCTCGTTCAGGCTCTTGCGGCCAAAGTTCTTCGTCTTCAGCATCTCCGCTTCGGTCTTCTGCACCAGCTCGCCAATCGTCTGAATGTTGGCGTTCTTCAGGCAGTTGTAGCTGCGCACGCTCAGCTCCAACTCTTCCACTGAACGGTTCAGATTGTCGTTGCGGAGCATCACGCGGCCCTCTTCGCCACGCGACTCGGCTTCAATCTCTTCCTCGAAGTTGATGAAGATGTTCATGTGGTCCTTCAGCAACTTCGCCGCCAGGCCCACTGCATCGGCCGGCGCCACGGCGCCGTTGGTCCACACTTCCAGCGTCAGCTTGTCATAGTCCGTGATCTGGCCCAGACGCGCAGCTTCCACCAGGTAATTCACGCGCCGCACAGGCGAGTGCACCGAATCCACCGGGATAAAGCCCAGCCCGAGATCCGAATCAAAATTCTTGTCCGCAGAGACATACCCGCGCCCGCGCTTCAGGCGCATTTCCATCTCCAGGCGTCCGCCCTCTGACACCGTGGCGATGTAGATGTCCTTGTCCAGGATCTCCACGTCCCCATCGGCTTCAATCATGCCGCTGGTCACCACACCGGGCTGGTCGGCGCGCAGATACAACGCCTTGGGACCGTCGCCCGCGAGCTTGAAGGGAATCTGCTTCAGGTTGAGAATGATGTCGGTGGCGTCTTCCACCACACCAGGAATCGACTGGAACTCGTGCAGCACGCCCTCGATGCGGACCGCGGTCACCGCGGCGCCTTCAATCGAACTCAGCAGCGTGCGGCGCAGGGCATTGCCGATGGTTGTGCCAAATCCGCGCTCAAAAGGCTGGGCGCTGAACTTGCCGTAAGTCTCGGTCAGCGTCTCGGCATCCACGGCCAGGCGCTTCGGTTTTTGAAATCCTCTCCACAACATATCTTCGTCTCGTTTCCCGCGCGGCATGCACGTCGCGATGCATTTTGCGGCGGCCGCGCAAGTTCTCCTTTTTTCAGTGGTCAGTGACCAGTACTCAGCGGTCAGCCTTTTCGTTGCTGTACAAGCAGAATCAGCTGATTTCCATCCGACCGGCCACTATGCAATCGTTGCCCGCGATCAGTACCAAGCGCTCAGCTAGATTCTGCTCGTTGAAGCAGCATCTAGCTGACCACTGACTACGGATCACTGACAACTTACTTCGAGTACAGTTCGACGATCAGCTGCTCGTTGACCGGCAGGTTCACGTCCTTGCGTCCGGGCAGACTCAGCACACGGCCGGACATATTCTCAAAATTCGCCTCAAGCCACGCCGGAACAGGATTTGACGCAGCGAACTGCGTGGCCTGCTCCACAATGACCATCTTCTTCGCAGCCTCACGAATGGCGATCTCGTCGCCCACATTGACCTGGTACGAAGGAATGTTCACCTTCTTGCCATTCACCGTCACGTGGCCATGGCGCACCACCTGCCGAGCCTGTCGGCGCGACATCGCAAAACCCAGACGAAACGCAACATTGTCCAGCCGGCGCTCCAGTTGCTGGATCAGCAATTCGCCCGTCACGCCCTGCGCGCGGCTTGCCTTCTCGTAGTAGGTACGGAATTGGCCTTCCAGCGTAAAGTACATGCGCTTGGCCTTCTGCTTCTCATGCAGTTGCAGGCCGTAGCCCACAATCTTGGCCTTGCGATCCTTGCCGTGCTGGCCAGGCGCAAAATTGCGCTTTTCAAGCGGGCAACGCTCAGAAGTACACTTGGAACCCTTCAAAAAAAGCTTGGTGCCTTCACGACGGCAAAGGCGGCAAACTGCTCCGGTATAACGTGCCATTTCTTCTCCTGACTTCGGATGACGGCCGGTTTACATGCCCCCGGAGGGCACTTCCTCCCGGCCCGGTTATGGTTGACTCTTACACGCGACGCCGCTTCGGTGGACGGCAGCCATTGTGCGGCACCGGCGTCACGTCGCGAATCGACTTGACCTCGATGCCTGCAGCCGCCAGCGCGCGAATCGCCGACTCGCGGCCCGATCCCGGACCGGCCACGCGAACATCCACTGCGCGCAGACCGTGGTCGCGCGCCATACCCGCCGCATTCGACGCAGCCTGCTGCGCCGCAAATGGCGTGCCCTTGCGCGAACCGCGGAAGCCCAGTGAACCCGAGCTCTTCCAGCTCAACGTGTTGCCCATCTGGTCGGTAATCGTCACGATCGTGTTGTTGAACGAGGCCTGAATGTGCGCAATGCCAAACGGCACATTCTTGCGCTCGCGCTTCTTGAACTTCTTGTTCTTGCCAGCCTTGCCGGCTCCGCCCTTCTGTTCCTGTTTCGCCATTAGGTCTTCGCCGTCGCTTTCTTCTTGCCGGCAATTGTGCCCTTACGGGGCCCCTTGCGGGTGCGGGCATTGGTATGGGTGCGCTGTCCACGCACCGGCAGCGAACGCCGGTGGCGCGTGCCACGGTAGCTCTGAATGTCGATGAGGCGCTTGATGTGCATTGAGACGTCTTTGCGCAGATCGCCCTCGACGTCACCCTCGTCCTCAATCACCTGACGGATCCGGTTCACCTCGTCCTCGCCCAGATCCTGAACCTTCTTGAACGCGTCCACGTTCGCCTTGTCCAGAATCTTCCGCGCACGCGGGTTCCCGATCCCAAAAATGTACGTGAGCGCGATCCGGGCCTGCTTGTTGCGGGGCAGATCGACGCCAGCAATACGTGCCATTCTGATTCCTTTGCTGCTTCCAGGTTGTGTGCCTCCGGCCTTCACCGGTTCGCACGGGTGATCGCGTTCCCTCCGGGGTTCATCGCAAGCCTTGACTCAAGCTAACTCGCCCCTTGCCCTGCGGCTCTGGAGTTCACGCACGATGCCGGGCTCTTAGCCCTGGCGCTGCTTGTGCTTTGCGTTCTCGCAGATCACACGAACCACACCACGGCGGTTGATGACCTTGCACTTCACGCAAATCTTCTTTACCGATGCACGGACCTTCATTCTCTGCTGCCCTTCCCCGCGCATCTCGCGACGTCGCGGTTTTCAAAACTCTACTTGTAGCGGTACACAATCCGTCCGCGATTCAGGTCGTATGGGCTCAGTTCCACCGCTACGCGATCCCCGGGCAGAATGCGAATGAAGTTCTTGCGCATCCTTCCGGAAACATGGGTCAAGACCTCGTGGTTATTCTCGAGCTTGACCTTGAACATGGCATTCGGCAACGTCTCAATGACCGTTGCCATTACCTCAATCGCATCTTCCTTCGACAATCCGTCTCCCGCCGGCGCACCCGGGCGCCTCAACCTTTGGGACCGAGACTACTCGGTCAGAATCCTCGCTCCGGTGTCGGTTACCGCCACCGTGTGCTCAAAGTGAGCACTCATGCTGCCGTCGTTGGTCACCGCCGTCCAGCCGTCCTTCAGTACCCGCACGTCCGGCTTTCCGGCATTCACCATCGGCTCGATCGCGATCACCATGCCCGACCGCAGCTTCATACCTTGCCCGGCCTGGCCAAAATTCGGTACCTGCGGATCTTCATGCATGTGCGACCCGATCCCGTGTCCCACAAAATCCCGCACCACCGAGAAACCTTCCGCCTCCACCGCACCTTGCACCGCTGCGCCAATATCGCCCAGCGTCGCGCCCGGCTTCACCGCTTCAATCGCCCGATGCAGCGATGCCTCGGTGACTTTCAAAAGCCGAGCCGTGTCGGGCGCAATCTTCTCGCCCACCGGCACCGTAATGGCTGCGTCTCCAAAATATCCGTCGATCACCGCCCCGCAGTCCACCGAGACAATGTCGCCTTCCTTCAACACCCGCTTCTTCGACGGGATGCCATGCACCACCTCGCTGTTAATCGAGGTGCAGAGCACGCACGGAAATCCGTGGTACCCCTTGAAGGCCGGCTTCGCGCCAAGTTCCGCAATGCGCCTTTCCGCCACCTTCTCCAGATCCAGCGTCGTTGCGCCCGGCTTTACCTGGCTCCTCACCAGCTCCAACACCTCGCGGACCACCTTGCCCGCGCGGCGCATCTTCTCGATCTCTTGAGCCGACTTCAGTACCACCGCCACCCGGCCAACTCCACTCTCAGCGCCCGTACGCGCAAAAACCGCCTGTCGGTCACGCTACTTCCGCAACCGCTCCACAGCGGACACAATCCCTGCCGCAATCGCGGCAATCTCCCCGCCCCCATCTACCTCGGCAAAACGCCCATGCGCCCGGTAATGATCCACAACCGGAGCAGTTTGTGCGGAATACGCACGCATGCGTTCCGCAAAAACCTCTTCCGTATCATCCGCTCGCTGGACCAGCGCGGCGCCTTCCACATCGCAGAATCCCTCCCGCCGGGGCGGATTCGAATAGATGTTATAAATGCGCTGGCAGACTGGACAGTTCCTGCGCCCCGTAATGCGGCGCAATAACTGATTATAGTCAACATGCAGGCTCACGGCAACCACCGGAAGCCCGTCCGGATGCGCCGCCAGCCGCCCATCCAGCCAGTGCGCCTGAGGCAGCGTCCGCGGAAATCCATCCAGGATGTATCCCCGCGCCGTATCCGGCTCCTTCAGCCGTTCAGCCACCATCTCATTCACAATCGAGTCCGGAACCAGGTTGCCGTTTTCGATCAGCCCCTTGGCGGCCTTACCCAGCACCGTTTCTCGCGCCACATGCCCGCGCAGCAAATCCCCGGTGGAGATCTGCGGGATCCCCCACAACTTCACCAGTTCCTTGGCTTGCGTGCCTTTGCCCACGCCCGGCGCGCCCAGCAAAAGAATCGGGCCGGGTACGGAGGTCAATGCCGTATCCCGGCCATCTTCTACAGCAGTTGCAGATGCCGACATTACCAGGTCTTCCTTCCTCGAATGCGACCGGAGCGAGGGGAAAAGCCGTCATAGTGACGCATGATCAGCTGCGATTCGATCTGGTTGATGGTGTCCATGGCAACGCCCACCACAATCAGCAGCGAGGTGCCGCCAAAGTAGAAGTTGACCCCCAAACCGTGCGTAACCCACGTCGGCAGGCTCTCAAAGGCCCGCCCAACGAGCCAGATCTTGTCAAACCGGATCCCCGAAATCAGGAACGTCGGCACCATCTGCACCAGAATCAGGTACACCGCGCCCACCAGCGTAATCCGGGTCAGGATATCGTTGATGAAGTCCGACGTCCGCTTGCCCGGCCGGATACCCGGAATAAACGAGCCCGACTTACGAAAATTATCCGCAATATCGTCCGGCTTCATGATGATCGACACGTAGAAATACGCGAAAAAGATGATCATCAACCCGTTCAGCACCACGTACCAGGGATATCCCGGCTGAATCGCCTGCATGATCGGCTGCAGCAGGCGGTTGTTCTGAATCCAGTCCACCTGCGCAAACAGCAAGGGCGCAGACAGCAGCGAGCTGGCAAAAATAATCGGCATGACGCCGCCGGAGTTCACTTTCAGCGGCAGGTGGCTCGACTGCCCGCCCATCATGCGCCGGCCCACGATCCGCCGCGCACTCTGGATCGGAATCCGCCGCTCCGCGCGCTCCACGTACACGATGAACGCCACAACCGCAATCATGGCTGCCAGCAGCAACACCACCGCCATAATCGTGAAGGTGCCCCACGCATCCGTCTGAATCTTCTGCACCAGGTCGCCCACGCCCCGCGGCAGTCCGGCCACAATACCGGCAAAGATCAGCAGGCTCATCCCGTTGCCAATCCCGCGGTCCGTAATCTGCTCGCCCAGCCACATGATGAACGTCGTGCCCGCCGAAAGAGTCAGCACGGTCATCAGGATGAAGCCTATCCCCGGCTGCAGGACCAGACCCTGCTTGGTCAGAATCGCGGCAATACCAATCGACTGCAACACACCCAGGATGACCGTCAGGTAGCGCGTCCACTGCGTAATCTTCCGCCGCCCCAGTTCGCCTTCCTTCTGGATGCGCGCCAGCGGTTCATACACCACCGTCAGCAACTGGAAGATAATCGACGCCGTGATGTACGGCATGATGCCCAGCGCGAAGATCGTCATGCGCCGCAGGTTGCCGCCGCCAAACAGGTCCATCAGGCCCAGAGCCGACCCATTCTGCTGGCTAAACAGGAGTTCGAGCTGGTGCGTGTTCACGCCCGGGGTGGGGATGAACGCGCCAAGCCGGTACACAGCCAGAATGGCTGCCGTGAACAGGACCCGCTTCCGCAGGTCGGGAATCCGAAAAATATTGAGGAACTTCTCAAGCATGTCTGCTTTTTCCGCGTCAGGCGTCTGCCGCCCGTCGAATCACTGCTTACTTCCATCTTAGCCGCGAAGGCTGTCGGATCCCCTGCCGCAATGGGCCATGATCTCCGATTCTGCCGGATCGCCTGCGTGTCGCGGTGTGTCCCGCGACACAGGACTCGCTTCCGCTACGCCGCCGCTTCCCCGCCCGCGACCACAGCCTTGCCGCCGGCCTTCTCAATCTTCTCCACCGCCGACTTCGAAAACTTGTGCGCGTGGATGGTCTTCGCCGAGGTCAGCTCTCCTGAGCCCAGAATCTTGATCAGCGCCTTCTTGTTCGACACCAGACCCAGCTTCTTGTAGTCATCCAGGCCAATCTCCTTCGCCGCCACATCCGCCAGCCGGTCCAGGTTCAGCACCACGTATTCCGTGCGGAAGATGTTGGTAAAGCCACGCTTCGGCAAACGCCGGTGCAGGGGCATCTGGCCACCCTCAAAACCCCGCATCAGGCTCGAACCCGAGCGCGATCCCTGGCCCTTGTGGCCGCGGGTTGAGGTCTTGCCCATGCCGGAGCCCATACCACGGCCGACACGCTTGCGCCCCGTATTCGCCTTCTTGGGGGCGCGCAGATTGGAAAGATTCTTTGCCATCGTTCTCCTCGCTCTAGCGCCATTGGAATTTACTTCCGATGACTCGCGATCTTTTAAGTTGTCCGTGGTCAGTCGTCAGAATTCTCTGCTCACTGAGCACTGTTCACTTAGTTCTCAACAATCCGCACCAGGTGCGGAACTGCCTTCACCATGCCGCGTACCGACTCATTGTCCACCCGCTCCACAATCTGGTTCAGGCGCGTGAAGCCCAACCCCTTAATGATGAGCTTGTGCTTGGTCGGGGTGGCAATGGCCGAGCGGTAATACTGAATGCGAATCTTCTTGTTCTCCGCCATGGTCACAGCTCCTCTACCTGCTTGCCGCGAGTCGACGCCACTTCGCCCTTGTCGCGCAGTTGCACCAGGGCGTCAAACGTGGCCTTGATCACGTTGTGCGGGTTCGCCGTACCCAGGCTCTTCGTCAGTACGTTCTGCACTCCGGCAGAGGTCATCACCGCGCGCACCGCGCCACCGGCAATCACGCCCGTGCCTTCCGGCGCCGGCTTCAGCAGCACCTGGCCCGAGCCAAAGCGACCCAGCACCTGGTGCGGAATCGTCGTCTCCGTCAGGTTCACCTTCACCAGGTTCTTCTTGGCGCTCTCAATCCCCTTGCGAATCGCCTGGGGAACTTCCTTCGCCTTGCCCGATCCGTAGCCCACCACACCCGAGCCCGCATCGCCCACCACAACCAACGCGGCAAACGACATGTTTTTGCCGCCTTTGACCACCTTGGTGACGCGATTGATGGCCACCACCTGATCCTTCAGGTTGAACTGGTTGGCATCAAGCTTCTTCTTCAACATCGTCATCGCTTTCCTCTGAGCTTCCAGCCTCCAGCTTCTAGCCTCTAGCCTGCTTTAGCCTGTGCGGGCCTTGATGCCCGCAGGGAAAAGCCAGAAGCTAGGAGCTAGCCGCCAGGAGCTCGCTTTTAGAACTCCAGACCTGCTTCGCGCGCTGCATCGGCCAGCGCCTTGATACGGCCGTGATACAAAAAGCCGCCGCGGTCAAAAACGACCTTCTTGATCCCCTTGGAGATCGCCTTCTCCGCGACCGCCTTGCCAATCTCCTTGGCCGCCGCCACGTTGCCGCCGGTCTTCTGCTTCAACGCCAGCGTCGAGGCCGCAACCAGCGTCTCGCCCTTCTGGTCGTCAATCACCTGCGCGTAGATGTGGTTCAGCGAACGGTATACGTTCAGCCGCGGACGCTCCGCCGTGCCCGACAGCTTTTGCCGGATGCGCGCGTGGATGCGCTTGCGAATCTCGTTCCTCTTGGTCTGCGTAATCATGGTCTCGTCTTCCTATCAGCGGAGCCGCCTCGCGGCCCCGTTCGGTTGAAATCCTGCTGCCTTACTTGGCGCCCGTCTTGCCGGCCTTCTTCTTCAGCCTCTCACCCGTGTACCGCACACCCTTGTTCTTGTAAGGGTCGGGCTTGCGCAGCGACCGCATATCCGCCGCCACCTGGCCCACCTTCTGCCGGTCAATGCCGGTGATCGTCAGGTGCGTCTGCTTCGGGTCCACCGTCACTTCAATGCCGGTCGGCAGCGGGAACTCAATCGGATGCGAGTAGCCCAGCGTGAAGACCACCGTGCTCTTGCCCTTCATTTCCGCGCGATAGCCAATGCCGACAATGTCCAGCTCCTTGGTCCAGCCCTTGGTCACGCCTTCCACGGCATTAAATACCAGAGCCCGCGTCAGACCGTGCACCGCAGCATACTTGTCGCTCTCACGCTCCACCAGCAGGTGCCCATCCTTGGTCACCAGTTGAATGCCCTCTGCCACCAGCGCAGTGGTCTTGCCCTTCGGCCCTTCCACCAGCACCGTGTTGCCTTCCACCTTATACTTCACGCCCGCCGGCAGCGGGATCGGCTTCTTTCCAATACGCGACATCGAATCAATCCTTTGTTGGCTTGCGAGTCCCGCCGGGAGTCTCCCTGCGTTCCACTGCAGCCATTTCAACAGCAGTCAGTGATCCAATCTCTTGCTCAAGCTCAGGTCTCAGCCTCATCCAGCATTGCTGATCATTGACCACTGTTCACTGAAAACTGAGGCCCTACCACACTTCGCAAAGCACTTCGCCGCCCACGCCCTCGCGGCGCGCCTGACGGCCCGTCATCACGCCCTTCGGCGTGGTCATGATCGAAATGCCCAGCCCGCCCTGCACGCGCTTGATCTCATCGCGGCCAATGTACACCCGGCAGCCCGGACGTGAGATGCGCGCCAGATCGCGAATTGCAGGCTCCGTGCCCCCGTACTTCAGGTACACGCGCAGGACCAGCTTGCCATCTTCTTCCTGGGTCTTGTAATTGGAGATATATCCCTCTTCCTTCAGAATGCGGGCAATCTCAGTCTTCAGCTTCGAAGCCGGCACATCCAGCTTCTGATGACGCGCGCGGATTGCATTCCGGATGCGCGCCAGAAAATCTGCTACAGGATCGGTCAGACTCATTCCTTCTCCTTCATCCCCCGTTCGCCCGCCCATGCGGGAACCAGCCGGGATGGTTTGGGGAGTTGCCCCAGACTTCAGTTCTCAGTAATCAGCGGTCAGTCAAATCCTGCTCGATTTGCCTCAGAGGCCAGCGCTTGCACAAACGAGCGGGTCACTGTCCACTGACAACTGTCTTGCTACCAGCTCGACTTCACGACGCCCGGGATTTCACCCTTCAGCGCCAGCGCGCGGAAGCACAGACGGCACACGCCGAACTTCCTCAGATAGGCCCGCGGCCGCCCGCAGAGCTTGCACCGGTTGTGCTTGCGGCAGCTGAACTTCGCCTTCCGCGCGTCTTTCACTCTCTTTGCAGTAGTTGCCATAATTCCTCAAATACCTCTCGCGCCTATGCGCCCTGCCGGAAGGGCATGCCGAAGTGGCGCAGCAGCGCCCGCGCTTCGTTGTCGTCCTTGGCCGTGGTCACAATCGTGATGTTCATACCCTTCAGCTTCTCCACCTTGGAGTAGTCAATCTCCGGGAAGATCAACTGATCGCGCAGCCCCAGCGTGTAGTTGCCGCGCCCGTCAAAGCTCTTCGTCGACACCCCGCGGAAATCGCGCACGCGCGGCAACGCCGTCGAGATCAGCCGGTCCAGAAACTCGTAGGCCTTGTCGTTACGCAATGTCACCATCGCACCAATCGACATGCCGGCGCGCACCTTGAAGGCCGCAATCGACTTCTTCGCCTTGGTCGTAACCGGCTTCTGGCCGGCGATCGCCGCCAGGTCCGCCACCAGTGGATCCAGCAGCTTGTTGTTCTGCGTCGCCTCGCCCAGGCCCATGTTCACGACAATCTTCTCAAGCTTCGGCACCGCCATCGCGTTCTCGATGCCCAGCTCCTTCTTCAGAGCCTGCTTGATCTCTTTGTTGTACTTCTCTTTCAGCCTTGCTGCCATCTCGCTTCGCTCTCTTTCTTCCGGCCTTCGGAGTGGGCCTCGGCCCGTGTACCGTTACGGAAGCACTTCAGTTCAATTCCCTACTTCTTCGTGGGCAGTGTCTGCCCGCACTTCTTGCAGTACCGGACTCGCATCGCGCCATCCTTCTTCATGGCCACCCGCGCAATGCCGCAGTTGGGGCACACCAGCGCCACGTTCGATACGTGGATCGGCGACTCCTGCTCGGCAATGCCGCCGCGGGTGTTCTGACCGGTCTTGCTCGAGACCGTCTTCTTCACCACGCGCACATGCTCCACCAGCACGGCGCTCTTGTCCGGAATCACGCGCAGCACCCGCTGCGTCTTACCCCGGTCAGCGCCCGTCAGCACCTTCACGGTATCGTTGCGATGAATCATCAAACTTGGCATCTTCTTCTCCAGCTTTCAGCTCTCAGCTGTCAGCGATCCCTTCATCTTGCTTTCCCCAATCCATCCACCCGGCACGACAACGGAACGCTGCCGGTTGACAGCCGAAAGCTGCCTTTACACAACCTCGGGGGCCAGCGAAACAATCTTCAGAAACTTCTTCTCGCGCAATTCGCGCGCCACAGGACCAAACACGCGCGTGCCCACCGGCTCATTCGCCTCATTGATCACGACCGCGGCATTCTCGTCAAATCGGATATAAGTTCCATCGCGACGACGCTGCTCCTTGCGCGTCCGCACAATTACCGCCTTGACGACCTTGCCCTTCTTGACCGTGCCGTCCGGCGAGGCTTCCTTCACCGCCGCCGTGACCACATCGCCCAGCCGCGCAATCCTGCCCAGTCCGCCGCCCAGCGGCAAAATCACCTGCAGCTTGCGCGCGCCGGAGTTATCGGCCACCGCGAGCATGGTTCTCATTTGCACTGCCATTGCTTTTCTCCTGACTCGCCGCTATCCGCCGCTACTTCGCTTCCGCCGCCGCATCCTCAATCTGGCTGAGGTTCGAGCGCCGCACAATCTCTTCCAGAGACCACCGCTTCAGCTTGCTCAACGGCCGTGTCTCCCGGATCCGCACCACATCGCCCACGCGAGCTGAGTTCTGCTCGTCGTGCGCATAGAACTTCTTCGAGCTGCGCACAATCCGCTTGTACTTCGCGTGCGCCTTGCGCATCTCCACTTCCACCACGATGGTCTTCTGCATCTTCGTCGAGACCACCTGGCCCACCTTTTCGTTGCGCCGCGATGCCGCCGGCGCCTGCGCTGCTTCTGTCGTCGCCGTCATTTATCGGGCTCCCTTCTTGCCGCTGGTCGGTTCCGGCGTCAAATCCTTCTGCGCTCCGCGAATGCCCAGCTCCCGCTCGCGCGCCACCGTCTTGATCTGCGCAATCTCCTTGCGCAGCGCACGGAGCTTCTTCACTCCATCGTTCTGCCCCAGGGAAACCTGGAAGCGCAGCCGAAACAACTGCTCGGCCGCCGTCTTCTCCTGGGCCGCAAGCTCGGCATCGCTCAAATTGCGAATCTTATTCAGTTCCATCGCTTCTCTCCGGCCGCGCTACTTCGCAGCCACTACCTTCTCGACACCCGGCCGCATCACGAACTTCGTCTTCAGGGGCAGCTTGTTCGAAGCCAGACGCATCGCCTCCTCGGCAACCTCCGGCGCCACACCTTCCATCTCGAACAGGATCTTGCCCGGCCGCACCACGGCAACCCAGTGATCCAGCGCGCCCTTGCCCGAACCCATTCGGACTTCCGCAGGCTTCTTGGTAATCGGCTTGTCCGGGAAAAGACGCAGCCAGATCTTGCCGCCGCGCTTGATGAATCGCGTCATCGCAATACGGCTGGCTTCAATCTGCCGGTCCGTAATGTAGCCGCACTCCATCACCTTCAAGCCATATTCGCCAAACGACAGCGAAGATCCACGCCACGCCTTCCCGCGCCGCTTGCCCTTCTGCTGCTTGCGAAACTTCACTTTCTTCGGCATCAACATAACGAAATCCTCGAAAACAGCGATCAGTGGTCAGTGAACAGTGGCCAGTTCACACCTGCCCGGACTGGCCTTTCCATCACTCTGGCTGCCTCTGGCAACCAACCCTGCCCAAACTTACGATTCAACCCCGCAGGAACACTGACCACGGACAACTGGTCACTGTCCACTGCCGTTAAAACACTCCCGACCCACCCGCAGCAGGCGGTTGACGCCGCTTCTGCTCGTAGATATCGCCGCGGTAGATCCACGTCTTCACGCCGATAACGCCGTAGGTCGTTTGCGCTTCGCTAAAGCCGTAGTCGATATCCGCGCGCAGCGTATGGAGCGGCAGACGCCCCTGCAGATACCACTCCGAGCGTGCGATTTCATTGCCGTTCAAACGGCCCGAAACGCGCACTTTGATTCCCTTGCAGCCGAAGCGCAGTGCCGAATCCACACTCTTGCGCATCGCCCGGCGGAAGCTCACGCGCTTCTCTAACTGCAGCGCAATCGACTCTGAAACCAGCTGCGCATCGAGCTCCGGCTTGTTCACCTCGATGATGTCGATGAACACTTCGCGGCTGGTGCGCTTGCCCAGCTCCGTCTTGAGTTTCTCGATCTCGGCGCCCTTGCGGCCGATCACAATGCCCGGACGCGCCGTGCGAATCAGGAAGCGCAGCTTGTTGCCCGGTCGCTCAATCTCCACCGAGCTCACGCCGGCAGCCTTCAGCTTCTCGCGCAATTCGGCCTTCAGCTTCACATCTTCAACCAGAAGCTTGTCATAGTCGCGCTCCGAGTACCAGCGCGAGCGCCACGGCTTGTTTACTCCCAGCCGGAAACCATAAGGATGGACTTTCTGTCCCATAATTCTTCCCTCAAACTCTCTTCGGCCTACTCTTCGGCCTTCTTGGTTGCCTTGGGCGCCGCAGCCTTCTTCGCCGCCGCCTTCTTTGGAGCCGCCTTCTTTGGAGCCGCCGCCTTCGCCTTCTTCGCCGGCTTGGCCTCTGCAGCTACCGGCTCTTCAGCCTTGGTCACCAGGCTTGAGCCATCGTTCCTCTCGGCCACCGACACCACAATGTGCGCCAGTCTGCGCTGATAGCGAAAGGCACGGCCCATCGGCGCAGGGCGGATCCGCTTCATGCGCGGCCCGTCATTCGCCAATGCCTGCTTCACATACAGGTTGTCCACATCCAGGTCGATGCCCTTTTCCTCAGCCACATACTTGGCGTTGTCCACCGCCGAGGTCAGCAGCTTGTGCACCACCGGAGCAATCCGCTTCTTGGTGAAAGCCGCCGTCTCCAGCGCTTCCTGCACGCTCCGGCCCTTGATCAGGTCCAGTACCAGCCGCGCCTTCTGCGGCGACACGCGCTGGAACTTGGCTTCGGCCCGGTATTCCTTCGTTTCGACTGCCATCGTCTCTTCCTCGAAAATCTGCTGCTCGCAGCTCGCTCTACTTCGCCTTGGCGGCTGCCTCGGCCTTGCCGCCCGCCGTATGCCCCTTGAACGTGCGCGTCGGCGCAAATTCGCCCAGCTTGTGGCCCACCATATTCTCTGTCACGTAAACCGGCACAAACTTCTTGCCGTTATGCACCGCGATCGTGTGCCCCACAAACTCGGGAAAGATCGTTGACCGGCGCGACCAGGTCTTCACAACCTTCTTCTCGTTCGCCGAATTCAGCGCCTCAATCTTCACCGTCAGGTGCGTGTCCACGAACGGACCCTTCTTTGTCGAACGTGCCATAAACCTTCCGCTCCTCTACTTCGACCTGCGGCTTACGATGAAGACATCGGTCCGCTTGTTGTTGCGCGTCTTGTAGCCGCGCGTCGGCTGGCCCCACGGCGTCACAGGGTGACGGCCGCCCGAAGTCTTGCCTTCGCCGCCGCCATGCGGGTGATCCACCGGGTTCATCGTCACGCCGCGGTTGGTCGGGCGAATCCCCTTCCAGCGGTTGCGCCCAGCCTTGCCGATCGCCACATTCTCGTGATCCGTATTCCCCACCTGGCCAATCGTCGCCATGCACTCCACCAGCACCTTGCGCGTCTCGCCGGAGGGCAGCTTCAGCAGCGCATAGTCGCCTTCCTTGGCCACCAGCTGCGCCTGCGCGCCGGCCGAACGCGCCATCTGCGCGCCCTTGCCAGGCTTCAGCTCAATCGCATGCACCGTCGTGCCGGCAGGAATATTCTTGAGCGGCAGCGCGTTGCCCACCAGAATGTCGGCATCGGGTCCCGACGTCACCGTCGCCCCCACCTGCAGACCCACCGGCTGCAGAATGTACCTCTTGTCGCCGTCCGCATAGTGCACCAGAGCAATCCGCGCCGAGCGGTTCGGGTCGTACTCAATCGTCGCCACGCGCCCCGGCACGCCCGTCTTGTCGCGCTTGAAGTCAATGAGGCGAATCTTCTGCTTATGCCCGCCGCCATGGTGGCGGATCGTCAGGTCGCCCGAGTTGCGGCGTCCCCCCGTGCGCTTGCGCGTCACCAGTAGCGGCTTATGCGGCTTGTCCGTCGTCAGGTCGTCGTTGACCAGCGAGGTCTGGAAGCGCAGCGTCGGCGTTACCGGTCTGTATGTCTTGATTGCCATCGTCTTTGTCCTTAACGAGCCGTCAGCTCTTTTCCCTCTGCCTTCAGCTCGTCCTGCTCAAACTCAACTCTTGCTTTCACCCTGGCCTTCGTGCCTACTCTAAAAAGCTGAAGGCTGGCAGCTTAACGCTGTCTTTACAGGTTGCTCACGTACTCCGGCATCTTTTCGCCGGTCTTCAGCCGGACGTATGCCTTCTTCCAATCCGGGCGGTAGCCGGCAAACTTGCCCCGGCGGCGCTCCTTGCCTGCCACGTTCGACGTCCGTACTGCGGCCACCTTCACCTTGAACAGTGCCTCCACGGCCTGCTTCACCTCGGTCTTGGTTGCCTCGGGCGCCACGTCAAACACCAGCGTCCCCTCAGTCTCTTTCACGCCCAGCCCCTTCTCGGTAATCAGGGGGCGGCGAATCACTTGATAAAGTGTCGGCATTTATGCGGCCTCCGTCTGTGCCAGCTTGCGCTTGGACACGGATTTCGCGAGAGCCTCGCCCAGCTGCTCGATGGCGGCCTTTGAGAAGATCGCCCGCTCGTATCGCAGCAGATCGTAGGGATGCACCTCGTTATTCAGCACCAGTTCCACGCCCTTCAGGTTGCGCGCGCCCAGCACCAGAGCCTGCGTCAGTGTCTTGCCGTTTTCCACTAGCAGCGCCGTGCGCTTGGCATCCAGATGGTTCAGCGCATCCCGATACAGCTTGGTCTTCGCTTCCTTGATCTCAAGCGAATCCACGACCGTCAGTTTGCCGTCGGCCAGCTTGGCCGCAAGCGCCGAGCGCAGGGCGCCCAGCAGCTTCTTGCGCGGAAAGGCATAGTCATAGCTGCGCGGCTGCGGCCCGTGCACCGTACCACCGTGCCGCCACAGAGGCGAACGCACCGACCCGACACGGGCGCGGCCCGTGCCCTTCTGCTTCCACAGCTTCTTGCCGGAACCGGCCACCAGCGCGCGGTTCTTGGTGGCGTGCGTGCCCTGGCGCATCGAGGCGCGGTAGTGCTTCACCGCCTCCCACAGCAGAGCTTCGTTCACCTGGTCGGGCGCAAACACCGCGTCGGCCAGCTCCACTGAGCCCACCTTCTCGCCCTTCAAGTTCAATACATCAACCTTTGCCATCGTCTTCTTCTTCCGCCAGAGCTTCTGATCTGGCTCGAATCTCGTGCGCCACAAGGCGCGTCTGCCGCACCGCAGGTTCTACTTGCGCTTCGCCGTCGCCCTCTTCGAAGCCTTCAGAGGATCAACCGTACCCGATCCACCGAATCCACGACGCTCGCGCGGCGGAGCCACTGCCTTGCGAATCATCACGTACCCATCCTTCGGGCCGGGCACTGCGCCCTCCACCATCAACAGATTCTCGTCGAGATCAATCCCGCGAATCCGAAGATTGCGCACGGTAATCTGATCCACGCCAAAGTGCCCCGGCATGCGCTGCCCAGGAAACACGCGCGACGGAAAGCTCGAGGCGCCGATTGAGCCCTGCACCTGGAACATGTGGCCATGCGACTTGGGTCCGCCGCCAAACTTGTGCCGGCGCACCACGCCCGCGAACCCGCGGCCCTTCGAGGTGCCGATCACGTCCACAAACTTCGCGTCGCTGAAGATGTCCACCAGCACGCGATCGCCCGCCTTGGTCTCCGCGCCGCCGTCGGCAGCCGCTTCCACATCCACTTCCTTGATGAACTTCACCGGAGGCGCTTCTGTCTTCGCAAAATGCCCCTTCTGCGGCTTCGTGATGCGCGACTCCTTCACGAACTCCACCAGGCCGATCTGCGCGGCATCGTAGCCGTCCTTGCTCGCGGTCTTCAGCTGCGTAATCACGCAGGGGCCGGCCTGCAGCACCGTTATCGGGTGCACCTCGCCCTTCTCGTCGAAGACCTGCGTCATGCCGATCTTTTTACCTAAAATTCCCGTAACTGCCATCTCGTCCTCACCTCATCATGCGATGCTCGTTCCATCGCACTGCCGGGGTCCTTCCGGACCTTTGCATCTGCTTCGCAGGAAATCGCGAAGGCTGGCGCTCTTCAGGGCGCGTCTGCCGCACCGCAGTTGCTATTTCTCAAACGCCTTGATCTCGACGTCCACGCCAGCTGGAAGATCCAGCTTCATCAGCGCGTCCACCGTCTGCTGCGTCGGCTCAAGAATGTCGATCAGCCGCTTGTGCGTGCGAATCTCAAACGCCTCGCGCGACTTCTTGTCCACGTGCGGCGAACGCAGCACGCAGTACTTGTTCTTGATCGTCGGCAACGGAATCGGTCCCGCCACCGATGCTCCGGTACGCTTGGCCGTCTCCACAATCTCGCCGGTCGAGGTATCCAGTACGCGATAGTCGTACGCCTTCAACCGGATTCGAATTCTCTGTCCTACCATTTGCTCCCAGCTTCCCCGCGGGTCTGGCCTCATGTGGCCCGCGCGCCTGAATTTTCTCGCCGATCCGGCAATCAGTTCCGCTTTGCTTCAGGCAGCAATCGTGCTGCAGCCCTGTTCCCCGGCCCGACTTGTTGTTGGGGCAAAGGACTCGGTCCCTTGCCCCTCAGTCCCTTACTTAATGATCTCCGAGATGGTTCCGGCGCCGACCGTGCGTCCGCCTTCGCGGATGGCAAAGCGCAGACCCTTCTCCATGGCCACCGGCGTAATCAGCTCCACCGTCAACTGCACGTTGTCGCCCGGCATC
>JAKAJO010000092.1 GCA_021813745.1 Acidobacteriota bacterium
CTGTTCGCCGGGGAGGTCGATGCCGGTTTTCTGGCCGAAGCCAAATTCAGTGGCGTAGCGGGCGATGCGGTCGATGCCGAGCTTGTCGGCGAGGGTGTAGTAGAAGGTGTCGCAGGAGTAGGGGATGGCGTTGTGGATGTCCACGGCGCCGTGCTTCTCGTCGCAGTGGTAGTAATGGCCGTAAAAGTTGGCGCCGCCGGTGCAGAAGACGTGAAGGTTCTGGGCGATGCCTTCTTCCAGTCCTGCGACCGACATGAGGATCTTGAAGGTGGACCCTGGGGCAAGCTGCGCCTGGATGGACTTGTTCATCAGAGGATGCTCAGGGTCGGTGACGAGCTTGTTCCATGCGGAGCGATCGATGCGCACTGCAAAGTCGTTGGGGTCGAAGCTGGGGTGCGACACCATCGCAAGGATCTCTCCGTTGCGGGGGTCCATGGCGACGATGGCGCCTTCGCGGTCGCCGAGGGCGAGTTCTGCGGCGCGCTGTAGGTCGTTATCGATGGTGAGGCGCAGATCCTGACCGGGGATGGCGTGCTGGGTGCGCAGATAGCCCACTTCGCGGCCGCGGCTGTCGACGATGACGTCGCGCGAGCCATCCTGTCCGCGCAGGACCTGGTCGTAGCTCTCTTCGACGCCGGCCTTTCCGACCACATCGCCGGGTTCGTATGCGGCAAAGCGGGGGTCGTTGAGCATCTCTTCGCTCACTTCGCCGACGTAGCCGATGAGGTGGGAGGCGAAGCCATCCCTGGGATAGAGGCGGCGCTCCTGGTCAATGGTTTCAAGCTCGGGAAGCTCACCGGCATGGGCGGCGATAAAGGCCTGCTCGTCGGGCGTGACCTCCTGCTTGATGGGGATGGGCTGGTAGCCGGGTGCGCTGCGGTAGCGGCGCAGAGTGGCGCGGAGTTGCTCGAGATCGAGATCAAGACCCTTCGCGATGAGAGGCAGATCGGCATCAATGTTGCGACCTTGCTCGCGGACGAGGAAGCACGAGACTGAGGGGTAGTTGTCGACGATGAGGCGGTTTTCGCGGTCGAAGAGCTTGCCCCGGGGAGCGAGGATGGGAACCTTGCGAATGCGATTCTGCTCTGCGAGAACGCGGAAGTTGTCGGCACCGATGACCTGGAGACGCCAGAGCCCGGCCAGCAGAGCGAGCATCATCAGGAGGATGCCGTACTGCACGGCTGTCAGCTTGGCGCTGGGGAGCTTTTCGCCGCGTGTGGAGCTGTCAAAAACCATTCTGCCTGCCTATTCAGGATACCGCGAACGGGATGGAATGTCCGGGGCGAGGCGCTCAGTCGTGGATGCGGAAACGGTCAAGCAGAGGAAAGATCGCGAGGGCGATCAGGCCGTTGCCCAGCGCGGGGAGAAGCACGTCGAGCCATCTCCAGTCCATTGAGAGGCCGAGGAGGACGCGATAGACAAAGAAGTAGAGTCCGCCGGAGAGTAGTGAGAAGGACAGAACCAGCAGGACGCGAACGGTATGGTTGTCGACGTCGACGCGAACGCCCAGAGAGGATGAGAAAAAGCCGATGAGCGTCTTGACCACGCCGTTGATGCCGATGGGGTGCTGGGTCAGGGCATCCTCGAAGATGCCCAGGACGCAACCCATGACGGTGCCCTGGATGGGACTGGGGCGGCCGAGGGCGAAATAGATGACGACAAGCAGCGGAAGATCGAACCACGCGTAGCGGCCGAGGATACGCGGCAGCCACGCCTGGAGCACAAGAGCAGCAAGCGGCACGAGAGCATAGACGAGTACCGGGAAGCGATGGATCTCGAGTTCGCGGCGGCTGGTTGCGGTGAGCACCGGCATGGTTAGGGGTTCCTCTGCTGGGGCTGGGCGGGGCTGGCGGCGGACTGTCCGCTCTGCGCGTCGGGTGTGGTATTGGGCGTGTAACCGGGTGTAAAGCGATCCGGATGCAGGGGCTGGAGGGTATGTGCGATGGGCGGCGGCGGCGTGCTGTCGTTGAGCGGCTGCTGCTCTGGCGGCAGATTGGGCTCAGTGAGGCCGGGCAGGCGTTCGGCCATGATCGTGGACGCCTTTTTTTGCGCCTCTTCCTGCTGGACTTCGGCGCCCTTGATGGCCTCACTTTCCGCCATGTCCTGCTGCTGGTCAGCGGGGAATCGCGGCTCCATCGAGGTAATCACGAGGACTTCATCGAGGCGGTCGAGGGGTGCGTAGGGCTTGACGATGACGTTGATGAAGCCGTCGCGCTCGGGATCGCGGACGACCTTGTCGACGACGCCGACCGGCAGGCCGCGGGGAAAGATCTGGTCGCCGCCCGCGGTGAGGACGCGCTCTCCGGGCTTGATGCGGTTGTCGGCGATGATGCCGACGATCTGAGGTTGACCCTCGGCATTGCCGCGCAGGATGCCGCGGATGCGCGTGGTTTCAAGGATGACGCCGGCGCCGGAAGACTGGTCATTGATGACGAGGATCTGCGCGGTGTGAGGGAAGACGTCGCGGACTTTGCCCACGATGCCGCCCTCAGCAATGACAGCCATATCGTGCTGGAGGCCGTCCGCGGCGCCTTTATCGATGTAGAAGACGCGGGACTGTGTCGTGCCGCTGGAGCCGATCACTTGTGCCGCGAGGGTCGTATAGATGTATTTTTCCTGGAAGTGGAGAAGGGCCTGGAGACGCTGGCCCTGGCGCGCGTCTTCCAGCAAGGCGGCTTGTTCCAGGCGAAGGCGGTCGATGGTTTTTTGCAGGTCCTGATTCTGCCGGCGGACATTGCGGAGGTCCACGTAGCTGTGCCAGAGGGATGCGATGCCGCCGCCTGTGGCGTGCATGAAGATTTCAGGTGGAGAGACGAGCGCGTCGGCCCAGAGGCGGATGAGGCGCACTCCACCGGAGTCGCGGGGATCAAGGCTCATGCGTCCGTTGCCGGCCCGGTGCACCTGCACGGCGAGACCGACGATCTGGGCTGCCAAAAGAGCCAGCAGCACCAGCAGGTTTCGATAGCGGACGATGAAGGGTTCCATAGCCAAGCTCGGTGTCGATGCAAGCCGCTTGCGGGGAAGATGCGGATGCCTGCCGCGACAGCCCGCGGCTTAATCGATCTTGATTTTGCGCAGCAGGCGGAAGTCGGAGAGCATCTTGCCGGTGCCAAGAACCACAGATGCCAGCGGGTCGTCGGCAACCGAGACGGGCAATCCGGTTTCCTCGCGAATGCGCTTGTCGAGATTCTTGATGAGCGCGCCGCCGCCTGTAAGGACGATGCCGCGGTCGCTGATGTCGGCGGAGAGTTCAGGCGGAGTGCGTTCGAGCGCCACGCGGATGGCGTTCATGATGACGGCAATGCACTCGCTGAGCGCTTCGCGGATCTCGCTGTCGTCGATCGTGATGGTCTTGGGTACGCCCTCAATGAGATTGCGGCCTTTGATCTCAATGGTTAGCGGCTTGTCGAGCGGGAAGGCCGAGCCAATCTCCATCTTGATCTGCTCGGCGGTGCGTTCGCCGATGAGCAGGTTGTACTTGCGCTTAAGGTAATTGGTGATGGCCTCGTCCATCTGGTTGCCGGCCATGCGGACGGAGCGCGAGTAGACGATGCCAGAGAGCGAGATGACGGCGATGTCGGTGGTGCCGCCGCCGATGTCAACGACCATATTGCCGCCGGGCTCGGTGATGGGCAGCCCCGCGCCGATGGCGGCGACCATCGCCTGCTCCACGAGGTAGACTTCGCTGGCCTTGGCTCGATAGGCGGAGTCTTCGACGGCGCGCTTTTCCACCTGCGTGATCTCAGAGGGCACGCCGATGACGATGCGCGGATGCACGAGCATCTTGCGGTTGTGCGCCTTCTGGATGAAGTAATTGAGCATTTTCTCGGTGACTTTGAAGTCCGCGATGACACCGTCCTTCATGGGCTTGATGGCGACGATGTTGCCGGGGGTGCGACCGAGCATCTCCTTGGCTTCCTTGCCCACGGCTTCCACCTCGCCGGTGTTCTTGTTAATGGCGACGATGGATGGCTCATTGACGACGATGCCTTTGCCGGCGGCGTACACAAGGGTATTGGCCGTGCCGAGATCAATCGCCAGATCGCTGGAAAACATGCTGAAAAGAGAGCGCAGGCCGTGCGACCGCGAGGAGCGGGATGGATAACCGTTCGATGACATTGAAAATGGATCTACCTCCTCATTATTGTACGGCTAGCGGGTCGGGGATGGCTGCCGGACGTGTCGCGGGACCATGCTAAAAGTCATGGCAGTGCGCTAGACTCATGGATTGCGCCTGCCGAGAGGCTTGTAAGAACGAGCAACCAGAAGCGGCGCGATCGAGGAAAATGATGAGTCATCGTACATACCACAATTTGATTGGCGGCGAATGGGTGCCGGCCAAGAGCGGCAAGACCATTCTGAACTTGAATCCGGCGGACCACACGGATGTCGTTGGAGCGTTTCCGTCATCGAACGCCGAAGACGTGGAGGCTGCGGTGGCTGCAGCCAAGAGGGCGTACGCAAGCTGGCGGCTGGTTCCCGCACCGAAGAGGGCAGAGATTTTGGTGCGGGCAGGCCTGCTGCTGCAGCAGCGCAAGGAACAATATGCGCGCGACATGACCCGCGAGATGGGCAAGGTGCTGGCGGAGACGCGCGGCGACGTGCAGGAGGCCATTGACGAGGCCTTCTATGTGGCGGGCGAAGGACGGCGGCTCTTTGGCGTGACCACGCCGAGCGAGCTCCAGAACAAGTTTGCGATGAGCGTGCGCATGCCGCTGGGCGTAGTGGGGCTGATTACGCCGTGGAATTTCCCGATGGCGATTCCGAGCTGGAAGCTGTTTCCGGCGCTGGTTGCGGGCAATACGTGCGTCATCAAACCGGCAACGGATACGCCGCTTTCCACATACAACCTGGTGCAGGCGCTGGTGGACGCGGGACTGCCGGCGGGTGTGGTGAACATTGTGAGCGGCAGCGGCAGCGCAACCGGCACGCCACTGGTGGAGCATCCGGACGTGCGCGCGATCAGCTTTACGGGCTCCAGTTCTGTGGGGTCGATGGTGGGTCAGAGAGCAGCGGCAACGTTTAAGCCGGTATCGCTGGAGATGGGTGGCAAAAATGCGCAGATTGTGCTGGACGACGCCAACCTGGATCTGGCGCTCGACGGCGCGCTGTGGGGCGCGTTCGGCACGACGGGCCAACGCTGCACAGCGACGAGCCGGATCCTGCTGCAGAAGGGGATTGCGACGCGGTTCACCGATGCGTTTGTGGCGCGTGCAAAGAAGCTGAAGGTCGGCAATGGGCTGGACGAGTCGGTTGAAGTTGGACCGCAGGTGAATGCGGGCCAGATTGAGACTTCCAAACAATATGTGGAAATTGCGGTGTCTGAGGGCGCAAAGCTACTGGCTGGAGGCAAGCCGCTGATCGACGGCGCGTACAGCAAAGGAACGTTCTTTGAACCGACCGTTTTTGGCGGCGTGACGGCCGGGATGCGGATTGCGCGCGAGGAGGTCTTTGGGCCGGTGGTGTGTCTGATCGCGTTCGAAACGTTTGACGAGGCGATTGCGATTGCCAACTCGATTGACTACGGTCTTTCAACGGCTCTCTATACACGCGACGTGAACCGGGCCTTCACTGCAATGCGCGATCTTGAGGCGGGCATCACCTACATCAATGCGCCGACAATTGGCGCTGAGGTGCATCTGCCCTTCGGCGGCGTGAAGCAGACGGGCAACGGCCATCGCGAGGGATTGGGCGCGATTGAGTTCTTCACGACGTGGAAAGCGGTTTACGTCGACTACTCGGACAAGCTGCAGCGCGCACAAATTGACAACGCGGAGTAGCGGGCCAGAACCGGCTATTCATTCATCTTGGCGTAGATGGCTGATGTGGAGCCGGAATGTGTGAGGACACACGTGGCTTGCTGACCACACTTGTAATGAATCAGCGCGGAGCTTGCTGCCCATTGGGCGGCAAGCGTCCGGTCTGATGGATGGGTCACGACGAACGTCGTTCCGGGACCCGTGATGAGTGTTCCGTTGGATGGATCGTAGCCGGTGATGTGTTCATCGCCCTGCACGTAGAACGCGGAGGCAAACCTCTTCGTGAATTTCTGCCGAGCTTGTTGCCGCGTTCGCTTTGCGATCTCGTCGATCTTCTGCTGTTGACGGCTCATGAGGGCTTTCTGTTCTTCGAGAGTGGGAAAGTTGCTGGAGATCTCCCAGAAGTCCACATGCTTGAATGCCTGCTTGGAGCAGGGAACTTCGCCCTGCGCATTCAGTGCGGTGATGTTGCCATCCGGATCGAGTTGCGGCTGGAAGAGATCCTGGCCGCGCTCGCGCGCCTGTTCCTGCACCTCAAGACTCGTCAATTGCGCCTGTCGCATGGCCGATTCCTGTTGCCAGCGCATCAGGGCGGCCTTTCCGCCGCGGGTGGGTGGCTCCGCGGAAATGTCGGGTAAAGAACGGGCTGGATCCCAGGGAATCAGGATGTCTTTCTGGCAGAGATTAAAGCCGGAGGAGTCGACGAGGTGGATGGTCAGCTCCAGGGGCCGGGGTGGATTGCTAAGGACATAGGTAAAGCCGGGCTCCGTGGTCGCGTCGATCGGCTGAATCTGCACCTGGTAATGCAACTTGCCATCCCAGCGGACCTGCATGTGGCCCCGCAGGCCGGCGGGTTTGAAGACGCCATCGCCAAGGTCCTGTGAGTCGGGTGCGGGAGTTTCGCCGGAATGATGGAACGCGACAAGGGCTCCAAGGAGGGAGACAAGCAGGGCGGCTCCGATCCAGACCAGGGGAAGCGACTGTTTCGAGCTTCTGGCTGGTGTCTTTTGCGACACTGGCGGCGGCGTCTCGGTAAAGAACTCGCCGTGATAGCCCGATGTGCTTGCAACCTGCTCAGGTCGATCTGGATGCGATGAATTGGATGCGGGCTGATCCGTGTTCTCTTGTTCCGGCTCACTCATGCAAGGGCTTCCCTTTGTCCCGGCTCCGGCAGCAGCGCGGAGGCAGGTTCTCTGCCATTGGAGCATGACGCTGGTAGGGTGACAACGAAGTTTCGCTTGAATGAGTCACGTTCGTAACGGGGAGCGCGCATGCTCCGGCGGTCACGGTGTTGCACTTCATGGTTCGCGTCGTGCATGAAAATGACGGCTACATCAGGCATCAGCGTTGCGGAGCGGGCGTCGCGCTCTGAAGCCATGCGCTTTCGATGAGGTCGCGCAGCATGGAAGCTCCCGCCGCAAGTCGTTGCGCAGCAAAGGTTCGAGACTGCGGAGTTCCCGCCCCGACAAAGCCGCCGGATTTCTCAAGCATGTACACCTCGTCTACATGCGTCGCCGATTGGCGGAGGTAGTCGACGAATGGGTTGAAGATGTCTCCAGTCATGGCATGGAAGGGCGCGATGAGGGATTGAATCTGGGGAGCGCGGAGATTGGCGGCGACGAAGGGCCCTTCAAATTCCCAGTGGATTGTATGCGCCGTGGTAAATCCGTTCGGGTTGGGGCCGACCCAGCCGTTGTATTGGATGGTCGTGTGAAGCGGCTGGGAGCCATCGCCGGCGTAGTGGCCGAGCCATCCCGCGTAAAAGATGATCGCTTGCTCGACCGGTGCGGTGTCTTTGTGGGCAGCCTGCAACTGACGATAGGCGCGGAAGGCGGCTTTCAGGCGTTCCCAGATCTCCTGAGTCTGCCAGGGCAGCAGTCCGACTCGCTCTGGCCGCTCGCCGTTGGCGAAGACCCTGGCTTCAAAGTCCAGACGCTTCTGCGGCAGGGGGCCGAGGGCATCGGCAAGTTCCAGATCGATGAAGTGCTCCGGGGCCTGCGCCGCGACGAGCTCCGGTTCCAGCGGGGAGCGCCAGCGATCGGGTTCAGGCCCCAGGTACTCAATTTCGTCGAGGGCAGCGGGTGCGCGCAGAAAGGCGGGAGCGTCGGGCGGTAAGTTCAGGATCGCGAGCCGGTTGATGAGGCGATGACCTTCGTCGCCCCAGGCGTGGGCGTGCGGGGCATTCAGGCCGAGCAAAGCGACGCAAACGAGCAGACAAAAGCGGTTCAAGCCCAAAGATGTATGGCGCATGCAGCCAGTATAAGGACGAATGGCGCTGGGCGATGTGCAATCGTCCAAGACAGGCGCATGGGCCAATGTGGGGTGGGTCGCGCGCATTCCTTGTGAGGACAAAGGCGAGGTCGTACTCGGCAGAGTACGGGACAGATCTTTTTGCTCTGTGCCCTGCGGTAAAGAGGCGTAAGGTAAAGAGCCAAAGGTTTCTATCGGATTCGTGGAACGGGTTGTTCTGTGGCAGATCAGGATGCGGACCGTGCCGACGGCGTCAGGCCCTGGGCGCCCCATCCACGCTCCAAAGGTAACTGTCTGAACGATTTTTGACGCTTTTGCGTTATGCAGTTTTTCGACGAGACCCGGCTAGAATGGGAAAGATCTTCAGTCGAAGGGGTTGTTTGCAGGAAAAAGGACAGCGTTGTTTAAGAGGGACCGGTCCAAAAGAAGGCAGGCGGCATGGAGAGTGAAGAAGCCAGGGAAGTGAAGGAAGCGGCACGCGAGGCTTCTCCGTCTACGTGGTCTGCGCTGGCCGTGCTCGCGCTGGCGATGGCGGCCGGAGGTATTACTGCGCGACTCGAGGCCGGACCTCGCTTTGACTGGCTGCTGCTGATGACCGCCATGGGCCTGACGGCGGCTGTGGCGATGCGCCTTCTTGCCGACAATGCTGCCGAGCGCGAAGCCGCGATGCGGTATGCGGGCGATCCATTCAAGGATCTTCTCGAATCGGCCGGGCCCATCATTTTGTCCATTGGGCTGGATGGGCGGGTGAATTACGCCAACCCTGCAGCGGAACGAGTCCTTGGATATCACGCGGAGGAACTGGCGGAGTTGCGCGGAACCGGCGAAGTGCTGGGGCAGGGCGAGGCGGAACGGCTGGTGGCCGAGTTACAGCGTCAGTGCGGGATTGAGCGCAAAGTGGAGGATACTCCCGAAGCACGGATTGAGGCATATAAGGAGATTGTGCGTTGCCTGCCGCCGAGTCTCACGCCGGCGATTGATACACAGTTGCGCAAGAAGGACGGAAGTCTCGTGCCGGCGCGGCTGTTCATCTCCGCCCTGCGAAATCGTGACGGAGATCCCGTTGGTGTTGTGGCCGTTGCTGTTGTTCAACAAGTGGTGGGACGTAAAGAGCTGCTGAAGCGCGAGACGCGTGATCGCTTCAGAGATGTCTTTGAGAACTCGAGCGAGATGATTGCGACGCTCGATCTGACGGGCCGGTTTCTCTACGCGAATCCGGCATGGAAGCGTTGCTTTGGCGGAGCGGATGGATCGAGCGACCAGGAAGCCACGTTTGAAGAGGCCTTTGGACCTGGAACCCGGCAGGATGCTGCTGCGCTGCTGCGGCGTGCGCTGAGTGGAGAGACAATTGACCGCGCACCCTTGCGGAACGAGAGCAAGGATGGCCATCTGGTGGAGCTGGAGCTGAGCCTGCACCAGCGCAGGCGCGCGGGCAAGGCCATGGCGGTTCAATGCCTGGCGCGCGATGTGACCCAGCAGAAGCGACGGGAGCAGCGGCTTGCTCTGCAGCTACTGGTGAGCCAGATTCTGGGAGAGAACCTCACCGCTGATGCGGCGGCGGTGCGTGTGCTGGAGGCGCTTTGCGTCTCGCAGGGTTGGGACATGGCCGTGAAGTGGGATGTGAACCAGGATGAAAAGCATCTGGAGTTCAGCGCGGCCTGGGGATTGCCGGGAGAAAACATTGAAGATCTGATTCAGAAGAGCATGGCTGTGCCATTGGGCCTGGGAGAAGAATTGCCGGGTCGTGCATGGAAAGAAGGCCGGCTGGTCTGGGTCACAGAACTTGGAGAATTGCGTGGCAGCGCGCGGGCTCAGGCGGCCGTGGAGCGCGGCATGGTTACCGGCTGGGCCGCGCCGGTGCAGGTTGGCAATTCGATTCTGGCCGTGCTTGAGTTTTATAGCCATCTGCGAATGCGCGAGGATGTTGAGATTGATGCAACGATGGAGACGGTGGCTTCTTCATTGGGCCAGATGCTTGCCCGGACGCGCGAGCGCGAGCGCGCAGAGGAACTAAGCCGGCAGCAGAAGATCCTGTTGCACTCGGTCGCGGATGGAATTTGCGGAATTGACCGGAATGGATTAGTGCGGTTCGCAAACCCTGCGGCGACGCGACTTCTAGGTGCTCCCGCTGCGAGCCTGATTGGCAAGACGGCTCATGATCTTTTGCATGGCGCGGCGCCCGCGGGCAAGCAATGCGGTGAAGATTGCGCGCTCCGTCGAGCTGCCGCCCAACGCATGCCATCGACGGGCGAGAACACGATCTACAGGGCAAATGGCGCGGGATTCCCGGCTGAGTACTTCCTCAATCCGATCATGGACCAGGGGCGTTTTTCGGGCTCGGTGTTGAGCTTCCGGGATATCAGCCAGCGCTTTGCGCTGGACCGGCTGAAAGATGAATTTGTGTCCACGGTGAGCCATGAGTTGCGCACGCCGCTGACCTCGATCCGAGGTGCGCTGGGACTGCTGACATCGGGCATGCTCGGTGAGGTGGGCGAGAAAGCCACGAATCTATTGCGGATTGCCTTGACGAATTCAGACCGCCTGGTCCGGCTGATTAATGACATCCTCGATCTGGAGCGTGCGCAAGGTGGGCGGGAGCCTCTGGTCTTCCGATCTGTGCAACTCGCGGATCTGGTGCGACAGGCGATTGACGGCATGCAGCTGGTGGCGGAGCAGGCTGGTGTCATGCTGATTCATGACAAGACGCAGGTTGAGGTGATGGCCGATCCGGACCGACTGCTTCAGGTGCTCACGAACCTGCTGTCGAATGCCGTCAAATTCTCGCCACCGAACTCTGCGGTTTCGGTGATGCTGCGTCCTGGATCGAGCGGTGTCACCCTTGCTGTGATCGACCAGGGGCGCGGTATCCCGGCCGACAAGCTGGAGGCTGTTTTTGGAAGATTTCAGCAAGTGGATGCGTCGGACTCCCGTCAGAAAGGCGGCAGCGGGCTTGGACTGGCGATCTGCCGCGCGATTGTGACGCAGCACAGTGGCCGCATCTGGGCAGAGCGGAATCCATCACGCGGGTCGACCTTCCGGGTGTTCCTACCCTACCACCCGGCTGCAGCCGGCAAGCGGCCGGCGGGAAGCATTGACTCGCCGGGGCAGGGGATGGTGTTGCTTGCAAGCGCAACCGTTGCGACGCGTCCAGTTCTGGGAGCTCAGCTGGCCGACTATGGTTACCGGATCGTCGAAACCGACACTGCCGAGCAAACGATCCATGCAGCACATGATGGCGTGGAGGCGATTGTCATTGACGGATCCTTTGCGAGCGCCAATGGATGGGAAGTGCTGCCGCAGCTTCGACGCACGAGTCCGGAGTCTCACACGCCGCTGGTGCTGCTGAGCCTTGATCATCACGAAGCGATACAGCATGACCCGTCCAACGGAGATGGCTCGCGTACTTTGGAAGACCTTGCTCTGGGCGAGCTGGCGCGGGCCGTTTCCGGTCCGGGCGAGCTGCTGCGCATTCTTGTCGTGGAAGACGATGCCGGCCTGTCACAGGCCGTCAGCCACGCGGTCACCACCGAAAAGACCAAAGTGGAGATTGCGCGGACGCGCAGCGAAGCGATTGCCCAATGCGCGCGGTTCAGGCCCCATGTTTTGCTCTTGAACATTGGACTTGCGGGTGGGGAGGCCTTCAACCTGGTGGACCGCCTGCGTGAGCAGGAAATGCTGGGCAGGATGCCGCTGCTGATTTATTCTGGCAGCGAATTTTCCATAGCCGATCGTGTGCAGCTGGGCAAGGGACTTGCGCGGTTGCTGGCCCGGGGACGGGTTCAGCCGCATCAACTGGAGACACTGGTTCTGACAATTTTGCGGAATACAAAGCAACTGGATGAAAGCCTACCCGACGAGACGAGCCTGCGGGAGGCATAAAGGAAGAAAGCGAGGACCGGCGGAGAACGGAAACCGGGGTGGGGTTGAGGCCGCAGCTGGTGTGGATGGATGAGACCACAGCAGCACTCAGGGACTGGAGACCGGCGGATCCGTTGCTGTTGGGGGATATTGAAATGCGGCACAGAATCCTAATTATCGATGACGAAGATGACATTCGCGAGATTGCGGCAATGAGTCTGGAGAACGTTGCCGGGTGGGAAGTGATGGTTGCAAACTCCGGCGCGCAGGGACTGGTGCGCGCGGCGAGTTATAAGCCGGATGCGATTCTGCTGGATGTGATGATGCCCGGGATGGATGGGCCTTCCACATTCAGGGAACTGCGCAGCAATCCGGTGACAGCACGGATTCCAGTTCTTTTTCTGACGGCGAAAGTGCAGGCCAGCGACCGGCAGCGGTTTGCCGGAATCGGGGTTGAAGCGGTGCTGGTGAAGCCATTTGACCCGCTCACGCTATCCAATCAGATCGCCAATGCGCTGGGCTGGAATTGAAGTTTTTGGAAAGAGCATGCAGCAAGACGGTCCGCTTTCCGTTCAAGACGCCATGACGCTTCTGTGGGCAAGGTTTCTGCCACACATGCAGGAGCGCGTGCTCGTGCTGGAGCGGGCGTCACTGGCTTTGCTGCACGAGAGTTTTGCTCCAGCCGAATGTGCTGAGGGCGTTGCGGCTGCGCACAAGCTGGCCGGTGTACTGGGCAGTTTTGGGCTTTCCGAGGGGACGCTTTTGGCGCGGGAAGCGGAGGGACTCTTTTCGGATGCGGCAAGGCCTGATCCAGCGGCCTCCGCACGCGTGTCTGAGATTGCTTCGCGGTTGCGACTGATGATCGCGGAGTGGCGATAGGTCCCGCGAAATCCGGCCATTACAATCGGGATGTGCATTCCGTTCCCGGCAAACCGCGACAGTTGGATCTTCTCTTCAAGGAGTGTGAGACCACGCGCAGGGTGTGGCCCGTGCACGCCCTGGTGGAACAGCTCCAGCGGCGCGTCGAAGCTGAGTGGATGGATGTCTGGGTGGAAGGCGAGGTTTCGAACCTGCGCGCAGCGCCCTCCGGACACCTTTATTTCACGTTAAAAGACGCAGAAGCGCAGCTTCCGGTGGTGCTCTTCCGGCGTCAGGCGGGGCTATTGCGCTTCCGCCCGGAAGAAGGCATTCAGGTGCTGGTGCGCGGCCGGGTGAGCGTGTATGCGCAGCGCGGCCAACTGCAATTGGTGGGCGAAACGATTGAGCCGCTCGGTGCGGGGGCGCTCCAACTGGCGTTTGAGCAGCTTCGTGAAAAGCTGAAGGCGGAGGGCTTGTTTGACGCCGGGCGCAAACGCGCATTGCCGGCATTTCCGCGCGCCGTCGGCATCGTCACCTCCCCAACGGGAGCTGTGATTCGCGATTTCCTTCAGATCGTTGAGCGCCGCCATGCGCAGCTTGATGTGATGCTTTATCCAGTCACGGTTCAGGGGGAGAGTGCGCCGGCGGAGATTGTGGCAGCGATTGAAGACCTGAATGGCCTGCAATGCCTGGATCTGATTGTTTTGGCGCGTGGAGGCGGATCTCTGGAGGACTTGGCGGCATTCAATAGCGAAAAGGTGGCGCGAGCGATTGCGGGGTCAAACTTGCCCATCATCTCGGCGATTGGCCACGAGACGGACTTTACAATTGCCGATTTCGTTGCGGATTTGCGGGCGCCCACTCCTTCAGCCGCAGCCGAACTGGTGACCGGCGCACTCCACGGAATTGGAGAGCGCCTGGCAGAGCAGAGGGAGCGGCTGGATCGCGCGATGCGGTACCAGCTCTTACGGGCGCGGCGGCATCTGGATGCGCTGGCGGTGGAGCGAGCGCAGCTGCGCGTCACAACGATGCTGCACCGGAGGGCCCAGAGACTCGATGACCTGACAGACCGAATGGATGTAGCGATGGGTGAGAAGCTGCGGTACCAGCAGCGTTTGATTGCCGGCTATGGCAGTGCGATGCTGCGGCACGATCCGAGGCAAAGGTTGCAGAGAGCGCGAGAGAGGCTTGCATTCAGCCGCGAGAAGCTGGACCGCCTGCAGGAACAAGGAGCGCAGCGGCTGAGAATGCGGCTGGCGGCCTTGGATGCCAGGCTTCAGACGTTGTCGCCGCTGGCCGTGCTGGGCCGCGGTTACGCCCTGGTGCTGGATGCGGAAGGGCAACTGGTGCGCTCCGCCAGCCAGGTGGCGGAGGGAGATTGTGTGACGACCCGGCTGCACGACGGTCGATTTGCCAGCCGGGTGGAATCCGTGAGCCGCACCGAGCCGGGTGTTGCGCCCGCGCTAAAACAAAAAAAGAGACGAACGAGAGCGAAGTGAGGCCATGAGTTCAGTAAAAGCACGACGACTTTTTGGAACAGATGGAATTCGTGGGATTGCCGGTGAGCCACCGCTGGAGCCAAAGACGGTGTTTGCGGCAGGTGTCGCGCTCGGGCATTCTTTGCGCCGCATCAGCAACCAGCCGCGTGTGTTACTCGGACGCGATACGCGGGAATCAGGACCATGGATTGCTGCGATGGTTGCAGCAGGACTGAGCGAGGCCGGCGTCGCAGTGGAGAGCGCAGGGGTAGTGCCGACGCCGGCTGTGGCCTATCTTGCGCGTCAGCATGGGTTTCAGGCGGGCGTTGTCATTTCCGCATCCCACAATCCGTGGCGGGACAACGGGATCAAGCTTTTCGGCAGCGACGGCTTCAAGCTTCCGGATGCGCTGGAACTGACAATGGAGGATGAAATCCTGCATCACGCCGGACTGGTCACTGCTCCCGATCCGGCTCAACTGAGCCCTGTCCCGGAGAACCTGTCGCTGCGCGAGGACTACATCGCATTCCTGCTTCGGAGTGTTCCCGGCTTGCATCTGGGCGCGCTCAAAGTGGTGGCAGATTGCGCCAATGGTGCAGCAAGTGCCGTGGCGAAGGATCTCTTTGGCCGCCTGGGGGGAGAAGTCACTCTTCTACATGTGAACCCAGATGGGCGCAACATCAATGAAGGATGTGGTGCGCTGCATCCCGAGCATGTTGCGGCAGAGGTGAGCGCGCGCGGGGCCGATGTCGGTCTCAGCTTTGACGGCGATGCGGACCGCTGCATGTTGGCCGGTGCTGAAGGCAAGGTGGTCAACGGCGATGCAATTCTGCTGGTGGCAGCGCGCGATCTAAAGGCTCGCGGGCTCTTGACGGGCGATCTGGTGGTTGCGACCACCATGTCCAATATGGGTCTTGAGGCGGCGCTGAGGCGGTCGGGAATCCGCATGCTGCGCGCCCCGGTAGGAGACCGGTACGTGTTGGAGCAGATGCAGGCTCACGACGCGGCGCTGGGTGGAGAGCAATCGGGGCATATTCTGTTTCCGCATCTGGCCACGACGGGAGACGGGCTTCTGACGGCGCTGGTTGTGCTGGATCTGATGGCACGCAACGGGCAAAGCCTCGACGCATTGACGCAGGATCTCAAGGTATTTCCCCAGGTCATTGTGAATGTGAGGGTGCGGGAGAAGAAGCCGCTTGACGCGATTCCTGCGGTGACCGAGCGGATTCATGCCGCAGAGACGCAACTGAAGGATTCGGGGAGGGTTGTGATTCGATACTCCGGCACGGAACCGCTGGCGCGCGTCATGATCGAGGCGGAAGATGAGACGCTGATGCAGCGACACGCAGAGGCGATTGCGGAAGCAATCCGGCAGGAGCTTGGCGCCTGAGTTTCAGCGCCAGGGTGATCGGAGACCTGCAGCATTTTCACGTTCAATTCCCAAACAGTGGATACCCATGTGAATCGAACTGGGTTTGCGGACATTTCAGGGGATTCTTCGGCGAGTTCATGAAAGAGAAGTTTCTGATTCACAGGACTTTGCAAAACAGCGCAAAGAGTATGCAAGGTTTTGCATACATGAGATGTCCAGTTTTTGAGTGGATTGGATGATCCCTTTCTAAGTCTCTGATAAATCAAGGTAATTGGAAGTAGTCGCCGAACGAGCGATGGGGCCGGAAGAATGGCAAACGACTTGCACTCTATTTTTGTCGTGTCGGTGGAAGTCAATGAATCTGCGGCACAACGGCGTGAAATGGTGGAATGAGTGTTCCATTAACTCATCGCGCACGGCTGATGGCAATGACGCATCAGGGGGATATGGGGAACCGTTGCAAAGCGATACGCTGTTGAGGTTCGCAGTTCGGTGAGCAAGCCGGCAGGTCGGGCTGGATGCGATTTGATGACGAAACTGTGTCAACGATCGCGATGCGAGCGGCTGATGAACGTTGTTTGAGGGTGTAATTTATAAGCGTGACTGTGAGTCACAGGGCGAAGCTTTATCAAAAAATGCAAATAAATGGGTGGTAGTGGATGGGGACCGTAAAGGCGACTGAGCGAATGGAATCGGAGGCGCTTGAGAGACCGGGGGACTCGTGGTGGGCTGTGTATACGCGCCACCAGCATGAGAAAACCGTCGCATCCATGCTGACCACAAAAGGATTTGAGGTCTTTCTTCCGGTGTATGAAACAGTGCGCCGCTGGAAGGATCGCAACAAACTGCTGATTCTGCCCTTGTTTCCTTGCTACGTCTTTCTACGCGGCGGTTGGGATCGGAAGTTGCAGGTGGTGACGACTCCGGGAATCCATTCGATTCTTTGCCATGGCGAGAAAGTGGCGCTGATTCCAGAGCCGGAGATGGAAGCGATTCGAGCGGCGGTGGATGGTCGGATGCGCATGGAGCCGCATCCCTATTTGAAAAGCGGAGACAGAGTGCGGGTTGTGCGTGGCGCGATGTCGGGAGTCGAGGGAATCCTGGTGCGGAAGAAGAATCTGTGTCGTCTCGTGATTTCCGTGCAAATGCTGGCGCAGTCTGTGGCCGTCGAAATCGATGCGTTGGATGTGGAGCCTGCCAGGCAGGAAGCTGCACCGGGAATGAATTTTGGACGGAGCGCTGTGCGTGAGAGCGTGCTTTTCGGGGTCGGATCCAAGGCAGCTGAAGGAATCGCGAGCCCCAGTTGTGCGTGAGGCACAGTTGCAGAGCCTTGCCGCCGCTTGGACCAATGGGATCTGCGTGTGAAGGGTTTGGTTCTGCGGCGGAAAATCGCACGAGTTGCACAATCTGATCGACTGACACCTGTTCCGTTGGCAATGTGAATGAGCCGGTTTCCCCGGCAATGATGAAACGGATTCGAACGGGAGTAGACATGAGGAATCCCCTTAAGAATGCGGCACGCTTGAGCATCGCATTGGTGTTGCTGCTGCTCTTTGTCGGCCAGGGCGCGTCGTACGGGCTCTTAAAGAAAAAGGGCAACAAAGATGCGGCTGCACAGGCGACCAATGGTCCGGCCGCTGGTCAGCAGCCCCACAACGACAGCTATCTGATCGGAAACGACGACGTGCTGGCGATCAATGTGTGGAAGGAAAAGGAGATGTCCCGGTCCATTCCGGTGCGTTCGGATGGCAAGATCTCCTTGCCGCTGGTCGGCGAAGTGCAGGCCGCGGGGGAAACGCCGCTGCAGCTGGAGCGCGCGATCGAGGAAAAACTTCAAGCCTATATTTCGGATCCCGAAGTCACCGTGATGGTGGAGCAGATCAACAGCAAGAAATTCAATATTCTTGGACAGGTTCTGAAGCCGGGTTCCTACTCTCTTTCGCTTGCAGGCACGGTGGTGGATGCGATTGCAGCCGCGGGAGGCTTTCGCGACTTCGCCAAGAAAAACAAGGTGTATGTCCTGAGAAAAGGTCCGGATGGGAAGCAGATTCGCATTCCCTTCAGTTACAAGAATTTCATCAAGGGGAAGAGCAATAGTGGTGACATCGAGTTAAGGCCGAATGACACCATCATTGTGCCCTGAGCTCACTATGAAGATACGTTTCCTGTTTCTGGCTCTCGTGCTATTTGCCGGTCCTGCATGGTCGCAAGTGGAGCCAGGCGCCGTCGGTGGCGTGGTCAATCCGGACGATAACGAACGCATGATGGTGCCTCCGCCGGTGAGCGGGACGGCCTATCCGACGCTGACGATCGGAGAGGAACGTTCCAACTTTCTACGCTTGGGCCTTGTGCTCAACGGCTCTTACAACGACAACATTCTGGCGGGCTATGGCCCGGCTCCGTTGAGTGATGAGATCTATACTGTGTTCCCGATGGTGATGCTGGATCAAACGACGCCGCGCCAGCATCGCACCCTCTCATACAGTCCGGGCTTTACGTTTTATCAGAAGACAACGCAGCTGAATGCCGTGGCGCAGAATGCAAATGTGAACTGGGAAGTTCGCATGAGTCCGCGCTTGATTATGAGCGTTGCCGATACCTTTGCGCAGAACTCAAACACCTTCAGCCAGCCAGCCGTGTCGCAGGGCGGCATCGTTGCATCTCCGACGCCAGGCCAGAATGCAATCGTTATAGCGCCCTTTGCCAATCAGTTGATGAACGATGCATCGGCGCAGATGACCTACCAGTTCGGACTCAACGGGATGGTAGGAGGTTCGGGCGAGACGAGTTTGTTTAACTATCCCAATCTTTCACAGGCTCCAGGTCTGTTCGACTCGACGGAGTATTCCGGATCGGGGTTCTACAGTCGGCGATTTTCATTGCGCCAATATTTAGGCGTGATCGACAAGTATTCATATATCACCACCAGCCCGGTTGCGACGACGACCGACAGCAACGCGGTTTTGGTCTTTTTCACGACGTATCTGGGCTTGCATTTCAACGCCTCCATCCTTGCGGGCCCGCAGTACTTCAAATCAACTGAACCCGGCTTGAGTGAGCCTGGAACCTGGGAGCCAGCGTTGACTGTGAGCTTTGGCTGGCAGTCAAATCGCACCAGCCTATCCGGAAATTACTCACGCATTGTGACCGGAGGCGGAGGGCTTCTGGGAGCGTACACAACGGATACAGGCGGCATTACAGGGCGTTGGGTGATTGCAAAGACGTGGAATGCAACCGCCGGCGCAACCTACTACGTGCTTAAGAATGCCACGCCCCAGCTGCCCGAGACGATTCCCGGAGGGCACACACTCACGGCAAACGGGGCAGTGACGCATATCTTGTCGGAGCATTTCAACGTGCAGGCAATCTATCAGCGCCTTCATCAAAGCTACTCCGGGATTGCCTATCTCTCGAGCTTTCCGGACAGCAACCAGATTACCGTTGCCTTGACCTACCAGTTCAGCAGGCCACTAGGAAGATAGCAATGATTGACACTGCGGAAGATCAACAAGAGTCGAAACCGGATTTTGAGCGCTACGTCGATCTGCTCAAGCGCCGACACATGCACTTCCTCCTCCCTCTGTTTGCAGGATGGCTTCTGGTGTGGGGGTCGACGTGGTTTATCCCAGCGCGCTACAAGTCGAGCACCCTGATTCTGGTTGAGCAGCCCACGATGCCCAAGAACTACGTGGTGCCGAACATTAACGACGATTTGCAGGATCGACTCCAGAGCATCACGCAGCAGATTTTAAGTCGAACACGGCTGCTGTTGATTATCGACAAGCTCCATTTGTATGAGGGTCGGTCGCACGCCTCGATGACGCCCGACGACAAGGTGGCCCTGATGCGCAAGGACATCAGCATCGACCTGGTCCGGGATGCGCACAACGAAGAGATCACAGCCTTCCGCGTCTCGTTTTCCGCCCGTGATGCGCACGTGGCCCAGAAGGTGACGAGCGAACTGACGGCGCTGTTCATCAACGAGAATCTTCGTGTCCGCCAGCAACAATCGGAGGATACAACCAAGTTTATCGAGAGCCAACTGACGGACGCGCGGAGTGCGCTTTCCGCGCAGGAAGCCAAAGTCAGGGAGTTTGAGTCGACGCACCAGGGTGCCCTCCCCACCCAGCAGGCGAGCAATCTTCAGATTCTGAGCGGACTGCAGCAGCAATTGCAAAACGAGCAGGACGCATTGAATACGGCCAAGCAGCAGCGAGTGTACTTGCAGGCACTGCTGCAGCAGTATCGACCGGTGAATGGAACGCCCACGGCAGGTGTACCGGTCTCTCCGGAATTGGTGGCTGTCAATGAGAACCTTGAAAAGCTTCAGACCCAGTTGACGGATCTTCGATCACGGTACACGGATCGCTATCCGGATGTAGTGAAGCTGAAGGATCAGATTGCGCGAACGGAAAAGATCCGAGATCAAATGATTGCCGATGCCAGGCGAAAGGCGAGCCAGGAAGGCAGCAGTACCACGAAGAGTGTCGATCCGAATGAAATGAACCAGAGTGCCCCTGTTCTGCAATTGCAGGGACAGATCCATGCGAATCAAGTTGAAATCGCCAATCGCGAACGAACGATTACTGATTTGAATGGGCGCATCGCAGATTACCAGGCTCGTCTGAATCAGGAGCCAGCCAACGAGCAGGAACTTGCTGACCTTACCCGTGGTTACGACCAATCGAAGGCAAATTACGATGACTTGCTGAAGAAGATGAATGAGTCTGCCATGGCCACAAGCATGGAACAGATGCAGCAAGGTCAGCGATTCACGATGCTCGATCCGCCGACCTTACCACTCAAACCTGATTTCCCAGACCGGCTGAAATTCTGCGGCCTGGGCCTGGTGGTCGGAGTCATCTTCGGCCTTGGACTTGTGGGCATCACCGAGTTGCTGGATGACCGCATTCACAGTGAGAAGCAGTTGAAGGCACTTTTGCCGGTCGAGATTTTGTCGCAGGTGCCCGATGTGCCGACTCCGGAAGACACGCAGCATCGACGGCGGAAGGTATTCTTGGGGTGGTGTACGGCCATTCTGGTCTTTGTTGTCATTCTGGCTGGTTCCACATACAGCCTGATCCGTGGATAGACGCGAGCGTTCATGTACAAGAGCTATTTCGGTATCTCCCGCAATCCATTCGACCTGACGCCCGACCCAGCGTGCTTTGTGCCCACCAGCCGGCACAATGAAGCTCTGGCAGCTTTGTACTATGGCGTGCGCCAGCACAAGGGCGTGATCGTTGTGACGGGCGAGGTGGGTACAGGAAAGACGCTGCTGCTTCGCTGCCTTCTGCGCCTCTTGAAGGAAAGCCGGGATATCGCCTACGCCTATCTCTTCAACTGTCGTCTCACATCCACTGAGCTTCTCTATTACACCTTGTCGGACTTCGGGCTTCCCGTTGCAGATTCCAACAAAGGAAAGCTGCTTCTGGACCTCAGCAAATTCGTGACCTCGCGTGGCCTTGCCGGCCAGACGACTGTTCTAATCATCGATGAGGCGCACCATCTTTCTTCGGAATTGCTTGAGGAGATTCGCCTTCTTTCCAACCTTGAAACCAACGATGAGAAGCTTCTCCAGATTGTTCTGGTAGGGCAGCCGGAGTTAGATGAGAAGTTAGACTCCTATGAGTTGAGGCCGTTGAAGCAGCGCATTGCACTTCGCGCGCACCTGGGAGCGCTGAGCCCCAAAGAGGTAAAGAAGTACATCGACGAACGTATGCGCATCGCCGGCTTGGACCCGTCGGCAAAGGCTATCTTCTCTGACGCTACAATTCTGAAGATCTTCCGGTATTCAAGAGGCCTGCCTCGGCTGATCAATACCATTTGTGAGAATTCCTTGATCACGTGTTATGCCCGCTCCCTTCCTGCAGTTCCACCGGAGGTGGTGACCGAGGTGGCAAATGACTTTCATCTGTCCGACGCGAGCTTTGAGGACGCAGACGATGTGATCGAGGATTTAGAGAGCGATGCCCCCAGCAATCTACTGCTGGAGCTTTACGCCAAGCTACAACAGCCAGTTGGGAAATTAGAACCTATTGATATGCAGGCTGAGACGCAGGTGAGGGATCATGAGCCAAATCTTTAATGCACTGCAGAAGTCAGAAGCTGAGCGCAGGGGCGACGGGGGCGTTGCGTCGCAGGCGGTGAGTGAACTTCTCCGGGAAGCGGAAAGCCGATATAACGCACGGGAGGTTTCAATTGCTCTCGAGGCGGATTCCGAGGTTGGAGTGGATGGCGTCCCGGGAGGCCTGCTCGTTGAGCAGGCTGAAGGACAGCCTCCGTCAGCAGGCATGGCCGTCTCTCGTGAGCGCTACCCGAGCCAGGCAGCCGATAGCTTTTTTGAAAAGCTGGGCACCTTGACGATTCACCCTGACCCAGAAGGCCGGCTGGTGTGTCTACCGGGCAATGAGAGCCCAGCAGTGGAAGCATTCCATCTCCTGGGTGTCCGGTTGCGCCACCTACGGAAGCAGCGCCAACTGAAGCGCATCCTGATCACGAGCACGAAGCCTCAAGAAGGAAAAAGCGTCTCGGCTGCAAATCTGGCATGCACCCTGGCGCGGCGCGCCAAGCAAAGAACGCTCCTTCTGGAAGGGGATATTCGGCGTCCAACCCAGGCGCAGATCTTTGGTATTCGTCCACCTCAAGGGCTCTGCAATTGGCTGAAAGGCGGAGTCGATCTCAGCGAGTGCATCTTCAAACTGGAAGGGTTGGATCTGCACATTCTGCCCGCCGGACCAGAAGTCGTACTTGCTCCCGATACGCTGCAAAATGGGAATCTTGGCGCTCTTCTGAATCAGTTGGATGCCCTCTTCGACGTCATCATCATCGATTCTCCCCCGATGCTGCCTCTTGCGGATACGAGTCTTTGGAAGGGACTGGCGGATGGCGTCCTGCTTATTGCGCGTCAGGGCGTGACGGAAAAGAGGAAGCTCGCGCGAGGGTTGGAGGCCATTGAGCCGGGGAAGCTGATCGGAGCCCTGCTGAACTCATCAAGCATGGAAGAACAAGATGGATACTACTATCGTTCCTACCAGGGAACGGATTCCATGGGGAGCGCGGATTAGAACGGTGATTCAGGCTTGCAAAAGCGTGTTGCATGGCTCGAAGGCTAACTGCGATTGTTGCGTGCGGCAGGATTGGCCGAAGTATTTTTAGAGGAGGGAATATGGCAACCCAACGGCGGAGTACACCCAAACATATTTCAAATCCGATTCTGGATTCTATTCCTGTGGGCGACCGTCGAATCCTTGACGAAGAGGCTTTCAAGCGGCTCATTGCGGTCGAGCGGAAGCGCACCGAACGGTCGCGAAATCCCTTTGTGTTGATGCTTCTGGAATATGAGAATCCGAATGGGTTGGCCAAGACGCAGGATGTTCTCGATAAGGCTGCCAGTGCGCTTCTTCAGGCCAGCAGAGATACCGACACCATTGGATGGTATGCGAGCGGGCAAGTCCTTGGCGCCATGTTCACAGAGCTGCTTGTGAAGGATCGCGGAACCCTCTCAGCGACGTTAATGAAGCGTGTGAGCGCAGCACTGCGCGACGAGCTGTTGGATGAAGACTATGAAGGGATCAAAGTCACATTTCATTTTTTTCCGGATGAATGGGACCATAGCAGGGCGGGCACGCCAAGCAACGTGGCGCTTTATCCGGACCTCGTCGAGAAGAGTGAGCAGGATAAGCTTCGTCTCGTGATTAAGCGATCGATTGATGTCGTGGTCAGCCTGCTTGTTATCGTCTTGCTGTCGCCTCTATTCCTTCTGATTGCAGTAATGGTCCGCTTGACATCCAAGGGGCCGATTCTTTTTCGACAGCAGCGCGTAGGGCAGTTTGGTGAATGCTTCACCTTTCTGAAATTCCGGTCGATGTATTCAAACAATGATGCCAGTGTGCACAAGGAGTTTGTTACAGGGCTGATTCGCAACCAGGAGAGTGGAGGCGCGAATTCCAGCGGACCAAAGCCCGTCTATAAGCTAACGAACGATAAGAGAATCACGCCCGTGGGTTCATTTCTTCGACGTACGAGCCTCGATGAGCTACCGCAATTCTTCAACGTATTGAAAGGCGAAATGTCGCTCGTGGGTCCTCGTCCTCCGATTCCATATGAGCTGTCGGCATACCAGACCTGGCATCGGAGAAGAATTCTGGAAGTGAAGCCAGGCATCACTGGACTATGGCAGGTGACGGGCCGCAGCACAGTCCGGTTTGACGAGATGGTTCGTCTGGATTTGCGGTACGCCATGAGCTGGACTCCCTGGCTCGATATCAAAATTCTTCTGCGCACGCCACTCGCCGTCATTCGCGGTTCAGGTGCATATTAAGCAATCTGCGCTCTGATTTCCTCTAAAAAATAACTCAGCAAACAACCAAACCTGGGCAGACCGGGAGCACTGGGGAGCTTCATCTTCGCTGTGCGGGAAAGTGGGTATTTATATGAAATTTGGGGTAATCGGCTTCGGCTATTGGGGGCCGAATATAGTCAGAAATCTGATGAATCTGGAAGGGTCAGAGGTAACAGCAATTGCGGAGATTAGTCCGGCAGCGCGAAAGCGGGCGCAAAAGGCATATCCAGGAGTCCGAGTGATACAGGATGCGCATGAAGTCCTGCGCTCCGCGGACAATGATGCAATCGCCGTCGTATCGCCTGTGTGGACCCACTATGAGCTTGCGAAGGAAGCTCTCGAAAACGGCAAGCATGTTTTTGTAGAGAAGCCGTTCACGGTGAGCCGCAGCCAGGGCGAAGAACTGATTGAGTTGGCGCAGAGGAAGAAGCTGATCATTATGGTCGATCACACCTTCCTTTTTACGGGCGCAGTGCGAAAGATTGCACAATTGCTCGATGAAGGTTCACTTGGCAAGCTCTATTATTACGATTCGACTCGTGTAAATCTTGGGCTCTTTCAGCACGATGTGAACGTCCTCTGGGATCTGGCACCGCATGATCTCTCGATCATGGATCATCTCCTGCGCGCCAAGCCTGAAGCCATTGTGGCAACTGGCCAGGAACATCTCAATGGACATGAAGATATTGCCTTTATGACCCTGTATTTTCCGGACAAGGTTATCGCGCATATTAACGTGAATTGGCTGTCTCCCGTTAAAGTGCGCACCACGCTGATTGGTGGGGAAAAGAGGATGCTCGTCTGGAACGATCTTGAGGCAGACGAAAAAATCAAGATTTATGACAAGGGCATCAACATCACGAATCAGGAAGGCGTGTACAAGTTGCTTGTCAGTTACCGGTCGGGGGACATGTGGGCCCCGCAGCTGGAACAGGCTGAGGCCTTGCACCGGGAACTTACCTATTTCGTAGAGTGCGCATCAAGCGGGGTCGAGCCATTTAACAATGGGGAAGCCGGGCTTCGCGTCGTCAACATGCTTGAAGCAGCAAGCCGCTCCATGAAGCAGCGTGGCGCGCTCACCTATCTCTAAAGCGGCACACCCGCAAGCTTCCCTTCCGACGCATCTCTGCAACAAACCAAACAACAACTCCAAATGGGGGACCTGTGAAAGAAGTCATTGTCATGGGCAAGGGCAAGCTTGCCATCGAAGTATCGGAGTGCCTGCAACGATCCAATGGTTATCGCGTGAGCACCATTGTGCCGGTGATTCCTGAGCCGACTTGGACGGATTCCTTTGCAGGCTGGGGCCGTGCAAACAATGTGCCCGTGGTCGAATCCGGAGCATATAAAGACATACCTGCGCTTTCCGTTGGTGAGGGCAAACTGCCGCTGGTCATTTCGGTGTTCTACGACAAGATCATTAAGGGCTGGTTCATCGACCGATGCGAAAGAATCATCAATCTTCATAATGGACCATTGCCACGCTACCGCGGCGTCTCACCGATTAACTGGGCTCTGAAGAACGAAGAGATCGAGCACGGCATCACCATCCACGAGATTACCGAGGGCATTGATGACGGTCCGATTATTGCTCAGCTTAAGTATTCCATCTATCCGCAGTTTGATGAGGTAATCGACGTCTATAAGCGGTCGCTAGAGTACGGAAGGATTCTGTTCGAACAAACACTCCCCAACCTGGACCGCATACAGGCAAGAGAACAAGCGCACAACGAAGCGATCTACTTCTCCAAGAAGGACAATGTCCGGCTTGGCGATCGTGAAAACTTCACTCGACCGAAGTAGAAGTGCAGGCGATTCAGCGCCCGTCAGGCCCTGGTCCGCGCCAGGAACCGTCCAGAATGATGCAGCAATGGAGCTAATTATGACAGACCACTCTGAAATCCCATTCCTTGATTTAGTCACTCCCCATGAGGAGTTGCGTGATGAACTGACCACAATCTTCCATGACACCCTGCGGAGCGCAACCTTCATTGGTGGCAAAGCTGTTGAGAGATTCGAGGGAGATTTTGCTTCGTTCTGCGGTACCCGCCATGCAATTGCAATCAGCAGCGGTACGGATGCCTTGCGCTTTGCCCTCATGGCGAGCGGTGTAAAGCCGGGAGATGTTGTGATCACCGTTCCGCATACCTTCATTGCAACGACAGAAGCCATCTCGCAATGTCGGGCCATTCCGGAATTCGTCGACATCGACGAGACGACTTATAACATGTCGGTTGTCATGTTACAGCGCTTCCTTGAGATGAAGTGCATTCGCGATGATTCCGGGTCTCTGATCAGCTTGAGGAACGGTCGGCCTGTGACTGCTATCGTGCCGGTCCATCTTTATGGTCAGATGGCGGATATGGATGGCATCATGGCGCTCGCGGACCAATTCGGATTGCGTGTGATTGAAGACGCCTGTCAGGCTCATGGCGCAGAGTACTATTCTGCAAAGCAGGCCCGCTGGCTCAAGGCCGGTTCGGTAGGGATGGCTGCAGCATTTAGCTTTTACCCTGGCAAAAATCTTGGTGCTTGCGGCGAAGGTGGCGCGGTCACGACGAATGATCCTGCCGTGGCGCAAAAGGTACGAATGCTGCGCGATCATGGACAAAGCGAAAAGTACTATCACGACATTGAGGGATACAACGGCAGGCTCGATGCCATGCAGGCAGGTTTTCTCCACGCCAAGCTGCGGTATCTAGCGCAATGGAACAGCGATCGGGCGCGGCATGCGTCGGCCTATACGCGCGGACTCGAGAACGAGCAGACCATCGGGTGTCCAAGAGAAATGAAGGGATCGAAGCCGGTGTATCATCTCTATGTCATCCGAACAAGCGAGCGCAAAGCTCTCATTGAGTTTCTGAGGGCGCATAAGATTGGAACCGGCATCCACTACCCAGTTCCGCTTCATCTGCAAAAGGCATATCGTTCGCTGAACTACTGCAAGGGCGACTTTCCGATCACGGAGGAGGTCGCAGGCGAGATTCTCTCTCTTCCGATGTATCCACAGCTGACAGAGGAACAGCGCGAGCGCGTCATCTTCACCATTCGAGCCTTTGTGGAAAAGATGTCCTGCGGCCCGATCACTGAACCGCATGTCGGCGTAATTCCTGCAGTGAGCCGCGTCATCACCGGCGTATAGCGAGTCTTCCGCGCTTGATCGAGACGAATGCGTCTTTGCGACCATCGTAAGGCTGGAACCATTGTGACTCGCAAAATCATCCGGAAACATGGAACGGAATGAAACAGCTCCCGGTCTACGTCATTGTTACCCCTGCCCGCAATGAGGGCGAATTCATTGAGCGTACTCTGCGATGCGTGACAGCTCAAAGTTGTCCGCCTGCGAAGTGGGTGATCGTCGATGACGGTTCTACGGATCAAACCGCAGAGATTGCGCGTCGATACGCGGACCAGTTCGATTGGATTCATGTGATCTCACTTGGCCAGCGGAACGGTCGCAACTTCGCGGGCAAAGTGCATGCCTTCAATGCGGGGATGGAAATCGCATCAAAGGCCAATCCCCAGGTGATCGTGAATCTGGATGCAGATGTCGAAATCGTCGCCGACCATTTTGAGTATCTGCTTTCGAGGTCGCTCGAAGACCAAATCCTTGGCGTTTGGGGACCGGCCTTTCGCGAGGGCAGCATGCAGTACGATTATCGATTCTCGAACATCGAGAATGTCTGGGGCGGCTGCCAGATGTTTCGGAGCGAGTGCTTTCAAGCGATTGGTGGCTATCGGCCGATGAAGGGTGGAGGAATCGATCATCTGGCCGTTGTGATGGCACGCATGCAGGGATGGAAGACGAGAACATTTCCAGAGCGCGTCTGCAATCATCTTCGCGTGATGGGCACCGCGCAGCGCGGCAAAGTGCAGGCGAGATTTAAGATGGGGATGAAGGATCATTCACTCGGCAACCATCCCCTTTGGGAGGTCTCGCGGGTTGCATACCAGATGACCAAAGCGCCCATTCTGCTTGGTGGCGCCGCGCTTGGAGCTGGGTATTTGTGGTCGGCGCTGAGTCGTGGCGAATCCCAACTCGATCCATCGGTTCGAAAGTTTATTCATAAGGAACAGATGAGCCGCCTCAGGCGTGCCCTTCCAGGTGGAAGGATGCTGCGGCATGACAACCAACAATGAAAGCGCAATCTGCGCGGGCGACACCGTTACAGGATTTTTGCAGCAGAATACTGACCGACAATCAAGATGAATGGATCCATCTCCCATATTGGCGTTTGCATCTGCACTTTCAAGCGGCCGGCCTTGCTGGAGCGACTGCTGGATGCGCTCGGCTGTCAGGAGACCAACGGCAAGTTCGCATTCTCGGTGGTGGTTGTCGATAACGATGCAGCGGGAAGCGCCAGAGAGGTTGTGGAAGCCAGCAGGAAGCGCGTTCCCATCGCGATTGCTTATCATCTGGAGCCGCGCCAAAACATTGCGATGGCGCGCAACCGGGCTGTTGCGGCATCGGAGGGATCTTTCATTGCATTCATCGATGACGATGAGTACCCGCCGCCCGGATGGCTCCTTGCCTTGTGGAGCGCAATCACGCGATTTGACGTGGCGGGCGTGCTTGGGCCGGTGGATCCTGAGTTCGAGTCTGGCGCTCCGGAATGGGTAAAGCGCGGAGGCTTCTTCGACCGCCCCACGCATCCTACGGGCATGAAGCTGGAGTGGCGCCAATGCAGGACCGGAAACGTGCTCTTCAGGAGGTCGATTCTCGAGGGGCTGGGCGAACCCTTCAATCCGGCATGCTTATCCGGTGAGGATCAGGACTTCTTCCGTCGTTGCATCGAACGAGGATGTGAGTTTGTATGGTGTCATGAGGCCGGCGTCCGCGAGTTTGTGCCACCGAGCCGATGGAAGCGCGGCTTCCTTGTTCGGCGTGCTCTCTTTCGCGGGATATTTGCGCAACGCAATCATGGCTTGCAGCCCCTACGTCTGGCTCAGGCTGTTGTGTCCGCGCCGATCTACCTGCTGCTCTTGCCCTTTGCGCTGATTCGGGGTGAGACGCAGTTTATGATCTGTCTTTTCAAGCTTTCGTATCATGCAGGTCGGCTCCTTGGATTGCTGCATATTAATCCGATACGCCAGCCTTATGTTTCGAGTTAGGTTGACCCTGACTCAATCAAGTTGCGGAGAGGTCGCCGTTGGCTAAGGCAGCGACCAGTTGACTGGTCGTGATGGGCTCGCTCATCCGGAGGTTCAAATCCTACCCCTCTCCGCCAACCCACTTCATTCAGAATTTGGGAAGCGCTCAGTGGAAATTTGTGGTCAGTTAATAAAGATGCGCGGCGGGTTCGTGAAGATCGCCCGTCTAGATGCAGATATGTTTCAGTTTCTGGATCAGCCGACCGAGCAGATTGATGCGGGCTTGGCTCAACTGAAGGGAAGAGCCGATCTCTTCACCTTTCTCCAGCGGCTGCCGGAGACGAAGCCGCTTTATCCGTATGCGATGGAGTGGGACAACTTTGCCGGGCTGGAGATCAGCACGTTTGAGAATTGGTGGACCAAGCAGATTGGATTCAAAGCCAGGAATAAGGCAAAGCAGGCAGAGAAAAAGGGAGTTGTGCTCCGTGAGGTCGATTTTTCCAGCGAGCTTGTTGAGGGCATCTGGTCCATCTATAACGAAACACCCATCCGGCAGGGGCGGCGCTTTCCGCACTTCGGAAAAAGTCTGGAAACGGTGTATCGGGAAGAGGCGACGTATCTCGATAGCAGCGTATTTGTCGGCGCATATTTCGATGCGCGACTGATTGGATTTATCAAGCTGGTCTTCGATCAGACGCGGACTCAGGCCGGGCTGATGAATATTGTTTCTCTGGTGAGCCAGAGAGACAAGGCGCCGACGAATGCTCTGGTTGCAGCGGCCGTTCGAAGTTGCGCGGACCGTGGAGTCCGGTATCTCACCTACTCGCGATTTTCTTACGGTAAAAAGCAAACCGATAGCCTGAGCGATTTCAAGGAGCGCAATGCCTTTAAGCGGATCGATGTGCCGCGCTATTACATTCCACTCACCGCAAAGGGCAGGATTGCGCTCAAGTACGGCTTGCACCGTCCCTTGTCCGAGCAGGTTCCCGAAGCACTCGCGAGCCGTTTGCGCGATCTGCGTGAAGCCTGGTACCGGCGCAAAAACTCAACCGTGTATGAGGTGTCCTAAGAGTTTATGCCGGGCCTGGTAGGAATCATCACAACGCGGCCGCGAGAGTGGGCCGCCAGTCAGCTGCGCACGATGCACACAACGATGCTGCACGATCCCACCTACGCTACGGGGTTGTGGGAACATTCCGCTTCCGGCGTTTACATCGCGTGGACTGCGCGCAAAGGCTCCTTTGCCGCGCATATGCCCTTGCAGCAGGCGGGTAATGACGACGTTCTTTTTTTTGCCGGTGAGGAGTTCTCCGGACCGCTTTCGCCTGTCAGAAGACCCAACGGCAATGGTGCTGCAGAGGCCTTCATTCCCAACTATCTGCTTCAGCGCACTGCCGACGACCCTGCGTTTCCGCGCAGTCTGAACGGGCGTTTTCATGGCCTTCTTGTCGACACCAGAAGGCGAAGTGCAAAGCTCTTTAACGACAGGTTTGGGATGGATCGGCTCTATGTGCATGAAGGTGCCGATGCGATCTACTTTTCAGCCGAGGCGAAGGCGTTGTTGGCGGTCCTGGCTGAGACGCGCCGGCCCAACATGCGAAGCCTTGGGGAATTCGTCGCTTGCGGCTCTATCCTTGAAAACAGGTCGTTGTTTGAGGGGATCCAGATTTTGCCGAATGGCTCGGCCTGGGAGTTTGAAGCCGGAAAACTGAGCACAAAAGGCTTCTACTTTGAACCGCGAGAATGGGAAGACCTGGGGAGCCTTGACTCGGATTCGTACTACGAGAGTCTCAGGGACGTATTTGCCAGGCAATTGCCTCGTTACTTTGAAGGGCCTGGGAAGGTCGCTATCTCCCTCACCGGTGGGCTCGACACGCGGATGATCATGGCATGGGCGGGCCTGCCTGAGAACGCCCTGCCCACGTACACATTCGGAGGGCCGTTCAGGGAGTGTCATGATGTTCGCATCGCGCGCAAGATCGCTGAGGTCGCTCACCAGCCCTATCAAGTCATTCCGGTCGGCGATGACTATTTATCGAAGTTCGGGCAATATGCTGAGCGTGCTGTTTATTTGACGGATGGATCCGTGGCGGTCACACGCGGCGCAGATCTCTATGCCAATGAACTGGCAGCGCAGATTGCGCCGATACGACTGACGGGAAATTATGGAAGCGAAATCCTGAGGCGACTGAGAGCCTTCAAAGCCGGTACACCGAGTCCCGGACTTTTTACTCAGGAGTTCATGGCGTTTGTGGAGCAAGCGCACCAGACCTATCAGCGGATCTCCAGCGGACATGCAGTCTCGTTCACTGCGTTTCGGCAGGCGCCCTGGTATCAGTACAGTCTGCTTGCGTTGGAACAAACTCAGGTCTCAGTCCGCTCGCCTTTCCTGGACAATGAAGTGGTCAAAGTCGCATTTCAGGCGCCTGATTCCAGAATTGTGAAAAAAGACATCTTCGAGGACAGCGATCACTGCACGCGACTCATCGCGGATGGGGACAGTCGCTACTCTCAGATCCCAACCGACCGCGGCCTCGGAGGGCAAAGAGGCCTGCGTGGTGGGATGCTGCGCGCAATGCGAGAATTCAGCTTCAAGGCAGAATATAGTTACGATTATGGGATGCCTCAGTGGCTTGCCAGGACAGACCATCTCTTTTCGTGGCTCCATCTTGAGCGTGCCATTTTAGGCAGGCATAAATTCACTCATTTTCGTATTTGGTATCGCGACAAATTGGCTGGCTATGTGCGCGACATGCTCCTGGATTCTCGCAGTCTGTCCCGGCCATATCTGGAGCCTCGTGTTGTGAAGTCCATGGTGACCTCACATTTGCAAGGGACGGGGAATTTCACCACTGAGATTACACGGCTCCTCACGCTCGAGTTACAGCATCGTCTCTTTTTTGACGTCTAGTTGCCTGACATTTTTTTGCAATTCGCATAAGGTTCGCATTCATCGATGGGACATATTGCATTAGGCATGTCGTTGGTCTTCAGTGCCTGGCTGCTGGTGAAAGACAGTGGGAGGCGCAAGGGCGTCAGCCTGGCGGTATGGGTGCCAACGCTGCTCCTGATGATTCTGAGCTCACGTCATCCGACGCAGTGGATTACAGGGGGAATCGTTACCGTTTCAGAGATGGGCAATGAAGCGGGCGGCAGTGCTCTGGATGCCGGCTTTTTCTTCATTACGATTTCCGCATCGTTTGTCATTGCAACCTATCGCGGCATGAAATGGACGCGCATTTTCACTGCGAATCCCGTTCTCATGGCCTTTTATGCGTATTTTCTGGTTAGCGTCGCCTGGTCTGGAGACCCTTCCGGATCCATCAAACGGCTTGCCAAGGACTTCGGATTGATCTTTGTGGCTGGTGCCATTTTTTCAGAGCGGTCACCGCTGGAAGCAGCACGAGCTGTGTACTTCCGTTGTGCTGCTGTGCTGCTTCCTCTGTCAATCGTCTTCATTAAATACTTTCCCGATTATGGGCGCGCTTACACCGTGACCGGAGACATGATGTTCACGGGAGTGACCACGCAAAAGAATTCTCTGGGGGAGATCGTCCTGCTTTTTAGTCTCTTTCTCGTGTGGGATTGCATGGAAGCCCGGCAGGGGAAAAAGCTGGGGAAGTGGATGATTGCGACGTGGGACCGTCTCATGCTGCTCGCCATCGGGCTGAGGTTGCTGCAACTATCGCAAAGCAAAACCGCACTGCTCTGCGTCATCATCGGTGTCTTCCTCATCATGCGAGGCAAGTGGCTTGCAACAAAGTTTTTCAATCGCTTTGTTCTTGCTGGAGCCTTGGCGCTTCCATTCCTCGTCTTCTTCTCGCAGCAGTTCAGCTCAGTGATTGAGCCTGTCGTGAAGGCACTCGGGCGCAACATGACCTTCACCGGACGCACAGACATCTGGCAACACATCACAGCCAGCACCGTAAATCCGCTGATCGGCGCAGGATTCTGGAATTTCTGGGGCGGGCCCGGTGGTTATGCGATCAGTCTGGCCATGCGGACCGTCGTTCCAAATGCTCATTGCGGATATGTTGACATTTATCTTGATGGCGGCATCCTCGGCCTTGTGCTGATGTTTGCGGTACTTGTCACCTATGGTCAATCCATGATCCAGAGGATTAGTCAGACGCCTGTCACTTTTCTATATCCGCGTGTTGAGTTTGCCGTTCTCATTATCGCGATTATCTACAATCTTTCGGAATCGACTTTTGCGCGCATTGGGCCGATATGGTTCACTGCGATCCTGATGCTGGTCAATTTTCCCGGCCGGGTAAAGGTCGCAAGTTCTGAAAAGAAGTCTCTTACGCCCAACCGTTTCCAACAATCAACCTCGCACATTCATCAGGTTGTGTAGCGCAGGCTCTAACGCGATTCATTGTAGGCTCCATGGCATGAGTGAGGTCCTGGAGACCGTGATTGATTAAATACCGATGCGAGTCACTTCTTTCCAAAGCTCTGCCGAAAGTCTGACCTCCCGCCCGAAGCAGCGGGTCGAGAGACTCGTATCCTCTTCTTTTGCGCGCTATGTTCTGGCGGCAAGTTTGCTGCTGAATATTTTGATCGTCTTTGTCCTCATTCCCTCACTGAGCCATAAGATCTCTCGCGACTACAATCAAGGGCGATTTACCGACGGCTACGACCTGATTGCCGCTAATCTTGCTGATGGGCATGGCTACCGGTTCTACCCGGATACGGCTCCTACCATGATGCGTGAGCCAGGCTACCCCGTTCTGCTTGCCGGCATCTACACAGTCTTCGGTCAAAGCTTTTTCGTGGTGAAGTGCGCAAACTTGCTCTTTGCGATTCTGACCTGCATCTTGATCCGGTCATTGACAAGCCTCGTGGTGCACCCGCCGCGCAGTATGGCAGCGTTCAGCGGAGACCTTGCAGCCAGCCTGTTCGCGATGCATCCCGGAATTCTGATTGCCGAAAGCCGGGGCGGTGTTGAAGTCCTATTCGCGCTGCTACTGACACTGTTTGTCTTCCTTCTCGTGAAGGCCTACACGAGCGGAAGTCTTCTGCAATTCGGGGCAGCAGGGACGATTCTCGGACTTACCGTCCTGGTCCGGAGCACACCGCTGCTGGTTCCCTTCTTTCTGTTGCCTTTCTGGCCGCGGTTTCAGCGACAAGGACGCTCGCCAGTTCAAGTCCTGTTGCAGGTCTCAGCACTTGTTCTCCCGACGCTCTTAGCTTTACTGCCGTGGACCATCCGCAACTATCGCCTCACGCATCAGGTGGTACCTACCGCAAGTGTTCTTGGAGTGTCCGCACAGGCGGGACAGTACATTAATGCAGAACTGTGGTCCGGTCGACAGGTTTGGCTCCTGGATCGGGAGGCATCCCGCATGCGCGACCGTATCGCAGAGCAGTTGGGGTACCGATTTGAAGATGGCGCAAACGGCTACTATCAGACGTTCTATGACCCCCAGAATGAACTGAAGTTTTCGCACTATCTGTTTCAGGAAGTGAAGGCGCGCTACCGGCAGGATCCTCTTCTCTTCCTGCGCTGCATTTTGCAAAATGCATTCAATTTCTGGTTCGGCGGAAGAACCTGGTTTGCGACCATCGCAAATGTCTTCGTTCAATTGCCTTATTTGATTCTCGCCTGGATCGGCGCATGGTCGTTGAAGCGCCGCGGCCATTTGCTCAACAGTGTTCCAATGCTGGTTCTGATCGGCGCAGTCTATCTGGTGCATCTTCCCATTCTTGCGCAAGCTCGATACAGCATTCCCTTTGTACCCCTGATCGCAATCCTGTGCGTGGCGGGGCTCATGGGCAGGTCGTGGGCAGACGCTTCAGGTACCTCGTCTCTACCGTCGTGAAGAGGAACGAACAATTGTGATGACTTACCGCCGCACGAATAGGCTCATCAGAACTGAGCCGAGTGGTACTGAGGCGGTAGGAAGTCAATTGCTGCAAACCAAAGAATAGGTCAATGCTCTTCAATTCCCTTGAATTCGCCGTTTTCTTTCCGGTCGTCGTGGCCGCCTTCTTCATCATTCCACGGAGCATGAAAGTTTCGTGGCTGCTGCTGGCGAGCTGCGTGTTTTACATGGCCTTCATTCCCAGTTATATCTTCATTTTGTTTATCACCATCATGATTGATTATCTGGCTGGGATAGGGCTTGAAAGGGTGGATGCAAAGAACCGCAAGCCACTGCTTCTCGTGAGTATCACGTCCACCTGCCTGGTCCTGCTTGTCTTCAAATATCTGTACTTTGCAATCAACAGCATCATTTCTGTCTCCAGCCTTTTTGGCACCCACCTGAGTCCTCCGGCTTGGAACATCATTCTGCCGATCGGACTTTCTTTCCACACGTTCCAGAGCCTGAGTTATGTGATCGAGGTCTATCGCGGAAATCAAAGGGCTGAAAAGAATCTCGTCATCTATGCAACCTATGTGATGTTCTTTCCCCAGCTTGTGGCGGGACCAATTGAGCGTCCTCAGAACCTTCTACATCAGTTTCGCGAGCATCATGCATTCAACTACGACAATGTGACGCAGGGCCTGAAGAGGATGGCTTACGGCTTCTTCAAGAAAGTGGTCATCGCCGACCGGCTCGCACTTTATGTCAACGATGTCTATAAGAGTCCAAAGAGCGCCAACGGCGCGCAGTTGACGATTGCCACGATATTTTTCGCATACCAGATCTACTGCGACTTTTCCGGCTATTCAGATATTGCGATTGGCGCTGCTCGGGTCATGGGATTTCGCCTCATGGAGAACTTCGACAGTCCCTATCATTCGCTGTCGATCGGCGAGTTCTGGCATCGCTGGCATATTTCCTTATCGACCTGGTTCAAGGATTATCTGTACATCCCACTGGGAGGAAATCGAGTTGGACGCCGGCGCCATATCCTCAATCTGATGATCACTTTTGCCGTAAGTGGATTGTGGCACGGGGCAAATTGGACATACGTCATCTGGGGAACGCTCAATGGCGGCTATCTGGTGTTTGGCCAACTTTCGAAGCCTTATCGGGATCGGATGATGGCGGCATGCGGACTTGTGCGAGGCTCGATTGCGCGTAGCTCGATTCAGCTTGGAACAACCTTTGTGCTGACGTGCTTCGCATGGATCTTCTTTCGGGCGAAGTCATTCACGGATGCAACTTATATCCTGTCCCACTTGGCTGTTCATTGGGATCTGCACCATATCGCAACAGAGCAGTTTTATCTGAGGCAGTTTCCCGTGGCCGTAGGTTCTATCCTGCTTCTGGAACTTGCTGAGATTCTGAAGGGAAGACAACTGGATCTCGCTGAGGTCATTCAGCGGTCTCTGCCTTTGCGATGGGCGGTCTATGCTTCACTGATTGTCGTAATCATCCTCTTTGGTGTTTATCGCAGCACACAGTTTATCTACTTCCAGTTCTAGGTAGAATTCAGTAAATCGACTCCTTTGCTTGAGAAGCAATCAAGAAGCCAAATGAGCATGACAAGCCAAATCGATGGTCTCAAGAGTGCATCAGATGCTCGTGTCGTTCCGGTGGAGAACGAAGCGGGAGTCCAGGATGCGTGGCCTGCCGTGCTCCGGCTTCTTTGTTTCGCCGGAATCCTCGCGGGGGTCTGCTACATGCTCAATGGCCTCGTGTCCAAGGGATTAAGGATGGTGAGGACGGATGAGATCGGGGCTTGGAATCAGCAGATGCAAGGGCGTGTCAATGCGGACATCATTGTTTCAGGATCATCGCGAGCGACCTATCATTTCGATCCGCGAATCATCGCGCAAGCCAGCGGGTTCAAGGTCTTCAACATTGGAAAAGTGGGGTCGCAAACAGACGTTGAATTGGGTGTGCTCCGAGCTTACCTGGAACATAATCGAAAACCGAAGCTTGTGGTCCAGAGCTTGGATGCTTTCACGTTCATTACGACGCAGGAAGTGTATCAACCAGCGATGTATGTACCCTATCTCGACGATCCCGTGATCTTAAGCATGATGCAGACTGCCGATCCGAGTCTCGTCAAAGGAAGATACATTCCGCTCTACGACTACACCGTGGAGGATATGAACTTCACATGGTGGGTTGGGATCCGCGGCCTGGCTGGCATAAATCCAAGGCAGACCTATTATGGCGGTTTCATGCCGCGCGATCGTTCGTGGACCAATGACTTTGCACAATTTCGTGCGGGGAATCCCCACGGCGTTTCGTTCGGAATCGAACCGAGAGGGATCAAGGTGCTCGAAGACCTGATTCTGCTTTGCAAGCAGAACGGAATCCAGCTTGTCTTCGTCTACTCCCCTGAGTATGAACCCATGCAGAAGATGACCAATAATCGTTCCCAGATCTTTGCGGAGTTCAGAAAGCTCTCGGAGCAATATGGGGTTCCTTTCTGGGATTACAGCAACTGGGAGTACGCCAACGATACGGAGATGTTCTATAACTCTCAGCACCTGAATGCCCGGGGAGCCGAGATCTTTTCTGCGCAGTTTGCGCAGCAGTTGACGCGTTATATGGCCGAGCTTGGATGGGCCGTGGGTAGCAAGAAAGGCACTTCCGAACAAGCAGCAGACTTGGCTGAGAACGGACGTTCCTACCATGTTGACTAGGGTCGAGAGATATATTGCCAGGAATCTTGCCAAAGGGCTCTATCGCAGGCCGATCCATTTGCGGCTCGCGCGCCCCATCATTTCCTTTACGTTTGATGACTTTCCCAGAACGGCTTTGCAGAGAGGTGGTGCGATCCTGAAAGAGTATGACGTGCGCGGGACCTACTATATCTCGATGGGACTCGTTGGAAAGGAATCGCCGTCAGGGCCCATCTGCTCGGTGGATGAGATCCAGAAGCTCGCGGAAGATGGCCACGAGCTAGGCTGCCATACCTACTCCCATTGCCATTCCTGGAACACACCTTCCGAGCGTTTCGAGGAAGCAATTGAGAAGAATCAGGCTGCACTCCAGGAGATTCTTCCGCATTATCGACTGGAGACGCTATCCTACCCCATCAGTGAGCCAAGACCCGATACCAAGCGCAGAGCGGGAAACCACTTTCGAGCATGCAGGGCGGGCGGGCAGACGTTCAATCAGGGACGCACAGATCTGAATCAGCTTTCGGCGTACTTTCTGGAGCAATCGGGTGAGAACCTAGAGGCTGTCGATACCCTCATCTCCAGGTGCGTGCATGCGCGTGGATGGCTGATCCTGGCTACCCACGATGTGCAGGAGAATCCAAGCCCGTATGGCTGTGCTCCTCGATTTTTCGAGGATGTTGTCCAGTCCGCGGTCAAATCAGGCGCACAGGTTCTGCCGGTGGCGGAAGCACTGAGTGTCATACAAAATGAAGCTGCGGCAGCACACTGAAGTGACTGCCGCAAGCTGAAGGTGCAAGCGCCCGTTCGTACTATTGAACGAGCGTATTTGTCAGATTTGTGGGCGGAGGCGGAACAAGTCCATTTGAAACTGCTGGGTAGCAACTTGAAGAGCTGAACGTCAGCGCGCCCCCTGAACCATCCGGAGGACCTGCCATCTGGTTCAGATAGCAAGCCATCGCGGGTATCGCGTTTACGTGGCCGCCCCACTGAGAAGGGTTTAGAGCCGGGCCGGGCGCGCATTGGGCTGAGGTCAACGCCGGCACACCGGCAAACTGCTTGGGAGTGTTCAGCGTTCCGGAGCAAATGCCGAGATTGCCGCCCGTCACGTCCGGTCCCATTGCCGGATAGGGAATCGTAGACGGCCACCATTGCGGCCTTGAGGTCAGATATAACGAAGGGGGACAAGCAGCGCTGCTGGTGCAAACCGTCGTCGGGACCGGGTTCCCAAGCTGGGATAATCCGGAGGGCACAAAGCTGGTATCCCATCGTGTCGTCGCGCTGACCACGTCGTAATTGCCCCAACGGAACATCGTCGTTCCAACCAGGGGATCGGGCGGAACAACATTGGTTGTGCCCGTTACTCCGTTGCCCACAACCCACGCCGTTGTGTTCACAATGTATCCGGCGCTGTTGATTGACTGGAAGGTATTGGTGAAACCGGGCGTCCCAAGGATGTTTCCGATGTAGTTGGCGTAGCGGTTGTAGGCAATGTCGATCGCTGCGGAAGTGCTTACGTCCTTTGCTGAATAACTGCCACATTGCTGGTTCGCGCAGGATTCAAAGCCGGTAAAGAGATTGCGGTAGAAGGTTTCCATCAGATGCGTGCCGTGAATCTGATCCTCGAACATCTGGTTGGCGACGTTGCCTTCATAGAGCTCATAGTCGTCGCCGGTCGAGTGCTCCCACAGCCCACCAAACAGAAAATCATCCCCGGTGTAGTTATTGATGGTGAAGTTATAGGCGATCACCGTTCCATTGGACGGGCCCTCGGCAAGGAATGCCGGGCGCACGGCTTCAATGATGTTGTTCTGCATCAGATTATTGGAGCCATTGTGCTTGATCCCTGTGGGGTCGGCATAGCGCAAATGCTGACCCGCATCGAAAACGTAGTTGTTCTCGATCTGATTATGGATATCCTGACTCAGCCAGATGCCGATGTTGTACGAATGGAGAACGGCAACTCCGGTGGCCCAGCAATACGAGCAGTTGTTAAACGAAACACCGGCTGTGTCCGTTGTCCCGGAGCCATCGACAGAGAAGTTCCTGAAGCCAACGTGCGTTGCCGGCTGCACAAGCCATGCCTGTGGCGTTTGACTGGCGGACCAATTGGGATGTTGCAGAGCCGGCGTAATCGTGACGGTCGTAGGTCCCTTGCTGCCGCAAGCCGGTGTGCAGGAAACTGCTTCGACGATTTCCCATTGAAAGCGATGCGTGCGCGCCAGCCCCGTGTCGGGACCATTCCCCGCGCAGCCCGTCGATCCGCTGGCGATATCGCTGCAAACAAAGAAGCCGCCGTTATCAGTGGAAGCTCCGCTGCACGGTGCGCCTGTGTAGCCCGTGTCGCATTGATCGAGGACAATCCACGTCGAATTGGCAACGATATTTTCTCCGTCGCTCAGAGTGATGGTGTTGGAGCCCTTTGCATATCCGGCGGTCCAGTTATAAATGTTGGCTGGGGGCATCAGAGGATAGGTTCCATCGGAGCTTTCAAAGCCAACCAGGCAGGTGCCGCTGCCGCCCTGGCATGTGGATGCCGAGCTGAAGACAAGATGCGTCTGGTCTGCGCCCATGCCACGCAATTCCGTGTTGCTTACACCCACGGAGCGAATTGCGCCGGAAAGATTAAAGGTGCCAGCGCCAAGTTGGATGTATTGATTCGCCGAGCAATTTGTGTAACCGCTGCCGGAATGATTCAAGGCATTGATAATCACACTCGGACTGCCGGTATAAGCTGGGATGGTCGGTCCACATTGGGTCCACGAGGTGGAAGGGATGCCACCTGGGATGCCCGCTTGCGTCCAGTCAATCCCGCGATCGCTGCTTAAGACCCCTGACCACAGTTGCGCTCGCGCGGCGGTGCCAAACGAAAAAAAGATGCACACGCAGAAAAGAAAGGTCAAATGAGTTCGTGACATGGAGCCCTCCTGGCATTTTCTCGGTACATGCGGCACTCTCAATCAACACTTCGGCATTCGTACAGGATCCACGCGCGTATCGACATGTCCGTTCCGGTCGATTTTACCAAGCCTAAGCCTTATGTAGAATCAAACCAACTCCTACGTAACTGCTGTTCGGTAGCAACACGGCGTCGGTCCGTGAAGCTCTGCAGGCCGTATCACGACCCCACTCAAGTTTTTTTGACAATTCGTGCAATGGTGATGAATCCGTCAGAAACCCCAAGTAGCGTTGAATCAGTCATTCTGCGTTAAGCTCAATCGTCAACTTGATCTGAGTCGAACCGTTCCAACGGCAGAAAATATGAGATCTTCTGGAAGGACGAAGAACCATTCCAAGGGTAAGCAGAAGGGGTAATAAAGATCCTTCCATCTTCACTTTGGGCCGATGCAACCTTGGAAGACATAGCCAGAGGTGCTCTGTCCAAGCCAGGAGGTCAACCCTCAATACCGCATGCAGTGCGCCATGACGCTAACAGTCGGGAAATCGCCACACAATAGTACTTCCGTAACACCGCAGACTCCGATTGCTCCGCCGCAATGGGATCGCAGTCAACCAGTTCCGCCAGCAGGGGTGCAATTCTGAAACCGTTTGATGCAAATGGAGCCTTCCACAGCCAGATTGATGCAGGCAATCTCAAGCATCTGGCAGCGAGAGGTGCAATCGCCACGCTCTTCTCCGGCGTCTCCGGCGTAGGCATTCAAATCATCTCGGCCATGGTGCTTGCCCGATTGCTGACCCCGCGCGATTTTGGTCTGGTCACGATTGTGACGACATTCAGCCTCCTCTTTGTCAATTTCGGATACAACGGCTTCACCGAGGCGATTGTTCACTGCGAGAAGATCAATCACGGACAAGCAAGCAATTTGTTCTGGATGAATGTAGTGGGCAGCACAATCCTTGCGGTGGGCTTTGCCCTTGCAGGTCCGTGGATGGGGAAGGTCTTCCACGATCCGAGGATCAGCGGGGTTGCAGCCTGGATCTCGATCACGATTTTCCTATCGGGCCTTTCTGTCATACATTTGGCACTCCTGAAGAGAGGGATGCTTTTTTCAACGGTTTCTGCCAACGACGTAGCAGGGCGTGTGGCCTCCGTGATTGTCTCTATCGCGCTTGGCTTTGCTGGATGGGGCTATTGGGCGCTGGTTGGCGGAGCGATTGCGCTGACCGCCGTGCCTTGCATCGGCGCGTGGTTTCTTTGCACATGGACTCCCGGTTTGCCCGTCAAGGCAGAAGGAACTCGTTCACTGGTACGATACGCGGTCAACACGTATGCCCGATTTTCAACCGGCTATTTCACCAGCAACCTTGACAATTTTCTTGTGGGCTGGCGTCTCGGGCCCGTTCAGCTTGGGCTTTATAAAAAAGCCTATGACCTGTTTGTGCTCCCATCCTCGCAGTTGTCACTGGGAATGACGATCGTTGCCGTCTCTGCCTTAAGCAGGCTGCAAGACAATGTGACGCAATACAAGAAATACCTTCTTGGGGCCATCGGAGTCATGGCGCTGATCGGAATGGGCATCAGCGGACTTCTCACCCTCATCGGTCGCGATCTGGTCTTTGTGCTCCTCGGAGCAAAATGGATTGAGTCAGGTACCCTTTTCACGATCCTTGCCCCCGGTATTGGCCTCATGGCCATCTATGGAACACACATTTGGATCCATCTCTCCCTTGGCCACGCAGACAGGTGGTTTCGATGGGGACTGATCGACCTTGTTGTCACTACGGCCTGCCTCTGCATCGGGCTGCACTGGAAGGCACAAGGTATCGCACTCGCCTGGGTGCTGGCCTACTGCATCATCACGCTTCCGGCGCTCTGGTATGCCACTCGCCCTATTCGAATCAGCATCTTCGCAATTGTGAACGTCATCTGGAGATATGTTGTAGCCTCCCTGGTGTCTTATCTCTGCATCGCCAGGATGATAAAGAGCCTCCAGAGTCCGGCTGCCCTCCACGGAACGATGCAGGTATTGGGCGCCCTATCGCTGCTCTCAGTGTTATTCGCCGCACTGTATCTCGGATTAGTGATTCTTCTGCACTGGAGCTTTGCACCCATTGAGCAGGTTCTCAAGCTGTTCCGCGAGATTGCGGGACGGCGCCGCACAACCAGTGCGGAAGCACAGTTGAATCGAGATGCCGGGGAAATGAAGGTAGAACGGGAAAGGCAGCTCGCAGAAGAGATCGAAAGGATCGCCGAACTTGCTTCCAAAGCGACGATGCCGGATGCCGGGAACCCATAAGCCAGCGCGCAAAAATTGTTGACGGAAACGCGGGGAACTGAAAGATGATGCAATCGTAAGCGCCTCATACGAAACGAACCAATCTCAACCAGCCTCCATTCCCGCTTCCTGCGGGAATGGCTTCCTCCAGCACGAAGTCTTAGCAAGAAAGCTCCAAAGAGTGGATCGATGATTCCAAAGAGGATTATTCAAACCGGCACCACTTGGCTCCAGCCAGTCGGGACGAATGTAATTACGTCCGCCCTGCGACGCTTGCATCCGGAATTTGAGTATGACTTCTACGACGATCAGAGGGTCGAGAGATTCATCGAGGTTGAGTGCCCCGAGTACAAGTCGCTCTTCAAGTCATTCAAGTTGCCCATCCAGAAGTACGACCTCTTTCGCTATCTCGTCGTATACAAACTGGGTGGCTTCTACTTCGATTTGGATATGATGCTTTCTGAGAGCATTGCTTCTCTGCTTGGAGAGGATTGTGTCTTCACCTTTGAGGGGCTCACGCTGAGCCACACTCTGACAAACGATCTCAAGATGCCCTGGGAGATGGGCAACTACGCCTTTGGTGCTTCGCCGGGCCATCCCTTTCTCGCCGCAATCATCGCCAACTGCGTCCGGGCCCATGATGACCCCCAATGGGTAAAGCCCTTGATGCGTGGTTCTCCCGCATTCGCGGGAGATCAATACTGGGTCTTGAACTCAACGGGTCCCGGCCTGGTCTCAAGAACCTTCGCAGAGAACCCCGAACTGACAAAAACAGTTACCGTTCTGATGCCAGACGATGTCTGCAACGTCGAGACCTGGCACTGCTTCGGCCGATATGGCGTCCATTTAATGGAAGGAAGCTGGCGGCCGCATTCGCAGCGTCTGAGACGACGCTTGGCCAGGATCTTCGAAGCCCATCGACAGAGCCAGGTTCTGAAGCAAAGAAAAATCTGCGATCAACCCAAAGTAAATTGTCGGGTTCTCGCCTGGGGTCCGCACCATACCCTCCATATCAATACACTGACGCAGCAGCCCAGGGTTTCGGTGCTGATTCCCGCTTACAACGCAGAGAAGACGATTGCTGAAACCCTTCGATCCGTGCTCAATCAGACATGGAAGAATCTCGATATTGTTGTTGTCGATGATGGGTCCTCGGACCAAACGATCCGCGTCGCGGAGGGCTTCAGGAAACGTGGAGTGCGGACGATCCCTCAGGAAAATCGCGGGGCCGCCGCAGCTCGCAATCATGCCTTCTCTCATGCCGATGGTGACTATATTCAATGGCTGGACGCCGATGATCTTCTAGCTCCCAACAAGATTGCGCTCCAATTGCTATCGCGGCCTAATCTCGGGAAGCGCATGCTTCTTTCCTCCTCATGGGGCCAATTCCTTTACCGCACGGACCATGCACACTTTCGGCCCACATCATTGTGGCGGGATCTGAATCCACTCGAGTGGCTGCTTTGCAAGATGGACCAGAATACCTTTATGCAGACTGCGACGTGGCTCGTCCCACGTGAGTTATCTGAGGAGGCAGGGCCGTGGGATGAACGCCTCCTATCCGACGATGATGGGGAGTACTTCTGCCGAGTGCTGATGGCGAGCGAGGGCGTTCACTTCGTCAAAAAGTCGAAAGTCTATTATCGGAGCCCCGGACTGGCCTTTGGTGGCCTCAGCTACGTGGGTCAGTCGAAACGCAAAATCGATGCCCATTGGCTCTCCATGAAGCTGCATATCGGATATCTGCGCGGGATGGAGGAAAGCCCACGTGTCCACAAGGCCTGCATCAATTTTTTGCAGACCTCCATGCTGTACTTCTATCCGGACTATCCAGAGATCGTTAGCCAGGCGCAGGCACTTGCAAACGAGATGGGCGGAGCGCTCGTTCCCCCGGCCCTTTCATGGAAGTATGCATGGATGAAAAGCACGTTTGGCTGGGAGCGCGCAAAGAGCGGAAGAGAATTTCTCTTGAAGCTGCGCTGGTCCACAGCGCGGCGAATTGACCATCTTCTGTGGGGCTTGAGCAGAAGCAAGCTGGCGGGCGACTAAAGGATCGAATTGCATCGCGCCGAGCAGTGCTGAAGCAAGTGACACTGCAAGGTCAACCGCGTGATGACGGCAAATACAGAAAGGACTACAAATTGCGGATCAGTATATTTGGATTGGGCTATGTAGGTACCGTCTCGGCCGCTTGCCTGGCCAGTGAAGGACATTCAGTCGTCGGCGTCGATTCGGTCGCGGCGAAGGCGGAGCTGATGAATCGGGGTCTCTCCCCCATCATTGAGGCCGATGTCAGCGAGCTGATCGCGCAGGCGCAGGCAGAAGGCAGGCTGCGAGCGACCTCAAATCCCCAGGATGCAATTCAAAATACAGAGCTGTCTTTTGTCTGTGTTGGTACTCCGAGCCAACCCAATGGGAATCTGGACCTCCGTTACATCCGTCGCATCTGCGCCGACATCGGGCAGGCCCTCCGCGATAAGCAGGAGAGACATACGGTCATCATACGGAGTACGATTCTGCCCGGGACGATGCGCAATGTGGTGATCCCGACCCTGGAAGAGGCTTCTGGCAAGAAGGCAGGCCGCGATTTCGGCGTCAGCAATAATCCGGAATTTATGCGAGAGGGGACTGCGGTCAAAGATTACCGCTTCCCCCCAAAAATCGTGATTGGCGAGCTCGACCCGCAAAGCGGCGACCTGCTCACTCAGCTCTATTCACATCTCGACGCGCCCTTGATACGGACCGACATCGAGACCGCTGAGATGGTGAAATATGTCGATAACTGCTGGCATGCCCTCAAGATCGGCTTTGCCAATGAGATCGGCAACCTAGCCCGGTGCATGAATATCGATTCGCATCCGCTCATGGACATCTTCACGCAGGATCGCAAACTGAACATTTCGCCCGCATACTTGAAGCCGGGTTTCGCCTTCGGTGGCTCGTGCCTGCCGAAGGATCTGCGCGCTCTCTCTTACAAAGCGAAGTCGCTTGATCTGGAGATGCCGATTCTCAGCTCCATCTTGAGGAGCAACGAGCAGCAGATTCAGCAGGGATTGAAGCTCATCACTGATTTGGACAGGAAGCGCATTGGAGTTCTCGGCTTCAGCTTCAAGGCTGGCACCGATGATTTACGCGAGAGCCCAATGATTGAGGTCATCGAACGCCTCCTGGGGAAGGGATATGACCTGCGCATCTATGATCGCAACGTCAACATGGCGTCCCTCGTGGGGGCGAATCGTGACTTTATTCTCAATCACATTCCGCACATCTCGAAACTGATGGTCAAGGATCCACAGTCGATTCTCGAGCATGCGGAGGTCATCGTGATCGGTAATAACGATCCGCAATTCGCGGAGATCGCGCAAAAACTGAAGCCGGAGCAACATGTCGTGGATTTTGTTCGCATCGGAGCAATGAAAGCAGGTGCCCATGGATACCATGGAATTGCCTGGTAAGTCCGCCATTCGCCCATCAGATGGGCAGAGCTCGGCAGCGGAGGTTCTGGCAACCGAGCTGAAACTGTTCGGTTGGCTGGAGAAGAATCAATTCAAGGCGTATGACACCTTTGATGGCCTGAGCTCGCCACTACTCCGCCCGCTTACATTCGAGCGACCACTTCTCAGGACGGTCCTTCTTCAGGGCGTGCGGCGATTCCCAATCAATCTTCGGCCAATTCTCGGCATTAAGAAGGCCGTGTCGACCAAGGGAATGGGCTTTCTTGCGCGCGGGTATCTCCGCTTGTATCAGGCAACCGGGGACACACGCTGGCTCGATCGGGCTCACGGTGCCCTCCATTGGCTCGTCGACCAAGAGCTACCTGGCTACTCAGGGGCGTGTTGGGGCAATCACTTCGACTATCAGTCCCGCACTTTCTATCTGCCCAGGAATACGCCCACGGTTGTGTGGACTTCCCTGATCGGGCACGCATTCCTCGACGCCTATGAGTTGGAAGGCAACAGCCAATGGCTCGAGACAGCGGTCAGCAGCTGCGAGCATATTTTCAATGATCTGGAACGGAAGGAAGAAAAGGAAGGCACATGCATCAGCTACATCCCCGGCAAAATGAGCATGGTGCACAATGCAAATACGCTGGCCGCGAGCCTATTGGCAAGAACCGCCCGGCATTCCGGAACGGCATCCTACCTGGACCTGGCGCAAAAGTCCCTGCAGTACACGGCAAACCATCAGCGCGACGATGGCGCCTGGTATTACGGACCCGCAGCGAACCTTGGATGGGTCGATAACTTTCATACAGCCTACGTACTCGATTGCTTCAAGCATTACCGGGACGCCAGCGGAGATGGTCGCTTCGACAACATCATGATGAGCGGCTATGCCTTCTGGAAAAAGACATTCTTTCTCAATGATGGAACGCCGAAATATTACGACACCAAGACGCTTCCTCTGGATATTCAGTGCTGCTCCCAGGCGATTGATACGCTCATCTTTTTCCGCGATCTGGATCCTGCAAGTCCCGATCTGGCTTTGAGGGTAGCGCGTTGGACGCAAAAAAATATGGCGGATCCAGACGGGTATTTCTACTACAGACGCTATTCAAAGACCTTGATCAACAAAACTCCCACGATGCACTGGGGACAGGCAACCATGTTCTGCGCTCTGGCGGCACTTTATAAGGAATTATCTGAAAAGGATAAAAATGAGTAAAAGAGTTCTGATTATCGTTGAGAACTTGCCGGTTCCATTTGACGGGCGCGTCTGGAAGCAGGCGCTTGCACTGACCAGTGGTGGCTATCAGGTCACTGTACTGTCGCCTCGCGCAAAAGGTTATGTGAAGAATCATGAAGTTCTGGAAGGTGTACACATCTACAGGCACCCTATGCCCAAAGAGGCGTCCAGGGCTCTTGGCTATTTTGTGGAGTATCTTGCGGCATTCTTCTGGGAACTCCTGTATTCAATCTGGATCTTCGGCACGCGCGGATTCGATGTGATTCAAGGCTGCAATCCGCCCGACACTATCGCCTTTGTCGCGCTGCCTTTCCGGATCTTTGGCGTGAAGTACATTTTCGATCATCACGACGTTAATCCGGAGCTCTATATCGCAAAATACAATCGGAAGGATTTCTTCTACCGTGCGCTCGTCACTCTCGAGCGACTGACGTTTCGACTGAGCGATATTGTCATCTCAACGAATGAGAGTTACAAGACGATTGCCATTCAACGGGGCGGAGTCAAGCCAGAGAATATCTTCGTTGTGCGCAATGGACCTGACCTTACGAAGTTCTTCCCGGTTCAGCCCAACCCTGACTTAAAGTACGGGAAGAAGTATCTGGTGGGATATGTCGGAACCATGGGCGAGCAGGAGGGGCTCGACATCCTGCTCGAAGCCGCGCGCGAGATCAAGCGTCGTGGAAGGCGGGACGTTCATTTCACGTGCGTCGGCGGAGGGCCGGCATTAGCCAGCCTTAGGAAGATGGTCGTGGATCTGGACCTTGAGGACACTGTGAACTTCACGGGAAGAATTGCCGATGAAGACCTTCTCCAGATCCTCTCAACGGCAGACGTGTGCGTAAATCCGGACAAGCCTTGTGAGATGAATGACCTTTCGACGATGATCAAGATTGCAGAATACATGGCGATGGGAAAGCCGATTGTCCAGTTCGATCTGCGCGAGGGCCGATACACAGCCGCAGAAGCATCGCTCTATTGCGATGCCGCAACTCTTGCCACCGGCTTTGCCGATAAGATTATCTGGCTCCTTGATCACCCAGAGGAGCGAGCTCGGATGGGTGAGTTTGGCATGAGACGCGTGAAGGAAGAACTGGCTTGGGAATATTCAGTTCGCAATCTCTACACCGCCTATGAGCGAGCCCTAAGCCCACTTAAGCCTGCGTAGAGGATGGGCGATGCAACGCCGGGTCATGATTAAGGGATAAGACAGTGACTGAACTCATCATTGAAGCGGGACATACAGAGCGGGAGTACTGGCGCGATCTCTGGCGCTATCGCGAGCTCTTCTATTTTCTTGCATGGCGCGATCTCCTGGTTCGCTACAAACAGACGATCGTCGGGGTCGGCTGGTCGGTGATCCGGCCTGTGCTCACGATGGCCATCCTGACCATAGTATTTGGCAAGCTCGGCAAAATGCCTTCAGGCGGCGTGCCTTATCCACTCCTGGTTTTGTGCGGTATGCTGCCGTGGCAATTCCTGTCGAGCGCAATTTCAGAAAGCGGCAATAGCCTCGTCGCCAATTCGGCGTTGATTTCAAAGGTCTACTTTCCTCGCGTTGTCATCGCAACAAGTAGCGTGATCACCAGCTTCGTTGACTTCATGATCTCCATGGGATTTCTTGTGGCGCTGATGATCTGGTATCACCGTGTGCCCTCGTTGAACCTGCTGTTCTTTCCGCTTTTTGTTCTATTGGTCTTCAGCGCATCACTCGGGTTCGGCTTATGGATTGCTGCACTCATGGTGAAGTATCGCGACTTTCGATTCATCGTGCCCTTTATTGTTCAGTTTGGGCTCTATGTTTCTCCGGTCGGCTTTCAATCCACTGTGGTTCCCGCAAAGTACCAGCTTCTCTTTGCGCTGAATCCGATGGTTGGCATCATCGATGGGTTCCGTTGGAGCCTTCTGGGAGGGCAGTTGCATATCTTCTGGTCCAGCGTGGCAATCGCTTGCGTAGAAACACTTTTTATCATCGGAAGCGGCCTCTGGTACTTCCGTAAAACTGAGCAGTTTTTTGCAGACGTGATCTAAGGTCGCATAGGAAGCGCAAATTATCCATGAGCCAAACTGCAATCTCAATCGAAGGTCTCGGAAAATGCTACCGGGTTGGGCGCCAGCAGGCCAAAGGAGACGGTCTTCGCCACGCCATGGAGGCGGTTCTCCGTTCTCCCGTAGCGTGGATCCGGAAGCGCCGCGAACAAAGCTCGAAAGAGGAGGACTTTTGGGCGCTCCGCAATATCTCCGCGATCATCCCGGAAGGGGATGTTGTCGGCGTTCTCGGCCGTAACGGAGCAGGCAAAAGCACGCTCCTTAAAGTGCTGAGCCGCATCACAGTTCCGACGGAAGGCAGGATTAAGCTCCACGGAAGGGTTGCGAGCTTGCTGGAGGTTGGAACCGGATTTCATCAAGAGCTCACCGGCCGCGAGAATATCTTCTTGAATGGCGCAATCCTGGGCATGACCCGGGCTGAGATCATTCGCAAGTTCGACGAGATCGTTGCATTTTCTGAAATTGAGCAGTTCATTGACACTCCGGTGAAGCGATACTCATCCGGCATGTACGTCCGTCTCGCATTTGCTGTTGCGGCGCATCTGGAGCCGGAGATTCTCATCGTCGATGAAGTCCTGGCCGTCGGGGATACAGCCTTCCAAAAAAAGTGCCTCGGCAAGATGGGCAGCTTTGCCGCCAGTGGAAGAACAGTTCTCTTTGTAAGTCACAACATTGAGGCGATTCGAACCCTCTGCAAAAGAGCAATCTGGCTCAGGGACGGCAGCTTGATGATGGATGGAGAGATTTCCTCTGTCGTCGACGAGTATTCAAAGAGCCTGTTTAGTGAAGAGGTGCCCTCCTGGGACAATCCCGACTACGGCATCTGCCTGAACAAACTAGCCCTGAAAAATGGACGCGGCGAACTGACGAACCACTTTGTCCCGGGGGAAGACCTTCGAGTAGAAATTAGCTTTCAGGCTCGAAAGCGCGTGAATCGGCCACGATTTGCAATTGGCATTGTGGGCGCCAATGGATCCTGCTTCACCTCAAACATGTTACTTGATGGAAAGTTTCCGGAATATCTGGAAGGTGAAGGCACGCTAACTTGCCTCTTCAAGGCGATCCCGCTTCTTCCCCAGACCTACACCTTGAAGATGGCCGTGCGGGATGAAACGATCAAGGACTTCATCTTTCCGTATAAAGACGTAACGAGTTTCAATGTCACCGGAGACTTGGCGGAATACGGTTATGAAGGCGAATATGTGAACTGGGCAAGTCGCTCCACTCCCGTCGTCATCCCTTACGAATGGCACCTCCCGGACGGAAGGAGAGAGGCCGTCTCGCTGAATCGAAGCGTGCGCGCGATCTCAAATGTTCCACATCAAGTGCAAGAGCCTTCTCTTGAGTTGGATGCTATGCAATGAAAGTGCTCCTTGTTGGTGACAATCGCTCCAGTCTGAATTGGGGCCGAGCCGCAAGTATTGCTTTGCATGAGGTTCTCAGCAGGTCATTTGAAGTTCCTGAATCTATCCAGGGCAGTCTGTTCAGCCTCCAGACCGCAGACTTCGGCTACGTCAACACTTTAATGCCGCAGAGGCACTACAGCGTCTTTCGGAAACTGCTGACCAAGAGAGATCACCTGGTCGTACGCGCCTATCTGGCTCTTGAGCACATGGCGGGCGCCCAAGATGTCATTGACGAAGATCCTTTGAAGAGCGTCCGAAATTTCCATCGTTTCAGTTCCCGCTACCCTGTGCTCCAACAGCTTCTTGATTCTATACAGTCCGCTGACCTGATCGTTGTGGACGGCGACGGTGATATTCATTTCACTGATACACCTCGTCGCCAGACATCGTTCCTGCTCGCCATGATGCACCTGGGACAATCGCATGCGAAGCCAGTATTCCTCGTCAATGTCATGATGGCGCCGCCGACTGGGCGCGGCAAAAGTGAGAGCACTTTCAACGTTGCAAAAGGGATCATATCCCGATGCAAGGCGCTGAGCTTGCGCGACCCACTCTCTTATCAGTTTGCACAGAAGCAGCTGGCGTCACCTCTCATGAGGATGATTCCAGACTCACTCTTTGCCTGGTATGAACAGATGCCAGATTTTCAAACACAGGGCTTGAAGAATGGAGATTGCATTCTTCCCTATCCCGAGGAGCAGATTGCCCGCAAGCGGTTGGACTTTACCAGACCGTATGTATGCATTGGAGGAGGCGCAGTAAGCGCTGCGGACCCTGATCGCGCAACAGAAGCCTACATCAAGCTTGTGGAGGCCATCCAGAAGATTGGCCTCGAGATCATCCTCGTCGAAAGTGACGCGCCCGATCGGTATCTCCGCAAAGTGGCCGCCATGTTTGAGATCGGTATCATCCCAGCCGCGGCCTCTGTCCGCATGGCAACTAGCATTTTGGCGAATGCAAGAGCATTTGTGACCGGCCGCTATCATCCGGCGATCATGGCCTCCTTAGGAGGAACGCCTTGCATCCTGCTTGACTCGCACGGGCACAAGATGCGGGGCCTGGCTGTGACGCTCGCTTACGAGTCCGCACAGACCTTTAGCGCCATACCAGATGCAAATGAGATTTCCAGGATCGTGCTTGAATTGAGAAAGGTGCTGGAGCAGGGCGAGACTCTTCGAAGGCAGATCCTCGCAAGAGTGTCGGACCTCGCAAAGGAGGTCGGGCAGCTTCCTCTGCTCCTCAAGGAGAGCCTGGCGCAAGACAACGTTGAGGCCTTATCCGCCGACAGCAGGCAGAATTAGAGTATGGAAGACATTGTGATCATCGGAGGTGGGGGGCATGCCAAGGTTGTTGCCGACATGCTCGCAGCCATCAATCGCTATCAGATCGTCGGATATGTTGATCCCAAAGATCGTGGCCCGCTGCTCGGTTCTCCCTACATGGGGGACGACGCCTCACTCATCAGCCTTGCTCGGAAACGGCAAACACTTGATGTTGTGATCGGAGTCGGGCAGGTAAGACTAGGAGTACAACGCAGTGACTTGTGGCGAAAGCTGCAAGGGGTCCATATTTGCTTTCCAAGCATCATCTCCGTGAGCGCGATCGTGAGCCCGACTGTGCATTGCGCGGAGGCATGCACCATTATGCCCGGCGCCGTGCTCAATCCGGACGCCACTGTCGGCATAGGCTGCATTCTGAACTCAAATTGCACAGTGGAGCACGATGTCATCCTTGGAGACTGGGTTCACATTGCGCCAGGAGCCACGATCTGCGGTGATGTTCGGATTGGAAAGCACTCGATGATTGGTGCCGGTGCGACTGTGATTGAAGGCGTCACGGTGAGTCACGATTGCCTGATTGGTGCCGGTGCAACGGTGATCCACTCCATTGATGAGCCCGGTGTCTACGTTGGGAGCCCAGCGAGGCGTATTCGCTGATTGAAGAACTCAATCCTGCAAGCGAAGTCTTCTTTGGAAGCTACCGCGGGTCATCTCTTCTTGGCAGTCCGAGTGAGTCATTCAATGAGTTATTCGATGTGAAAGTTTTACAGGAGAGTGCAAATCAGCATCTCCAACTCAGCGGATGTGACAGAAAGAAGCCTATGAATCATGTCTTTATCATTGCCGAAGCAGGAGTCAACCATAATGGCTCTCTTGAACTCGCCAAAGATTTGGTAAGGGCCGCAAAAGCTAGTGGTGCGGATGCGGTTAAATTTCAGACCTTCCAAGCTGAGCGTCTTGCCACCAGAACTGCGCAGAAAGCAAAGTACCAGAAGAGAACAACTGCGAGGGAAGAGTCCCAGCTGACCATGTTGCGCCGCCTCCAACTGGGGGAACGCGCTCATCGGTCTCTTTTGGAATTCTGCCGCAAAATGGAGATCCAGTTTCTATCCAGCCCATTCGACGAAGAGAGCGCGGATCTCCTGGCGAAGATCGGCGTTCCCACCTTTAAGATTCCCTCGGGAGAGATCACGAATCTACCCTTTCTTCGTCACATCGCGAAGAAGAAGAAGCCGATGATTCTTTCCACTGGCATGGCGAACCTTGGGGAAGTAGAAGAGGCGGTTCACACCATCAAGTCGGAAGGGCGCTGTCAACTCAGCCTTCTGCATTGCGTCACGGAATACCCGGCGCCCTACGATGAAATCAACCTACGCGCAATGGAGACGCTGCGGCAGGCGTTTGGGCTTCCGGTGGGCTACTCCGACCACACGCCAGGAATTGAAGTTGCCGTCGCTGCGGTTGCATTAGGAGCGGTGGTCATTGAAAAGCATCTCACTCTCGATCAGAGCCTGCCCGGCCCGGATCATAAGGCCTCTCTCGAACCTGAGCAGTTTTCATGCATGGTGCGGTCGATTCGCAATGTCAGTCTCGCTCTCGGCGACGGCATTAAGCGCCCTGCGCCGTGCGAGATTCCGAATATGACCGTGGCCCGCAAAAGCATTGTGGCAGCCAGGGACCTCGATCCTGGTCACAAGATTGCCGCAGTCGATCTGCTCGTCAAGCGCCCTGGAAATGGAATTCCTCCCAAACAACTCCCACTTGTGATCGGGCGGCGCGTAAGCAAGGCAGTGCGCCAGGATGAGCTGATTACATGGAAGGCCTTGTCGTGAAAAGGCGCCGCATTTGCGTTGTCACGACAAGTCGAGCCGACTTCGGCTTGCTGTGTCAACTGCTCCACGAGATCGAAGACGATCCCGCGTTACAGCTTCAGTTGCTCGTCTCCGGTGCGCACACATCGCGCGGCCCTGGAAACTCCATCCGCGAAATCGAAGAGTCGGGCTTGCCTATCACACAGAAGATCCCGATGCACATCGCAGGAGAAGCTGCTCTTGCCAATCTGGGTGCCATCGCAGGTGCGATGAAGCGCTTCGGCACTTCGTTCACCGCCCTGAAGCCCGACCTTCTCGTTCTTCTCGGAGACCGATTCGAGTTGTTTGCCCCAGCGATTGCCGCATTGATGCTTCAGGTTCCGATTGCTCATATTCATGGCGGCGAGCTCACGGAAGGTGCAATTGACGAGCAGGTTCGCCACGCCCTTACGAAAATGGCGTCCCTACACTTTGTTGCAACTGAGACCTATCGTCGTCGCGTGATCCAGATGGGAGAGCATCCTCGCACTGTCTTCAACTATGGAGCGCCCGGCTTGGATGCGCTATATAAGGTCCAGATTCCTTCCCGGGAAGAGCTGGAAAAATCACTTGGGTGGAGCCTTCAAACCCCTACAGCCCTTGTGACCTACCACCCAGCAATCCGCGAACCGCTTTCCACCCGGCAGCAGATGCGCGAATTGATCGATGCACTCTTGTCCATGAAGATGCCCGCAATCGTGACAATGGCGAACGGCGATGAAGATGGCGCCATCATCAATCGCGCCCTTAAAGCCCTATGCCGTCGCTATCCACGCCGCTTCCTGTGGATACCCCATCTGGGGCATTTACGCTATCTTGGTTGCCTGCGTTATTGTGCTGTTATGATCGGCAACTCTTCCAGTGGACTCATTGAAGCGCCGTCGTTCAAGCTCCCCGTCGTCAACATTGGCAGCAGGCAGGACGGACGTGTCCGCGCCGCCAATGTGATCGATGTTCCTTGCAATGCAACCGCGATCTCCAAGGCGATTCAACTCGCTACATCAAGAGGGTTTCGTGGCAAGCTTCTCGGAATGAGTAACCCCTATGATGCCCGCCAGAATGGGAATGTAAGTCGCTCAATCAAAAATACGCTCCGCGATCTTGACATCTCAGACCGCATCGCTCGCAAGAAGTTCTGGGATCTTCCATGAAGATTCCGTCTCGGCATCAGTGACCGTGAAACACCATCGCACTTGAAAGTGACCCGCAACTATGGACGCACCAGTCGAGTCGTTTCTTATCCCATCGGACTATTCCATCAGGCAGGCGATGGAAAGGCTAGAGCAGACCGAGGAGAAGATTGTCTTCGTCGTTGATGCGGATCAACATCTGATTGGATCTCTCACCGATGGCGATATCCGTCGCTGGATTCTGTCCGATGGAAGTCTGCATGCACAGGTCGCGCACATCTGCAATCGCAATCCATATATCGTGCATGAGGATTTCCTCTTGGAATCCGTACGGGACAAGATGCTTCGTGACAACCTCGGTTGCATCCCTGTCGTAAGCGGATCCCAACAAATTGTCAGGCTCCTGTTCTGGAAAGAGCTCTTTCAGGAGCAGTCCATGGCAGATGGGCGCTCCCAATTGGACCTGCCGGTGATCATCATGGCGGGCGGGCTTGGTACGCGCCTTGCTCCATTTACTAATGTTCTTCCGAAGCCTCTCATTCCGGTCGGAGATAGAACCGTCATTGAAATCATCATCAGTCAATTCCTTCCTTACGGAATCGAGAGGTTTTATCTCTCAGTCAATTACAAAGCGAAGCTCTTGAAGTCGTTCTTTGAGGAGCTGGCTCCTTCATACTCTGTCCAATATCTTGAGGAGTCCGAGCCAAGGGGAACAGCCGGGAGCCTGGGCGCCCTGCTGCACGGTGCCGACGAGAACCTCCTGGTCACGAATTGCGACATCGTCATTCAGGCGAATATCGCAGATGTCGTGCGGTTCCATCGCGAGAACAGATACGACCTCACTCTCATCGCTTCTCTCAGGGAATATCGCATTCCCTACGGAGTGTGTGAATTGGAAAATACAGGAGACCTTGCCTGTATCAAGGAAAAGCCAAGGTATGAATTCCTGGTCAATACCGGGATGTATGTTGTCCGCCGAGAGAGTCTTCAGGAGATACCTGAGCAGGGAAGATATGATATGACGGACTTCATCGCGGCGCTAAAAGCGAAAGGCCTGCGCGTCGGAGTCTTTCCAATTGGTGAAAATGCATGGGTCGATACCGGGGAGTGGGAAGGTTATCGAAAGGCAATTGATAGCCTCAGCAAGTTAGGTATCCGAAGCTAATCAGCCCGGCGGAAGATAGAGCCCAACCGATATGTCATCAAAGAGCAAGATGATTGCTGTAATTCCGGCGCGCGGCGGCAGTAAGTCCATTCCGCGAAAGAATCTCCATCCTTTGCGTGGCAAGCCGCTGATCACCTGGTCCATCGACCTTGCCAGGCAAGTCCGCGAAATCGACAGGATCATCGTGTCCACTGACGATCAGGAGATTGCCGCTGTCGCGCAACAGCGCGGGGCAGAGGTCTATCTCAGACCGGCTGCACTGGCCACGGATACGGCCCTTGTAATCGACGCTTTGAAGGATCTGCTTTCACGGCTCAGCGAAGAAGGAGATCTTCCGGAGTGGACGATGCTTCTAGAACCCACCTGTCCGTTGCGTTCCCTGGAAGATGTCAGTTCCTGTATTAATCTGAGTGCTTCAGGCGACTATGACTCGATAGCAACCTTCAAAACAGCGGAGCTCAATCCACATCGTGCGTGGAAAATTGAAGCCGGTGTCCCCCAGGTTTTCATTCCTGGCGCAATTCCATGGCTTCCGCGGCAGGCTCTGCCGGCCGCATACCAGCTGAATGGAGCTGTGTATCTCTTTCGCAGTGCCATGCTTGAGCCGGAGTCAAGATCCATTCTGCCGGGGCGTATCGGCGGCGTGATCATGCCCAAAGAGCGGTCTTACGATATTGATGATCCAATCGACTTCACGATTGTTGAAGCCATCCTCAAGGGAGAGAAATGACGAATAAGAAGTTAAACGAAATGCTCAATCTTCACGGGAAGACGGCAGTCATCACGGGAGGTGCGGGCTATTTGGGAACTGCGATCGCGGAAACCTTTGTTGAGCTTGGCGCCAGAGTCATTCTTGCCAGCCGCGATCTTGCAAAGTGCCGCAGCCGATGCCAGCAACTCGAAGAATTCTCTGGCGTGCAGGGCAGCGCACTTCCTTTCGAGTTAAATGTGATGGAGGAGGACTCCGTCAACGCTTTTCTGCATGCGGTCCGTGAAGCAGTCGGTGAGATTGACATTCTCGTGAACAATGCGTGGTCGGGAAACAAGAATAGCTGGGAGTCGATCACCCAGAAAGATTGGGAATATGACATCGATATGAGTCTGAATTCAGTCTTTCGGATGACAAAATCCTTTTTCCCTGATCTTGTCGCTCGACGGGGCGTCATCCTCAATATCGCGTCCATGTATGGACATATCGGACCGGACTATCGAATTTATGATGGCAAGGAGTTTGCGAATCCTCCAAGTTATGGCGCGGCTAAGGCTGGAGTCATCCAATTTACCAGGTATTTGGCTAGCTTCCTGTCCCCTCACGGCATACGAGTCAACGCCTTGAGCCCAGGCGCATTCCCGCATCCGGCCACTCAGCAGCATGCGGCTTTCATGGAGAAGCTTTCTTCCAAGAATCCCCTCAATCGGATTGGTCAGCCCGAAGAGCTCAAAGGCGCTGTTGCCTTGCTCTGTACGGATGCGGGCAGTTACATCACGGGTCAGAACATCTGCGTCGATGGTGGGTGGGCGATATGGTAAGGTCGATCGGCATCATTGGCCTCAGCGAGGGCAATGGTCACCCTTTCTCCTATAGTGCCATCATCAATGGCTACTCGCATGAGGGACTCGCGGCGTCCGGATGGCCTGGCATTTTTCACTATGTGCGCAGGCGACACCCGTCGGAGTTTGGTCTGCATGGTTGGACTGTGACACACGCGTGGACGCAGGATCAGGATTCGACACAGAAGTTATGCAATGCCTGCAAAATTCCCAACGCAACGCAGCACTACCTGGATTTCCTGGGCCATGTCGATGCGGTCATCATCGCTCGAGATGACTACGAGGTCCATCGGGAGATTGCACAGCCGTTTCTCGAGGCGGGCATTCCCGTCTTCATGGATAAGCCGCTCAGCCTTCGCGTGGAAGATCTGCGCTTCTTCAAGCCATATCTTGAAAGCGGTCAACTCATGTCCTGCTCCGGGATGCGCTACGCGCGCGAGCTGGACGAGCCAAGGGCGAATCTTGCCGACTTTGGCGAATTGAAACTGATTCAGGGTTCAATCGTATTGTCCTGGGAGAAGTACGGCATTCATCTGCTGGAAGCAGCCTTCTCGATGATCAGCGCGAAAGCCGTTTCGGTTTGGGCCGAAGAGACGAATCACTTTTCAGCGCGCATCCGTCTTGACAATGGATCGGTGATTCGGATCCATGCCCTCGGCGAGGTTGCACGGACCTTTCGACTCGAATTCTTTGGCTCAAAGTCAAACGGAACCTTCGAGATCCTCGACAATTTTTCCATGTTTCGCAGAATGCTGTGGTCATTTACCCACTCGATTGAATTACATCAGCCCGCAATTGTACCGGAAAGCACGTTGCAGATCATGCAGGTCTTGATTGCAGGACAAAGATCCAAGAGTGAAGGCAGGGAGGTTCGTCTTGACGAAATCGGGCTATAGACACATGTTCGAGTTGGAAGGCCGCACCGCGATCGTGACGGGAGCAACGGGCATTCTTGGCCAGCGATTCTGCCGCGGACTCGCGGAGTTCGGCGCCAATGTAGTCGTTGTCGATCTGGACCAGGAGAAATGTTCTCAATTTGCTTCAGAACTGGAACAGGATTTTCACGGCGCAGCGATGGGCATCCAATGCGATGTTTCCCAGCCAGAATCCGTGGGGAACATGGTGCAATCGGTCGTTCAGCGATTCGGTCACATTGATATTCTGCACAACAATGCGGCATCCAAGTCTGCGGACCTGGACGCCTTCTTTGCAAGTACAGAAGAGTACTCCTTGTCTGAGTGGCGAAAGATCATGTCAGTGAATGTCGACGGCATGTTTCTCGTCGCGCAGGCCGTGGGCCGGCAGATGCAACTCCAGCAGACTGGTGGCAGTATTGTGCAAACGGCTTCCATCTATGGCATCGTCTCTTCTGACAAGCGGATCTATGAGGGATCGTTCTACTTGGGCCGGCAAATCAGCAACCCCGCCGTGTACTCCACATCCAAAGCTGCTGTCGTAGGCCTGACAAAGTACCTTGCCGCAAACTGGGCTGATGCGCGGATTCGAGTCAACGCTTTAGTCCCGGCAGGCGTTGAGAGCGGCCAGAACGATACCTTCAAAGCGCGCTATTCGGCGCGCGTACCCATGGGCCGAATGGCTCAGCCAGATGAGATGGTGGGAGCCCTTATCTTTCTCGCGTCAGACGCCTCCAGTTATGTTACAGGCCAGTGTGTAATTGTCGACGGAGGTCTCAGCGCCTGGTGAAGCGAGCCGAGCAGATTGCATACCCCGAGCCACGTCTGAATAATATGAAGACCGTTCAAGCGATGACGACGGCACACAACGCGTTGGTGATCGTCCCAATCTGGAGAAGTAGCGGATGTCGATGAGTCAATCTGTCACGATTGTGATGTACCACTACGTGCGGGATCTCGATCGGACTCGCTTCCCTCGACTCAAGGCTCTGTCCCTTGAACGTTTTATCAGGCAATTGGATCATCTGACATCGGCGTACACTCTCATTTCTGCTCGGCAACTCATTGATGCAATGCACGATCCTTCGCGCCAACTGCCAGAGAGATCAGCCCTTCTAACTTTTGATGATGGTTACAGTGATCATTTTCTATCAGTGTTTCCGCAGTTGGATCGAAGAGGGATTCCCGCATGCTTCTTCCCGCCAGTCACTGCGATCGTCGAGCACCAGGTTCTCGACGTCAATAAGATTCAATTCGTTCTCGCTGCTTTCCCCGACGCAGCAGCGCTCCTGAAGGAAACATTGCAAATGCTGGAAGAACATCGATCCAGCTTCGACCTTGCGCCGTCACATCATTATCAGAAGGCTTCCAATGAGGTGCACCGCTACGACGATGCACAAGTCATCACCTTCAAGCGGTTGCTGCAGCGCGAACTTCCCGAGCCCGTCAGAAAGAGTATTACCCATCGCCTTTTCGAGAAGTATGTCACGCGGGATGAGGCAGCATTTGCTCATGAGCTTTACATGACTCCGGATCAAATGGCATGCATGGTGCGACATGGTATGCATTTCGGATCCCACGGCTGCAGCCACGCATGGATGGATCGTCTCTCGCCAGAGGAGCAGGCAGCTGAGATCGACCGATCCATTGATTTCCTTGGGCTCATCGGTCAGGACAACGCCTGCCTCACAATGTGCTATCCCTATGGCAGCTTCAACGCCTCTCTGGTTGAGCTGCTGAAAGCGAGGAATTTCAAGGCTGGATTCACCGTTGAGCCGCGTGTCGCATTTCTGAATTCAGACGATCCTCTCCTCCTGCCTCGCCTTGATACAAACGACCTGCCGAGTTAGCGAAATCTATGAAGACGATGATTGAGTTGATTCGCGAATTAACCCCCTTGAATCGTGCGGTCTGTGCGCAGGGATATGACAAAGCGGTCGAGGTGCTTTGCAAGGAAGTTCCGTTTCAAGTGAAGTCAATTCCCCACACTGTGGAACACAATGGCTGGATCATTCCGCCCGCGTGGGATGTTGAAGAAGCTGAGATCTCATTGAATCAAGAGATTGTTTATGACGGTACGCACCACCCTCTCGCCGTCATGAGCCTATCCTCCAACTTCACCGGCGAGGTCGAGCTGGATGAGCTGAAGAAGCACATTCATTTCGATCACCGCGATGCCGATTCCATCCCCTTTCACTACCGACAGCAGTTTCGAAGCTGGGAAAGGGACTGGGGCTTCTGCATGCCAAAGCGCGCAGTTGATGCCCTTACGCCTGGAAGGTACAGCGTCAGAATCCGAACCCGCGAAGAGCCCGGCTCGGTCAGAATTCTTGAGTACAGGCATGGCGGATCGACAGACCATGTGATCGTACTCGGCGCCAATCTCGATCACGCCGGAGTCGCGAATGACGGCCTTTCCGGCGTTGCGGTTGGAATTGAAGTCATGCGCCGCCTGGCAGAGCGCAAGACAAAGTTCACGTACGCGCTCGTCCTTGCACCCGGCATCCTGGGAACGGAGTTGTATCTCGGTTCCATGCCTGCGAGGGAAAGAGCAAGGATTTTGGAAGGATTGTTTCTTGAGATGCTTGGTACGGGGAATACGCTGGCTGTGCAGGAATCCCGGCATAGTATGGTAAGCCTTTCGTATGCATTGCATACCAGCCTGCAGAAACAGGGCTTTGACTACAGACGCGGATCCTTTGAGGAGATCATCATCAATGATGAATATCTCTACGAGAACTACGGAATCCCGATGCTCTCACTCTCTCGCTTCCCCTACGCGGAATATCACTCCAGCCGCGACTCTGCTGCGATCATGCGGCAGCCGGCACTTGAGGAGGCAGTCAAGGCCGTCCTCGGCATGATTACGCAGCTTGAGTCTTCTCCGATCCTTGTCAAACAGTTCACAGGAAATATGTGCCTATCGAACCCGCAGTACGACTTATATGTTGACTATGGCCAGATCGCCTTTGGCCAGTCGCCTACAGAAACAACGAAGCGCCTTCGCGCGCTCATGGACTTTATCCCATCTCTGGAGCGGCCCATCAGTGTGGCCGCGGTCGCTCATCGGATAGGACTGGATGAACCGACAGTCATGCAGTACGTTGTCCGTTGGCAGGAAAAGGGGCTGATCACCCTCCTCTGACGAATTGCACTTTGTAATCATTGCAGACCTCAGTGGTGGGGCCTATAACCTGGAATCACCTGAAGAAAGGCGATAGCTATGAAAGTTCTCGTTACCGGCGGTGCCGGTTATATTGGCTCATCCTTGGTGCCATTCTTACTTGCCAAACATCATCAAGTCCGCGTGCTGGATTCACTGATGCATGGTGGAGAGTCGCTCCTCGGCGTGTGGTCGAACCCAAATTTTGAATTCCTTCTGGGCGACATACGGGATAGATCAAAGATGGCAGAAGCTTTGAACGATGTGGATGCAGTCGTTCATCTGGCGGCAATCGTTGGAGATCCGGCATGCTCGCGGGACGCTGAACTCGCGAAGTCCGTCAATCTTGAGGCGTCGCTTGATCTTCTGCAACGTTGTAATCGGCAGGGCGTGAAGCGGCTGATTTTCGCTTCCACATGTAGCAACTATGGGAAGATGGCAGATCCAGACAAGCTCCTCGATGAGGACTCGGAACTGCGTCCTGTGTCGCTCTACGCCGAGACAAAGGTTGCGGTCGAAAAGGAAATCCTGCGCAACGTCAATGGTGGACCACTTTGTCCCACACTGCTTCGCTTTGCGACGATTTTTGGCGTCTCGCCGCGCATGCGATTCGATCTTACCGTCAATGAGTTCACCGCAGAGCTCATCCGTAAGAAGCATCTCACGGTCTTCGGAGAACAGTTTTGGAGACCTTACGTCCACGTAAAAGATGCTGCGCGCGCGATTGCGCGTGTCCTTGAATCCGAAGAGTCTCTTGTCCGTGGCAAGGTCTTCAACGTCGGCTCAACGGAACAGAACTTTCGTAAGCAGGATCTGGTTGAGATGATGAAGTCGCATGCACCCGATGCGATTGTGGAGTACGTTCACAAAAAGGAAGATCCGCGCGACTATCGTGTCTCCTTCGAGCGCATTGCACAGCAGCTCGGCTTCCAAATTTCGATCACAGTCAGTCAGGGAATCGAAGAGGTCGCCCGTCTGATGAAAAGTGAGGTCATTACGGATTACGAACACAAGAGGTACCGCAATTGATTGCCACAGAACAACGTGCTCCCGGCGCACCTCCGCCGGAAGACTTCGTTCCACTCATCGTTCCTGAAATCCGGGGAAACGAGTGGGCCTATGTGAAGGAGTGCCTCGATACGAATTGGGTCTCCTCGGTAGGAAGTTACGTCGAGCGATTTGAGCGGATGGTCGCAGAACGTGCGGGGGCAAAATTTGCGGTGGCAACGACCAACGGCACCGCCGCTTTGCACATTGCGCTTCTCCTCGCAGGCGTAGAGCAGGACGATGAGGTGCTCGTGTCGTCTCTCACGTTTATCGCGCCCGCCAACACGATTCGCTACGTCGGAGCGTGGCCGGTTTTCATCGATGCCGAACCGTCTTACTGGCAGATTGACCCGCAAAGGATTGCAGATTTCCTGGAGCGCGATTGTGTTTGGCGGAACGGTGCGTTGATCCGCAAAGCAACTGGGCGAAGAGTTCGCGCGATTCTGCCCGTCCATATCCTTGGGCACCCGGCTGACCTGGACGCCATGCAACAGATCGCGGACCGGTACGCTCTTCCTGTCATTGAAGATGCTACGGAAGGGTTGGGTGCCCAGTATCGAAACCGAAGTCTCGGCGGCATCGGCGATGTGGGCTGCTTCAGCTTCAATGGCAACAAGATCATTACCACTGGCGGAGGCGGAATGCTTGTCACCAACCGCCAGGACTGGGCCGAACGAGCGCGATACCTTACGACTCAGGCAAAGGATGATCCAATTGAATACGTGCACGGAACGGTCGGCTATAACTATCGACTGACCAATCTCCTCGCGGCGATGGGATGCGCGCAGATGGAAAATCTCGACGCATATATTGAGGCAAAGCGACGAATCGCAGCGCGCTACCGCGAGGCATTGGGGTGCATCCCCGGCATCACAACTCCGTCCGAGGCGGAATGGGCCACCAGTACCCACTGGATGTACACCATCCGCATCGATGAATGCCAGACGGGGATTGACGCCAGAGCCCTTCTCCGCGCGCTGCACGCGAAGAAGATCCAAACGCGCCCCTTATGGCAACCGATGCATTTGTCCCCCGCCCATTCAACCAATCAGCACCTGCCATGCCCAGTCGCAGAAGCTCTGCATGGAAGCGCGCTCAGCCTTCCTTGTTCAGTCGGACTAAAAGGAGCGGATCAGGACCGCGTCATCAACGCCATCCGGGGAATCATTGAGACCCATGCAGCTTAATCACGCGAAGGCCTCCAGGATGAGCGTTGACGGACTCTTTGCGTCCGCAACTCCGCACATTGCCAACTTCGCCCGCCAGCAGGCGCTCCTGTATCGAGAGGATCCACGGCTTCAAATCTACTTTGAGGCGCTCCAGGTCGATTGCCTCAGTACCCCCCGCGCGCGCGCGGTCAAGCACACACCCTGGAAGAAGGCGGCCTACGCAACACTGGCTCAGTCCAGCCGTGTGGCTCGACTGTCCCGCATGCCAAAGGTCAAAGCAGATGTCTTGATCTGCCCCAGTCCGTATTTCAGTCGAAAGACCGAAACACAGTTCTTCTTGAGAACCATATTCGGAGTCGCGGCCACTGGAGCCAGGATTGCATGCTTCGTGCCAAAGGCAGCCCCCGATCGACACGAGATCGTCGAACAGTTGGCCAGTAAAGGATTGCTGAACCAGGTTGAGCTCATCGACCCGGTCGACGATCTGGGAACTCTCAGCAGGCCCCTCTTGCGCAACGCAGCCCGGCAACGAGGGCGAATTGCGTTTGACAAGGCGGTCGAAATCTTAACCCCTTTCGGACTCGCACCGGGTGAAGACGTCCTGGATCACTTTGAGCGTCTTGCCTACTTCGCAGAAGCTTGGAGCCAGATTGAGGATCGAACCGAATTTGCGACCGCAATCACACGATGTCATTGGCTCCCTCTTTGCAGCTCTGTCACGGCAACGGCATGGCAAAGAGGATCCAGGTCCATCACATTCCAGCAAGGCGTTATCGGACACTCGCTCGACGTTCCAGTCACTGCAAGTACATTCGTTGCGTTTGGAGAAACATCGTCCAGCTTTTTGTCCAGATTAAACGCGCGCTTCTTTGAGGCAGTGGATCTGCCCGTGCCACTCGTGTCCTACGTGCACGGCGGAAGCCTCTTTGACAGGATCTGCCATTTGGATGATCAGTTCGCGAATGCCACCCTGCTGATGGTCGACTACCCCACAGCCCAAGCCGAATTCTACGGAGTGCAAAAGCAAACGGAAGCGCTCATCCAGCTTGGCGAAGCATTTCTTGCCAAGGGAAAGCCATCGTGGCGACTCATCATACGGCCTCATCCCTTCTGGAGTGATTTGAATCTGGAATCCTGCCTCGGCCTTGCAAGACGCTTCCCCCAACGTTGTGAAATCTCCCATCCCGCTCGGCCTCTTGATGACGACCTGCGCCGCTCATCCGCGGCGGTCGGCATCTTCAGCGGAGTTCTCACAGTGGCTTCTGCCTCCGGCCTGCCTGGCTACTTTCTTAAGACGCCTGGAGGCTTTGAGACCGGTGACCTGGCATGCTTTGAGCGCGACCAGATCCTTGCGCCCGATCAGGCTTTAGAGCAGATTCAGAAAATCCTGCAAGATCACGAAGCGTATCTCGAGGCCAGAACTGTCGCACTGCGGAATGGAAGGACTTATTATGCAGGAGGCGCCAATCTCGCGCTCGACGAAGCCTTCTTCCGCTCAATCATCGAGCAGCCGAACTCGCAATAGCAACGAATGCAAGAGCCAATGCGAATCATATTTGTCAGCGCGATGAACGGATGGCCATGGGGTGGCAGTGAAGAGCTCTGGAGCCAGTGCGCCGTAGCAATGAAGAGGGCCGGCGATCATGTATTGGTCTCCGTGCCGGATTGGCCGAAAAAGGCGTCGCGTGTCGTCGAATTGGAGCAGCTCGGTGTGCGTGTCAAAACACGCCCAGCTGGCAAGGACAAGAGGCTGACCCGCCGCATACGCAAGGCCCTGGCTGAAAAATTCGGAGACGATTCTGGATGGCTCTCCAGCTTTCGACCGGATCTCGTCGTCATCTCGCAAGGGTACAACTCCGGCGGATTCAAGATTGCCGCTGCCTGCCAAAAAGCAGGAATTCCCTACGTCGTGATTGTGCATTGCAACCATGAGTCGTGGTGGTTTGGAAGCGATCTGGAGGCAGCATTGCAGTGCTATACCCATGCCAAAAGAGTCTTCTGCGTCTCTGAGCGGAATCTCGCGCTGCTCCGTCTCCAGCTTGGCGAGCCGCATCTCGAAGCAGAGATCGTGAGGAACCCGTTCAACGTGTCGTGCGATTCCCCTCCGGCTTGGCCGGAATCGGCAATGCCTTGGCGGATCGCTTGCGTCGCCAGGCTCGAGCTCGCCGCAAAGGGGCAGGACATTCTGCTCCAGACGCTCGCTTTGCCCGAGTGGCGCGAGCGCCCCGTCGAACTGAATCTCTATGGCTCAGGCCCCGACGAGTCGCTCCTTCGGAAGCTCATCCATCAGATGGAACTCAGAAACGTGAATCTGATGGGGCACACACGCGACGTGCGAGAGATATGGGCGAAGAATCACATCCTCGCTCTTCCATCACGGTATGAGGGCCTTCCGCTCGCTCTCGTTGAAGCCATGTGGTGCGCACGTCCGGCAATCGTCACGGATGTCGGGGGTAATGCCGAGCTGTGCATCGACGAGCAAACTGGATTTGTTGCCGCCGCCCCAAACCTTGTTTCGCTGAGGGCGACATTGGACTCTGCATGGGAGATGCGGAATCAATGGCAGGAGATGGGAAAAGCCGCTCGAACCGCGGTGCAAGCTCAGATTCCAACCAACCCAATCGACATTTTCTGCGATCGGATTCGTCAGCTCGCAGCCTCCTGAGTGTCTCTTCTCATGAAGATCCCTTGCGAATGTTGCACAGCCTTCCTGAATGAATCGGCAATCATCAGTTCTACGCGTCCGTTGCACGGCAAGTATTCAGTTGCGGAGTCATAAGCGATGCAAGTGACAGCCATCCTCTGTACCTATAACCGAAGCCGCAGTCTGGAGAAAGCCCTGCAGAGTCTCTCTGTCAGTCGGGTTCCTGACGTCATTTCCTGGAAGGTGATTGTCGTTGACAATAACTCAAAAGATGACACACGTCAGGTCGTTGAACGATTTGCCGCAGAGCATCCCGGCAAATTCTCGTACCTTTTTGAGCCCAGGCAGGGAAAATCCTTTGCATTGAATGCGGGAATTCAGGCTGCCGATGCGGATGTGCTTGCATTCGTCGATGACGATGTGGAAGTGGCCGCGGATTGGCTTGGCAACCTGACGAGCCCCTTACTGGGTGCCGGCTTTTGCGGAGTCGGCGGCAGAATCCTTCCCGAGGCAGAATTCACGCCACCGCAATGGATGGATACAGCCGGGCGCTACGCCTTGGCGCCGCTTGCAATCTTTGATCTGGGTTCCGAGCCGCGAGAACTCCATGAGGCACCCTTCGGCACCAACATGGCCTTCCGCCGCCAGGTGTTCGATCAATACGGCGGCTTTCGAACCGATCTCGGCCCACGGCCCGGCAGTGAGATCCGTAATGAAGATGCTGAGTTTGGAACGCGCATCCTGGAAGCTGGGGAAAAGCTTTGGTACGAACCGCGCGCCGTGGTGTATCACTCGATTCCGAGAGAACGCCTCAGCAAGCGATACTTCCTCGCCTGGTGGTTCGATAAAGCCCGTGCGGATATTCGTCAGTACGGCCTCCCCGCCGAAGCGAAGTTCTACATCTTTGGAGTGCCCGGCTTTCTCCTTCTTCGTTTGGCCGCATGGATCGTTCGATGGCTCCTCGCTGGGACCCCGCGGCGTCGCTTCTCCTGCAGACTCAAGGTATGGAGTGTGACCGGTGCAATTCGAGAATGCCTGGCGCATGGCAAAGGCTAAGAGGCATTCGCATCGCGTCAGGATGCGCAATGCAACATCCTCACCGATCAGCAGGGGCATGCCTCAGCCCAACGAGGCTGGCACAATGGATAAGCAATGAAGCAGACGATCGTTGTAGTTGGCGGCGGAATTGTTGGTCTTGCGACCGCGCATGAACTGCTCAGCCGCTTTCCCTCACTTCATGTCGTTGTTCTTGAAAAGGAAGATCGCGAGGCCGCGCATCAGACCGGGCACAACAGTGGCGTCCTTCACAGCGGTTTGTATTACACTCCAGGCTCTCTCAAGGCGCGTCTTGCCGTAGACGGAATCCGCAGGATGACTGCGTTCTGCGATACCCATAGGATTCCCTACAAAATCTGCGGGAAAGTCGTCATCGCCACTAGTCCGGACGAGCTCCCGCGCCTCCAGACCCTTTTTGAACGAGGCAAGGCCAACGGTCTTCTGGGGCTGCAAATGCTCAGCGCCGAGCAGATCCGGGAGCGCGAGCCCCACGCCGTGGGCATCGCCGGCGTCTTTGTTCCGCAGGAAGGTGTGGTTGATTTCCAGGCGGTTGCCAGCGCGCTGGTGCGTCAAATCGAGTCGAAGGGCGGCGTCGTCCATTTTGGTTCGAAGGTCAATCGCCTTCGCTTCGTCCGCCAGTGGCGCATCGATACTGCCAACGGTGCTGCTTACGAAGCGGACTTCCTGATCAATTGCGCGGGCCTCCATTGCGATCGCGTCAGTCGTCTCGCCGGCAACCACGACCCCCTCAGGATTGTGCCCTTTCGCGGTGAATACTACCGGATTCGTCCGGAGCGCGATTCGCTGGTCCGCCACTTGATCTATCCCGTTCCCGATCCAAAGTTCCCGTTTCTCGGCGTGCATTTCACACGTCAAATCACTGGAGATGTCGAGGCAGGCCCGAATGCCGTCCTGGCCTTCGCGCGAGAGGGATATCGATTCCGGGATTTCAATCTGGTTGACTTCGTCGAGTCCCTGACCTATCGCGGCTTCTGGCGGTTCCTCTATCGTTACCCGTCGCTCTGCTGGCATGAGTTCCACCGCTCTTTCCGGAAAGAGATCTTTTGCAAGTCCCTTCAACGCCTCGTCCCCGATATTCAGTTGAGCGATCTTGGGCATGGAGGATCAGGCGTGCGCGCACAGGCGCTTTCCCCCTCTGGCGATCTCGTCCAGGATTTCTACTTTGTCCAGCAGGCAGGCGCTCTCCATGTGCTCAATGCGCCAAGTCCCGCGGCAACAGCATCCCTCGCGATCGCGGATGAGATCGTCAATCGAATGCAGTCAGCCCTGAATTAATCGGCGCGGCTCCGTGCTTCGTGAGAAGGATCTGACGCGCGAGTCAAGGCCAAATGGCCCACTCCAGCTTTCCGGAGCGGGCCATTGTGCCTTAAGGGATTGTGACGGTTGTTGTGTTGGAGGGGGCGCTTTCCACGCCGGAGGTATCAACGGATTTCACAACATAGTCATAGGAAACACCGCCCTGCACCGTGGTGTCCGAATACGTTGTGATCGAGATGTCCACCGTCCCCAGAAATTGATACGTGTTCGCGCCAGAGAGCGAGCGATACACGTGATATCCAGCCAGCGGATCGGGTGACGCTGCCGGTGCGTTCCAGGCCAGATCCACCTGGTGCTGTGTCGCCGTTCCGCTGAGGCCCACAACAATCGTCCCGCTTGTTGCCGAGTTGCTGGTGATCGTGATTTGTCCTGTCGCGGCGCCTGCGGCCGTCGGGCTGAACTGCACGGTCAGGCTGACGTTTTGACCCGGATTGATCGTGATGGGAGCCGACGCTCCGCTTAGAGAAAATCCTGCACCCGCAACCGTGAGTGCGCTTACCGTCACCGGAGCTGAACCCGAAGAGGACAAGATCAGAGTTTGCGTCATGGAGTTGTTGACCGCGATGCTCCCAAACGCAAGGCTACCCGGATTCACCGTCAAACCCGCCGCTGCGGTCGTCGCCGTTCCCGTTCCGCTCAAGGGCACTACGACAGTTCCGTTGGTCGAGGAGTTGCTCACAACCGTAAGCTGCCCCGTTGCAGTGCCGGCCGCAGTCGGGATGAACTGGAGGTTGAGTGTCAGCGATTGCCCCGGATTCAGCGTCGCGGGAAACGTCGCAGCCCCCAGCGTAAACCCCGCTCCGCTCACGGTCGCCGAATTGATCGTGAGTGGAGAAGTGCCTGATGAAACGAGTGTGACGGACTGGGACCCGGAGGAATTGACCGTAACGCTCCCAAATGCCACACTCGCCGGATTCACCGTCATCGCGGCCAGGCCCGATGCGGAGATGCCCGTTCCAGACAAATTCAGTTGAACTGTTGGATTCGTAGCCGAGTCGCTGACAATCGAAAGCTGTCCGCCGTACGCAGTGAGCGCCGAAGGACTGAATTGGACCGTCAGAATCAGCGTCTGTCCCGGGTTGAGCGTTGCGGGCAAACTCGCCGGAGCTAACGTAAAGCCAGTCCCCGTCAGCGTTGCGGAATTGACTGTTACGGGTGTGGTTCCCGTCGAGCTAAGCGTCACATTCTGCGTTGCAGTGAAATTGAGACCGATATTGCCAAAGGCGATGTTCGATGGGCTCACACTCAGTGTCGCAACCGGTGTTGTGCTGGCCGTCGCTCCGGTCCCTGTGAGGCTAACCACCGCTTCCGGGCTTCCCGCGGAATTGCTGGTCACCGTCAGGCTGCCTGTCGTCGGACCAGCCACCGTCGGATCAAATTGGAGCGCAAGACTCAAACTGCTACCCGGTGCCAGAGTAATTGGCAACGTGCCTACACCTGTCACGGAAAATGCCTGGCCAGATACGTTCACCTGGAAGATCGTGACTGGTGAACCGCCGTTATTGGCGAGCGCAACCTTCAGAGTCGATAGCTGACCGACCGTCACAGACCCGAACGCGACATTGCTGGGCAGCGAAAGGGATGCATTCGCAAGATTGCTGGCGGAAAAGTAACCGCATCCGGTGACACCTGCGCTCATCACCAGAAAGACACCGAGCAAAAGGATCCACGAGACTCGCGGCACGTTGCGACGACGATTGTGGAATAAAAGGCTTTGAACGCCAGTTGAATAGGGCTGCTGGCGCGAAGGTATGCTCATTTGGCTCTGCCTGAGAGGGACGCTCCGCATCTCAGGCGCTCTAACTGGACCAACCACTAAAGTTCTTCACCTATGAATCTCGTTGACGGTTTCCGTTGTGCAGGTCTTCCGCTCCTCCAATTCGCAGCCTTCCGAACACTCGCCTGCTGGTTGCTGTTCCCCACCCCAGGAATAACAGCCATCGAACATGCCTTACGACAAATCCTGCCAGCCCCAGGCAAATCGGTCAGTTCACAGCGATCCTGTCCGCAGATGTCAACGTTTACCGGTCGAAACGAAGCGTGTGACGCGAGGTGATGATAGGACCTGAATGAAGGCGTTATCCCCAACCCCAGACAATGAGCAAAAAGGAGCACACGTCACGCGTTCGCAAATCCACCGCAAACGCTGATCCAGAACATCTCCCTGAGGCAGCCAAGTTGCAGTACCAGAATCCTGCTCACAAGAAAAGGTGTCAAGCCTTTGCCGCTTGCATGGTTCGATACCTGTTAGACTGCAATTCTGCTTCCAAAGATGCAGCGGGCATCCATTTCATCAACTCTTAAGGATTTGCCTTCAGCCAGTGCACCTCAAATGCAACATTGCTTCAGATCCAGCATCCTCGGAAAGAGCAATTTTTACACGAAAGTGTACTTTCTTCCCATGTCCCCGGTCCTCTCCAGGCAGCCAGGAACGCAGTCCGTTGCCACAGCATCTTCCCGCTGAGCCCACTCCGTCCCGTACCAATCGGAAACACCCCCGCCCGCGGCAACACCGCATACAGCGCGCTTGCACCAGTTCGGTCGCATGCCTTACAAGGGTAAGGCATGCACTGGCGGAAGGATGTATTGCGCCTGTGCTCATCGCCAGAAGCTCCGTAAGTGACTGCATTGCTTTATCCTTACAAAAGATTGTGCCCATGCACGACGTCACAGTCTCCCGGGTCTCAGCCCGGACTTGGCCTTCGAGCATCGGCCCTCCGGCTACTCCGTATCCCGCTTTTGAACAGGATACGTTTGAAAGAAAGGTTGTTTGGCGCATCATGACCTTAACCAACACCATCCTTGTCACGGGCGGAGCAGGGTTCATCGGCTCTAATTTCATCCTGCGCTGGATGACTTCCTCCGCGACGCCCGTCGTCAATCTGGATCGACTCACCTACGCTGGCAACCCTGAGAATCTCGCATCCCTGCCACGCCGCGACTTGTACGAACTGGCACACGGCGACATTGCCGACGGGGAGTTCGTTGCGCACCTTCTAAAGCGTCACAATCCCCGTGCGATCGTTCACTTCGCAGCGGAGAGCCACGTCGATCGTTCCATCTCGTCCCCAGGGGAGTTCGTTCGCACCAATATCCAGGGCACATTCTCCCTTCTTGAGCAAAGCCGCCTCTATTGGCAGGGGCTCAGCCAATCGGAACGAAATGCCTTTCGCTTCCTCCATGTCTCCACCGACGAGGTTTTCGGCTCGCTCGAACCCCAGGAGCCCGCTTTTTCTGAGACCACCCGATATGCGCCCAATAGTCCCTATGCCGCTTCCAAGGCTGCCTCAGATCACCTGGTGCGCTCCTACTTTCACACCTATGGGCTGCCCACCCTCATCACGAACTGCTCGAATAACTACGGTCCTTTCCAATTTCCCGAAAAGCTCATTCCTCTCATGATCCTCAATGCGCTTGAAGGCAAATCCTTGCCCGTCTACGGAGATGGCAGCAACATCCGCGACTGGCTATACGTGGAAGACCACTGCTCGGCGATTTGCGCAGTCCTTGACCGAGGTACGCCCGGCGAGACCTACAATATCGGCGGCAATAGCGAGCGAACCAACCTTGAAGTCGTCACCGCCATTTGTGACATCGTCGACGCAGCAGCCCCTCGCGATTCCCAGGAGCCCCGCCGCAACCTCATTACCTTCGTCGCAGATCGACCCGGCCACGATCGCCGCTATGCCATCAACGCGGCGAAAATCAGCCGGGAACTCGGCTGGAGTCCGCAGGAAACATTCTCCCGCGGCCTGCGCAAAACGGTCGATTGGTATCTTGCGAACAATGATTGGATCCAGCGCGTCCGGACCGGCGCATATCGTGAATGGATCCGCAAAAACTACACCGAGAGAGAGACGCAATGAAGGGCATCATTCTCGCCGGGGGCTCCGGCACACGACTGTATCCGGTCACGCGGGTCGTTTCCAAGCAGCTTCTCCCGGTGTATGACAAGCCAATGATCTACTACCCGCTTTCCATGCTGATGCTTGCCGGCTTGCGGGAGATCCTCATCATTTCCACGCCCGAAGACATAGGGCGCTTCCGCGACCTTCTCGGCGATGGTTCACAATGGGGCATCCAGTTGCAGTACGCCGTGCAGCCCAGACCCGACGGCCTCGCCCAGGCTTTCCTCATCGGCGAAGAGTTCATTGCCGGGGACACTTCCGCGTTGATCCTCGGCGACAACATCTTCTATGGGCAATCCTTCGCACATAGCCTGCAAACCGCCGCACAACTCCAGCACGGAGCCACCGTCTTCGCATATCCGGTCACGGACCCGGAGCGCTATGGCGTCGTCGAGTTTGACTCTACAGGCAAGGCTGTCACCATTGAGGAAAAGCCCCGACAGCCCAAGTCCCGTTATGCTGTCACCGGCCTTTACTTTTACGATCGAGAAGTGGTCCGCTACGCTCGATCCCTCAAGCCCTCTGCCCGCGGCGAGCTGGAAATCACCGACCTCAATCGAATGTACCTGGAAGCAGGGAACCTGAACGTTCAGGTCATGAGTCGGGGCATGGCGTGGCTCGACACGGGCACGCACGACTCGCTGCTCGAAGCAGGGCAATTTGTGCAGACCATCGAGCGCCGGCAGGGCCTCAAAATTGCCTGTCCTGAAGAGATTGCATTCCGGCTGGGATATTTCGATGCCGCAAGACTCAAAGAGCTGGCGGCGCCGATCTTGAAGAGCGGATACGGCCAATATCTGATGATGCTCTTGGACGAGTCCGTCCCTGCTGAGTTGAGGGTCCTCGGATGAACATCGCCCCCACCGCCCTGCCTGAAGTTCTCCTCCTCACACCGCACATTTTTCAGGATGCGCGCGGCGCGTTTTGGGAAACCTGGAATCAGCGAAGTATGCAACAAGCCGGCCTCGACCGAGTCTTCGTTCAGGACAATTTCTCCCTCTCAAAAAAGAGCGTCGTCCGCGGCATCCACTATCAGGTCATTCAGCCGCAGGGCAAGCTCGTTCGCGTCACCCACGGCGCCGTTCTTGATGTTGCTGTGGACCTGCGCCGCAGTTCACCTCGCTTCGGTCAGTACGTTGCTGTCGAGCTCACCGGCGAAAACGGCCAGATGCTCTGGATCCCCGAAGGCTTCGGCCACGGCTTTGTTGTGCTCTCCGATGTCGCAGGCTTCGCCTATAAAGTCACCGACTTCTACTCGCGAGAGGGCGAACGCACCATCCTCTGGAACGATCCCGATATCGCCATTCCCTGGCCTGTCGATGCGCAGGCCGCCATCGTATCGGACAAGGACGCCAAAGGCGCGCTTCTCGCGACGGCCGAGGTCTTCGCGTGACAACGAAGCCGCGCATCCTCATCCTCGGCTCGACAGGTCAACTCGGCCGCGAGCTCCAGCGCAGCTTCGCCGACGCCGGCGAAGTTGTCGCGCTCGGGCGCGCCACGATTGATCTCTCACGTACAGACCAGCTTCGGGCCATCGTGCGCGAAGCCGCGCCGCGGCTCATCCTCAACGCCGCCGCCTACACCGCCGTTGACCGCGCCGAGTCCGAGCCGGACCTCGCCCGCGCCATCAACGCCCACGCCCCCACAGTCCTCGCCGAGGAGGCACTGCGCGCCAACGCCCTCTTCTTTCACTACTCCACCGACTACGTCTTTGATGGCACAAAGTCCTCGCCCTGGGTTGAATCCGACGCCACAAACCCGCTCAATGTTTACGGGCAAACCAAACTCGAAGGCGAGCAGGCCATCCAGCAGATCGGCGGCCGATCACTGATCTTTCGCACCAGTTGGGTCTACGGGCCTCACGGCAAAAATTTTCTGCTCACCATGCTCCGTCTCGGCAGCGAACGCAAGGAGCTTCGCATTGTCGATGACCAGATTGGCGCGCCGACCAGCTCACTCCAACTCGCCGATGCTACCCGCCGCGTCGCCGACCAGCTTCTCAGCGGCCGCGTACCCGTCGAGTCCGCAGGCATCTATCACATGACGTGCTCTGGCTCCACGTCCTGGTGCGGCTTTGCACGCGCCATCTTTGAGCAGGCCGAGCGCCTCCTGCACGCACCCGCGCCAGAGGTCGTTCCCATCCCCTCTTCGGAGTTCCCCACGCCCGCGCGGCGTCCCGCCTATTCCGTTCTCTCCGGTGAAAAGCTTGTCCAGACTTTCGGTGTGCGCCTCGCTCCCTGGCAGGCTGCACTGGAAGAAGTCATGGCGCGCCTCGCACCGTAGACCTCGACGCCTTCAACCCAGAAGAGCATTCAGCTTGTCGCGCAGCGCGGCGACCTCCTGCCGCAACTCCGCCATATCGGCCTCCAGTTGCGTCATTCGCTCCGCCTGTTCAGTATCCCTGCCCGCTGCGGTCCCTGCTACGGGGAGCGTCCAACCTTCAACCGTGCCTGAAAGCAGTTGCGCGTAGCGGGATTCCTTCGTTCCCGGCTGTCGCGGCATCACGGCCACCAGTGCAGGCTCCCGCGTCCTCAGTTTGTCCAGTCCTGCCACCACGTCGCTGATCTCGGCAAAGTTGTGCATTCTTTCCGTGCGTCCGCGCAGCTCGCCCGGCGTTTGCGGACCGCGCAGCAGCAGCACACACAGCAGCGCCGTCTCCGCGCGCGTCAGATTGAAGGCTTCACCCAGCCAATGCTCGTACTTGGCCACCCGGCCTTCCGCGCCGCGCGCCGGGCCTGCCAGTCGCTTCTCTTCAAGTCCATGGACGGCTGCGCGCACATCCTCTTCGCTCAGTTGCATCACCGGATCGCGGTTCGACCGCTGGTTGCACGCGTTCACGAGCGCATTCAGGCTCAGCGGATAATACTCCGGAGTTGTGACTTCCTTCTCCATCAGCGCGCCCAGCACGCGCGCCTCCGCCGGCGTCAACACAGTCCCCTCGAACAATCCCATGACTCTATTCTGTCACCGGGACCTCGACCGCCTCGGCCTCCATCTCCTCTTCACGCTCGCTGCGATGGCGCGTCAGCAGGTAATACACCACCGGAGTCACCACCAGACTCAACACCATTGAAATCGTCAAGCCGCCGATCACCGCAATCGCCAGCGGCTGCAGCATCTGCGAGCCTGCGCCCAGCGCAAAGGCCAGCGGCAGCATGCCGCACACCGCCGCAATGGCCGTCATCACAATCGGCCGCAGCCGGCGCTGCGCTGCGTGAATCATCGCCTCTTCCGCGGATGCTCCCGCCACGCGAAACTTCTCGTCCGCGTCCAGCAGCAGGATTCCGTTCTTCGCCACAATCCCAATCACCATGATCAGGCCCATGAACGACGCCACGTTGAAGGATGTGTTCGTCACCAGCAGCGCCAGAATCACACCCGAAATTGAGAGTACCGACGAAGTCAGAATTGCAACCGGGGCAGGGAAGTTCCGGAACTCCGTCAGCAGTACGCCGAACACCAGTGCCAGCGCCAGCACCAGCACCTGTAACAGATCGCGGAACGACTTTTGCTGCTCCTCATACGTCCCGCCATACTCCACGCGCACGCTCGGCGGCAGATGCAGCTCTTCTACCGTCTGCTTCACGCGCGCCATTGCTGTCCCCAGGTCAGAACCCTCCAGTCTTCCAGTGACTGTGATCAGCCGCTGCAGATTCTCGCGCTTGATCTCATCCTGCGGCGGCATCTGCTGAATCGTCGCCAGCGATCCCAGTGTCGCCATATGCCCCGTGCTGCTGTTGAACACCGTGTTCTGGATCGCATCCAGGGACGTGCGATACTCGTCGCCCAACCGCACCCGGATCGTGTAAGGCCTGTCATTCGTAATCAGCGGATCACTCGTCGGCAGCCCGTCCAGAATCGCCGTCGCATCCTGCGACACTTCCGTCGGCGTGAAGCCCATCCGCGCCGCCGTCACAGGATCCACCTGGAAGTTCGTCGCCGGCCCGCTGATCGTGTTCTCGATTCCGTTTTGCACGTCCACCACACCAGGGATCTTGCTGATCGCATCGCCCACGCGTGGTCCAAGTTGCGCCAGCGTCGCTTCATCATTGGAAAAAATCTTGATCTGAATCGGTTCGGGCGCATTTGATAGGTCGCCAATCATGTCCTGCAGCACTTGCGTGAATTCAACGTCCAGCTCTGGCTCCGTCTTGCGGATCCGCGCGCGCACATCCGCCATCACCTCGTCGATACCACGGCTGCGGTGCGACTTCAGCTTCACCGTAAAGTCGCCTGTATTCGCTTCCGTCACCGCCGCCAGTCCCATCTGCAGCCCCGTCCGGCGCGATGTAATCTCCACCTCCGGTGTGTCGCGCAGAATCCGCTCCACGTGCTCCAGCACGCGGTTCGTCTCGCTCAGCGAGCTGCCCGCTGGCATGATGTAGTCAAGGATGAATCCGCCCTCATCCATCTCCGGCAGAAGGTCCGAACCCAGCGACTTGTAGCCCACCCACGTCGCCGCCACCAGCATCACACATACCACACCCAGCCACAGTGGCTTCGCCAGAGCCCAGTCCAGCACGCGTCGGTGAATCCGTAGCACCCTGGTCAGGAATTTCCCAGCAGCATGATTGTCACCACCCTCATGCTCGCGATTCTGGTGCAACAGCACCAGGCTCAGCCCCGGCGTCCACGTCAGCGCCAGCAGCAGCGAGGTCAGCAGCGACGCAGCCATCGTGATCGCCAGCGCGCGGAAGAAGCTTCCCGTCACCCCGCTCGTCGCAATCAGAGGCACAAACACCACCACCGGCGTAATCGTCGAGCCGATCAGCGGCGTCGTAATCTCCTTCAGCGCCTTGCGCACCGCCTCCGTGCGATTCTCCCCCGCATCGCGATGCATCACAATGTTCTCAACCACAACAATCGCATCATCGATGACCAGGCCAATCGCCGCCGCCAGCCCGCCCAGCGTCATCAGGTTAAAGCTCTGCCCGATAGCCCACAACACCACGATCGTCACCGCGATCGTCACCGGAATCACAAGGCCCGCTATCAGCGACGAGCTCCAGTCGCGCAGGAACAGGAACAAAATCACGCACGCCAGCAGAAGCCCGATCACAATTGCATCGCGCACGCTCCCTATGCTGTCCCGCACGAGTTGCGACTGATCGTAGAATGGCTCCAGCTTCACGCCCGGCGGCAACTTCTTGCGCAACTGCGCCACTTCGACTGATACCGCATCCGCCACGGCCACCGTGTTGCTCGCCGGCTGTCGAGCAATCGTCAAGAGGACGGCTTGCTTGCCGTTCGACGTCACCGTCGTGTATACCGGCATCGTCGCCTTCTCGACAGTTGCCACATCGGCCACGCGCACCGGTGCGCCCGCCGCCGTCGTCTTCACCACAAGTTGGCGAAGCTGATCGACATCATGCACCTGCGCGCCCACCAGCCCCAGAATCAGTTGGTGATTCGCTTCATACAAGCCCGGCGACTCGACAATGTTCGATGCCTGGATCGCATTCACCAAATCCGTAATCGTCACGCCGTCATTGGCCAGCAGCGCCAGATTCGGCACCACGTGAAATTCCGGCACCTGCCCGCCCTGCACCAGCACCGTGCTCACGCCTTCCACGCGATTCAGCGGCGGCTTCAGCTCATAGGTCGCCAGCTCCCACAGTTGAGTCTGCGGCACCGTGTCAGAGGTCAACGCGTAGCCCAGAATTGGAAACGTCGCGAAGGTCAGCCGGTTGGTTGTGATCCGCACCGTTGGCGGCAGCGTCTGCTCCACTTTGCTCAGCGCAGCATCCACCAGTTGCAACGAAAGCACCATATCCGACTTCCAGTCGAAGAAGAGGCTCACTTCCGCCGACCCGCGGCTTGTCGTCGATCGCACTGTGCGCAGACCCGGTACTGCATTCACGGCGTCCTCAATGGGCCGCGTGATCGTCACTTCCATCTGCTGTACGGGCATGACGCCGTTGTCCACGCCAATCACCACGCGCGGAAAATTCGTCTCTGGAAACACTGAGATCGGTACGCGCGTCGCCAGGTAGACGCCTGCCAACGTCAGCACCGCAGCAAAGAAAAAGATCGTACGGGTCGTCCGTGCCAGCCAAAAGGGCTTATGCACGGCGGCGTCTGAAGTCGGCTGCTGCATCAGTCGTCCCCTCCGCGATCCGATCCCTTCGCGCCCGCATCGGCATCCTCTGCCGGTCCCACCTTCACCTTCGTGCCCGTATCCAGTCCATACGCGCCGCCCGTGATCACCATATCGCCCGGCGCCACGCCGCTCAGTACCTGCACTTCGTCACCGTCCACGATGCCCACGGTCACCGCCTTGCGCTGCGCCGTTCCATCCGGGCCAATCACCATCACAGACTTGCTGCCATCCTGCGCCGTCAGAATCGCCGCCGCCGGTACCTTCCAAGCCTGCGCCACTGTACGCCCCGTCACCGACGCCTTCACCGGCGTACCCACCTTCAGCGTGCCTGCCTTGTTGTCAATCTTCAGCCACACCTCAACCGTCGTGCTGCCGGGGTCCAGCGCCGGGCTGATCAGGCTCACCGTCGCCGCCACCGGCCGGTCCACGCCCGGCACGCTCACCGTCGCCTTATCGCCCACCTTCATCAACTGCACCACGCTTTGTCCCAGGTGCGTCTTCGCAATCAGCACAGAGGTGTCCATCACCGTAATCAACGGCGCGCCCGCCGCCGCCGTCTCGCCCGCAAACAGCGGCCGGTCCGTCACCACGCCCTTGATCGGACTCCGAATCTCCGTGTAGCTCACCTGAGCCTCTGCAGCTTTCAACTTGCCTTCGGCTGAAGTCAACTGACCCTGCGCGGCTTTCAGCGCCGCCTCACGGCTCACCTTTTGCATCGATTCCAGGTGCTTCGCCGCGCCGTCATATGCCGCCTGCGCCTGCACCAGCGCTGCCAGCGCCGTGTCCAGATCCCGTCCCGGAATCGCTCCCTCTTTGAAGAGTTGCTTGCGGCTGTTCACAATGCTCTGGTTCAGATCCAGATTCGCCTTGGCTTGCGCATAGTCCAGCTCCGCCTTCTGTACGTCCTCCGGCACCTGCGCCTTGGTCGCAGTCGCATACGCCGCCTGCGCCGCTTCGTAGGAACCTTTGTTGTCCATCGCCGCGGCCGTCAGGTCGCGATTCTCCAGCACTGCCAGCAGTTCGCCCTTCTGAACTTTGTCTCCCCGCTGCACAAGGAACTTGCTCACCGGCGCCGTAATCTTCGGCTCAATCGCAGCCTGCGCCAGCGGCGTCAACACCGCATCGGCCACAATGTGCTCGGCAATCATGCCCTGCTCGGGATGCTCGGCCTGCACTGTCACCTCGGGCGCCGGCGCAGCTTCCTTCTTGCAGCCTGCCATTGCCATCAGGCCCAGCCCCACCACCACCGCCGCAGCGGGCCTCCAGCGCCGTCCGCCCATCAAGCCTTGTCTCTCCACGCCTCGCCTCATCGTTCCATCCCTCAACAGCTCACATCGTCCCAGTCAGTTGTTGCAATCCAGCCAGCGCCATCTCATAGCGCACGCGCCCATCCTCCCGTGCGTTCTCGGCCAGAACGTACGCTGCCTGCGCATCCACCACCTCCAGCACCGTTGCCTCGCCACCCGTGTAGCGCATCTTCGTCAGCCGCAGGCTCTCGTTGGCCGTCGCCACGCTCTGGTCGAGCGAGGCGAGCTGATCCCGTGACGCCGCTGCTTCGTCATACGCCTCATCCAGTCGCGCCACCAACGCCTTCTGCGTCGTCGTCAGGGCTACCTTCACTGCATCCCGTCTAATCTCGCTCTGCTTGACCTTCCGCTCGGTGGAGAGCCAGTCCCATACCGGAACATCCACTGTCACCATCGCCGAGTAGCCCAGGTTCTTCACCTTGTCCGGCCCATTCACCGCAAACTGCGGTGCATCGATACCGTAGTTGAAGTTCAATCCCAGGTCCGGCAGATACGCCGCCCGCGCCGCCAGCACGTCGGCATTGCTCACCTGCAGCGCTGCCAGCGCGCTCCTCAACTCGGGATTGTTCTTCGCCGCAGCCTGCTGCACATCCTCGCGTGAGGCCAGCACCGGCGCGTTCTTGTCCACTTCAAGCGTGTACGCCGTATGCGGATCGGAAAACAGCAGCACTGCCAGCTCCAGCCGCGCCTTCTCCTCTGCCAGCTTCGCATCGCTCAAATCCCGCTGCCGCTGCTGCTCTGTCAACTCCGCCTTCACCACGTCCGCATGCGCGGCCTCGCGCGCCTGTTCGCGTTCCGTCGTCAATCGGGTGAAGTCCGCCGCCTCCTTCTCCGCCTGCACTGCAACAGTCAACTTGTTGTCTGCCGCCGCCAGGTCATAGAAGAGTCCTGTCACCGCCGCCACCAGCCCGCGCCGCGTCACCTCATACTGTGCTGCCGCCAACGCCGCCGTCGCATCCGCCCGTTGTATCGCCGCTACACCCGCCAGACCAATCGTCTCGTTCACCACTGCCTGGCTCGCGTACTCGCGGATTGCATTATTCGCAATAAACCGCGGAGCCGGCTGCGCCGCCACACCCTGACCAGCCTGGTTCAACAGCCCATTCGGTTGTGTGTAAAGCCCTTCGTTATGAAAGACCACGCTCGGCAACAGCCCCGCCCGCGCATTCAGCCGATCCAGCCCGCTCGCTTTGTTCTCCGCCAGCGCCGCCGCAAAGGTGGGTTCATTCTGCTCTGCCCGCTGGATTGCCTCCTCCAGCGTGATTAGCACCGGCGCCGCCGGAGCCGCTTGCGACGGCTGCGCCGACTTTGGAGCACCCGATTGCGCCTGTAGGCTCCACGGCGTCAGCCCGCTCGCCAGCACCGCAGTCACCGCAACCAGCCGCCACATGTGCTCCATCTGCCGCTTGGGCCAAGCCGCGTTGGCAAACCGTTGCCGCTTTGCGAAGTTTCTCTGCTGCCTCATCATCTTCTTCAGCATAAAAGGCCAACCTTAATTTCCCATGAGGCCCAAAGCGCCCGCCGCCCGCGCAAAACGGTCAGGTTCTGCTGCTACTCTCGTTCCCGCGGCGCCGCATATTGCTCCGCAAATGTCCCCCCACCGCAAAATCCGTCGTCCATGCTCGCTCCCGTTCTGCATCTGCGATACTAATGAGTTATGCCGATCGCTGACTTGCAGGAAGCTGCCCAGAAGATTGCTGGATTGCTGGCGTCTCTCAACAGGCTGGGAGGCATGCGCCTCAAATACCGCATCACCGCAGGCGATGGTGCCCGCGACCCAGAAGGCCTTGAAGCCCGTCAGATTTACGTGGAGCTTGGCGGCCCAGACGTTCCGCTCCTCACCCAGCACAGCGGCGAACTTCTGCGCGCCCTTGAAACCATCGCCGCCCAGATGCTCCGCCTTGAGCAGCGCGAGCACGACCTCATTAGTTTCGACGCCGGCAACTTCAAGGCCCTTCGCGCCCAGGAGCTTCGCATGGCCGCTGAAGTCGCCGCCGACAAGGTCATCCGTACCGGCATCCCCTATGCCTTCCAGCCCATGAACAGCCGCGAGCGCCGCCTGCTCCACATGGCCTTCCGTGACATTGAAGGCGTTGAGACCGCAAGCTCCGGCGAGGGCCAGGACCGTTTCCTTGCCGTCTACCCCGCTGGCAAAACCAACCTGCCCGTCACGCCGCCCACGCGTCCCCGCGGCTTCGGCCGCAGAGAGCGTGCCCCGCGACGCTAAGCATCTGCCAGGAGCTGCGTGCCGGGTGTGGCACAATACCCTGCAATGAAGCTCTCCGTCCTCCTGCTCCTCTTTGCCTTCGCCGTACCCACCTGCTTCGCGCAAAAGCGCCTCGTCCTCGTCGATCAGGACGGCTCTGGTCCCGGCGGCTCCAATCAAATGGCCATCCTCGCCCTGCTCCAGGCCCCCCAGGTCCAGGTCCTCGGCATCACCATCGTCACCGGAAACGCCTGGCGCGACGAAGAAACCCTCCACACTCTCCGCATGCTCCAGCTCACCGGCCACGCTGACATTCCCGTCGCTCGCGGCGCCGTCTTCCCGCTCATTCGCAACCAGCAGGAAACCCAGATCGCCTCCGCCCTCTACGGCAAGGTCACCTGGCTCGGCGCCTGGGGACAGAATCCTGTCTCAGCGGCCAGCTCACCCCACGCCGACTCGGCCCTGAGTCCATCCAACCTCCACACCCATGGGCCCTACGATATTCCGCCCATGCCCGAAGGCCAGCCCACCCTTCAGCCCATCACCGAGGATGCGGCCCACTTCCTCATCCGCCAGGTCCACGCCCATCCTCATCAGGTCACCATCTTTGCCGCTGGCCCCCTCACCAACATTGCCCTCGCCATCTCCATTGACCCCGGCTTCGCGGCTCTGACCCAGGGCATCGTCCTTATGGGCGGCAGCCTCAATCCTCAAACGGACGACCCCGAGTTTGCCACCGCCCCGCGCCACGAGTTCAACTTCTGGTTCGACCCCGAGGCCGCCCATATCGTCCTGCAAGCCCGCTGGCCGCGCATCGACGTCACGACCGTCGACGTCTCTATCAAGGCACCCTTCACCCAGCAAATGCTTGACCAGATTGCCCGCTCCAGCTCCCCCGCAGCCCGCTACATCGCCGCTTGGAGCCAGGATCGCTACTACATGTGGGACGAGCTCGCCGCCTGCGCCTGGATCGACCCCTCCCTAATCACCCGTCAAAAGCAGCTCTACATGGATGTCAACATCGACCACGGCCCTACCTATGGCGATACCCTCACCTGGAACAATCAGCTCAAACCGGACATCCCCGTCCGCCTCGTTCATGCCCAGCTCGACGTCGATCTGCCCCGCTTCCAGCAGTTGTTCGTCCAGCTCATGACGCGCGCAGAAACCTCTCAATGAGAGGAGCCCATCCATCGATTAGAGGTCCCCATGTCCGCTCCATTCCATCTCGCCCAGTCTGCCCTCGTCGCATTCCTCCCCGCACGCGACCCGGCAGCGGTTCGGCCTTTCTACGAATCCGCTCTCGGTCTGCGCCTCCTTGTCGACGAACTGCCTTTTGCCTTGGTCTTCAGCGCCCACGGCACCATGTTGCGGATCACAAAAGTCCCCGGACACACGCCTGTCCCCTACACAATCCTCGGCTGGCAGGTTGAGTCAATTGAAGAAGCCGTCGCCGCGCTCTCGGCATCCGGCATCCAGTTCCTTCGCTATCCGGGGATGAATGACACCCACCCGCTCAGCATCTGGAACGCGCCCAGCGGCGCTCGTGTCGCCTGGTTTCAGGACCCGGAAAAGAATGTGCTCAGTCTGACGGAATTCCCCGGCCCCGCATCCACCTAGCCTCATGGAGATCGCGGGCTGTGCCTTCTTGCCTCTGGCAACGGACTGCGTTGTTTACGCTGCCCCCATCCGATGCGACTTCTGCGCGCGCTCCAGAAACTTCTCCACCGTCACCTTGTTCGTTCTCACCGGTGGCAGCATCTGGTCCACACGGATATTCTTCGCATCCGGTGTGACAAATTGCAGCCCGACTCCGTGCTCTCCCTGCCAGATGACCTTCGACAGAACTGGAATCGAATCCGCTTTTCCATCGCCATTCGGCGTGGTTCTTTGGAGATACATCAGGAGAATCGTCTCCGGGATCCAGCGCTCCTTGGTCCGCAAAAACAATCCCGAGGTGCTGATGTTCTCCACCGGATGTCCCTCCGATGCTCCCCCTGTCCAAAAATACGCAATCAGCCCCGGAAGCTGGTAGCGCGGCGCCGGCTTCGGCGTGCCCGTCATCCAGCGCAGCAGGGAAGTCGTCACCGGCTCGCGATAATTCTTCTTTGGCTTGGCCGCTGGCGCAGCCTTTGCGGCCGCTTTCTGCGGCTGTCCGCCGACCCCGTTGGCCGGCTTCGATGTCGTTCGGGCAGAGCGCTCGCGTTGCAGTTGAACCGCATCCTTGCTTTGCTTCACCAATGCCGCAACCGCCTCGGAAGCTTTCGGCGTCAATGCAGCCGCTGCCGGAACCACAGGCTTCGGTTCCTTCTGCGATTCTTGCGTGCGCGGCCAGAATTTCTTCTTCGCGGTCTCGACCAGTGTCTTCGGCGTGCTGACCTCTGCCTTCCGCGGCTCAACGGCAGGTATCTGCGTCACTGCCGGCTTCTTTGGCAACTCGTGTGCCGTCGATGGCGCTGTCTTACTCTGCGCCGCGGGTCGCTTGCGTGCCGTCAATGCCCCCTTGCCCCACTCGGCAACGGCCTTCACTTTCTCGCCCGGATGCAGCAGTTGCTCAACCCCCGGCACGGCGATTCCTGCCTTCAGCGACTTCGCCTTGGAACTCATCCAGTTGCCAACGCTTTCTTTCATTGGGGCGCGCTTCGCCTTCCTGGCAGGTTCCTTCGGCTCCTTGGTGGCACTGGCAAACGGCATCTGCGGTTTCGCTTGGCGCACAGCCATCGGGAGCATTGGCTCCGGAGCGGTCGTTTCAACTCCCGGCGTCGCAGAAGACGGGTCAAGACGTGGCGCCGGATTCGGGATCGCTATCGAAGGCTCTGCCGTGCCTGGTGCATCCGCAATCTTCGCCCTCTCCCGCTGCGCTTCGGCAATCAATCGGCTTGCCGTCTCTCTGGCCGGTGAAAGCTTCGTCCCGGAACTCGCTTCCATCGTCATCGAAGGCGCATTCTCCGCCGCGCTTCCGGGCTCCATCGGGTCACCAAGGTCGTTTTCCTGCGCCTTCACAATCCAGGCCCGCCCAACCGCTTCCGTCGGCACGGTTGAGAGCGTGCGCGTCGCTGCCGGTCCAGGACTCACCACATCCCGTTTGCTGTCTTCAGTGCCCTTCGCCTTGGGCTCCGCTTGGCTCACCACGGCCGGCGCTGCGGGCGCCACTGGCGCAGCCACCTCGGGAGCAGAAAACAGATGAGTCAATTCGGCCGGCCTCGGATCCGGCAACAGCGACTTGAGCTGCTTCACCCAGCGCTTCCCATCGCCCGGCGGCTCCACCGTCTTTGAATCCGGGCTCTTTTCGCCCTCGCTTACTGCGGGCCCTGCCGCCAGAATGCTCAAGGGTGCTGTGGGCTTCGCCGCCGGTGGTGTCGGCTTGCTGGCCTCTGACTGTGCCGCCTGCTTCACCGCAGGAGCTAGAGGCTTGGGCGTCGCCTTCGCTTCCACGGCAGGCTTGGCAGATTCCGGCTTTACCGGTGCAGCTGCTGCCGTCGGGCTCACCGGACGAATCGAGACCGAAAGCACCGGTGAATGCGACTCCGCCCGGGCCCGGGCCCACGTCCTGATTCTGGACCCCAATGGCGTCTTCTCGTTCGTCTTGCTCTCGGCTTCCGCAGGCTTTTCCCGGCTATCCGAAGCCTTCGCCTTCTTCGCCTCAACCCGCGCATTCTTTTCGGCTGCAACTGCTTTCTGCGTAGTTGCGGCCTTCGCCGGCGCGGTTGCTGCCGCGTCCTTGCCTCGCCCCACAACCGTCGGCTTCCGCTTCCGCCCTGGATCGGCGCCGATGCTTTCGTTCGCCCAGATCAGCAGCTCGTCCCCCCGCTGCGTCTGCGAGCTCACAATTGCCCGGGGCGGAAGCGCGAGCGCGCTCGCCACTGCGACCTCCGGATGTCCGCTCTTCAGTGCAGGTGCCGACTCCACCACCTCAACCACGCGGTACGCTTCATCCAGAAAAATCAGATCGTTGTCGCGGAGACGTTCCAGCGCCGGCGTCTCACGCCACGGCTTGATCCAGATTCCCGTCTCCAGAACCTGGCCTATGCTCTCCAGTTGCTCTTCAATGGATGCGCCGTCGAAGTCCAGAACCGTCATCCGCAGGTTCAGATAGCTCGCTTGGGTCTTGTTGTATGCGCAATATTTTGTGCTTTCCATAAGCCCTCACACGAAACATCCAGGCCATTTAGGGGCGGCGACGGCAATGAGGAATACCGCGTCAGCGTAACAGACTTTGGTGTAAAGGTGTTAGGTACCAAAGTAAGGGTCGAATCCTGAAGCTAGAAAGCTCACCAAAGTGGATCCCCGGCCGCTCGCGTACTCCACCACCAGACCCCGGGTGCCCCATCTTCGCCGGTGCGCGACAGCGCAGCGGCTAAGGTGGGAAACCTCAATCCCCAAGCCGCCACCAGCAAGCCAGAAGACTCGTCAAGCCCCTTCAACCCAACATTTCCCCTAACTCCCTCATTCCACTCAGCAAACAGTTCGCACCGTTTTGCATGTTCTTTCTCGTAAGCGCGCATACTGGAAACATCAGCCTGAGAACCGTGCCCACCAGCCCGCGCTCTCAGGCATTTTCATTGCAGGAGACCGCACCATGCCGTCGAACAACCCCCTCACCCACACCCGTCGCTGTGCCATCGAGACACTCCATTCAAAATGTCAGGGGTCTGCCCGCTCCGTACCCGAAAGAAATAAATACCCACCCCCCTCCTCCCTGAATTGATTTGTACTTTTCCACAAAAGGCGTGCCCAGGCTTCCAGGACGAGTTTCGCCAAATGTTCGCATACTTCGCAAGACCGGCTCCCATTCCACCGACCTCATGTAGGCACGGCGGTCCCTCAGCGCTGGGTAGACTGCGCCGGATTAGTTCTCTATTTGGTTGGAATGATTCAGCTTAGCTGTGTGTCTGAATGTTGACCAGCTCGCCGTGCCCACCAGGTGAGATCGTGTCCGTCTGCGGCGCGCGCCAGTGGTCAATGTAGCTGATTCTGTGCACGCAGCCGATCGTGCAATTCGGCGCGCAGCTCTTCGCCGTCAGGAACTCCCGCTTCACGTCGGCCTTGGTGTACTCCGCCAGCGGTACGCCCGGATACCCGCGTTGCTGCGAGCAGTAATGCACCAGTCCGTCCTCGCAGATGTAGAGATAGCGCGATCCTGCCCGGCACCGCCAGTCATTCGGCCGCCCCTGCGCAATCGCCTCCTGGAACTGGTCGAACTGGGCATAGTTGGTCTTCTTGCGGTTCTTCATCGCGAAGTAGACCTTGGCTTCCGCCTCGTCCAGCGGCTTCAGTTGCCCGCTCCCGTCGTGAATAATCCCGATCGTTGACTCAAACCCCAGCTCCAGCGCCCGCCTGCCAATCGTCAGCGCGTCATTCGGATCCTTGAATCCGCCACCCACCACGGAGTTGATGTTGACGTGAAACTCGGCATGCTCAGCCAGCATCTGCAGTTTCTTATCCAACACCTTCAGGCTCTTCTTTGAGACCTCGTCCGGCTCGACGTTGTCGATCGAGATCTGCATGTGGTCCAGCCCGGCGCGGTTCAGCCGCTCAATTCGTTCCACATTCAGCAGATAGCCGTTTGTAATCATCCCGGCAATCGCGCCCGTCCGCCGAATCCGCCGGATAATCTCGTCCAGGTCGGGGTGGGTCAGCGGCTCCCCGCCAGAGATGCCGATCATCGCCGTGCCCAGCCGTCCCAGGTGGTCGATCCGGCGCAGCATCTCGTCCAGCGGCACCGGCTCAGAGACCTTATCGTATTCATTGCAATAGGCACAGCTCAGGTTGCAGAACCGAGCCGGTACAATCTGCGCCAGCACCGGATGGCTGGTCGAAGCCAGCGCCCGCGCCACCATCGCATACTCGCGCGCCTTGCGCGTCGCGGCAATCCAGCGGCCGCGTGCCGTCGATCTCCGGGGAATACCCATCTTTACTATTCAATCACATCGCCGGGATTTGACATACCCCGTGCGGTCTTTGTTCCCGGCCAGCGCCAGCCGCTTCAAAGCTGGTCAAAAATCTCGCGGAACTCCCACGCGCCAGCCTTGCCTGCCACCCATTCCGCCGCACGCACCGCCCCAAGCGCAAAGCCGCGCCGAGAGTGCGCATCATGCCGCAGTTCCAGCACGTCGTGCTCGCTCGCCGCCGACACCACGTGCTCACCTTTCGCATCGCCAATCCGGTGCGAGGTGATGGGCACCTCCACGCCGGGCCGCACATGCTGGATGATCTCCTTCAAAGTCAGTGCCGTACCCGAGGGCGCATCCAGCTTCGACGTATGGTGCGTCTCGCTGATGGTGAACGTGTAGCCTTCGAGCTTCGCCAGTTCGGCTGTCAGCTGGAAGAGCTTTTGCACGCCAATCGAGAAGTTCGTCCCGTAGAGCAGCGCCCCGCCGCGCTTCAGTGCAAGCGCCTTCATTTCAGCAAGCTGCGCATACCATCCTGTCGTGCCAACGACTATGCGCCCTCCCAAGGCCAGCACAGCTCGTATGTTCTCGACCGCCGCCTCGGGAGCGGTGAAGTCGATCACCGCGTCCACGCCGGCCAGGTTGGGTGCCGTTAGTGCGGAGGCATGTTGGTTCTCGTGGATGTCCAGCGCGCGCACGCCGTGCCCGCGCTCCCGCGCAATTTCTGCCACCAGCGAGCCGGTCTTGCCTTTGCCGAGGACCAGGATGTTCATCGAGCCTCCATTGTGCGGTCTATTCGTGAGCGTAAGCTTTGAAGAACCGGATCCGCACCGCCGGCTTGCCGTCGATCTTCATGCCTTCCAGCGTCCCGACATACGCTCCGCCATTCAGCCAGTCGTACTTACCCTTGGGCGCTTCAAACACCGGCGTCGTCAGCATCGCGTCGTGCATTCCGGCCGTATTCGGGCACACCATTCCCGCATTCACCACGTGGATGATGGCCCCATCGTCGGTTTCAATCATGTAGTCCGCATGCAGGTTGAAGCACCCGCTGGCGTTGGTCAACTGCCAGTCCCATCCGCCGGGCAGAACCTTGCCCTTTAGTCCCGGGCCGGAGAATGTTCCGCCCGTAATCGGCACAATGTTGCGCTTGCCCATCGGCGTCTCGCCCACGGGAATCGAAGACGCCAGAGCCACCTGCTCCTCATACACAAACTTGAGTTGCGGAGGAGCGGGCAGACTCGCCCCAGCCTCTTGTCCGGTTGCGAAGGGCGCAAGCCAAAAAGGAGCCAACAGGAAAAGCGCGAAACCCGAAACCACCCGGCCAACCGTCATCCACGCGTTCCTCTCCGGTTACGCAAGCACCTTGCGTGCTTCCACATCAAAGATCGTCGGATCCGGGTCCTTGAAGAACGCCGCGTGCAAGGAGCGCACAGCTTCCTCGGCGTCGTCTTCCTCGATCATGAAGCTCATGTTGATCTCGCTCGCGCCCTGCGAAATCATGCGCACGTTGATGTGCCGCACCGCGTTGAAAACCTGCGCGGCAATCCCATTCTGCCCGCGGATATCCTCGCCCACCAGGCAGATCAGCGCCTTCTTGCCCTCGTACTTCACATCCGCCAGCTGGCTCAGGTCGGCGGCAATCGCCGGCAGCTTGTCGTTGGAGTCCACGGTCAGCGAAACAGAAACCTCGCTCGTCGAGACCATATCAACAGGGCACTTGTACTTGTCGAAGATGGTGAAGATCTCCTTCAGGTAGCCATGTGTCATCAGCATGCGGCTGGCGACTACGTCGATGATGGAGAGCTTCTTCTTCACCGCGATCGACTTGAACGGGCTCTTGCAGTGCGGCGCCAGAGAGATGATGCGCGTGCCCTCGTTCGTGGGGTTCCTGCTGTTCAGCACCAGCACCGGGATGTTCTTCTTCACCGCCGGCAGAATCGTCGCCGGGTGCAGCACCTTCGCGCCAAAGTAGGCCAGCTCCGCCGCCTCTTCAAAGCTGATCACCTTCACGCGCAGCGCGTCCGGGCAGATGCGCGGGTCGGTCGTCATAATGCCGTCCACGTCCGTCCAGATCTCGATGGCATCGGCACTCAGCGCACCGCCAATCAGCGCGCCTGTGAAGTCCGAGCCGCCACGGCCGAGCGTCGTCGTCAGACCCTCTTCATTCGCTCCAATAAAGCCGCCCATCACCGGCACCTTGCCCTGGTCCAGCAGCGGGCGAAGCTTTTCTGCCGCGCGCTTTTCAATCAGATCGTCCTGCGGCACGGCCTTTTGGAACTGCGAGTCAGTCCGGATGATCTCGCGCGCATCCACATGCACGGCTGCAATCCCGCGGTCGCAGAATGCCTCCGCGACAATGCGGCTTGAAATGCGCTCGCCGTAGCTCACAATCAAGTCAGAGATGCGCGGCGTCAGCTCCAGAATCGCCGCCAGTCCGCGTAGGATCTCGTCCAGCGAGTCGAACTTCTCGTCAATCAGGCTCACCAGCGACGCACTGTTCTTCACCAGCGCCACCGCCGTGTCGCGGTGCCGTGCACGCAGCCGCGAGCTGATCGCCAGCGCTCCGGTGCGGTCGCCCGTTGCAGCAGCAGAGGCGGCGCGCAGCAGTTGGTCCGTCACCTTGGCCAGCGCGCTCACCACCACGACAGGCCGCTTGCCCAGCGCAACGCGCCCGGCCACGATGGAGGCAGTACGGGTAATGGCGGCGGGGTCTTCCACCGAGGTGCCGCCGAACTTCATCACAACCAGGCTCATCTTGAGATTTCCGTCGTTCTTGGCCGCTGGGCTTGCGCCTTAGCTGGTGGCCGGTTCCGCGCAGCACGCAGGCCGCGCTCTGATCCAGGGGTGTGTGGCCTGCGCTAGGCCCGCATGGCGACAGCCGCCGGCTCCAGTTTGCCCAGACTCACCAGCAGCTCCGCATTCAGAATGGTGGCTCCCGCCGCGCCCCGCACCGTGTTGTGCGAGAGCAGGACAAACTTCCAGTCCAACAGATTGCAGGGGCGCAAACGGCCCACCGTCACCGCCATGCCGCGCTCGCGGTTGCGGTCCAGGCGGGGCTGCGGCCTGTCCGGCTGCGTTGCAAACTGCACCGGCTGCTGTGGCGCAAAGGGCAGATCCATTCCTGCCAGCGGCCGGTACGCATCCCACGCCGCCACAATCTCCTCTGCCGTTGCCTTTTTGCCGAGCTGGATGGACACGCACTCCGTGTGCCCATCCACCACTGGCACGCGATTGCAGTGCGCCGTAATCCTGGCCGCCAGCGGCTTCACACTATGTCCCTCAAGCCTGCCCAGCAGCTTCAGCGTCTCGGCCTCCATCTTCTCTTCTTCGCTGCCGATGTAGGGCACCACGTTGTCGAGGATGTCCATCGAGGCAACGCCAGGATAGCCAGCGCCGCTCACTGCCTGCATCGTGGACACAAAGATCTTCTCGATGCCAAAGCGCTCTTCGAGCGGCTTTAGCGCCATCACGAGGCCAATCGTCGAGCAGTTGGGATTGGTGACCATGTACCCACCCGAATCGCGTCGCGAAGCCTGCTCCTCAATCAGGTGCAAATGCTCGGCGTTCACCTCGGGAATCACCAGCGGCACATTCGGCGTCATGCGGAAGGCGCTGGAGTTCGAGAGCACCGCGCAGCCCGCCTCGGCAAACTTCGGCTCCAGCTCGCGCGCAATGGGCGCATCGATCGAAGAAAAGATGATCTTGGGCGCTCCGGCCGGGTCCGCAGGCGAGACCGGCATTTTGGCAATGCGATCCGGCAGCGGTGTGTCCAGCCGCCACTTCACCGCCTCGCCATACGGCTTGCCGCTCGAGCGGTCGCTGGCCGCAAGCCAGGTGATCTCAAACCACGGATGGTTTTCGAGCAGTTGAATGTAGCGCTGGCCGACCATTCCGGTCGCGCCAAGGATGCCGATTGGGTATTTGTTTTGCATGGTCCTGAACACTCCAGTGTACAGGAGAGTCAGTGCGCCACAAAGAAGAGAAGCACCGCATTGCAAGGTAAATTGCGGTGCTCCTCACGCCAGGTCCTAATCGCCGGATGCATCAGGCCGCACTGGCATCGCGCAGCCCTCGCCCACCACCGTGGTCCACTCGCGCACGCGCCAGCTCTTCACCACGCCATTCAACACATAGGGATCGGCTTGGGCGAACTTCTCCGCCACCTCGGGCGAATCCCCTTGGAACAGCAGCACGGCGCCATCCGCCGGATCGGCCAGCGCACCAGCCAGCACCAGCTCGCCGCGCTCCGTCGCAGCCCACGCAGCCGCCAGATGGGCCCGGCGAAAGGCCGCCCGCCGCTCCATGTAGTCGTCCGCCACGTCGTAAAACAGCAGATAATGCTTCATCGTCGCGCCCCTCAGCCCATCGCCGTCAGCACAGCGTCAGCAAACTGGCTCGTTCCCGCCTTGCCGCCCACATCACGCGTCAGCGTCTTGCGCTCGGCGTACACCGCCTCCAGCGCCTTCTGCACCTTGTTCGCCGCGGCTTCTTCATTCAGGTGATGCAGCATCAGCACAGCCGACTGCAACAGCGCCGTTGGGTTCGCAATGTCCTGCCCGGCAATGTCCGGCGCCGAGCCGTGCACAGCCTCAAAAATGGCGCACTCATGCCCAAGATTCGCGCCCGGCACAAGGCCCAGCCCGCCCACGAGGCCAGCGCACAGGTCGCTGACAATGTCGCCGTACAGGTTCTCGAGCAGCAGTGTGTCGTACTGGAAGGGATTCATCACCAGCTGCATGCACGTGTTGTCAATAATGTGCTCGCCGTACAGAATCTCCGGGTAGCCCTCAGCCACGCGCCGTGCGCAGCGCAAAAACAGGCCGTCGGAGAGCTTCATGATGTTGGCCTTGTGGATGGAGTGAATCTTCTTGCGCCCGTGCTTGCGCGCGTAGTCAAACGCAAACTTGGCGATGCGCGTCGAGCCCTTGTCGGTGATGACTTTGATGCTCTCCACGACGCCCGGCACCACCTCGTGCTCCAGGCCCACGTATTCGCCCTCGGTGTTCTCGCGCACAATGATGAGGTCCACGCCGGGCCACTTCGTCTCCAGGCCGGGAAGGTTCTTGATTGGACGGAAATTCGCAAACAGGTCGAACTTCTTGCGCAGCGTCACATTGATGCTCTTGAAGCCGCCGCCCACCGGCGTCGTCACCGGGCCCTTGAGCGCCACTTTGTTGCGCTCGATCGAGTCGTACAGATCGGCGGGAATGTACTCGCCGTAAATCTCAAAGGCTTCCGCGCCGGCGGCGAAGCGCTCCCATTCAAACTTCACTCCGGTCGCTTCAAGAATGCGGACCACGGCCTGCGTGACTTCAGGGCCAATCCCGTCGCCGGGAATCAACGTGACTTTGTGCGGTGTCGATGTAGACATTCTTTCTCCAGTGGCGGCGAGTGCGCCGTCTATTTCTTGGCTTTCTGGGTTCGATGCGAGTCCAGCAGCCCTTCCAGTTCTTCCTTGAACTCGCGGACGTCTTTGAAGTCGCGGTAGACAGAAGCGAAGCGGATATAGGCCACCGTGTCCAGCCCCTTCAGGTGTTTCATAATCAGTTCGCCCACCTCATTCGTGGTGCGCTCGCGCTCCGTGGCTTCCATCAGGAACGCTTCCGTGGCGTCCACAATGGTTTCGAGTTGGGTGGAGGACACGGGGCGCTTTTCGCAGGCGCGCAGCAGCCCGCTTAACACCTTCTGCCGGTCAAAACGCTCACGGCGGCCGTCCTTTTTCACCACCATGTATGGAATCTCGTCAATGCGTTCGTAGGTGGTGAAGCGGCGGTTGCAGCTCTCGCACTCGCGCCGGCGGCGAATGGAGTCCGCCTCCTTGCTTTCGCGCGAGTCCACCACACGATCCTGTGCAAAGCCGCAGTAAGGGCACTTCATGCTTCCTCAATTTTACGGTACGATTGCGTGCGCGTCTCGTACGCATGTATCCCACGCTGCGGGAATCCGAGTGCCCGCGCTTGCACCGCGCGCACCAGCGCTGCATCTACCAAGCGTTAGCCTTAGCGGCAGCCGGAGTCGCTGCAACGCACCATGCAGCGCGGATGCGTCAACAGACGGAGAGTGTGCCATGAAAGTTGCGGAACTGTGCGTGGAAGTGCTGGCGGCGGCCGGCGTGGAGCGGATCTACGGCGTCGCCGGTGATTCGCTGAACGGCATCACCGACTCGGTGCGAACGCGCAGAGGCATGGCCTGGGTCGGCGTGCGCCACGAGGAGACTGCTGCCTTCGCCGCCGGAGCGGAAGCCGCGCTTACCGGCCGGCTCGCCGTCTGCGCAGGCAGTTGCGGGCCCGGCAACCTCCACCTCATCAACGGCCTCTATGATGCGCACCGCAGCCGCGTCCCTGTGCTTGCCATTGCCGCGCACATCCCCTCGCAGGAAATCGGCAGCGGCTATTTCCAGGAGACGCATCCCGAGCACCTCTTCAAGGAGTGCAGCGTCTACTGCGAGCTCGTCTCCAGCCCCGCGCAGATGCCGCGCACCCTTGAGATTGCCATCCAGACGGCCATTGCCCGGCGCGGCGTTGCCGTCGTCGTGCTCCCCGGCGACGTGGCCCTCGCCGAAGCGGTTAACACCGAGCGGCGCGTCGAGTTCACCACGGAACGCTCCGAGGTCATCCCCGGCAAGGAAAAAATGGGGCAGCTTGCCCAGCTTCTCAACCAGTCACTCAAAGTCACCATTCTTGCCGGCGCAGGCTGTCAGGGCGCGCACGATGAGCTCATGGCCGTCGCAGGAAGCCTTCAGGCGCCTGTGGTTCATGCCCTGCGCGGCAAGGAGTTCATCGAGTACGACAATCCCTTTGATGTGGGCATGACCGGCCTGCTCGGCTTTTCCTCCGGCTATCACGCCATGATGAACTGCGACACGCTGCTCATGCTGGGCACTGATTTTCCCTACCAGCAGTTCTACCCGCAGAAGGCGCGCATCGTGCAGATCGACCTGCGCGAGGAGCAGATTGGCCGTCGCAGCCACGTCGATCTCGGGCTCGCCGGCGGCATCAAGGAGACGCTGCGCGAACTGCTCCCCCTCCTCAGCCAGAAGCAGGACTCGACCTTCCTGCGCGCCTGCCGCGATCACTATCGCGACACGCGCAGGGATCTGGATGCGCTGGCCACCGGCAAGCCCGGCCAGCGGCCCATTCATCCGCAGTATGTGGCCAAAGTGCTCAATGAGGTTGCCGCCCAGGACGCCATCTTCACTGTGGATGTCGGCACGCCGGTCATCTGGGCTGCCCGCTACCTCACCATGAACGGCAAGCGGCGTCTGCTCGGCTCCTTCAATCACGGTTCCATGGCCAACGCTCTGCCGCAGGCCATCGGCGCGCAGATCTCGCATCCCGGCCGCCAGGTTGTCACGCTCTCCGGGGATGGCGGCCTCTCCATGCTGATGGGCGACCTGCTCTCGCATCGTCAGCTTGACCTTCCCGTCAAGCTCATCGTCTTCAACAATGGCTCGCTCGGTTTTGTGGAGCTGGAGATGAAGGCGACCGGCTTCCTCAGCCACGCCACGGACCTCGTGAATCCTGACTTCACTCAGATTGCCCAGGGTTCGGGTCTGCTGGGCATCCACGTTGACGATCCGGAGCAGGTGCGGCCCGCGCTCGAAAGAGCCTTCGCTCACAAAGGCCCCGCGCTGGTCGATATCGCCGTCAACCGCCACGAACTGGCCATGCCGCCCTCACTCAAGCTCGACCAGGTGGTCGACTTCAACCTCTACATGATCAAGGCGATCCTGAATGGTCGCGGCGATGAGATTATCGAACTGGCGCGCACCAATCTGCTCCGTTGAGCTCGCGAGCTGAGGGCAGTGCCGGCGACTTCAGCTCAGAAACTCCGCAATCGCATCCACCACCGTCTGCTGCTCGTCTTCCCGTAGCTCGGGGAAGATGGGCAGCGCCAGCACTTCGCGCGCCGCGCGCTCCGCTTCGGGAAAGTCGCCTTCCTTGTAGCCCAGCGGCTTCAGCGCCTCCTGCAGGTGCAGCGGAACGGGATAGTAAATCTCCGAGCCGATCCTGCGCGCAGTCAGGAACTCGCGCAGAGCATCGCGCCGGCTGCTGCGGATCACATACTGGTGCCACACGTGGCGGCTTCCCGGAACCTCATGCGGCAGCACCACGCCATGCGCGGGATACGGCCCGGCTTCGGCCAGACCCGCCGCATGAAACAGCGCATGGTAGCGACGGGCCACCGTGTGCCGGGCATGATTCCAGCCATCGATATATTTGAGCTTGATCTCAAGGATCGCGCCTTGGAAGCCGTCCAGCCGCGCATTCCATCCGATCTCATCGTGATGGTAGCGGCGGCGCATCCCATGCTGGCGCAGCATCCGCGCCCGCTCGGCGATGTCTTCGGAGTTCGTCGCCACCATGCCCGCGTCGCCCGCGGCCGAGAGGTTCTTGGTGGGATAAAAGCTGAAGGCCGCCGCATCGCCAATGCCGCCGGCTTGGACGCCGTCACGCGCGGCTCCCCAGGCCTGCGCGGCGTCCTCAATGATCGCAAGCCCACGCCCTCGTCCAAAACCAGGAGAAAATTCCGCGCACTGGCCGTAGAGATGGACTGGCAATATCGCCCGCACGTCGACGCCGCGTTTCGTGTCCAGCACTGCCTCCACCGCGGCCGGGCTGAGGTTGAACGTCGCGGGGTCAATATCGGCAAGTACTGCCGTCGCCCCTGTGCGCAGAATGGCGCTGACCGAGGCGAAAAAACTGAATGGAGTGGTCACCACCGCCATACCCGGCCCGATGCCCGCTGAGGCCAGCGCCAACCAAAGGGCGTCCGTGCCCGACGAGCAGCCGATCGCATGCGCCACCCCGAGCTGGCGGGCCGCAGCCTGCTCAAATGCCGCGACCGGCTCACCAAGAATGAACTGCTGCGTCTCCAAGACATGCCCCAGCGCCGCCATCAGCTCCTCGTAAAGAGGCTGATACTGGCGTTTCAGGTCGAGCATGGGCACGGTTTGCGCCGTAGCGGCACCGGTTGCGCGGGAGGAGACAGGGTCTTTCACGCCCTCATCCTAGCAGTTTGGATGGATGGAGAGGTGTGACGGAACATGACCACCGGTTTCATGAAGCGAAGATCAATCCCCGGCTGGCAGTTGAAAAAGGTTGCAAATCCTTTTACTGTGGTCACATTGCGGGATTCCTCGGCTCCGGGGCTTCCGGTGCCGTTCCCGCTGATTTGCAGGATGGACGTGCGCAGGTCGGGCGCACCGAACACAAATAAAGAAGAAAGCAGGAGATCGGCACATGGAAAACAAGCCGGCACAAAATATTCAGGACACCTTCCTGAATACGGTCCGTAAGGACAAGACCCCCATCACGATTTATCTGGTCAGCGGCGTCAAGCTCACCGGAAAGATCCGCTCCTTTGACAAATACTCCGTGCTGCTCGAAAACAACAGCCAGGAGCAGTTGATCTTCAAGCACGCCATTTCGACCGTTGTCAGCAATCGCAGCGTGATGCACGGCGAGCACCGTCCTGCGGTCACGCACGGATCACTTGGTCCGTCCGCGGTTCCCGCTCCTGCCACACCTGCGGCCACCGCGGAGCAGCGCTAGAGCGCTGGGAGCACGCCTCGTTGCAAGAGCTTGAGACCCGGACAAGGCAGGAGCGCGCCGTTCTGGTTGGGGTGGACTTCGGTCTCCGCAGCCGCACTCCTCGTTCCGGCGCTGAGGCTGCGCGTCTGGCTGCGCTCCAAGCCCGAGACCACGCAGACGAATCATCGTCGGCCCCAGAGGAAGAGCCTGAGACATCATCCGCGCCGCGGCCGGTCGATGCTCTGGGCCTGAGCGCCGAGGAGTCGATGGCCGAATTCCGCGAGTTGGTATCAAGCGCCGGTGGGTACGTGGCCGCCGAGCTCATGCAGCGCCGTGGCCGCCTCGACCCGGCCACACTCATCGGGCAAGGCAAAGTCGAAGAGGTGGCAGGGGTTGCTGCCTCCACTGAGGCCGATCTCGTCCTCTTCGATCACGACCTCTCGCCGACTCAGTTGCGCAACCTTGAGCGTGCCTTGCCCTGCCGCGTTCTCGACCGTACCCAGCTCATTCTGGACATCTTTGCCCGCCACGCCCGTACCCGCGAGGGCCAGCTCCAGGTGGAGCTCGCCCAGCTCGAATACATGCTGCCCCGGCTTACCGGCCGCGGTCGCGAAATGTCCCAGCTCGGTGGCGGCATCGGTACCCGAGGCCCCGGCGAAACCCAGCTTGAGACCGACCGGCGCCGCATCCAGCGCCGCATTGACCAGCTCAAGCAGGATCTGGACGCCGTCCGTCGTGTGCGCCGCCAGCAGCGCCAGCGCCGCGAGGCTGTTCCCGTGCCCACCGTGGCTCTGGTCGGCTACACCAACGCGGGTAAAAGCACCCTCTTCAACCAGCTCACCGGTGCCCAGGTGCTGCAATCGTCGCGCATGTTCGCCACCCTTGATCCCAAGCTGCGCGCCATCGAGCTGCCCAGCCGCCGCAAGGTGCTGCTGTCAGACACGGTTGGCTTCATCCGCAATCTGCCGCATACGCTGGTCACCAGCTTTCGTGCCACTCTCGAAGAGGTAGAGCAGGCCGAGGTTCTGCTCCACGTTCGCGATGTCTCCTCCCACTATGGCGAGGAGCAAAAGGCGCAGGTCGAAAAAGTGCTTGGCGAGCTCGATGCTTTGCGCAAGCCGCGCATCGAAGTCCTGAACAAGGTGGACCTGCTGACGCCTGAAGACCGGCAGGCACGCGCTGCCCAGGGAGCCCTGCTCGTCTCTGCGCGCACCGGCGAGGGCATGGAATCGCTTATTTCCGCGATCGACGAGGCGCTCAAGTCCGACCCGCTCCTTGAAGCCGAATTGCGCGTCCCGCAAAGCGAAGGTGCGGTGCTGGCCATGATCGACGCCGGGATGACCGTGCGCGACCGCATCTACGAGGGCAATCTCGTGCACTTGACGGTCACCGGGCCAGCCTCTCTGGTGGGCCGTCTGCGCGAGTGGCGCGTACGCAACTCATAAAGCTGCTGAGGGACGGTTGGCCGGCACACTGCCTCGTTCGGATGACTCCAACTCCGTTGCACATCGGCACTTTGTGCTGGAGTGGCCCGCACGATAGCCTGTGTCTTGACCGAAAGGATGCCCCGATGCCGCCACGCGACCCGCAGGACCCTCCTTCCATTACCACGCTCGCCAGCCGCGAGATTTACCGTAACCGCTGGATGCGTGTACGCGAGGATGAAATCCTGCGCTCCAACGGCCAGAAGGGTATCTACGGCGTGGTCGACAAATCCGACTCGGCCATCATTCTGCCTGTTGATGGCGATCGCGTCTGGCTCGTCGAGCAATTCCGTTACACCATCCAGGCGCGCGCCCTCGAACTGCCTCAGGGCAGCTGGGAAGAGGATGAAGACGCCACTGCGGAAGAGTTGGCGCGCGGCGAGTTGCAGGAGGAAACCGGCCTGCACGCGGCGACGATGACCTACCTGGGAACACTCTGGATCGCCTATGGCTTCCTGCGTCAGCAGCAGCACGTCTTTCTTGCAACTGGCCTCAGTCCCGTCGGTACTGACCCGGATGCCGAGGAGCACGACCTGACCCTGCACTCCATTCCAATCGCCGACTTCGAGCAGCGAATGCTCGACGGCCGCATTCGCGATAACTGCACCATCGCGGCCTGGGGCCTTTACCGGATCTGGAAAGAACGTCAGCAGTGAACAAAAGGCGCGACCCCCAGGGAAACGTCGAAGAGTCTGTAAGCGTGCAAAGAGCTTCTTCCCGTTACGCCTAGCCTGCGCTTTCCAACCGGTGCGCAACAGCCATGCACGGCATCGCACTCGGGGATAACTACGTGGTTTGTCCGCTGAAGAGTTTCAGCGGATATCTGATGAAAGCAGCGGCGCGCCATCGGCAATCCGGGGCAACGCAGGATTGACAGACGCAGCGCATCCAAGGGATTCTCGCCAGATCTCACTATTCACTGCTAAAAGAGGAATGAAGCTGGATTCCCGGTAACACGCAGAAGGCGGATGCAGGGAATCGGAAATCCAGCTTGACGCTTGCGGATTGCATTGAGTAGATCGATTACTGCGCGTTCCCGAGAGGACTCTGCATCGCCGTAATCGACCCGAACGTGCCCATGCTTTCATTTGCGCCGCCAGCGGAGAAGTAGAGGGACGTTGCATTGCCTGCCTTGGCGTCATTGCCGGGCGAGATGTCCCACAAGCCTGCAATCCCGAGCGGCGAACCGTTCGCGCCGCGCAGAAAATCTTCAAACTTCCCAGTGACTGGATTAAACGCAGCAATCCATCCGCTACCAAAATTTCCTACCAGGATGCTGTGACTGTAAGGGCCAAAATCGCTGGGCGCGATGGCCATACCCCACGGCGCGTTCATCCACGCTCCGTTTTCCAGTTTCAGAATCATGCGGCCATCCGGAGTGTAGCCGCGCACGCGGCCCAGACCCGGACCGTCCTGCTCGTTGATGCCGCTGCCCAGCTTGGCATAGGAGACGAAGATGTTGCCACCGAGATTCTGCACATTGAACGGCGCAAAGCCATCCGGCATGTCGTCCCCACTCTGGTTGAACTGGTCTTCGATCGCCGTTACATGGTGGAACATCCCGTCGAACACTTCGACTCTTCCGAGTGCGAAGTCAGCGACGTAAAGCAATGTTTGTGCGGTCATGCCGGGCATGTTCACTGTCGCAGCGGTCATGCCTTTGAACGAAGCGCCCATCTTCGACTCATTCACTGCGATCAGCGCGTTGGTCGGATTCGCCTTTGGATTCCAGCCTGATATCGTGCCGTCTTCCGTGGCGAAAAGAAAGACTGCCTGATTGCCGCCCGGCAAGGCGAACTCGGTCGTTCCATTAAAAACAGTTCCTGTGGGCGATCCGGTCTGCCCCATACCAGCCTTTGCGGCAGGAACTGTGACGACCAGCGGAATGACCTGTCCCGTTCCCATATAGAGAGTGGACAGGCCTGTTCCATTGTCGGCGAGCCACCACGGGGAACCCGAGGAGCGCGACATGCCCCACGGGTTCACCATATTGGCATCGGTGAAGGGTGCGCCTGAACTCGCGTTGCTTGCGAGGTTGGTCACCATGTACTGGTTCGTCGGCAGCGGATTCGCCATTGTGCGTGCTGCGTCTGCGTCATCCTGGGCTGCGCAAACTCCATGCGCCATCAGCATCGCGGCGCCTAGCAGCAATGCGCTGGATTGCGTTTGGGGAAGCTTCATGCGGTTTGTCTCCTGAACGGCTTCAGATCGTACTTGCCACCGCAGAGTGTGCTCCTCGCATGAGAGGAAATGAAAGACCTACCGACTGCCGGCTTTTCCAACATCACCAAAAATCTCTGGAAAATTGATGAATGGAAAAATTGCGAAACTTTCTCCTGAACGCAACGACGCGCCCCACAGGGCGCGTCGTTGAAGTTCGCTCAATGTGGAAGAGTTCGGCTTAACCGCGTTCTTCAACGGGTACCCAGTGCGTGGGATACACCGGCCCGATGTACTCCGCCCGCGGACGGATCAGGCGGTTGTCGTCGAGCTGCTCGATCACATGTGCGGTCCAGCCTGCGATGCGGCTGATGGCGAAGATCGGCGTGTAGAGGTCGATGTCGATGCCCAGCATGGCGTAGGTTGAAGCGGAATAGAAATCCACGTTGGCGTTGAGCTTCTTTTCCGTCTTCACATTCTGCTCAATGGCGCGTGACATCTCAAACCACTTGGACTGGCCTGCATCTCTTCCAAGCTGCTCGCTCATCTTGCGCAGGTGCGTGGCGCGCGGATCTTCCGTTTTGTAGACGCGATGGCCGAAGCCAGACACTTTCTGCTTGTTCGCGAGCATGTTCTTCACATACTCCACAGGGTCGGCACCGGCCTTGTCGATGGCCAGCAGCAGCCGCATCACGGCCTCGTTGGCGCCGCCGTGCAGCGGCCCTTTCAGCGCGCCAATGGCGCCCGTCACCGCGGAGTGAATGTCGGAAAGCGTTGCCGCAATGACGCGGGCTGCAAAGGTGGAAGCATTCAGCTCGTGGTCGGCGTGGAGGATGAGGGCGATGTCCAGGGTGCGTGTCGCCGTCTCGGAGGGCTTGACGCCGGTGAGCATCCAGAGGAAGTTGCCTGCGTGGGAGAGAGACCGGTCCGGCGGAATGATTTCCTTGCCTTTACGAAGCCGATCATAGATGGCGACGATCATGGCAAGTTGTGCGGTGAGGTTGTAGCTCTTGCGGACGTTGGCGTCGTGGGAATTGTCCTTTTCGTCGGCGTCATAGAAGCTGAGCGCCGACACCGCAGTTCGCAGCACCTCCATCGGAGTGGCCGACGACGGAAAGCTGCGCAGCATGTCGATGATGCGTTGATCCAGCTCGCGAGCCAGCGCCAGCTGGGCCTGGAATTCCCGCAGTGCGAGCTGATTGGGTAGGCGGCCATTCCACAGCAGGTACGTCGTCTCTTCAAAGGTGGAATGAACAGCCAGCTCATGAATATCAATGCCGCGATATGCCAGGACCCCAGCCTCACCATCAATCCAGCAAATACCTGAATTGGCTGCGACGATTCCTTCCAGACCTTTGCCAGCGACTGCGGTAGCCATAGAATTGCATCTCCAGGAACGGTAGTCATGCGCGCCGCTCAAGCTTGTAATTGGACTGCACTGAAGCCACTGCGCGCGAAAAAAGTGCAGTAATGCTTGTTATAACGTAGCGATTCGATGGTTGTCACATCGGTCGGGCCATTCGCTGAACGGCCGTTCCATCAGGTAGAACGCAGAATGGGATTTTCCGGCCGGTGCGGCACGGTCCGAAGATGCTGTACAATCAGCCGCACAGACGATTCCGCCGCGGCCTGCGTGAAAGGCCCATGGCGTAACGCATTGCTCTGCGTGCACGCCACCCGGTTGTGTCAGACAGCGTTCGCGAGGGAGTCACGATTGTAGAGATGGCATGCCTGACGCCCTGTATGCCGAAGGATGAGACACGATGAGTGATGAATTGGAAGATGCACCGAGGAGTTTTTCCGGAGCATTTTTAGCGGCGGTCGCGATCGCGCTGCTTGGCGCAGTCGGCGGCTTGATTTGGACCTACACCCTCAGCGGCCGCCTCGCGCACCAGGAATCGGCGCTGGCCGAAGCGAATCAGCAGGTAAAGGGCCTTGCAGCGGATCTGCGCGAAACCAACGCCCGTCTCACCGTTGCTAACGAAGAGCTCAGCAAGTCGCTCGGCCTCACCCAGAGACAGCTTGACGCTCGGGCGCAGCAGATCATCCAGCAGCAGCAGGCTGAAAGCAAGAAGTTGGAAAGCGCTCAGCAGCAGACGGCCCAGCAGGTGAACGCCGTTTCCAGTGAGGTCTCCAATGTCAAGTCCGATGTCGGAGGAGTCAAGACCGACGTGGCCAAGACCCAGACCGACGTCGCCAGTGCTCTCAACCAGTTGCAGTCGATGAAGGGTGACATGGGCCAGCAGAGCGGCCTCATAGCCCGCAATGCTCAGGAACTCGAACTCCTCAAGCACCGGGGGGACAGGAACTATTATGAGTTCACCCTGGAGCGCAATCGGCGCAAGCCGGTCGGTACCGTGAGCCTGGAGCTTAAGAAGGCCGACATGAAGCACAATCGCTTCACCCTTGACATCTATTCCGATGACAAACGGTATGAGAAAAAGGACCGCAACGTGAATGAGCCGCTGCAGTTCTACAGCGGAAAGCAGCCGGGTCTCTTCGAGATTGTCGTGAACTCAATCAACTCGAAGAACCAGGTGTCGGGCTACCTTTCCACGCCGAAAAATGCTCCTGCTCCGGTTACCGCTCAGTAACGGGAACCTGCGGGGTCACCTTCAGAACCGGCTGATACTGAAAGCCAAATTCGTAATCCAGCCCCTTACGAGCCTCCCACTCGGCCTTGGTCAGGCGGAAAAGCGAGACGAACGTCCCGTCCACCGTCTGACCGGGCTGGATGGTCAAGTCCGTGGGCAGGGAAGGGGCTTTCCACTGCGCAAGTTCAGGGTATGCCAGAAAGACCCGGTCATAGTCGCGGGCAGGCGCCGCGTAGGCCGTGTGCACTCCGTCCGCAAGTGTCGCATTCGTCAGAATCTGGTACAGAAAAAGCGGCTGCTGACTCTGGTTGTGCAAGCGCACATGCGAGAAGACCAGTACCTGGTCAAAGCTCTCTTTCGGAATCGATGCGCCGTTCGCGTCGAAGCCGCCGGACTCCGTATGCATCGGATGTGCCCAGACCTCCAGCACGGTTCCAGTAGCCGCCGGGGGCTTTTCGCCCGTGATCACATAGATTGCAATCGCCAGGGTCACCAGAATCGTGGCAGCGATACTGGCCCACACAACGTGGCTGGTTCCACGGGTGAAAGATTCCCCGCGTGCCGCGTCATCTGACTGGCTGGATGCTTCCTGATGCAAGAGACTCATGGCGCCCCTATCTTATCTCCGGCACGGTGCCTTCGGCGATGAGCGTCGAAGCAAGCCAGGTTGAATTCCTCTTAATTGCACCTTTCCCGCTACATTCACCAGTCGGCACACGCCTGCCCCTCAGGTTGTTGTTGATTTCCGGGGGCGAAGCGACTCCAGAAACCGGCGAGCGGGGAGTGTATTGAGAACGTCATGGGGACCCAGCCATGCGCGACGCAACTGGCGCACTCCGTACTCCATCTTGACCAGATGCCGGGTATCGTGGGCGTCGGTGCTCACAACGATTCGGCAGCCGAGCTCCTTGGCAAGGCGCAAATCGCGATCGCACAGGTCCAGACGTTCCGGGGCAGCGTTGTGCTCCACCGCCACGCCCAGCTCGGCCGCCCTGCGTAACACCGCCCCCAGGTCCAGCGCATAGGGTTCTCGTTGCAGCAGCAGGCGCCCGGTTGGATGACCCAGGATCCGCGTGTGCGGATTTTCCAGGGCACGCAGGATGCGGTCCGTCATCTCTTCCTGGCTCTGCTCAAACCGGGTGTGCACGCTGGCGATGACGACGTCCATCTGTGCCAGAACCTCGTTGTCCAGATCGAGTGCGCCGTCCGCCAGGATGTCCACCTCGATGCCCGTCATCACCCGGATGCGGCCCTCCATTTGCTGGTCCACTTCACGGATCCGCCGCAGGTGCTCAAGGGCGCGCTTCTCATTCAGGCCGTTGGTCATGGCCAGGTTCTTGGAATGGTCCGTGATGGCAATGTACTGGTATCCGCGGGCCAGTGCTGCCTCTGCCATCTCCAGGATCGTGTTGCGCCCGTCCGTCGCAGTCGTGTGCATATGCACATCGCCCCGGATGTCAGATAGCTCGATCAGGCGCGGCAGCTTGTGTGCCGACGCGGCTTCAATCTCGCCGAGATTTTCGCGCAGCTCCGGCGGAATCCACTCCATGCCCAGCGCGGCGTAAATCTCCTCTTCGGTCGCCGCCGCCACGGTGGAGTTGTCTTTCAGTCGCGCCAGGGACCACTCGCTCAGCGTGTAGCCTTTTTTCAGAGCCCGCTGTCGCAGGGCGACGTTATGCGCCTTCGAGCCCGTGAAATATTGCAGTGCCGCTCCATAGCTCTCCGTTGGCAGCAGGCGCACATCCACCTGCAGTCCGTTGGCGAGTTGAAAGCTCACCTTGTTCTCGCCCTTGGCCAGAATGTCCCGAATGCCGGGAAACGCTGCGACGTGTTCCACCGCAGCCGCGGTGTGTTCCGGCTCGCAGGCCGGCCCGGTCACCAGCAGATCCAGGTCGCCTGCCGTCTCGCGACCTCGCCGCAGTGACCCCGCTGGCGTGACCCGCTCGATTCCCGGGAAGGTTCGCAGGTAGGCGCCGATGCGCTGAGCGGCTTCCTCTGCATCGTCGATACGGAAGCGCCCCGAGCTGCGGCGATACTCTTCAATGCCCTTGCGGAGTTTTTCAATCTGCTTGGCGCCCATGCGTGGCAGCCCTGTCAGGCGTCCAGCCTCAATGGCGTCTGCAAGCTGATCGACGCTGCCAACCCGAGCCGCATCCCACAGGAGGGCCACGGTCTTGGGCCCCATGCCTGGCAGCTTCAGCAACTCCAGAATGGAGGAGCCGTACTTGGTGAGGAGTTCGTCACGCAGCGGCAGAGAGCCGGTCGCGGCAATGGCTTGCAGATTCGCGGCCATGCCCTTGCCAATGCCCGGAATCGCAAGCAACTTGGCCACATCATCCGTGATGCCGGCAACATCGATTGTCGTCTGTTCAAGGGAGTCAGCGGCGCGCCGGTAGCTCCGAATGCGGAACCCATCGCCCCCATCGATCTCAAGGAGATCCGCTGTCTGGGCAAGCAGCCGAGCCATGGAAGAGTTGTCCATGGCTCCAGTATCCGCGAAGAGGTGCGCCGGGGATAGCAATCTTGCAGGAGCCCAAAGCATGGCAGGGCTGCGCCCGCAGCGCCGGATCCACGAAAATGCTGAGGCGCTCCAGGCTCATCCGACAGAGCTCGGAAGGGAACGCACTCGAAGGGAGACGGGCCTTGGTAGCCAATCCCGGGGGTACCCGTTCTATGCAGCTGTGTGGGCGGCATCGCGATGACGAACCACTCCGTCCGCCTGGGGACCCTTCTGGCCTTGGACGATGTCAAACTCCACCTCATCGCCCTCTTTCAGAGTCTTATAGCCGTCCAACTGGATCGCTGAGTAGTGCACAAATACATCCGGTCCATCGTCGCGCCCAATGAAACCGTAACCTTTCGCGTTATTGAACCACTTCACCTTGCCCTTGTACTGAGCCACAGGGTTTTGCCTCTCTTGCGTCTTTTGGGGAGTGGACTGGCGGTACTCGAAGCACCACCCGCCCCTGTTTCCTATGACGACAAAAACGCGCGAAAGGTTGATTGGATTGAAACCTTAAATTATGGAAAAAATGAGACGGAGCATCTGCGTGCCTGCCACTTCAACCGCAACACGTTGAAATGATATGAGAAACTGCGGCTCAAGGCGTTCAATTGCCCCTGCGGCGTTCTACTTTCGACGCTTCTTTGCCAGCAGGCGCGTGTAGAGCAAGATGCTGGTGAGCGTTTTACCGTCCAGAACGGCACCTTTCTCAATCATCTTCACGGCTTCTGAAAGCCGCACAAGCCGCATTTCGATCTCTTCATCCTCTTCAGGGTTCGCTTCGCCTGGAATCAGGTCCTCTGCCAGGAAGACCTTCATGGATTCACCCAGAAAACCGGGGCTGGCATAGTACTCCACCAGCGGCTTCCATTTTTTTGCGCGATAGCCGGTCTCTTCTTCCAGTTCCCGCTGCGCGCCCGCCAGCGGATCCTCACCTGGCTCGAGCTTGCCTGCGGGCAACTCCCATAGAAACTGATTGGCCGCATGGCGGTACTGCCGCTCGACCACAACCCATGGGTCCTTTTTATTCTTCGACCGGTCCAGGGCGAGAATCACCACCGATCCGTTATGCCGGATCACATCGCGCTCGCTGTGTTTGCCCCCCGGCTCAATCAGCTTGTCGTGGTGCACGCGAAAGAGCGGGCCGTCATACGTGACGACAGAACTGAGCACGCGCGCACGCTCCGGAGCCGGCGTTGCCTTGGCGGCGCGTGAAGCTGGCTTCGACATTTTGCTCATTTTGCGGGCAGACTTGGCGGCTTCTTGCTTCTTTGGCATCGGGTGGCTCTCTCCTTGGCGGTATAGGATTGGGTTCGAAGGCGATCAAGCAAAGTATACGCACGCGGGGGATCGAGTTGTGCATCGCCGATGCCCTTCATGGCATCCTGTAAAGAGTCACACATCCTGACCGAGCAAGGACAGGAATCCCCGCAGGACGCGTACGCCGGAAGTGAGCCCTTTGTCCATCGCAGACTGTCATTCCACCGCCGCTGTGCCCGGCCTGAGCCGGCTCTATCGTGACTTCTGCGAGGGTGCATCTGCAGCCCGCGGCTATTATGCATCGCTGCCCGGCAGTACGGCCTGGCAGAGACGGCAGGGGGTGGCTCCATGTTTGCCCGGCATGGTGGACCTGCTCACGGCGCAGAATCCTTCTGACGGAATGGCAGCGCCATTGGAGGCACTGCGCGCGGGCGCAGGCGTGGTCGTCACGGGGCAACAGGTGGGGTTGTTCGGCGGGCCGCTCTTCACGCCCTTCAAGGCAGCAACGGCCGTGGCGCGCGCACGACAGGCGACTGCTGCGGGTCATCCGCATGTGGCCATCTTCTGGCTGGCCAGCGAAGATCATGACTTTGCAGAGATCAACCACGTTCGCTTTCCCGCCCGGCGCGAGCTGCGCATGCTCACCTACGCCGGCGCGCCCGAGTCGGCAGTTCCTGTCGGCGGCCTGGTATTGGATGACCGCATTCTGCCTCTCGTCGAACAGGCGTGGGAGCTGGTGGGTTACTCCGATGCCATGGAAGCGCTGGCCGCAGCCTATGTGCCGGGCAAAACCTTTGCCCAGGCCTTCCGCGAGTTCTATGCCCGGATCTTTGCTGCGCAGGGGCTTCTCGTCCTCGATGCGAGCGGCCGCGAGGCGCACCGTCTTGGCGCACCGGTGCTGCGCATGGCCATCGAGCGCGCTGACGAGTTTCACGCTGCGCTGGCCGAGCGGAACAATGCCCTGCAGGCGGCTGGTTATCACATGCAGGTTGCCGTGGGCGCGGACGCAAGCCTGCTCTTCCTGATCGATGAAAAGACTGGCGCGCGCATGGCGCTCAAGCGCAAGCGCCCCAGCGCAACGGAAGCGCAGGGTCTGTGGCAGGCAGGGCGCACAACCTTTTCGTCCGCTGACCTTCTCGGCATTCTTGATGCCCAACCGGAGCGCATCTCCCCGTCCGCGCTGTTGCGGCCGGTTTTTCAGGATCTTCTCCTGGGCACCTCGCTTACCATCGGCGGACCAGCCGAGATTGCCTACTTCGCGCAGTCGGCTGTGTTGTTTGAGCGCATCCTGGGTCGGCTGACTCCCGCTGAGCCGCGCTTCTCCGCCACGCTCATCGAGCCGGCCATCGGCGAGCTGCTGCGCACGCACGAACTGTCACTGGAGCAGATCTTTGCTGAGACACCAGACTCTCTCGCTCAGCGCCTCGCCGCTCGCGCCATGCCCGTGGAAGGGAAGCGCAAGCTGGCCGCCACAGGCAATGCGCTCGATGCCGAGCTGGGAGCGCTGCTTGATTGGATGCGTGCGCTGGACGCGGGCCTGGGCCGCTCGGCCGAAACCGCAGCCAGCAAGATGCGTTACCAGATGAATCGTTTGCGCCGCCTCGCCGCAAACTTCGAGTTGCAGCGCGAGGCGTCCCTGGCGCGCCACGCCGAGGCAATCTGCCTGTCGCTTCACCCCGGCGGACTTCAGGAGCGCCAGCACGGCGCAGCCTTCTATCTGGGCCGCTACGGGTTGGATCTGGTGGAGCGCATCACGCAGGCCGCCATGAGCGATTGCACAGGACATACCGCGCTCTGGTTATAATCCTCGCCATGCGTGCGAGAACTCTGCTGACAAGAAGCCTATTCATCCTTCTGGCGGCCAGCCTGCTGCCAATCTTCTCCCTGGCCCAACCACAAGACCCATGCGCCGTGCCCGGCAATGACAACGCCTACCTCGGGATTCAAACAGTTCGTCTCTGGCCCGGTGACGCTCCGCAAGCCAAGGGCAAGACGTGCAACGACATTCCTGCACTGACCATCTTTGAGCCGCAGCCGGGACATGCCAATGGCTCGGCCGTTGTCATCTTCCCCGGCGGCGCCTATGCGCACCTTGCAGCAAACCTTGAAGGCGGTCAGGTGGCCGAGTGGTTCACCGCACGCGGCTTTCACGCCTTTGTGCTGAGTTATCGTCTCAGCTCAAACGGCTATCTGTTGCCGGTGCCGCTCATCGACGCACGCCGGGCCATCCAGACCGTACGCGCCCGGGCCGCCGACTACCAGATCAATCCCCATCGCATCGTTGTCATCGGATTCTCAGCGGGCGGGCATCTTGCTGCGCTCGCTTCCACGCAATTCATTCCGGGCAATCCCGATGCTGAGGATCCCATCGACCGCGTCTCCAGCCGGCCGGATTTCACGGTGCTTGGCTATCCGTGGATTGGCGCCATCTCGTCGGATACGTCGCACCTGAGCTACTGCAAGCTCTTCAACGTAATGGATCAGTGCGAATCGCTGCGCAAAGCCTTCTCACCCGATCTTTACGTCACCAAGGACACGCCGCCGACCTTTTGGTATCACACGTTCAATGACAATACGGTGCCCGTGGAGCAGGGCTTGCGCTACTACGAAGCGCTAGTCAAGGCGGGCGTTCCGGCCGAGGCGCACATCTTCGAAAAAGGCCCGCACGGCACCGGGTTCGGCTCGGGCGATGCCGCGCTTGACCAGTGGCCGGGACTGCTTGAAACTTGGCTGCGCGCCAACGGCCTGCTCACGCGTGACGCGGCCGCAACCGCGCGGTAAGGGAAAGATGCGCGGCTCAGCGTATTTGCCGCGCATCGACTGCGCTACTGCTGCGGCGCGCCATCCTGCGACGGAGGTGGCGTGTTCATCCGGTTCCAGCGCCGATGCTCCATCTGCTGGAAGACCTGTTTCTGCTGGTCGTTCAGCACGGCCATTATGCGATTGTGCGTATCCAGATGAACCGCCCGCATCTGCTGGCGCGCTTCGCCCTGCGTGAGCGACTGATTCTGGAAGATCGCTGCCATCTTCTGCTGCCGCTCTTCCAGAATCGGCTTGATCTGCGCGCGCTGATCATCCGTCAGATTCAGCCTGCGCGTCATCCGGTCCAGTTGCCGCGCGGGGTCGATGCCTCTGCCGCGCATTCCCGGCGCGCCCTGCTGCTGCGGCGGGGGCGGCGGCGCCGCCGAGTTGTCCTGTGCCTGCGCCATTGCACCCGCCCCAAAGAGGAGTGCGGTGCCGAGAGCAAGCGCCAAATACTTTGTGTCCATGGTGGGGTTCTCCTTTACGCCTCGATAGACGCAAAGAAGCGGCAGGAGGTTGAGGCATTGTTTGAAGGGATCACTCTTTCGCGCAGGCCGAGCGCACGTCCTTGCTACGGTGCAGGTTGTCCGTGCTGCGCCGCTTTTGTCCCGTAGCCCTGCCACACATATTCGAGCGCCTCGGGCAGCGTCTGCATCTTCACCGAGCGGTCTACGTGCCCCGCGTTTTCCGCAAACACAAACTGGTAGGGATAACCCTTCGCAGCAAGAACGCGCGCCATGTTTTCATTCGCCACCACCCAGTCGTGCATTCCGTCACGCATGTCATTCGGGTTGTACAGGTCGCGATCACCCACCTCCATCCAGATGCGCAGGGGTTTTACCGGAGTATCCGCGATCAGGTGCTCGTGAAACTCCCACGCGCCATGCGGTGTCTGCGGATTCGGCGGCCACTGCTGATTGACATAGGTGCCCGAATACGTCAGCACGCGGTGATACCACTCTGGGTGATACCACGCCATAATCAGCGCGCACGAGCCGCCGGAGCTGCCGCCCATTGTGGCGCGTCCATCCGGGTCGTGCGTCAGCCGCACACGCGCCTTGGCTTCCACCAGCGGCAGCATTTCGTGCTCCACAAACTCCGCGTAGCGGCCCGACATTGTGTCGTACTCCAGGCCGCGCTCGCTGCCTTGCGCATCGCCGCTGCCATTGCCGATGGAGATCGCAATCATCACCGGCACGCGATGCTCGGCGATCAGGTTATCGAGCGCAGTAAAGAGCATGCGATCCGGCCCATCTGCACCCACGATGAAGGGTGCCTCTGTGCCGGGCACGTACTGCTGCGGCACATACACGGCGACATGCCGCGTGTACGGCGCGGCGTGGCTCGTGGTCACGATCAGCTTCGCCGGATCCTTCGGGTCCGGCGTGCCAAAGGTGCCGGGATCGCGCGCGATGCCCGGATAGTATCTGCTGTCCGCTGAGTGCATTGTGAACTCAATCACCTTGCCCTGCGGCACGCCGGCACGAACAAGCATCTCCGGCGCGGCTGGATGGGTGGGCCCAAGGATGAAGTTGCCGTTCCGGTTCGCTGGTGGCACCGCGCCATCTGCAAGTTGCGTGGCGGCTACGTAGCCGGGCGTGAACGGGCTGCGCGTTGGTGGCGTGGGACGGAGAGCAGCTTGCGCGACGGAAGCATTCGCAAATCCCGCGACAGCAAGTGCGAGCATGAAAGACGCAGCATGAAGCAGGCGCGGAAGTCGCATCGTGAGGAAGGCCTTTCGTCAACAAGACGCAGCGCGCAGCGGAACTCCGACGTGCGCGAGCGTCTCGATTGTAGAGCAACCAACGGGGATGCGAAAGAATCTCCAGGCATCGCGTACGCGATGCAAGATGCGCGAATCGCGTTGTATTGACGTAACTTCCGGCACCCTGACGCTCTTTTTCGCGTGGGACGCAACAACGCCGCAGATATAATCAACAGAAGTACGTTTCATTACTCTCCGGAGGTTGCAGTTGCATGCACTCTGATTTGAAGCAGTTTGCGCGGTCTATCGCGGCCGCGGCACTTGTGGCGATTTTTGCCATCCCCAACAACGCAGTTGCACAGGCCGCCAATCACCTGGTCAGCCCCTCTGATCTCGCAAAGGCCACCGTCGATGTATCGCAGCAAAGACAGCAGAACATCGACGCCCTGAACCAGTTTTTCTCTTCTTCCAAGGCGCAGCAGGCTCTTGAGTCTGCCCACATGAACCCACAGCAGGTCAAGAAGGCAGTATCCGGCCTGAGCGATGAAGAACTCGCCCAGCTGGCTGCCCGTGCGAACAAGGCCCAGGCAGACTTTGCCGCAGGCAATATCACGGACCACGACCTGCTGATTATCCTCATCTGCATTGCTGCCCTTCTGCTGATCATCGTTGCCGTGCACTAAAGAGCGGGGCCGCATGCCGCGCAGCTTCTTCAGGAACCTGATTCTGATGCTCAGCTGTTGGGCTGCGGCCTGCGCTCTGGCGCAGTCCAGTTCGTGGCTTGACGTTCCATTCGTCAAGCAACAGAAAGACGGCTGCGGCGCCGCCGTCATCTCGATGGTGATGCAGTACTGGCAGCACCAGCAGGGAATCCCCGCCTCGCCGGAGGCCAGTCCCGAGACCATTCTCAACGCTTTGTACTTGCCGTCCGCGCATGGCATTTACGCCTCTGCGATGGAGCGCTATTTTCAGCAGAATGGATTTCGCACCTTTGCCTTTCCGGGCCAGTGGGATGACTTTGCGCGCGAACTTGCCAAAGGCCGCCCGCTGATTGCCGCTCTCAAACCCGACGCCAGCGGCTCGCTCCATTATGTCGTCGTGGCTGGTGTGGATACCCAGCGGCAACTGGTCCTGCTCAACGATCCTGCGCGGCGCAAGCTGCTCCAGGAAGATCGCGTCACCTTTGAGCAGGAATGGAAGGTCACCCACAATTGGACGCTGCTGGTTGTGCCGCAACCGGCAACGCATTGAAACCTTGCACCGTACGCTGACCATGCCCGTCTGTATCTTGCGCGCGAATACGATGCTGCACCGCATCGCAAGGGGCTTGTCTCTTGCGTCCGGTCTTCTTGCGCCGTGCCTCCTTGCCCAGATACCAACCAACGATCAGTTGCAGCAGTGGATCAACGCGCAACAGTGGCAGCAGATCATCGACAGCCTCAGCAAAGTTCCGCAGCGCAGCGCAGAGATGGAGTTTGACTACGGTACGGCACTCGCGCATCTGCAGCGCTGGCCTGAAGCAACTGCGGCCTTCCAATCCGGCCAGCGGCTCGCACCCCGTGACGCGCGATTTCCCACGGAACTTGCCGGCATCGCCTTCCAGCAGAAGCACTACGCTCTTGCCGCACAGCGACTGCGCCGCGCGCATCGTCTTGCACCCGGCGACAGCTATGTGAATGACTTTCTCGGCACCGTCTATTTTCTCGACGACAACCTGCCCGCTGCTCTCCAGGCGTGGAACCGTGTGGGCAAGCCATCCATCGCTGACGTGCGAGAAGAACCACAGCTGCGCGTGCACCCCGCGCTGCTTGATAGCGCGTTTGCCTTTTCACCGGCCGCGACTATGACTCTGCCGCAGTATCTCGACAGCCGGGAGCGGCTCCGTGCACTCGGCATCTTTTCGCAAGATCAGCTCAATCTGCGCGCGCGCCCGGACGGCCGCTTTGATGCCGTCTTCCGCGCCGAAGAACGCGACGGATTTGGCGATACCAGGCTGGAAGCGGCGTTTCTTTTTCTGCGTGGTTTGCCGTTCCAGGAGGTCAATCCTGAGTACGACAATGCGCGGCGCGAGGCCATCAACTTTATGTCGATGGTGCGATGGGACGCGCAGAAGCGCCGCATCCTGGCGCAGCTCTCCGGTCCGCTCCACCACTCGGCTTCGCTGCGATACGAGTTCCTGACCGACCTGCGCAACGAGAACTGGATTGTGCGTCGGTCCTTCACCGGAACTGCGCCCGCGCTGGCCAGCCTCAATCTAAGGCATGAGTGGCTCACCGCCGATGTGGCGAGCTATGCGCGCGACCGCCTCCAATGGAGCGCCGGCGCCGAAATCTCGCACCGCGACTACCGTGCTGTCAGCGCAGGCACGACGCTCACGCCAGCCATGCTTTCGAGCGGCTACCAGTTGAAGCAGGTCATGCGCATTGCGTCGAATCTTTGGCGCATCCCGGCGCATCGATTCACGCTGCATGCCGAGGGGGCGGAACAGGTGGCGCGCCTCTGGTCGGCCAGCCCGCAGGCCTTCGCCACCCTGCGCGGCGGTCTCGGCGCACAATGGTTTCCGCAGGCCAAAGGCGGTGACTACGAGATGGTGAACTTCCTGCGTGGCGGTCGCACCATCGGCCAGCCGCCGTTCGACGAGCTCTTCATGCTGGGCCTCGAACGCGACAACGACCTGCCCATGCACGCGCACATCGGCACGCGCGACGGCCGCAAAGGCAGCGCTCCGCTCGGCCGCGACTACCTGCTGGAAAACTGGGAGCTCAACAAAAATCTTTACTCCAACGGAATCCTCTCGGTGCAGGCAGGGCCCATTCTCGACATCGGCGCCATCAGCGATCCTGGCACCACGCTCGGTTCGCAGCAATGGCTCTTTGACAGCGGCGTGCAGGGCAAGCTGCGTGTCTTCGGTGAAGGCGTTGCGCTCTCCTGGGGGCGCGATCTGCGGACCGGCAACAACGCCTGGTACGCCACCATCCTGCAGCGGGCCTGGTAACGCGCACCGTCCTCCATCTTCAGCCAGCCTTAATGCGGGCGTGGAAGAATACTTCCGCCGGCGCATCCAGCGATCCGCCGAGATCCAAATGGAGTTCTTTCATGCACATCCAGCACCGTGTGCGCACTGTGGCGCGGACTTGCTTTGCCACTGCCGTGTTTTGCTTTGTTGCTCTTGCCGCCCATCATGCAGGGGCACAGCAGCCTTACCGGATTCTCGATCGCTGGAAGCTGGCCGATTCCGGCTGGTGGGACTACCTAACAGTCGATTCGCCCGCCCATCGGCTCTATCTCACCCGCGGCGACCATGTGGACGTTCTGGACACCACAAGCGGCAAACTGGTGGGCACCGTCACCGGCCTGCGCGCCACCCACGGAGTGGTCTTCGATGCCACGCGCAAATTCGGATATGTCACGGATAGCGGCCTCAATGCCGTGGTGAAGTTTGACCTGGCAACGCTCAAAACCGTCGCCACTATTCCCGCGGGCACCGGCCCCGACGGCGCCGTCTTTGAACCAGTCACGCAGACTGTCTGGGCCTTCAATGGCCGCAGCAGGAACGTCACGGTCATCAGCACCAAAACCGACAAAGTCGTCGCGACGATTGCTCTTCCCGGCAAACCCGAGTTTCCCGTCGCGGACGGCACCGGGATTGTGTACGACAACATTGAGGACAAGAGCGAGATCGTGCGCCTCGATGCCCACAGCCTCAAGATGACGGCGGAATGGGCCGCCGGCTGTGAGTCTCCTTCCGGGCTGGCCTTCGACGTGCCCGGCCATCGTCTCTTCCCGGTCTGCGACGGGAACAAGATGGCTGTGGTGGACTCGCGCAATGGCAAGGTGCTGGCCACGCCGGCCATCGGCGATGGACCCGATGCTGCGCGTTGGAGCGCTCAACACAAATTGGCCTTTGCCTCCTGCGGTGAAGGAGTTCTGTCTGTCGTGGATGCCTCCACGCCAGCCTATCCGACAATCGAGAGTCTGAAGACGCAGCGTGGCGCCCGCACCATGGCCTACGACGCCGCGACCGACCGCATTTACGTCGTGACGGCTGACTTCGGTCCACGGCCGCCTGCGACGGCAGACAATCCGCGCCGCTTTCCGCAGATGATTCCGGGTAGCTTCACGGTGATTGTGATCGGCCGGTAACTCCTACTTCCGCTTGATCTTCGTGGAAATTCACTCCGCACGATGAGCCCGCAGCGCCGTACCGGCCGTGGGCTCATTTTTGTTGCCATTGTGCCATGCTGGAAGAGAGATGAGACTGCTGCTGGGAATTGTCGCTGTCTTGGTCCTGGTCGGGTCAGTGGTCGCAGACTACCTCTGGCGCCGATGGATCGAAGAGCGTAAGCGCGACCGCCGATAGGCCGGCGACGGGTCCCCGAGCAACTTTTGGGCCGCCGCGCCCGTTACAATCAAAAGAAGGGAGTTTCCTCACCCGTGATCCTTCGATCGGTTCGTTTCAGCTTCCCCTTGCTGGGCTTGTTGTGTGTTGCCCAGGGGCTCACTTTGGCTCTGCCCGCGCACGCGCAGCTTGGCGGTGCACCGACCACGCCTGTGCATGATCCAGCGGCCCTCCGGCCCCCTGCCGGTGCCCGCGTCGCCATCGTCGAGTTTGAAGACATGGAGTGCCCGGATTGCGCCCAGGCCAATCCTCTGTTGCGTGAAGCGGCCGAGAAGTACAACATCCCATGGATTCGCCATGACTTTCCGCTGCCATTCCACACGTGGAGCATGCAAGCCGCCGTCAATGCGCGCTGGTTTGATACCAAGAGCAAGAAGCTGGGCGATGATTACCGTGACGCAGTCTTTGCCAACCAGCCCTCCATCGTGGACCTGAATAATTTGCGTCAGTTCACAGAACGATTTGCTCAGAGTCACGGCGTTGCGTTGCCGTTCGCCATGGACCCGCAGGGCAAGCTGATTGCCGAGGTGAAGGCCGATTATGCCCTGGGCCAGCGTGTCGGCATCGAGCACACGCCCACCATCTGGGTCGTCACGTCTAACTCCAAGGGTGCTCCCTTTGTGGAGGTCGTCGATCGTACCAAGCTCTTTCAGCTGATCGACCAGGCCTTGGCCGACACACGCACCACCGCGCCCGCGCGCACTGCGCGCAAGTAACTGCTGGGTGCGCAGCCCACTCTCAAATCGAAGGAGTACTTGTCTGCATGTTTGAAGTTCTGACTCGACGCGTTGGCGTGCAACTTGCGACGGCCGCTACCGCTCTGCTGCTGGCTACCACTGCGCACGCGCAGTTCGCTGCTCCCCCCGGAGGGACACAGGTTCTGGATTCCGAAGCTCTCAAGCCACCCGCAGGAGCTCGCGTGGCTATCGTCGAGTTTGACGATCTGCAGTGCCCGGCTTGCGCAAGCGCGAATCCCATCCTGATGAAGGCGGCCGCTCAGTACCATATTCCGTGGATTCGGCACGACTTCCTGATTCCGTACCATACCTGGAGCCTGACCGCAGCCATCACGGCGCGCTACCTCGACCAGAAGAGCAAGGCTCTGGGCGATGACTATCGCAACAGCGTCTTTGCGGATCAGAACTATATCTACAACCCCATGATGCTGCGCCAGTTCAACGACAACTTTGCGCGAAAGCATGGCATCACATTGCCTGCCGAACTGGATCCGCAGGGAAAGCTAGCCAGCGAAGTGCAGGCGGACACCGACCTTGGTCGGCGAACCGGAATTCACCATACGCCCACAATTTTTGTTGTGACAGCCCACAGCAAGGGGGCGCCTTTCATTGAAGTCATGCACCCAGCCCAGGATCTTGATCAGATCATCGAGCAGGCCCTGGTGGATACAACGCCGGCGCCGGCTGCAAAGTCCGCTCATCTGCGGTAGCCGGGCACTGCGGAATGTGCCGCTTCAAACCGCCTGGAGCAACTCCCGCGTAGCCAGCCACCAGGCATCAAACACTGAGAGCGCCCGTTCGCACTGGATGCGATGGCGCTCTTTTTTTTCGCGGGTCTTCTTCCGCAATTCTTCTTCGAGAGGCTCCAGCAGATCAAAGGTGATATTTGCCGGCTGAAAGTGCCTGGCATCCGCGTGGGTGATGTAATGCACCAGAGAGCCCAGCGCCGATCCGCGCGGAGCGGGCACTGGTTCACGACCCTGTGCAAGCGCCGCCGCATGGATTCCCGCCAGCATGCCTGTCGCGATCGATTCCGTGTAGCCCTCCACACCGGAAAGCTGTCCCGCAAAAAGAATTGAAGGGGTCTGCCGCAGCCGCAACGACTCGTCCAGCAGCGCTGGCGCACAGATATACGTGTTGCGATGAATCTGGCCGTAGCGCAGGAAACGCGCGTTTTCCAGTCCGGGAATGAGCCGCAGCACGCGAGCCTGCTCGCCAAACTTCAGGTGATTCTGGAAGCCAACCAGGTTATAGCTGTCGGCGCGCAGGTTTTCCTTGCGCAATTGCACCACGGCCCAGGGTGTCTTGCCCGTGCGCGGATCGCGCAGGCCAACCGGCTTCATCGGGCCAAAGCGCAGCGTGTCGCGGCCGCGCCGTGCCAGCACTTCAATCGGAAGGCAGCCCTCGAAGTAGTCCAGCTGCTCCCACTCCTTGGCCTCGGCTGCTTCGGCTGCCACCAGCGCCTCATAAAAGCGGTCATATTCCTCGCGGGTCATGGGGCAGTTGATGTAGTCGGCGGTGCCCTTATCCCAGCGCGCTGCAAAGTAAACGCGGTCCATGTCGATGGAGTCCGCATCGACGATGGGTGAGATGGAGTCATAAAACGCCAGATGCTCGGATCCGGTCAGCCGCTGAATCTCCGCGCTCAGAGCGGGCGAGGTGAGCGGCCCCGTCGCCACGATCGTCAGACCGTCCTCGGGCTCCAGCGTTGTCACTTCGTCTCGAATCACGCGGATGCGCGGTTCCGCGGCAATGGCCTGTGCAATGCGGCGCGAAAACTCCACGCGATCCACGGCGAGCGCATGGCCGGCCGGAACAGCAGTTTCATCCGCAAATCGCAACAACACAGAGCCTGCGCGGCGCATCTCCTGCTTCAGTAGCCACGGCGCGGTGTTGGGCGACTCGCTCTTCAGCGAGTTGGAGCAGACCAGCTCGCCAAACTCCGTCGTCTGATGCGCCGGCGTGAGGCGCGGCTTGCCGTCGACAATAGTCCGCATCTCATAGAGATCCACCTCGCAGCCAAAGCGTGCCGAGGTCAGCGCCGCTTCAGGGCCGGCCAGTCCGCCGCCCATGACGCGGATCTTCATGACTCGTCTCCAGACTTGACCACGCCTGCCAGCCGCAGCAGTGCGTCGCCTGTCACGCGAACGTTGCGCCACTCATCCAGAAAATCCGCTCCCATCGCTCGATAGAATTCGATGGCCGGCGTGTTCCAGTCCAGGACCTCCCACTGCAGCCGCGGACAGTTCCGCTCGACGGCAATGGCGGCGACCCGTTGCAACAGCGCTTTGCCGATGCCGTGGCCCCGGAACTCAGGCAGAACGAACAGATCCTCGAGATAGAGACCCGGGCGGCCGAGCCAAGTGGAGTAGTTGAAGAAGTAAAACGCAAAGCCCGCCGGAACTCCGTCGTGTTCGGCCATCAGGCAGAAAAACATCGGGTTGGGGCCAAACCCGTCGCGGACGAGGTCGGCTTCTGTGGCCGTTACCGCCTCCGGCTCCCGTTCGTAAGTGGCAAGGGCCCGGATAAAGGCTAGAATCTGTGGCACATCCGCCACCGTAGCTTGACGGATTGAGGTGGTCATATCGTGATTGTAGAGTGTGACGCAGGCCACAATCCGCCGTGGCCTGGGACTCTACTATGAGAGGACAGGGCAAAGACCTCCTCATGCTCGGGTCTTCCATTCGATCCCCCGGTTGGGACGCAGCGGATTTCACGAACGATTCGGCCAGGGAGTTGCAATTCCAGCCGGGTTGCTGAGACACCGGTCTTGTGCAGGAGAGTCGCGACAGTTTAACTTGAGTCGTGCAGTGAGTTGTAGGCTTCGGGCCGGATTGCCGATGCGGCCAACCTGTCCTGCGGAGCAACTGAACAGATTTTCAATCGAGTGTGCGGCGAACCCGCTCGCCCGAGCTTCCAAGGAGAAAACGATGAAACGCAACCTTACACTTTGGCTGGGTGCAATCGCGTTTGCGCTGGTGCCGGCGCTCGCACAGCAGCAGCCAACGACGCAGCCGGTGGTTGCCATGGGCAAGGTGCACGGCCATGTGACCAACCCGACCGGGGCGCCGCAAAGCGGCGGTTCAGTGAACTACTTGCAGATCACCCGGCCTGCCTCGGGCCCAGGCCTTGCTCCACAGACCGCAGACCGCGGCACATTCAAGGTCAGCGACTCCGGCGACTACACCGGTGAGGTTCCTGCGGGCAATTACACCGTGATCTACCGCAGCGAGGGCATGGCAGCCGATAAGCAGGCAGACCGTCTGGACAATGTGGTGGTCGCGCCGAACGGCGATACCGCGGTGGATTTCGACATGTCCCGCCAGGAGTACATCGACAAGCTGCCTCCTGAGGAAAAGAAACAACTCGACGAAATCCGCGAAAAGAATGCCACTGCGCTGAAGGCCAATGAGGTCATCAAACACCTCAATGAAGACCTCAAGACGGTGACCCAGGACGTCCACGACGCCGATGGAGCGATGGCGACTGCGACGCAGCAGCTCGGACCTTCGGCCGCAAAGGCGGATATTGAAGCCAAGGCCAATGAAATCAAGACGGCTAAGTACACCGAGATCGAGACCCTTATGACAAAGGATACGACTGCCAAGCCGGATGCTTCGATCCTGTGGGCGCAGCTGGGATTGGCACAAAATGGGCTCAAGAAGTACGACGACGCCATCGTTTCCTTTAAGAAGGCGCTGGATGTGGATCTTGCCTCCAAGAAGCCCAATCCCGCGATTCAGGGCATGGCCAACGCCGGCATGGGTGAGGCCTATGCGCGCAGCGGCAAGGTTGCGGAAGCGAATGCCGCTTACGATGCGGCTGTCAAAGCCAATCCTCCTTCCGCGTCCTTCTATCTCCGCAACGAGGCCGTCATCTTCTTCCAGCAGGGCAATCAGGATGCCCAGGTGGCCGCAGCCGATGAAGCCCTCAAGGTGGATCCGAATAATGCGCTGCTCTACTACCTGAAGGGCCAGGGACTGGTTTCCAAAGCCACCATTGACCCGAAGACCCAGCGCATTGTGCTTCCCCCCGATTGCATGGATGCGTATCAGAAGTATCTGCAACTGGCTCCGGATGGACCCTATGCCAACGACGTGAAGGGAATTCTGGCGCAGGCGGGAGAGAAGGTCAGCTCCAGCTTCAAAGCCGGAAAGAAACACTAGTACACAGCACCATGCAACATCGTGAGGGGCGCATCGATTGCGCCCCTCGCTTTTTTTCGCGCAGCGGTGGAATTGCATGGGCCGTGCGGCCTTCTACAATCCAAGACATGACGGACGGCCTGCTGAAGTATGTGGATGCGGCGGCTCTGGTCGACGGCGAAGCCCGGCGGCTGCTTCAGACCAGGCCCGCATCCCAGCGAATTTCGCTTTGGAATGCACAAGGGCGTGTGCTGGCGCAGTCGATCGTTGCCGATATGGATCAGCCGCCTTTCGCGCGCTCGACGCGAGACGGCTTTGCCTGCCGCTCGGCAGAAATCAATCTCCACACCCCCCTGCATATCGCGGGATCGACGCATGCCGGTGATTCACCCGCCGGACCGCTGCCCACCGGCGCAGTTTGGGAGATTATGACCGGTGCTTCCGTGCCCGAGGGCGCAGACTCCGTGGCCATGCTGGAACATGTGGAGCGTAGCGGGCAGACTGCGCAACTCCGACCGCCGCGCGTCCTGACGCCCGGCGAAAATCTGGTTGCGAGGGGAGCGCAGGCCCGGTCGGGTGAACGCCTCATCGAGGCCGGCGAAACGCTGGGTCCAGCCCACATTGCCCTGGCGGCAGCTTGCGGATATGAGGATCTCTCCGTATTTGTGCGGCCTCGGGTCGCTATCCTCACAACGGGGGATGAACTGGTGCCCATTGGGGCAGCTCCCGGACCGGGACAGATTCGCAACTCCAATGCGCCGATGCTCGCTGCTTTGGTCGAGGCTGCCGGAGGCGAGCCCTGGGTGCTGCCCGCAGCCAGGGACTCCGACTCAGCGCTCGATGCAGCTTTCGAGATCGCCCTCCAGGCAGACATGCTGCTGATCTCCGGTGGCGTTTCAGCCGGGAAATTTGATCTCGTTGAGCCCTCTCTTGCGCGGCGTGGCGCAAAGTTTCACTTCACCGGCGTGCGGATGCAGCCCGGCAAGCCGATTGTCTTTGGAGAAGCGCCGCGGATGACTGCCGAGGGTCCGAGCCTCTTGAGACCCGTCCCATTCTTTGGTCTGCCGGGGAATCCGATTTCCTCCGCGGTGACGTTTCTCCTCTTTGGCGCGCGAGTCCTCAAGGGCCTGGCAGGCGCGCAGTCCCAGGGGCCACGTTTCGTGCTGGCCCGCCTCACAAACGATGTGAGAGGCAAGGCCGGCTTGACGCGCTTCCTTCCGGCGCTTTGGCAGAGCGATCCGGGCCTTCAGGTTGAACCCCAGGTAGCTCATGTCCACTGGCATGGCTCCGGTGATCAGGCTGCATTCGCGCGCGCAAACAGCTTTCTGGTTGTCCCGGAAGAGATGGACAACCTTACGGCAGGGACCCTGGTGCACGTTTTACTCTTCTAACCAAAGCCAAGGAGACACAATGCAGAAAGACAAACAGGCAGGTCTTTCCCACTATGACGCATCAGGTCGGGCCGCCATGGTGGATGTCAGCGCCAAGCAGAGTTCCCGGCGCACAGCCACAGCTTCAGCATTCGTCGAGCTTTCCCAGGCCGTGCTGGCAGCTTTGCCCACGAATCCCAAGGGCAACCCGCTGGAAGTTGCCAGGTTTGCAGGAATCCAGGCGGCCAAGCGCACTTCGGAACTCATTCCCATGTGTCATCCACTCGCACTGACGCATGTGGATGTGCAGGCCAAAATCGTGGCCGGTGGCGTGCGCGTTGCCGCCACAGCTTCTACCGTCGGCCCCACCGGCGTCGAGATGGAGGCTTTGACCGCCGCCGCCGTGGCTGCGCTGACGATTTATGACATGACCAAGGCCCTCGACAAAGCCATCGTGATTCGCTCTGTGCAACTGGATGCAAAGACGGGCGGAAAATCAGGCGAGTATCGCAGAGCGAAGGGTTCGACCGTTCCGGCTTCCTGAACGTACATGTAATGAACTAGGATTCTCCTTCGGCCGGGAGGAACTTTCCATGCTGCGTTTCAAAATATCCGCCGCACTGCTCCTTTCGCTTGCAGTCACTGCACACGCACAGAAGATTTCCGTCTATCAGACCACGCCGGATCTTCTTGAGGCGCTCTCCGAGCGCGCTCCGCTGTATTTCGACAAAGCGGATTTTCCCGGCATTCCCATGATCAGCGTCGACGACGCACAGCGCTTTCAGGAAGTCGACGGCTTCGGCGCCTCGCTGACTGATGCCGCGGCATGGCTCTTTGCCAAAAAACTGACACCGGATCAAACGGCGGCCGCCTTCCGGATGCTCTTCGACCGCAAGGGGGGCATCGCGATCAACTTCCTGCGTCAGCCAGTTGGCTCTTCCGATCTTTCAGTCACGTTCTACTCGTTTGACGACTTATGCCAACAGACGGCCAAGGCCTGTTCTACGCCTGCGGGACAATCTGATCCCACTCTCACCCGCTTTTCGCTGGCGCACGACCAGGAGTACATCCTGCCGCTGCTCAAGCAGGCGCTGGCCATCAATCCGGGCATCCATGTCATGCTCACGCCGTGGAGCCCGCCCGGATGGATGAAGACGACCGGCTCCATGCTCGGCTCGAATCCGGAGACGAAAGAAGCTTCAGCGTTGCGTCCGGAGGCCTACGCGGCCTTTGCGCAATATCTCGTCAAGACCATCCAGGGCTACCAGGCCGCCGGCGTCCCTGTGTGGGCCCTCAGTGTGCAGAACGAGCCGCTGTATGCGCCGCCTACATACAGCGGTATGAAGATGGAGGCTGCCGAGCAGGCGAAGTTCCTTGGTTATGATCTTGGGCCGGCGCTGGTGGCCGCACAGCTCACGCCCAAGGTCATGGTCTACGACCACAACTGGGATAGGCCTGATTATCCCGAAACCGTTCTCCGAGATCCCAAGGCGGGCGCGCTGGCTGCCGGCACGGCATGGCACCACTATGAGGGCTCGCCTGACGTGATGACGAAGAACCACGAGGAGTTTCCCCAAAAGGACCAGTGGGTGACTGAGTCCAGCGGCGGCGCGTGGCAAAAGGGCAATGTGCTGGCCGAGGAAGCAGGCGAGCTGGTCGCCGTGATGCGGAACTGGTCGCGGAGTTACGTCCTCTGGGCTCTGGCCACTGATCAGAACCATGGCCCCTTCGTGGGTGGGTGCGACACTTGCCGCGGTTTGGTCACGATTGACCTTACCGACGCGACGCACCCGCAGGTGAGGCCCGAGGTGGACTACTACGTGCTTGGCCAAGCCAGCAAGTTTCTTCTGCCCGGCGCGGTGCGCATCGCCTCCGATGAGCCCGCTGGCGGCACCATTCACGACGTCGCCTTCCTCAATCCGAATGGTGTTGTTGTCCTTTACCTCCTGAATGCGGGCGCGATGAGCCAGAGCGTCGGGGTCCGCTTCCGCAAAAAGACTGTGGCCACGACAATCCCTGCGGGATCCGTGGCCACATTGGTATGGAAGCGATGAGGCAGGAGGCTAAGGTTTCGTCATGCTGCCGCTCATGCCGGTCGGCGGCGCGGGTGCCGGATGTCCTTCTTCGCGCTCCTTAGGTGGAAAGTATGGGTCCGGGCTCAGCTTGCCGCGATGGCAGGTGCCGCAGGTTACGGGCATCCCCGAGTTATCAATCTTCCCCACATACTGGGTGTTGATCTCCTCCACCATCTTGTACATCAGTCGCGCGGTGGCCTTTTCCTTTTTGGAGTCGTCGGCGAAGTTGAGCCGCGGCCGGCCATTTGGCCCGATGTTATTCGGGTCGGCTTCATGGCAGGTGCTGCACTCCGTTCCCAGGTCGCCCTCCCACTCATGCATGATCTTGTGGACCTCTTCGGCGGAGGTGTCCTTGGGTAGCACTTGCAGGTTCTTGGGTGGGGGATAATTGCGGTGCACCACGGTTGGGGGTGCCGCTCCGCTTGCGTCGGGTGCTGGCGCGGGAGTCTGAGCAGGGCTGGTGACTGCAATGGCGGCCAAGGTAAGTGCTGCCGTCGCGGCTAAGGCAGGGAAGATTGACTTCAAGTGATTCATTCCTCGCGCGGTCAGATGACCTCTTCCTTAGTATGACGGTTCTAAAGGGTTAAAGGACGACACGGCAAGGCAAGTTTTTCCGGTCCCGAAACACAGGGATGACCGGCAAGCGCAAATCGAAGCGGCCAGTCGACCGCATGCCGGATGCCGATTCGGGGGGTGAGTATCGTATTTGCCGGCTGATAGCCGTCGTCGCGAAGCTGCAATGGGGATTGGGCGTTGGTGAGGTCCAGGCCGTTGTGCGATGCGCGTGTCAGTCCCAGGGCCTGGCAAAGCCGTCCGGGGCCTCGGGTCAGGTCGCGGGGACGCCATGCCTTTGACAGACCGCGAAGAACGGCCATCTGGTCTGCGCCGCACACCGGTTCCAAGGCGCGCAGCAAGACGCACCCGGCTCGGCCTTCCACTTCGCAACTCACGTTCATGCAATAAGATCGCCCATATATGGAATAGACATAGGCATGACCGGCCGGCCCAAAGAGAACCTGATTGCGTGGCGTCGGCCCCCGATAGGAGTGAGCGGCAGGGTCGGGCGGGTCGTGGTGCGGACCCAGGTACGCTTCGACCTCCACGATCCTGCCCGTCAACAGGCCCATGCCGGAGCGGTGCACCAGGAGTTTGCCCAGTAGGCGGGGCGCAACTTCAGCCGGCGCCTCTTCAAAAAAGGTGCGCGGCAGCAGACGTCCCGCCCGCTGTGGAGTACGGCGACCTACTTGTGCTCCTTGTTCCATTCCTTCAGCCGGGTAAGCACTTCTTCCGCATGGCCCTCTGGGGTCACCTTCGGAAAGATGTGGATCAGCGTCTGATCAGGGCCAATCAAAAACGTCGTGCGCTCAATGCCCCAGACTTTCTTCCCGTACATGTTCTTTTCCTTCAACACGCCAAACTGATTGCAGACTTTTTCGTCTACATCTGCGAGGAGTGTGTAGGGAAGGTCGAACTTGGCGCGGAATTTAGCCTGTGCCTTTGGGGTGTCGCGCGAGATGCCCAGGACAACGGCGCCCGCAGCTTGCAGCTTCTTGAATGTGTCACGAAAGCCGCATGCCTCGATGGTGCAACCTGGAGTGTCGGCCCTGGGGTAGAAGAAGAGGATGACTGGTTTCCCCGCATAATTTGAGAGACTGACGGTCTTGTCTTCATCGGTCTGGAGTGTGAAGTCGGCGACTTTCGCGTGAAGTTCCATGGAGAATTCCCCCGTATGCTCATATGGTAGATGAAGGGCCGATAGCGGCCAGCAGTTGGATCGTTTTCGAGGTTGATTTTCGATGACACGACAGTGGGTAGGCGGCTTTTTGATGGGGCGACCACCCGTCGCGGCTCTTCTTCTGGCGGCTCTTCCCGTTTTTGGCCAATATCCCGGCCAGGTGAGCGACAGCAGCAAAGGAGTTCCCGCACTGCGTGCGGTTGCCGTTCTTGAATGGACGGGACCCGAAGGCAAGCCCAAGACCAGTCGCCTTGTACCTGTCACCGTTTTTGATGGAGAAGCGTTGCAAGACGGCGGTATCTACCTGGCTCGACCGGAGCCTCTCGCCGTCTACGGCGGCGTGGAATACATCCTTGAGAAAGATGGGAGGCATATCGGACTCTTCGATCTTCAGCGGGCCGGTCAGGAGGAGGGATCCTGGGTGGGATTCGGAAGCTGGAGGCCCATCCCGAAGCCCAAGCCGCAGTTCTCTGCCCAGCAGGCCCAGATCGACATCGACGATGAGTACAGCGACCGTCCGGTCTTGCACCGGAAGCATCATCCCGGCGATGCCCCGGCAAAGGGATCCGGTCAGAGCTCCGGTTCAGCGAGCAATGCGCCTCCGGTGGATCCCGATCGGCCGACCCTGCATAAGCCGAGCGAGCAGACGGCATCCTCGGGGAGCAGTTCTTCCTCTGCGCCTGCTCCGGATCCTGATCGCCCCCGGCTCACAGAACCCGCGCCACAAAAGCCCGCGGCGCCGGCAACCACCACGGCCTATGTGCAGTCGTTGCCAACCATTTCAGACCCCGATCGGCCGCGACTTCTCCGCGGCAAGTACACCGGAGACGGCCCTCCGATTGCACCAAGCCTGATGGGACTTCCATCCGATATGCACCAGATGGTCGCAGTCTCCGATCCGCGCAATCGTCCGCAGCACCCTTGGGTTTTCAGCTGGGCTAACCCTGCCGACGCAGCCAAGATGAAGGCGGATATGGAAGACCTTGCGCGGGCCGCACTCGGCCTGACGCCGCCTGCCCCCGCCACGCCACCCGCAGCCTCCAGAAAAGCGGCGTCCTCCCGGAAGACTCCATCCAAGGATGCAAACCCAGTGGCAGACGCGGAGGCTGCGCCGTTGCGTGACGAACAATATCGTGTCTTTGAACTTGCCTACGGTGCCGGCGCCACCCTGGTTCTTACCGCACACACGGATGGCCCGCTGGTCCAGCAGAAATTCGTCACCCTCATTGCCCAGCCCGATCTGTATGGCAATGTCATCGTTTTGATGAAGAGCGTTACGGATGGAGCGCATCTGGATGACAAGCCGCGAATGAGGCTTGTCGACGCGGTGGATGCCATGGGAGACAACCGTGGCGAACTTCTGTTCGAGCTTCGCGGACTTTCGCAGCGTCAATTTGCCCTGTATCGTGTGCTGCGCGGCAGCGCCGAGCAGATTTTCATCACCAGTGGCGGCGATTTTGGCATTGCCGCCACGCATTAAGGGCTCTTCGCAGCGCTCGGAGGGTTGTGCCTCATCGCAACCGCCAGCCGAATTTGCTTGCCTGAATCAGGGGCTCTTATACAATGGAAAGTGCAGGAGTGGGTTTGAAGCCACTCTTCAAGGAACTATCGAAGAATGGCATCAGCACTAACCGCACCAACCTCCTCCGCTCCCGAAACTAATCTCACAAAGTGCACAAATCCAAGGGAATCGACTCCAACTCAGGCTCATGCGGTCTCCGCACGTGCGCAAATTCGCATGGGGCGCGCGGCGACGGTCGGCGAGGGCATCAACTGGATGACTCTGGGTGCTGTGGTCGTGTTTCACCTTGGCGCGCTCGGAGCGCTGTTCCTTTTCAGCTGGCAACGGCTGGCCGTCATGGCGGTGCTTTATGTGCTGGCCATCAATGTGGGCATCGGCATGTGCTACCACCGGCTTCTCACCCATCGTGGCTACCTGACGCCCAAGTGGGTGGAATACCTGATGACCCTGTGTGCCACGCTTTCGCTGGAGGGCGGGCCGATTTTCTGGGTCTCAACCCACCGCGTACATCACCAGCTCAGCGATCAGGAGGGCGACCCGCACACTCCGCGTGAGGGTGGTTGGTGGGCTCATGCCGGATGGGTTCTCTTTGGGGAGGCCCTGCATGCGCAGACGGAGTTGCTGGCAAGCCGGTACGCTCCGGATCTTGGCCGGGACCGCTTCCATGTCTGGTTGAGCAAGTATCATTGGCTTCCCATCACCCTCACCGGAGTGGCGCTTCTGGCGGGTGGCTGGTACTTTGGCGGACCCCTGAATGCGCTGGGCATGGTCCTGTGGGGAGTCTTTCTTCGCGTCACGCTGGGCCTGCACGCCACATGGCTGGTGAACTCGGCGACGCATCTGTGGGGCAGCCGCCGCTTTGAGACGCGTGACGACTCGCGCAACAGCTGGTGGGTGGCGTTGCTCACCGGTGGAGAAGGCTGGCACAACAACCACCACGCGCACCCGGTTTCCGCGCGCCATGGGCTTACCTGGTACGAGATCGACCCAAACTTCTGGGGTATCTGGATTCTTTCGAAGATTGGCCTGGCGCGTAAGATTCAGGTGGCCAAGTTCGATCCGGCAAATCCCCGCCCAGCCGGTCACTGACGCATCAACGCAGACTCGTCGAAGACGTGCAAGGCCTTCCCCGCGGGGAAGGCCTTTGCTTGTGTGCGCCGCACCTCTATTTGCTGATCTTTCCTCGCAGCCAGACAACGAAGAAGAAAGGAACCCCAAGGACCAGAACTACGACCCCGGCGGGAAAGCCCACATATCGGTACGTGTCCGCATAATTGACGCTGTGGTGGCCGATCAGATTCCAGGCCAGAAATGCGAAGATAGCAATGCAGGTCACGAAGAAGAAAGTAAAGAAGGCGCTTGCCAGCGCAAGCAGCATGCTCTGGAAGAAGCTGAAGCCTTCCAGTGGAAATCCGAATAGGGTGCCGGTGCGGGGGGAATGCGCGGATTGCATCTTCTGGGCTGCCTCTCTCGTCTAGAATACATTTGAATGGCAAGTAGCGCACAAGTCGAGCTCTGGCCTGCGGAGCGCGTGGCAAGTCAAGCGATGGTGGGACGCGCCGCCAATGGAATTCGTTATGCAGCGTGGGGTGAGACGCGCGTTCCCGAAGCGGATCTGGACCGCCTTGTCGGAACCGTGCCGGTTTCGCTTTCGAAGGCGCTGAGCCAGCGCGCATACTACTTTGTCCCGTTGACCGTTGCCGATACGGGCCAAACCATGATCGCCGCCGCCTACTCAGTGGAGCTTGGCGACCGGGCTGTCTGCCACCGCAACGCCCTCTTCGGTGACACCGAGGTGGTCTTCCTCTCTACGCGCTTAATGGAAGACCGCTTTGGCTTGGCGTTCGAGTTCTTTATCAACGTGGCCCACAACTTTGTGGAGGCGGCTGGCGTTCCGGAGAGCTTTGCGACGCTGGTCTGGTCGCAGGCTGAGGCGCAGGTACGCGGAGAAACCAGCCAGGATGCCTGGGAGACCCGTCGTCGCGCGACCGAATCGCATTCCGCCCAGATGGGCATTGACGAGCGAGCCCGCAACGGGTTCTACGAGTCTTCCTTCTCGGACGCGCTGGCGATTTACATGCTCTCACTCGCCGTCGACTTCGATTATCACGATCTGCGCGAGAGGGACTATCCCCTGCTGGCCGCTCCGGCGCTGGCAGAACGGCTCCGCCACGTCGCGAGCCTTTTCCCGCCCAACTCCGGCTATGAGTTCCAAATTCACTACCGCCGCAAGGGATAGCAGTCGGTTTTGTTGCCGGGTCGATTAGGCGTTGTAAAGATGCTGGCGCAGGAAGGCATTGCGGAACTTTGCGCTCGGATCTCTCTGTTCCACCATCAGCCGGAAATCCGCCAGCCGCGCATACTGGCTCTGCACCTTAGCGGGCGCAAGAGTGAAAAGCTTGCCCCAGTGCGGGCGCGGCGCAAAAGGCGCGAGCTGCGCCTCAATCTTAGGCAGAATCTGTCGAACCACGGGCCACTCCGGCTTCCACGTGAAATGAATCGCCATGGATGGCCGCTGATATGCCATGCTCATCCACAGTTCATCGGCGGCGATTGTGCGCAGCTCCGTCACAAAGAGATGCGGCGTAATTTGGTCGCGGAGAGTTTCCACAGCGCGGATCGCCTGATAGGCATGCTCGCGTGGCACAAAGTATTCAGTCTGTAACTCGCGTCCACTGGATGGCGTAAAGTTCATGCGGAAGTGCGGCAGCCGCTCGTACCATGGTCCAGGGATCCCCTCCTGTTCGGTGCAGCTTTCCGCAGGATGGCCCGCAATCGGATGCAGCTTTTCTTTTGCGCGTACGGCGCCGAAGAACTCATCGGGCCACGCGATCTTCTCGCCCGGAGTCAGGCGGCGCTTGATCCACACCTGGGTCGCACGGCCTTCCTGCCAGTCGGTAAAGAGGCTTACGCTGTAGCCTGCACCGAAAATCTCGTCGAAATGGTGCTCCAGGTGCTGAAAGGAAAGATTCTGATAGACGGTTTGGGCCACCTGATAGGTAGGCTGGAGCTTAAGAGTGACGTGTGTCACGACGCCCAGCGCACCAAGGCCCACCACGGCTCCCTGCAATGCATCGCCATCCCTTTCTTTAGAGAGATGCAGCATCTCGCCATCGGCTGTGATCAGCTCAAGCGCCACAACTGGCGTTGCCAGGTTGCCATTCTTCAGTCCAGAGCCATGGGTCGCAGTCGCAATCGCGCCGGCCACGGAAATGTGTGGCAGCGAAGCCAGATTGTGCAGAGCATAGCCCCGTGCATCGATGACTGGCGCGAGTACGCCATAGGTGACGCCAGCCCCCAGGCGAACGGTCTGCGACTTCTCGTCGATCGTGATGTCATCCAACCGCTTGAGAGAAACCTGATGGTGGGTGCTGTCTGCGATGGTGTTGAAGGAATGGCGTGTGCCGAGCGCCCGAAGCTTCTCGCAACTCTTCACGACTGCGCGCGCTTCATCCACGCTGGCCGGAGTATGCAGGTGTTCTGTGCTGTAAGTGATGTTGCCGGCCCAGTTTTCGCGCGGCGCATCGGCCTCGCCAGAGGAGTATCGAGAAACCATGGTGGATGCCACAACAGCTCCGGTGGTCTTCAGGAATTCACGCTTATTCATTTGGATCGAACGACCTCGCTTGACTGCGTCGCAGGAAAGACGCAAAGCGTTGCCCGACCAGCATAGGCGAGTGCGCGAGCGGGCGGCAAACGAAATCTGTTGCGTCCATCGGCCGCATATCTCCCGCGGCAGCAAAGAATCCTGGGAAGATGCGCAGCGCGATGCTCCGGGCCAACCCGCAAAAGGCGATCGCGTAGTCTTCAGCTCTTTCTGGATGTCACAGCGGAGAAGGCAGCCACCATATGCTCTGTGCGTTTGCTGCCGCAGTGCGGGCAGGGAACCTGCGCCTTTTCCACCTCGGACATGTGGAGGGTATACGTGAATTCCTTCTTGCAGTCCTTGCAGTAAAACACGTACTGGGACATGGTCATTCTCCCCGCCGCCAGCATAGCGCGACTTGCTTTCCGGCGCAGTGCGCATTATGACCGGATGAAAGCCGTTTGCAAGGACTCCAGGGACGTGCCGCACACTGCAAAAGTGCCAGCCGGTCCGGCTTCTGTCATCGAACTACTGCCCGGAGAAAGCGATACGCCCTTCGCTGATTGTCCAGCGTACCTTGCCCACCATCGTCCATCCGTCAAAGGGCGTATTGCGTGATTTGGATTGTGTTTCTGCTACACGGTACGTCCATTCGGCTTTAGGGTCGAAGACCACCACATCGGCGAAACTCCCCACCGTGAGCGTACCCCGGGATTTCAATCCCAGCAGAGCAGCTGGCTGCGCGCTCAAAAGGCTCAGAACCCGGCCCAGCGGCAGCTTCCATTCCTTATGGAGCCAGCGCAGGCAGAGCCCGAGAGCCGTCTCCAGGCCTGTGATTCCATTCGGTGCGTTCTCAAACTCCACTTCTTTCTCGTGGGTGGCATGCGGCGCATGATCGGTCGCGATGGCGTCCACCACTCCGTCCAGTATGGCCTCAATCATTGCATCGCGGTCTACGGCCGAGCGGAGGGGCGGATTCATCTTTGCGTTCGTGGAGTAGAGCCCTACGTGTTCTTCGGTCAGCAGGAAGTGGTGCGGCGCCACCTCGCAGGTGACGCGCAATCCATTGCGCCGCGCCTGGCGCACCGCGGCCACGGCAGCAGCTGTGGAGGTGTGCGCCACGTGCAGATGCACGCGCGCGTCGCGCAGTTCGTTGACCAGCCGGATATCGCGCTCCACGAGGCTGGACTCGGCTTCAGGTGGCATGCCGCGCAGTCCCAGCTTGAAGGCTGTCGGACCGGCATTCATGCTGGCGCCCTTGGTCATGCGCGTGTCCTCCGCATGCTGAATCACGCTCAGGCCCACGCGGGCAGCGGCGGCCAGTGTCTCTCGCATGATGCCATCCTTGAGGATGGGATGGCCATCGTCCGTCACGGCCACGGCGCCTGCCGCCTTGAGCGCAGCAAAGTCATTGACCGTCTCACCCTTGGAGCCGCGCGTTGCTGCCGCGATGGGAAAGACGCGCACGGCGGCATTGCGCTCGGGAGCCAGCATCCAGCGGGTCGTTTCGGGCGAATCGTTCACCGGCGTCGTGTTCGGCATGGCAGCCACTGAGGTAAATCCGCCAGCTGCCGCCGCCGCAGTTCCGGTCGCGATCGTCTCCTTGTAGCCCTGTCCGGGTTCACGCAGATGCACGTGAATGTCGATCAATCCCGGAGCAACGGTCAGGCCGCTCGCATCCAGTACCTCGGCGCCGTTGGCAGACTTCAGCTTGCCCGGTGAAGCGATCTCGGCCACGCGGCCGTCTTTGAGCAGGATGTCCTTGGGCGCATCCACCCCAGCCGAGGGGTCAATCAGATGGCCGCCACGAATCAGAATTGCCGTCATCCGCGGCCTCCATGGGTTTGCAACGCACGCTCCACGACGGCCATTCGAATGGCCACCCCGTTGCGTACCTGATCAAGAATGGCGGATTGGTGGCCGTCTGCTACGCCGGCCGTGATCTCCATCCCGCGAATAATCGGTCCGGGATGCATCACAACAGCGGCTGGCGCAAGGCTTGCCAGCCGCTGCCCGGTGAGTTGGTAGCCTGCCTTATACTCCTCCAGGTCAAGCTGAAGTCCAGCCAGGCGCTCCGCCTGAATGCGCAGCATCATCACGACCTGCGAATTGCGGAGCGCTGCATCAAAGTCACGCTCCATCCGCACGCCGGGGCCCATGCTGATGGCGATCTCCGGCAGCAGTTGCGCGGGTCCGCACACCACCACTTCGGCTCCAAGCCGGGGCAGTAAGAGCATGTTCGACCGCGCCACGCGGCTGTGCAGAATATCTCCCGCAATCGTCACCGTAACTCCGGCCAGCGTGTCTTCACTCACGCTCTGCGCGCTGGGCCGTAGCTTCTGCAGAATGGTTCGCAAATCCAGTAAGGCCTGCGTTGGGTGTTCGTGCATGCCGTCTCCGGCATTCAGCACCGGTAAATGCGTTGACTCCTCAAGAAGCCACGGCGCACCGGAGAAGTTATGGCGCAGAATGATCGCTTCCGCTCCAAGGGCGCGCAGCGTCAGCCCCGTGTCCTTCAGAGTCTCGCCCTTTTCAATGCTGGACGACAGGCTTGATACAAGCGTGGTGTCCGCGCCAAGTGACTTGGCGGCCAGCTCGAAGCTCGTTCGTGTCCGCGTGGATGACTCGTAAAACAACAGCGCAATCTTTCGCTTCAGCAGGATTCTGTCCCGCTTCAGGGGATCCATCTCTTCCAACTCGCTCGCACGCATTAAAAGCCGGCTGATTGCGTCGAGAGTCAGATCCTGAACGGACAGCAAAGATCCGGGGTTGTGAGGAAAATGCGAGGGCGGAACAGGCGGGGGCTGTATCTGGCGGCGGACTGGAGCTGCAGTACCATTCATAAACTTTTCATTCTGCTGCGGTCACATCATGGCGCGCCGGGGAGACGCGCCGGTTCATTCCTGAATTCAGTCAACTCTTTCAACGAGCAGGACCTGCTCGTCATGGTCGACCTCTTGGAATTTGACTTCGATGATTTCGCGGCTGCTGGTCGGCACATGCCTGCCCACATAAGTAGCTTCAATCGGCAATTCGCGGTGACCCCGGTCAATTAAAACAGCGAGCTGCACCCGGCGTGGCCGTCCATGGTCGAAAAGCGCGTCCAGTGCGGCACGTACGGTCCTCCCGGTGTACAGAACGTCGTCACATAGAACCACATCCCGGCCCTCCACATCCAACCCGATAGAGCCGGGCGTGACCACCGGACGCACATCCGTGGTCGAAAGATCGTCACGATAGAACTGGATATCCAGCACGCCGGTATCGACCGGATGCTTCTCAATGGTCGAGATCAGCTTGCCAAGCCGTTCGGCAAACGGAACACCGCGGCGTTTGATGCCGACCAGCGCGAGGTTTTCGCTGCCGTTGCTCTTTTCGATGATTTCGTGGGCCAGGCGTACCAGGGTTCGCTCAATCTCCGAGGCGGACATCAGGCGGCCTTTGACGCGCAAAGTGGGTTGACTGGGGCTTTCGCTCATGTAGGTTCTCTCGCCGGATGATACGAGGCTTGGCTCAATGGAGCAAGTGAGGAAAAGAAGGTGCTGAACCGAACAGCAGGACTGGATCGGGCTCTTAGAGATGAGTTCGCCGCCTTCGGGCCATCATGCGTGCCCCCAAAGCGCCGCCGCTCGCAGCAAACAGCAAAAGGAACAATGAATTGAAAACAAGGCTGAAAGTCTCGATCCCGGCGTGTCCCCACGGCGACATCATCCAAGCGAGCACCTGGTTGCGGACAGCCTTGGCTTCGCTTGCCTGGGATGTCCCCATGCCTGCTGTCCATTCCTGGGCCATCTCCTGGCTGGCGGTCACGCGAGTGCTCCAGTCCGAGTCCATGGCCGCTGCCCGATGAAGCGCAAAGCGCTGAACAAAAAGGGCACTTCCTCCCACGCAGAAGGCCAGCCACGCCGCAAAGATCCCAGTCACCAGGCCGATTCGAGCCCCGGCGCCGATCGTAATCCAGGGAGACTGCTGGCTGCGCAGGTACAGAACAACGGCCCAGGCTGCGGCGCCTGCCATCCAGATGAGTCCAAGCGCACCCACCGGTGAGGCCGCACTGCACAGCAGGCCGGCTGGAAGCGCGAGCGTGAGTGCTACGCGAATGGCTGGCTTCCAGCGAATCACGCTTGCATCGCGCGTGATCGGGGTCCACGCATCACGCACAGGAGGGTTTTCGCTTCCTTCATCTGCGTAGACAAGTTGGGGCAGACCACAGCTGGCGCAAAAGCAAGCTCCTGCGGTGATGGGCTGATGGCATCTTGAACAGGTCGTTTCCATCTTTTCCAGGCCAGCCTTGATTCTATGCTGCTCAGCCCCCGCCGAGCCATCGCAGTTAAGAGGATTTAGCGCTTCCTTGCTTGGGTGCCAATTCCTGCGGTGCGCCGAAGACGCAGAGCGTAGGGAAGAAATACGAAGCTTCGGCTGTGACACTCCCGGCAGCGGATTGGATAGTGAAAAACCAGCAGCCGGAAAATATCCCGCAGCCGGAAGTGCGAAATTCTGAGATGGGCGAGCCCACAAGTTTTGCAGTGAATTGACATTGGAGTCCCCAATGAAAATGCGCTTTCAGTGGCCACAACACGTTGCGGTTCAACGCATGAAACCGCCTACCCGGCAGTCAATTCGCCGATACGCGATGCCACAATTGCTTCCGCCTTTTGCACAACCTCGTCGAGAGTTAAGTGCGTTGAATCCAAAAGCACGGCGTCCGGTGCAGGTTTAAGTGGTGATTCGGCACGGTTGCGATCCCGTTCATCCCGTGCACGAAGATCGCGAATCACCTCTTCCGGCTGCGCAGTTGCTTCAGGTCCCATCTGCTCAAACCGGCGCATTCCGCGAACTTCCGGCGCGGCATCCAGAAAGATCTTGACCTCCGCTTCGGGAAAGACCACGGTGCCGATATCCCGGCCTTCCATCACCACGCCGCCTTGGGCGCCTAACTCCTGCTGTTGGCGCACCATCCAGGTGCGAATGGAGGGAAGCGCGCTGACACGGGAGGCTGCATCGGTGACTTGAGGATTTCGAATCAGCCCTGTCACATCTTCGCCGTCCAGCAGAACGCGATTTTCCTGCTCTCCTGCCTCCAGGCGTAACGTCGTCTCCGCAGCTAGCTGTTCCAGGGGCGCTGTTGCATCAAGCGCAATGCCCAGGCGAAGCGCCTTCAGTGCAAATGCCCTGTACATGGCTCCCGTCTCGAGGTTGAGCAGGCCGAAGCGTCGGGCGAGGCAACGCGCAACTGTGCTTTTCCCGGCGCCTGCAGGGCCATCGATTGCAATGATGATCCTTCTTCCGGGCGTACGATTTGCTGGCGACTTTTCCGCGTCTGTCATCCGCGCTTCTTGGACCCAGCCTTGGACGGTGCGGTAAACCCATACCGCTTGCTGTTGCCGCCTCGCGCGCTGGCTGCGACAGCGGGCTTCCGCTTGACGTGAACAGCACCGGTCTCCTTGCGCGTTGCCGTGCTGCGGACAGGCTTGCCTGGGCGGCGACTTGGTCCAGCCTTTGCAGCAGCGTTGCCGTTGGGCCCTCCGTTGCGGCTCTTCCACCCAGCATTGGCGGATTTCGAACCGGCAATCGTGCGTCCCGCCCCTGCCGCATTCAGAGATGTCCCATTCGAGCGCACAGCATTGCCCGCAGGCTTCCCATGGTGGCCGTTTTGCACCTTGCCACTTTTTGAAGCGGGCTTGGCCCATCGTGATTTGGAGGTGGAACGGGAGCCCATGGCCGACCGCGTCTCCGAACCTCTGCTTTCATTGCTTCGGCGCATTGGCCGGCTGCCAGTGGCACCATGTGCGGACTTGTGGTCCCTGCTGTGCGAAACGGGCCGGCTCATGCTCATGTGCGGCCGCGGCGCAGCGGGCTTGGCAGCCGCAGCCGGCTTATGCGCTGCCGCCCGATGTGGATGCGGTTCCACGGGCGCGTGTGGTTTCGGGGGCGCGCTGGCCTGCGCAGAGATGGCAGGCAGAGTGTGCGTGCTGGCTAACTCGTCCTCATGCTCCCGCTGGTGCTGGAAGTACGGGCTGCTGGAAAGGTAAGCGCCCGTATAAAGCGACGTGGCCGGGGCGAATTCCGGCAGAGTCCCCGCCACATAGTAGTGAGGTGCGTGTCCCAGTGAAATGGTGTGAACCTGGCGCGTTGCGACCAGGCCTCGCAGGACTTCGCGAATCTTGCTGCGCGAGGTCAGCGGGGAAAGGAATGCCTCAACCTCCTCCATCGTTGCTGCGATCACGGCCTGCAGATAAATGGAAGCAAGAACGGAGATCGCTGTCACCTGCGAAGTCGAAGCGCCTTCCGCGATCGCTTTCTGGAAGCGATGACGCAGAAGTTGCCACTTGGCTGCCTGGCCCGGTGCGGAGATCACAGGAATGATGCGAAGCTGCTGCCAAAGCTCGGTAATCGCGCGGATGACCGCTGCTTCGGTCACCTCGCGCCCAAGGGCGTGGCGCAGCTTGGAAATTGTGGCGTCGCCCTGTTCCAACTGCTTATACGCCAGCACGGCGAGTTGCGAGACCTGCCGCGATCCGGTGAGTTGGGGAACTCGCCGCCAATCACGATCACCGCGCAGCGCGTACACATAGGGAAGAACCCAGCTGGCGACGACGAAATCTGGCTGCTCGCCCGGCAGTCCCTGCAGATTCAGGCGGACTGCCACACCATCTGCTTCCAGGCGAACCAACAGTTCTTCTGCAATGGCGATTAACTTGGGATCGGGGCTTGATGTCGGTCGCCCCGCAATCGCTTCAACAAAAGAGGGTGCAACGGAAGGAGAGAATTGGCGCCGCGGCAGAAAAAGACTGAGCCCAGTTTCCTCGATCCACGTCCGGGCATCCTCGAAAGTGAGTGCCCCAAGTCCGTTCTGGCGCATCCTTTCGGACCGCGCTGCTTCAAGTTGCTCCGATGTCAAAGAAAAATCCTCGCTTCCAAAGGCTGGCGTAGACGCCCGGCCGCCAGCGCTCCTGAGAGCGGACAGCCACCCCACACCAATTCTAAATGGGAATTAAATTCGATGGAAGGCCCGCTGGATCTCCTTCCACGAATAGCGCAGCGCGATCGGGCGACCATGAGGGCAACTTGTTGGATGCTCAGTCTTTGCCAGCTCTGCGAGCAGCCACTCCATGCGCTCCGGATTGAGGGGCGTGTTCACTTTAATGGCGGAGTGGCAGGCGATGGAAGCGGCAATCCGGGTCCTGAGCGACGTAAGATCCGCATTTTGCCTGGCTTCTTCGGGAGAAGCGCCCATCTGGTCGATCACCTCGTGTAACATGCGCTCCAGCGCCGTGCCCTCCAGGCCGATGGGAGCAGCCTTGACGGCAAGTGTCTGAGGGCCAAAGGGTTCGACCTCGAATCCATTGCGCTCCAGCTCCTCCGTAATCTGGGCAAAAAGAACCATCTGCCAGGGCCTGAGCTCAACCAGCAGCGGCATCAGGAGCCGCTGTCGCTGCACTCGTTCCGCCTGCCGTTCCCGCAGAATCTTTTCAAAAAGAACTCGCTCGTGGGCAACGTGCTGGTCAATGATCCACAGCCCATCCTCTCCAGTGGCCAGAATGAATGATTCTCGCAACTGCCCAAGCGGCCGAAGAGATGCAAGCTGGTTCAGATTTGCCGCAACATGCTCCGTCTCAACCCTCGCTGTTGCCTCTTCCACAAGTGAAACAAAATAATCATCTTGCTCGGCTTTTTGCGCGAGCGTCTCCCGGGTTGGGTGGTCCGGCTGGGCGAAGGGGAGTGGAACCGAGACTGGCCGGTCGGGAAGAGGGGAGAGCGCGAAGGAAGAATCCAGTGCCTCTGATGCCTCCGCCGTCCCGGGATTTCCAGCCACTGTCATTCCCACAGAGCCCGTGTCAAGCTCCGGCCCTCCCGGCAGGGGAGAAAGCGCCGCAGGCATCAGCGAAGGACTCGCCGTGGGTGCTGCGTCGAGCGCAGCCAGAAAGCCGGCCGCTGGCCGTGCGCGCATCAGCGCATTCCTCAGGCTGTCCCTCACAAAGTCGTGAATCACATTCTGCTGGCGGAAGCGAACCTCGGTCTTGGCCGGATGCACGTTCACATCGACTTCTTCCGGCGGCATTTCCAGAAACAGCAGCACGACGGGGAAGCTGGTCGGCGGAATGATGTTCCGGTACGCCTCTGTAATCGCGTGCAGCAGCAGGCGATCCCGAATGAGCCGCTTGTTCACAAAAATGTAGATCGAGTTCCGATTCAGCTTCTGCAACTCAGGTTTGGAGTAGAAGCCGGTCAGCCGTAACGGGCCGGGCTCTCGTTTGGGCTCATCTGGATCCTGCTTCCATGGCGGTGGTGCCGGCAGGCCGACACGCTCGAGCGGCATTTCCGCGGCGACGGGTAACAATTGCTCCAGCGTGTTCTTGCCGAAGACCTGGTAAATGCGCTCGGCCGTGCGTGCCACAGGTGGCGCGCTCACCAGCGTATGCGAGGACGAAAGCAGCTCAAAGTGCTTTTCCGGATGCACCAATGCATAGTGCGTCACCAGCGCCGTCACGTGGGAAAGCTCGGTGCTCTCGGCACGCAGAAACTTGCGCCGTGCGGGTGTATTGAAGAACAGATCGGCGACCATAATGGTCGTGCCCCGCGGCAGGACCGCGTCGTCCACATGCAGAATTTTGCCTCCGGCGATTTCCAGGCGCGTACCGCTCGTCTCTGTTTCGGTGGCGGTCTCCAGTGTGACTCGTGCCACGGAAGCGATTGAGGGCAGTGCCTCGCCGCGAAAACCGAGTGTTGTGATGGAGAGCAGCTCATCGGCGGTGCGCAGCTTGCTGGTGGCATGCCGTTCAAAGGCCAGCAGCGCGTCATCGCGATTCATGCCGTGACCGTCATCCGTGATGCGGATGAGCCGCCGCCCACCCGCTTCCACCTCGACCCGAATGCGCCTGGCGTCCGCATCCAGCGCATTTTCCAGCAGCTCTTTGACTACCGATGCAGGCCGGTCCACCACTTCGCCGGCTGCGATCTGGTTGGCGACGTGATCGGGAAGTACGCGAATGCGGCCCATTAATCAGTAGGGTAACGCAGCGACGGCGGCTAGACCGAATCGACGGGAACTGCCCCGGTTGTGGATTTCATACAAGCGCAATCTCTCTCTCATTCAGAATTCATGCGCTCTTTAACGACTTGTAACTGCATTCATCGAGAGTAAATACGTCTTCTCCGCGAAGACGGGCAACGAGCGGTGTGTCCCGCTTTGGTGTGTTCATTTACCTGAGGAAATCAGAGTTCATTGGAAGGCTTTCTTTCATGGAGGTTGACGGCATGGTTCGGAAATGGCTGTTTTGTCTCAGTTTGGCGCTGTATTGTGCGAGTGCCCTGTTTGCTGCAAATATCCGGGTGCAAGGGAAAGTGGCTGACTCTTCAGGCGCGGCGATTCCCCAGGCGGCGGTCTCTCTTACAGATTTGACGACCAGCGAGGTGGCTCACACCACGACGGATGCGAATGGTAATTTCGAATTCGCCAGTGTATCCGCTACGCATCCCCAGATCATCAACGTGCAGAAGTCGGGCTTCGAGTCCTTCACGCTGCGTCTTACGACGGCACAACTGCATTCTCCGGTGGCCATCGCTATGCAGGTCGCTAGCCTGGCTCAGAGTGTGATTGTGCGCGGCACAGTAGATCCTGAAGCCAAGCCCGTGCCCACCCGTGAGGACGTAATGCTGATGCCCGACACGGTGCGCGTGCTCGACCGCAAACAGTTGGATGTGGGTGGCCCAGTCGCAGGCGGAGCCCAGATGATTCAGGCGACGCCCGGAGCCAATGTAATCGGCTACGGTCAGACCGGTGCGACCAAGTATTCAGTCCTTCTGAACGGAATTCAGCAGGGTTGGGCGGGTGAGAATTCAGGTTTCATTTCGCCTGGCTCGCTGGGAGTCACTTTCGACGACATCCCCGTTGACGATCCCGCGACGGGGCTCTGGCAATCGGCGACGATGCCAGAGAACCTGGTCATGCAGAATCTGGAAGTGACCTATGGCCCAGGCCAGCCCCTCAATCGCTGGTACAACAGCGTCGGCGGATCGATTGAGTTCACTCCCATTCAGCCCACCGTAGACCGCCATTTGAGCATTGAGCTGACACAAGGACCCTATGGCACACAGAACTTTGCGTTCGTGGGCAACACCGGGCGATTCAAAGGCTGGTCCACCGTGCTGGGCGGCGGCCTGGGGCGTGGCGATGATTTTCGAGTCGCTCCCGATGGCTTTGGCAACCCTTCCAAGGACGGATCCGCTTTCGGTAAGACCATCAAGAATTTCTCGGCCGGCAGCTTCACCTTTGGCGCTTTCTATTCCAAGTCAGGTGGCTACCGTGCGCAGGTCATTCCCCTCACTGACGTGGGCTTGGTGGAACCCAACGGATCCCACTACAGCGAGGCCACGAGCGGCTTTTACAGTGCTTTGCCCTTTGACGCCTATCACAAATATGACACCAATGAGATGGCGCTGGCTTACGCGCGCGAAAACATCTTCCTGAGCCCCAAGCTCACATTGCAGAACTCCACCTGGTACAACTACATTCGCCGCTTCCATCACCGTACCGCCGATATTCTCGGAGTCGGCGACCAGGTGAACGAGTGGAACAACCCGCACAGCGATATTCTCGGCGACCAGGCCGGCATGTCCGCGGTCCTCCCTCTCAACACGGTCCAATTTGGCGGCTATGTGCTGCACGAGCTCTATAACACCCGCAATCTCTTCTACAACCCGAATGAAGGCGGCAGCGGCCAGCTCGAGATTGTCAACAACGGTGCGAAGTTCCGCGACGGCTACTTCAGCTTCGACAATGTGGCCTTCTACCTGCAAGATGACTTTCATCCGACGGCGCGCATTCACATCATTCCGGGGCTTCGTGTCGTCGGATTCGGTACCAACTACAGCGATCAGGCGTACAAGGACTTCAAGTTGGCGCCGGGCGTCATCCCCCAAACGCACTGCGCGCTGTATCCGTCGGGCTCGGATCCGTTCAGCAACGTTTTTGGCGCTCCCACAAGTGGCACCACAAACACCACCAAGGATCAGGGTTCGCTCTGCGCCGAGCATGCCAACAGCTCAGCCATTGAGTCCTCGATCGACGGCTCATACACGCCCGTCGATTGGCTTACGCTCTATGGCGGCTACGACACCACCTATCGTCCTCCGTCGCTTGGCGGTGGCGGCGGTATGTTCCAGGCCGTGGACCCCGCCTACTACATTCTGGCTGAAGGCAAGTACGCCCAGGTCGGCGGCAAGATGCACTTCACCCATGCGGCTGGGCTGGGGAACTTCATCCTCGGCGTCGACTACTTCCACCTGGACTACATCAATCAGGAGATCGACTACGAAACCGCAGCGGGTGTTACCGGTACGGACGGCGGAAACTCAGCCTTCAAGGGTGTCGACTTCTTCTTTGATGCCGATCCCAAGAGCAATATCCACTTCTTCCTGAACTACGCAGGCGAAACGGCAAACTTCACCTCCTACGTTCTGGGCAACACCATCGCTGCATGCGCCGCCAATCCTTCCTCGTGCCAGTACTACAACAACCTGCCCGTCTCCTACGTCCCGGCATACACGCTGAACACCGGCGTCTACTACGGGATCAAGTATCGGAACCGCGAACTGCTCGAACCGCGATTCTGGGTGGAAGGCACCGGCTCCCAGCACATGTGGAATAACAACACCGGTGGGCCCGACCGGCAAAGCGAGCCTGCTTATCTGGTCTCCAACATGTCACTCGTCGCACCCATCAGCTTCGAGAAGCAATCGTTCAACCTGAAGCTTGATGTCCTGAACCTGGCAAATTCGATGTACAACCAGAATGAGTACATCTCCAGCGGCGGATACTTTGCCCCGCTCTTCCCAAACCAGAATGCCGTTCCAAGCGGCTACATCAACGCGTATCCCGGCGCTCCCCGCGCCATCTTCGGCACCCTCAGCTATCAGTTCTGAGCAATCGGATCAGACGCACTCCGGCCTTGAGCGGCGCCTGTGGGCCGCTCAAGGCTTTTGCCTTTTTTGAGAAGCGCCCAGTTCCCAGGCCGGATTGAGACGCGTTTGAATCCGCCATGGGGACTTCGTCACTCCGCACAGAGCCATATCGGGGCGGCGATTCGTCCGCACAGACAACAACGCCCACCTTGAAAGGCGGGCGCAGGGCACTTCAAATTCTTCGGGCTAGATGCCCATGCCGAACTCGCTCATTTGCTGTTTGCCAGCGTTTGAATAGAAATCATAGGGCGTGCGCTTATTGAACTTGTAGCGGCTGCGCATCTCGCGGCCCACAACGATTCCGAGCGCGGCCACGGCCATGCCGATCGAAAACCAGCCAATCACGCGCAGAGCATTGCTTTCGTTTGACTCAGCGGATGGCGACTCTACTTCAGGTTCCACCGACATGCAGGACACACCCTCCTTCTTCCATGATACTTCACTCTTCCTTAGACTCGTTGCGGAAGCGAAGGTTGGACTACAACTTTTGTTTGCTAAACCGATTCAACGCGCTGTAACCATCCGGCTTTTTCCGATTCGGGAAGAAAACTCGCCCGGATGGAGTTCGCTGCAAGCCGGCGCAACTCCTCCCGCGTGAATCCCTGCTCGGTATGCGCCAGATAGTATTCGTTGGCGACATCGGAACCGAAGAATGCAGGATCATCTGAGTTGAGCGTCACCAGAAGCTCTGCGTCAAAGTACCGCCGCAGCGGATGTGCGGCGAACGACGCGCAAACGCCCGTACGCAGATTCGATGTAGGATTCAATTCCAGGCCAATTGCACGGGACTGAAGTTCCTTCAGCAGTTCTGGGTCATCCGCGGCTGAAACCACGTGCCCCAGGCGTTCCGAGCCGATGGCCAACGCCTCCCAGATTGCTTCTGGGCCGGTGGTTTCGCCAGCGTGGTTCGTCAGCCGCAGGCCAGCTTCGCGGGCTTCTGCGTAGAGATCGCGAAAAGGCCTGGATGCCGCGCGTCGTTCGTCGCCGCCAAGGCCGATGCCAATGATGGAAGGATGCTTGCGCCGCATCTCCGCCGCTTTACGGAAGACCCGTGCCGCCTCCTCCACGCTGAAGTGGCGAACGGCGTCGAAGATCCAATAGACCGTGACACCCAACTCGCGCTCGCCGCGCAACCGCGCGCGCTCCAGCCCGTCAAAGATCGGCTCAAAGACGTGCGGGTCGTGATTGCGCCAGAAATAAATGACACCTACCGAGATGTACACCTCGGCGTGGACCACCCCTTGCGCCGCCAGTTGCTCCATCATGCGCCAGGCGGCCAGTTCATAATCTTCCGGCTGCACCAGCTGGCCTGTCACGGCCTTGAAGGCCAGCATGAAACCGCTGAAGTCTGTGAAGCGGTAGAGCGCCTCGGCTTCCGTCAGCGCAAGGGGTAACTTGTCGTGTCGTTGACTCAACTCCACCAGCGTTGAGGGAAGGACAGTTCCCTCAAGGTGCAGATGCAACTCGGCTTTAGGCAGCTTTTGAATGAATGCGCGAATGTCGCTCACACTTCGAGTGTAGCGGCTTCGGGACAGTGGCCCAGATCGGCGCGCTGGCGAAATTGCCACACTCTGCGTGAACCCGATCGAAGCGCACATTGACCGGCGCCTGATTGCGGCAGGCATTCCGTCCCATCAGGGGGGTGCGCCTACTTCGAGAATAGGCTCGATCGGCTCTGTTGATACTCAGTTGCAGCCCGGTGCGCGGCCTTGGCTGCAATCCGTTTCAACCGCTTCTCCGCATCAGAGGCAAGCTGCTCTTCGGTCTTTGCCTCGCATGGCTTCGGCGTCGTTACCTTCTCTGGATCGTCGTGCAAATTCAATTGCAGGAGGGATTCCATTGCTTGGTCCTCCTTATGCTGAGCATTCTTGCCCTAAATCCTGCCGGATGCAAGGCCGTAGCGAACGCTGCTGTGTGTGCTGCATCACGGAAGGAGGCTGCTTCCGAAGCGGAGCGTTTGGTGGCGATCCAGACAGATGATCCGGCTCTCTCAACTGTCGAATTACAAGCGACTTATCCACAGCCGGGTGCCGTTTTTGTCCGCAAGCTGGACCGCCAGAGCGGCGAAAATACAATCCAGAGACAATGGAGATTCCCGTGCCCGGCAAGTTGGAACTGATTGTGGGACCGATGCGCAGCAACAAGACCGCAGAGCTGTTGCGCCGCATCGAAATCCGCCGCCAATACGCCCACCAGGACGTCATGCTGCTTAAGCCCAGCGCCGACACTAAAGCCGCTGCTGGCCTGGTGGAGAGCCGCAATCAGAACGGCTGCGGCAAGATGGAGGCCGTTGAATTTCCCGGCCACGATCCCTGGGTAGTCCTGCCCATCCTGAAAGCACGCGAGCAGCAGATCGGCAAGCGTGTGGAGTGCATCGCGCTCGATGAGGGCCAGTTTGTCCACGATCTGTTCCTCTTCACCAAGCGGCTGCTGGAATCCGGCCACGATGTGATGGTCTCAGGCCTCGAACTCGACTTTCGCGGCCTGCCCTTCGGGGAGATGCTCGATCTCTCCTGGCTGGTGCGCACCTATGCGGGCAACATCACGGAACTGGTGGCTTACTGCAGTTGCGGCGCCAAAGCGCTTTATCCGCAACGGCTCATTGACGGCAAGCCCGCACCTTACGAGAGCCCCGTCATCATGGCCGGAGACAACTACGAGCCTCGCTGCGCGGAGCACTTCATCCTGCCGGGAAGACCGCACTGAAGCAGCGCACCAGATCTCAGGTTTTGTTGTTGAGAGCGATCAAATCCAGCGCAAGCTTCAATCAATCTTGTCGTGCTTTGCAAGATTGTGTTTTGCGCAGAGGATTTGGATGTTCTCGGGGCTCTTGGATGAGCCACCCTTGGAGTAGGGGATGATGTGGTCAAAATGCAAGCCGGACTGCGCTCCGCATTTTCTGCAGCGCCCGTGATCCCGCTTCCAAACCTCGAATTTGACCCATCCGGGGATGATTCGGTCGTCTTCTTCCTGCAACGCAGGACCCGAAGCGACTAATTCGGCGTCCAAATGGCTCAATTTCAGCTTGAACTTGAAGACCATCCTGCCGTTGGAATGGGCGGCCCAGGAATCCACAAGGTCAAAAACTCCATTGAATACCCAAATGCCTGGTCGAATCTTCTCAAACACACGCACTTGGACTGGAGGTTCACCTTGAGTTTTATGCCTCTCCGCAGCCTCTGCAAAAAGTCCATTTTGGGTCAGCGAGCCGCCTGGATTCTTCCGCGGTTGATCGATGTTCTTCGGATTGGGGCAGGAAGAAGTCGCAGGGCGATCGTGACCCTCGTAGATCAGCACGTGACCATCATCTTCGATTTCGTCATCATACGGAGCATTAGGCCTTCGGCTCATCAGCAATACGGGGCCACCGGGTAGCCGGAAGTTCATCCCTTGCTGCAAGCTGACGCCGACCAGGGCTGTCATCTCGGTATAGGAAATGATTTGTCCCTGAGTGATTGCTCCGCCCATTGCCGCTCAATTATAGAGTTTGAATGCTCTATATGCTGCTGAATATGCATCGCAGCAGGTTTGACAAATGTGCCGTTGCCTACCGCATCCCCGCAAACTCCGACCGGTGACGGCTGTAGAAGAAGTAGATCAGCAGGCCCGCGAGGAGCCACGCAAAGAAGGCCATCCACGTCAGCACTTCCAGCCCCATCATCAGCACGACGCAGAAAATGATGCTCAGGACGGGAAACAGCGGACCGAAGGGCGCACGAAAGGCGCGGTGCCGCTCCGGCTCGCGGTAGCGCAGGATCAGCACGGCGATGGAGACCAGGACGAACGCAAACAGCGTTCCGATATTCGACAGGTTCGACACCGTGCCAATGTCCAGCAGGCCCGCCGGAATGCCGACCACAAATCCGGCAACCCACGTGGCCACCGCCGGCGTGCGATAGCGCGGATGGATGTTGCTGAAGACGGTGGGCAGCAGCCGGTCGCGCGACATGGCGAACCACACGCGCGCCTGGCCGAGCTGAAAGACCAGAATCGATGAGATCATGCCCAGCATGGCACCGATGAGCACAAAGAGCCGCACCCAGTGAAGTCTGGCACCGCCGGGCATGAGCGAGAGCCGCTTGAGCGCGTTGACCACTGGCGCGGCGTCGCCCATGACCGAGTGCCACGGCACAATGCCGCTCAGCGCAATCGCCACGCCTCCGTAGAGCAGTGTGCAGGCGATGAGTGTGGCCAGAATGCCGAAGGGCAGGTCGCGCTGCGGATTGCGGCACTCCTCGGCAGCGGTAGAAACCGAGTCAAATCCGATGTAGGTGAAGAAAATGATGGAGCCGCCCGTCAGCACGCCCGTCCAGCCGTTGGGCATGAAGGGATGCCAGTAGTGCGGCTTGACGAAGCTGGCGGCTGCAACGATGAAGACAAGGATGGCACAGATCTTGACCAGCACCAGGATATTGTTCGTGCGCGCCGACTCGCGAATGCCGCGCACCAGGATCACCGTGAGAATCATCACGACAAGGAACGCCGGAATGTTGAAGCCGAAGTGCCAGCCCGGCAAGTAGAGATCGTGCCCGGCAAAATCCTGAAGCCCGGTGGGCAAATAGGCTGGAGAGATCCACTTGAGTGGCAGGTGCAAGCCGAACCAGTCCAGCAGATCGACCGTGTGCGCGGCAAAGCCAACGCTCACGCTCATATTGCTGAAGGCGTATTCGAGGATCAGATCCCATCCGATGATCCACGCGACCAGTTCGCCGAGCGTTGCGTAGGTGTAGGTGTAGGCCGAACCGGCAATGGGAATCATCGAGGCCAGCTCGGCATAGCAGAGGCCCGTGAATACGCAGACGATTGCGACCAGAACCAGCGAGAGCGCCAGCGCCGGACCCGCGCCTGGGCGGCCAGCCATGGCTGTGTGAGTCAGCAGATAGTGCAGCAGCGGCGTGTTTTCAATGGAGGGTGTATCGAAGCGCTGGCCCGCCATCGCTGTGCCAATGACCGTGAAGATGCCCGAGCCGATGACAGCGCCGATTCCGAGCGCAGTCAGCGACCACGGCCCAAGCGACTTCTTGAGCGAGTGCTCCGGGTCTTCCGACTCGCGAATCAGCTTATCGATGGACTTGCAAGCGAAGAGTTGGCTGGCCAGGTTGGTTCTCCTGTGACTGCTGCGTCCTGAAGGGTTCGCTTGAAAAAGAGCGCCTTCGTCGCAGTGTACAGAGAGAGGAGGTTTGGATGGAAGCCCCGCTTCATCGTTCTGATCCGAAGCGTGCGTCTGCCTGTGCGGCGGAGTGCGCTGACAGACGAAAGGGCCAGCCTATGCAGGCTGACCCTCGGATCCTTCGGCTTATCGCCGGCCTAGCGCTTGGACTGGCCACGCGCCATTTTCTTCACCTTCTTCTTGTTGGAGCCGCGCGGAGTGGTCCGCTTGGCCTTTGGGGCGGCCTTCTTGCGGGCGGCGCGCTTCACCTTCTTGCGTTCCTGCCTGTCTTCAATCTTTTTCGTATCTGCCACGCTGAACCTCTTTCCCTGCAATGTCTTCAATGTGTCCCGGCACTCGGGTAATGTGCATTGTTATGGTAACAGGGTCTGCGTTGCGGTGAAAGCGCATCCTCCGTGGAGAAGCCGCATTTCAAGAACCGATGAGGTTGATTAAAGCGTACAATGAAGCTAGTACACGTTTGGATCTTTCCAGCCTGCTCGGCTTTGACCGTCCCACCGCCCAGACGAGCTCCGCAGCCCACGCAACAATTGCATGTTTGCGAGTCACTCGTGAACTGAAGACCGGAGATCGGAGTCCATCTTTGTTACGTTCTAATCGGATTCATCGCGCAATTGCGCAGGGAATGAACCGTTTTGAGGTTTGCCAGCTTGTTTCAAAAGGCGTGAAGGTAACCCACAAGACGCGCTCGCGTTTCGAAGACACCATCAACGACACTCTCGATTATCTGGGCACGCACGACGTGCCGATTGGCGGTTTGCATCCCGTCGTTCCCAAGTCGGCAGCAAAAGCGTGAACGACGAACAGCGCGCACCAGTTTCAGGAAACAGAAAGGGGATGGCATCGGCCATCCCCTTTCTATTGTGCTGATGCGAAATCCGCGGAAAGCTTAGATCGCCTGAACGTTCTCAGCCTGCCAGCCCTTGGGGCCCTTGGTCACGTTGAACTGGACCCTCTGGCCTTCCTGCAGTGAACGGAAGCCGTTCGACTGGATAGCGGTGTGATGGACGAAGACGTCCTCGCCGTTCTCACGGCTCAAAAATCCAAAACCCTTGGCGTCGTTAAACCACTTGACTGTGCCTGTTTCCATTGTGTGTTTTTCCTTTGGTGCAAATTTACCGCGAACGCAATGTGGAAGTGTTTGCGTGTAGAGCGGTAACTCGGAACAGGCAAGGACTTCTATATCGAATTCTAGGACTGTCTAAGGATAGCACAGCTTGGTGTACGCCGTGTGCGGTGTTCACAGTTTCTGCAGGTTGGCGAACTTCTCCATCAGCTTTTTCATGCCGTGCCGATTGAACATGACTGTCAGCTTGGCATCTTCGCCTTCTCCTTCGCGGATCAGGATGGTTCCCTCGCCGTACTTTGCATGGCGCACGCGCTGCCCTTTTTTGAGGCCGGTCTCACCGGCAGGCGCGGGCACATCCATTGCAGGCCGCAAGGTCATTCCGGGCTTTGTCTTCAATCCGCCTGCGCCCGCGCCGCTGCCCCCGAAGAAACGCGCAATGTTGTCAAGCGATTCTGGCGTCGCCGCGGTCGGCTCTGACTTTGAAGCACTGGCGGAACCCGTGGATGCAGCCTTGCTGCTCGCTTTCATCCATGGCGCGACAAATGGCTTGGATGAGTCGCCGCGTGCGCCTAAGCCGGTGCGCGTGGAGGAGCTCTGCGCGCGGAACTGCGGGGTCTCCTGGCTCTCATTTTCATAGTCATAATGCCGGTCGCCAAATTCGCCACTCCCCGCTCTGCGTCCTGTGCCGTAACTGCGTGCAGCGCCTGACCACGCCGCATTGCGCTCACTCAGGTTCTCCATCAGCTGGTGCGGCACCTCTTCAAGAAAACGCGAGGGCAGGCTCATCTCTGGAGCATCGTTGCCATAGCGGCGGCGATACTGCGCGCGCGTCAGGATGAGCGTATTCATCGCCCGCGTCATGCCCACATAGCAGAGTCGCCGTTCCTCTTCGAGCTCCTCCGGATTGTTCAGCGTACGCGAATGCGGAAACAGGCCTTCTTCCAGTCCAGCGAGAAACACCAGCGGAAACTCCAGTCCCTTGGCCGCGTGGAGCGTCATCAGCGTCACGCGCGCATCGGGGTCAAACTGGTCGGTGTCTGACGCAAGCGCCGCGTGATCCAGAAACTCGGCCAGCGTCTCACCGCGGGCTTCGGCATCATGCGCGGCGTTGGCCAGTTCCTTCAGGTTTTCAATGCGGCTGAAGGCCTCCGGCGAACCCTCGGCCTCAAGCGCCTTGATGTAGCCCGTGCGATCGATGAGGAAGCGAATCAGCTCCGGCAGCGTGGCCGCATCACCCGGCGCGCGAAAGGCAGGGCGCTCAGCGGCACTGTCCTTGCCTTCGTCCAGCGCGCTCTTTTCCTCCCGACCAACCGGTGATGGCTTCGGCATCTTCAGAAATGGTTTCTTTGCGGAGGCGGCAAACGGAGAAAAATGCGAGGCGTCCAGCAGTGGCATTTGATTCTCATTCCCGCCAAAATCGAAGCTCGTGTCGGCGGGTGCCTGCGCCGGCTCTTCCGTTGCACCAAAGGAAAAATCCGTGTCTGCCTCTTCACCGGCGGATGTCGCATCCACGTCGGCCATCAGCTTGCCGGCAAAGTCCGGGTCCATCATTGCCTGGGCATCGAGGATGAGCTGGCGAAAGCTCTCCAGCGCCATCAGCGCACGCCCCGGAACCAGCCGGTTCCTGATGGCAGCGCCGATCGCCTCCCAGGTTGAAGTGCCCGTCTCCAGCGCCAGCCGCTCCAGCGTCTCCAGTGTCGTTTTGCCAATGCCGCGCGCGGGTGTATTGATGACGCGCTGCACAGCCATTGAGTCATGCGGATTCCGCACCAGCCGCAGATAGCTCAAAAGGTCCCGGATCTCTGCGCGCTCGTAAAAGCTGAAGCCGCCCACCATGGTGTAGCGAATGCCATAGCGCCGCAGCGCTTCTTCCACCAGCCGCGATTGCGAATTGGTGCGGTACAGCACCGCGCAGTGCGCGGAATCAGGGTCGTCCCCGCGTTCACGCAAAAGCTTCTGGATGCGATCGGCGATGAACAGAGCTTCGTTCTCACCGTCGGGCGCCTCGTAGTAGCCAATGAGGCTGCCGCCCTGTCGGTCGGTCCACAGCTTCTTGCCCTTGCGGCGCACGTTGTTCGCCACCACTGCCCCCGCGGCCTCAAGAATCACTTGGGTCGAGCGGTAGTTCTGTTCCAGGCGGACGATTTTAGCGTTGGGAAAGTCCTGCTCAAACTCCAGAATGTTGCGAATATCCGCGCCGCGCCACGAGTAGATGCTCTGGTCCTCGTCGCCCACAGCGCACACGTTTTTGGCTTCGCCGGCCAGCAGCTTCATCAGTTCATACTGTGGGCGGTTCGTGTCCTGGTACTCGTCCACCAGAAGGTAGCGATACTTCCGCTGATAGCGCTCGCGCACGTCGGCGGCCACTTTGAGGACGCGTACAGCCTCCAGCAGCAGATCGTCAAAGTCGAGCGCGTTATTCTTCCGCAACTCGTCCCGATAGCTATTGTAGATGTGCGCGATGCGCTCGCTGTTCGGGTCCTTCGAGCCGAGGTAGTACTCCTGCGGGTCGACCATGTGGTTTTTGGCCCACGAGATACGGCCCAGCACGGTGCGCGGCGTCAGCTGCTTTGTGTCCAGCCCCATGCGCCGCATCACCTGCTTTACAATCGCCTGCTGGTCGTTTTCGTCGTAGATCGCAAACGACCGCGTCAGTCCCTGCCCGTTCACCTGCAGCGCTTCGATGTCGCGGCGCAGGATGCGCACGCAGAGCGAGTGAAAGGTTGAGAGCAGAGGCTTGGCAACCGTCGAGTGGCCAAGCAGCCTCTCCACGCGCTCGCTCATCTCTGCCGCGGCCTTGTTAGTGAAGGTCACGGCCAGAATCGAATCCGGAGCGACGCCTTTTTCTTGAATGAGCCAGACAATGCGGTTGGTAATCACGCGCGTTTTGCCCGAGCCGGCGCCGGCAAGGATTAGCAGCGGTCCCTCCGTCGTCTCCACGGCGGCGCGCTGCTCAGGATTCAGTTTGGCAATGAGTGACGACACGACGGGTCCGAGAGGGAAGATTCCTGTGCCTAGTGTACCGGGTCCGGGCGTACCGGTTCCGGCACCGGTGGATCTGGTCAGTTCCCTTTGGCCTGTGTGTCCTTCAACACCAGCACGGCGATGCGGCCATCGGAGTGAAACTCGCCGCCGGTTGCTGTCTTCGCAGTCGTCAGCGGGTTGGCCGGCATCACATGGTCGCGCTGCGCTACGAGTCCAGTGGCCGCCAGCGTTCCGCTCACATACTCGCGCTCGTTGTCGACGTCCGGATCAATCTTGTGCGTCACGCCGTTGTTGCGCTGGTCGCGCTCAAAGCCGATATCGTGCGTCGATGAGATGCACCACAGCGGCCGGCCATTCACTTCGTAGGGCGACTTCCACAGCCGCAGGTGATTGCGTGACATGGCAACCTTCACCGCTTCGCCATGCGCCAGTCCGTAATCCTGGGGCCGGTTGAAGAGCATCAGGGTGGTCATCGGCATCGTCAGGTATTCCTTCTTTTCCAGCGAAGGGAGAATCGCGT
>JAKAJO010000128.1 GCA_021813745.1 Acidobacteriota bacterium
AACGTCTCGCGGGTGGCCATTTCGAGATGGTCGGCGGTTCGCGCGCGCATTTCGGCAGCGAGTGCGGCACCGGTACCTGGCCGGAACTGTTCGCAGTGAACGCGCAGTTCCATGCCGTTGCGGCCTGCGGATTCAAGAATCGCGCGTGCTTCTTCCACAGTGAAAGCGTGCTCATCGCAAAAGGCATCACAGAATGCGGCAAGCCGCGCTCTGGCTACCTCCGGAACCAATTCGTGCGCGAACCATCGGACATAGTCGGCGCGTTGGTCGGCAAACTCGGGCGGCACGGCGTGAGCAAGGAGCGTCGGAATCAACGTGGCGGAGCCCTGGTCTGCGAGCCGCGCCATCACTCCCAGCAGGCGCAGCTCGGTCTCGCGGTTGAGTCCGTAGCCGGATTTCGCCTCAACCGTGGTCGTGCCGGAACGCATCATCCAGGAGAGATGTCGCCGGGATTGCTCAAAGAGATCATCCTCCGTGGCCGCGCGCGTGAGTCGCACGGTACGCTGGATGCCACCACCACTGGCTGCAATCTGCTGGTAGCTCTGACCGGCAATGCGCTGCTCAAATTCCGCCGCGCGATTGCCTGCAAAAACAAGATGGGTGTGGGCATCCACGAAGCCGGGAGTGACGCAACGGCCCGCCGCATCGATGATGTGGGCAAACTTCGGAATAACGGGCAGCAGATCACGATAGGTTCCAACAGCCTCGATGCGCCCTTTCTGAATGATCATGGCCGCATCGCGGAGCAGAGTGAGTTGCGCCAGTTCCCTGCCCACACGCGGACGCGCCGGGCCGGCGAGAGTGACGATCTGCCCGATATTGACGACGGCAATTGTCATATCGAAATTCAGGATGTTGACGGCGCTTGCACACTGCGTGCGACTGATAAAAGCAGGAGACTAAAGTCTCGCTGCCGCTTCATGAAGATGCTCCGGATCTCAAAATCACTTCACATTCTGCGATGGTTTCATCGACAACATAGAACCTTGACGGCCTAGCAGGGTCGTACCTGACATTGACTTTTCGCCCATCCATGTCACCGAGCATGGTTTCTGCTCTGTCACCATGGATACGAAGTGCGAAGGTCCCCGAATAGTACTCTCCGTCAACCACATACGAAAAGTCGAACCATGGGACCTTGCCTGAATATCGATCAATCGCTGCCATGCCCGATCCTCGGACTGTTCCGTCTGTGGTCGGCCATGACTTCGCTTCATCGGCGCGTTTAGACCGCACAATGGACGTTCCAATCGTGACGCCGATGATGGCGGCTACCGCCAAGACTCCCATGAGGGTAACAACCAGAATAGGAATGGTCATAATCTATCCGCTTGCCGCCGGGATATGAATCCCCTTTTCACGAGCTGTCTTCTGCGCCAACTCATACCCCGCATCTGCGTGGCGGGCAACGCCGAGGCCGGGGTCGTTGTTGAGCACGCGCGCGATGCGCTGTGCGGCATCTTCAGTGCCGTCGGCCACCGTCACCTGGCCTGCGTGAAGCGAGTAACCCATGCCCACGCCGCCGCCGTGGTGGAAGCTGACCCAAGTAGCTCCCGAAGCCGTGTTGAGCAACGCGTTGAGAATCGGCCAGTCAGCAACTGCATCCGAGCCATCGAGCATCTTTTCTGTTTCCCGATAGGGACTGGCCACCGAGCCGGTGTCGAGATGGTCGCGTCCCATGGCGATGGGCGCGGAGATCTCTCCCCGGCGGACCAGATCGTTGATGGCCAGACCCATGCGAGCGCGCTCTCCGTAGCCAAGCCAGCAGATGCGCGCGGGAAGTCCCTGAAAGGCAAACCGGCCACGGGCAAGTTGCAGCCACCGAACCAGAATCTCATTGTCGGGAAAAAGCTCCAGGGCCAGCTCGTCTGTCCGGTCGATGTCACGCGGGTCGCCAGAGAGCGCGACCCACCGGAATGGACCCTGGCCCGTGCAGAAGAGCGGACGAATGTACTCCGGCACAAAACCGGAAATGAGGAAGGCATCGGCGCAACCCGCGTCAAAGGCGAAGCGGCGGATGTTGTTGCCGTAGTCAAAGGCGACGGCCCCGGCCCGCTGCAGAGCGAGCATCGCATCCACATGCACGACCATCGAAGCTGTGGAGCGGCGGACGTACTCTTCGGGATCGCTCCTGCGCAGCGCGGCGGCCGGCTCGAGCGTGAGCCCCTGCGGAATGTAACCGTTCAGCGGGTCGTGGGCGCTGGTCTGGTCAGTGACGACATCGACCTGCACGCCGCGGCGCACGATCTCCGGCAACACGTCGGCGCAGTTGCCGACAAGGCCGACGGAGAGAGCGCGGCCTTCGCGGCAGGCTGAGTCACACAGCGCCAGCGCAGAATCGAGATCTTCGGCGAGCGCGTCGCAGTAACGCGTTTCGATGCGGCGCTGGATGCGGCTGCGGTCCACCTCAACAACCAGAACCACGCCGCCGTTCAGCGTGACAGCGAGCGGCTGCGCGCCACCCATGCCGCCCATGCCGCCGGTGACGACGAGCTTGCCTTGCAATGAGCCGCCGAAGTGTTGCTCTGCGAGCGCTGCGAAGGTCTGGAAGGTGCCCTGCAGAATGCCCTGCGTGCCGATATAGATCCAGCTGCCCGCAGTCATCTGGCCGTACATCATGAGGCCCTTGCGGTCCAGCTCGTGAAAGTGCTCCCAAGTGGCCCATTTGCCAACAAGGTTCGAGTTGGCAATGAGGACGCGCGGCGCCATGGCGTGGGTGGGAAAGACAGCGACGGGCTTACCGGACTGAACCAGCAGCGTGTCTTCACTGCCAAGTCGTTCGAGCTCACGCACGATGGCGTGGTAGCACTCCCAGTTGCGCGCGGCGCGTCCGATACCGCCGTAAACAACGAGGTCCTCCGGACGCTCGGCCACTTCAGAATCCAGGTTGTTCATCAGGCAGCGCAATGCAGCTTCCTGCTGCCACCCCTTGCAGCGCAGCGAATTGCCCCGCGGCGCTCGAATATCAGCTCCTGTCGTCGTGGACATAGCTCCCCTTCGACCCTTTGCACCTTGAAAAACTACACCAAGAGCATACTACCGGGAAGCCAAAGAGGAGTGTGAGCGGACTCCTTCGCCTCTACTGTGAGCTGAGCGGCAGGTGGAAATCGACGCCTGCCTGCCGATTCACCAGATCCGTCTCGCCAATATCAATGCTTTGCAATGGCACCGCATAACGATACCCATCCAGCACGTAGAGTGTGCTCGGAGTGAGGACATAGTTGTAGATACGCGCGGGTGGCCGACCATCCCTGAACACAACCGTGATTGCCTGGGGCACCTCTGCGTCTGTTGGCGTATTGGGGCCGACATAGGGCAAGCGGTGGGAATCAAATACGCTTCCCGTCAGGCGCACCGGAGAGCCACGGTACAGGTTGTCCGGGACTGGACGTATCTGTTCAGTGTAGAGCGGTACTTCAGACGCGGTGGGTTGTGACGAGTCGACGGTGGGCCTATAAGCGCTTGGTTCCCTTCTATATAGGCCATTCGCGTCCGGTTGTGGTGCCGGCTTCGCGGGAACTCCAAGATCATCCATCACTTTCAGCGTAAGGCGCGTCTCCGCGTGCAGCGTCGGCCGGGGTCCCCGACGCGGCAAGTTGATGACATCGATAGGCCAGAGGATGGGAACGGTCCATGCCAGAGTGTCCCGCACAGCGTGCCCCTTGCCAAGAATGCGGCCCTCACGATCCACATCGTATCCTGACACGTTCACAACCTTTGCATGGATGGGAATCACAGTGTCCGGTTCAATCAGCATTCGATCGAACTTCAGTTCCATCCAGCCTTTTCCGACAATGTGCCCCGGATCCTTGTAATCCTCGAAATGTCCAATCAGAAAGCTGTCAAAGGGCAATACAGTCCCGCCGTAGCGCGTGGAATACTCCGCCTGGCATAGTAGCGGATCACCGACAGAAGTTGTCTTTGACGAGAGCTTTGGCTCGTTCACCGTGCACTCGATCAGCGAACCCGCAGGGATCAGCCGTTCGGCTGCAAACGCGGACCACGGCATGAGGGGAATCAACGCAAGAATGGCACACCAGGAACTCTTCATGAGGGGCCTCCTCACTGGCAGGCTTAAGAGAACCTTACTTCGTCCGATCGGACCGTTTGCCAACTTGCCGCGCGTACGCCGATCACAGACTGGCGACTCCACGTGCAGACAGCCTCTTTGCTGCCTGACGCGAAGTCTAGCACGAAATTCACTGGCGGTGAGGTCTCAGTTCGATGCAATGAAAATCTAGATCAACGGGAGCCTGTTGCTTTCAGCGGCTCCCCGTCTGTTACGCGTATCGCTTCTGATGCCAGATCCATGCCGTACGAAGAATCTCGTCCAGGTGGGCGTACCGCGGCTTCCATCCCAGTTCACGGATTGCCTTGTCTGAGGCTGCCACAAGCACCGCAGGATCACCCGGTCGCCGCGGATGCAACTCCGCAGGAATCGGATGTCCTGTCACACGTCGTGCAGACTCAATCACTTCCCGGACTGTAAATCCTGTGCCATTGCCGAGGTTGTAAACCAGCCGCTCCTTCGCCGCGCGCGATGTCTCCAGTGCGTCCAGCGCCAGAAGGTGCGCTTCGGCCAGGTCCGACACATGAATGTAATCCCGAATGCAACTCCCGTCCGGCGTCGGATAATCGTCGCCAAAAATCCGAATCGAGGCGCGACGGCCAAGCGCCACGTCCAGAATCAATGGGATCAGATGCGACTCCGGCTCATGGGCTTCGCCGCGTGTAATCCCATGCGGCCCTTCCGGCGCGCCTGCCACATTGAAATACCGCAGGGAGGCGGAGCGAAACCCATGGATGCGATGAAACCAATCAAGCATCATCTCCACAAGGAGCTTTGACTCGCCATAAGGATTCGTCGGCTTCAAGCGCGCATTCTCAACGATCGGCACGGATTCTGGCTCGCCATACACAGCCGCTGTGGAAGAGAACACCAGGCGTCGCGGCCCCTCTGCCAGCATCGCCTCCAACAGGGAAAGAGTGGATGCGGTGTTGTTCCGAAAGTAAATCTCCGGCCGCTGCATCGATTCACCCGCCTCAATGAGCGCAGCAAAGTGCATGACCCCGTCAAATGCCTTTCCGGCTTGGCGAGCCGTCCTGAAAATGTTTTCAAGCAGGGCCCGATCTGCCACTTCCCCTTCAACGAACTCAACACTCTCTGGCACAAGATCCCGCCGTCCATGGCAAAGATTGTCGAAGACGACTACCTCATGACCACGCGAAAGCAGAAACTCCGCCACCGTCCCCCCGACATAACCTGCCCCTCCGGTAACCAAAATCTTCACAAAATTCCTGTCCTCCCCGAGCGGTTTCCGCTACCGTAAGTCTATTACAATAGGAACAGTGGATCCGGCCTCGGCCAGGTCCCGGTAGACCGTCCGGAAGACGGCACTTGAGATGTTCCCCCTTGGTCCAACAAGCAAATGCCTGATTGTCAGGCGCAGAATCGCCCGAGACTGCTGATGTGTTTCGCTGGCTGGCATGTGGACCCTTAATAATGTTGCTGCTCTCATGTCTTGGACTCGCCATGGAGCGTCAGGATGTCCGGCGTTTGTTGTTTCATTCGTTCGACTGTTTCGGTTTGCAGCACCGACAGATCAGCACGCAGCTGCGCCGGTTCGAGTTCGATCCTGCCGACATCTATTGGTGCTCAAGTGCCTGTAGCGGTTCACGATACGCAAATTGCGGTTAAGTCTCTGGCAGTCAGCGCCGCTCAGAATCTGATCTTGGCTCACGCTCCGCAGCGCAACTGCACGAGCATCCAGGTGTTTAGCCAAATGGGTAGCCGCCACGCTCGTCGTGTGTTGGCCCGATTGCAAAAGGATCTGGATCCGTCCATTCAAAAGCGAACCTTCCATCGCGTAGAAATGGGATCCCAGTCTTCAACTCCGGGAGTGGACAATATGGGACCTTTGCGCCAAGATGCACTTGCAGGTTTACCGGGACAGGCCTTCTTTGACGAAGGGCCCATTCACACCAAGGAAGGGTCGGTATGCCGTTAAGCCAACCCCCGATTCAGCCGTATCTGGGTCTTCTTCCCGAGCCCGAGGGCAGATCTGCGTCTTTTATTACGAGCACGGTCGTTAATTTATTGATTCTCAGCGCGGTCATCTACGTCAGCGTGGCAGCACGGCGCATCATCCAGGAGCGTAAATTCGAGCAGACCGTCCTCATCTTCCCAACGCCACCACCGCCAGAAGTGAAGGTCAAAATCAAGGTGCCGCCGCCCACCGTAAAGCCGACGGAAGCTCCGAAGTTGCCCGAAGTCAAGATGGCAGCACCAAAGATCAACAGGCCTGCGCCTGTGGTGAAACCGGCCTTGAAGCCGATCCAGATGGAAGCCAAGATCAACACACCCGTCATGCGGGAACCGAAGCCGGCCGTCATTCTCGCGCCCCAGCCGAAGGCAGCTCTCACGGCAGCGGCACCCGCGCAGGTCGCTCAAGCTCACCCCTCGACTGCTCCGGTTCACCTCGGGCAACTTTATGGCGTTACTCCCAATCCCAATGCCGTTCGACCTGCCACCGTTGCGGCAATTGGCAATCCCTACGGTGGAATGAATGGCCCTGCCGTCGCGCCTCGTGGTGTGGTCGGATCAACAGGAATTGGGAACGGTACTCGCTCGGGTTCCAACGAGGGGGTCGTTGGACGTGTGGCCTCCGCCGGTATCCCCGGTGGCACGGGCACGGAACGCACCGTAATGACAGGCCACGTCGCGTCTGCCGGCATTCCCGCGATGACCACAGTGGCATCTGCCTCGCCCATAAAAGCAGTCCCGGCATCCACAAATCTTGAGGTCCTCTCAAAACCACCCGTCCAGTACACGGCTGAAGCACGACAGCTTAAGGTTCAGGGGGACGTCATTCTGCGCGTTACCTTCACTGCAAGTGGCAGGGTCATTGTTCACGGCGTGGTCCATAGTCTCGGGCACGGCCTCGACGAAGAGGCCCGCCGCGTCGCTCAGGAGATCCGCTTCAGACCGGCAACTCGCAATGGTCAGCCCATCGATTTAACAACAAACATTACTATTACGTTTCAATTGGCGTAACTGGAAATCCGCTGCAGACACTTTCGCTGTAGGCTAATTTTTGATGTGACGCCCGCAGGTCGGATGCGGCATACGGTAGACAGAAACGAATCACCTAGGAGCTATGAATGACCTTTCGAAAGATCTCTCTGATTCTTTTCACCTTTATTCTCGGTGCATCCTGGGCTAACGCAAAAAAGAAGCTGCCTCAGTTTGAGCAGACTCATCCGCTGACGCCCGACCAGGCTGCCCTCGTTCAAAAGGCGATTGCGCAGGAGAAGGTCATCATTAAAAACATCCAGCAACGCACGCCTCTGGTGGAAACCTACATCCAGGACACCCGCCCGGACCCCAAGCTATACGAGATCCCGGTAGACGACCAGTACACCCTGAGCCGGGTGGACTTCGGCAAGACTTTTTACGACAAGACATTTCGTTCCAGGGAAACTGCAGAGCATCGCGGATTCTTCAAAGGCTCCCTGGCCGCGATCACTTCACTCACGACCGCCCTCGGACTGGACAAGCGTTTCACCTACAATCCCACCGGGTTCATGCAGATGATGTTCCTTGATCCTTCGGGCTTTGATCAGCAGCACTACGCTTTCTCTTTTGTTCGGCGCGAGTTCCTCGGCTCTGTTCGGACCTGGGTCTTCGATGTGCACCCCAAGGTCGGAGGCATGGGCCGATTCTACGGTCGTATGTGGGTTGAGGACCAGGATGGAAATGTGGTCCGCTTTAACGGCACGTACACGGGTCCCAGCGCTGAGAACGACTCTCGTTACTACTTCCACTTCGACAGCTGGCGTATGAATCTGCAACCGGGGGTCTGGCTTCCAGTCGAGATCTACGTCGAAGAGTCCAACCGTACCGATAATGCCAAGTCGCTCGGTCTCAAGGCACAGACCCACTTCTGGGGTTACTCCCTCAAGCTCCCAACCCGCGACAGCGAAAATGTCAGCATGAAGGTAGAAGACGCGGTCGACCAGAGCGATGATTCTCAGGACGTCAGCCCGTTGCAGGCAACCCGCGACTGGGTCATGCAGGCAGAGAACAACGTCATCGATCGCCTGGAAGAAGCCGGCCTTGTCGCTCCGTTGACGCCGGATGGCTACGAGACCAAGGTATTGGATCAGATCGTCATCAATCTCGCGGTCCCCAACAATCTAGCCTTCTCCAGCCCCGTTCACTGCCGCGTCCTGCTCACGGACACCGTAGAAGCCACCACCGTCGGCAACACGATCCTCATCAGCAAGGGTCTCCTGGATACCCTGCCCAATGAAGAATCGATCGCTTCTGTCGTGGCATGGGAATTGGCGCATATCGCCCTCGGTCACCATATCGACACCCGCTATGCCTTCAATGACCGACTGCTCTTCCCCGATGAATCCACCTTCCAGCGCATTGACATGTTCCACTCCCCGGCAGACAACGCCGCCGCTGCCAAGCAGGCACAAACCTATCTGCAGGCCTCCATGTATAAGGACAAGTTGGCCAGCGCGGGCCTCTACTGGGAGCAGCTCGCAGACCGTGGCAAAGCCCTCAAGGCGCTCAATACGCCCAAACTCGGCGACAGTCTTCTTCAACCCGATGGAACTCCCTGGATGGCCGCGCTTGCCAGCAGCGCTCCCAAGATCAACTGGGATGACCTGAATCAGATTCCCGCTCTTCCGCTTGGAAGCTGGCTCAAAACCGATCCATGGGATGACCACGTGCATATGCTGAATGCGAAGCGGTATGCGCCGATGAACCCACGGGACAAGATGCCGCTTGAAGTTACGCCGATCTACTTCAAGCTGCAGCGTTACCAGGCGTCTGCTCCGGCCCCGGCAGCTGCTCCCGCTGCCGGTCAAACCGCCGCACCGACTGCCTCCAACCCACAGTAACCCGCAACCGGGCCGCCGGACGATCGCTTTTGCGATCGTCCGGCACGGTTCCCATTGCTCTGCAAAGAGCACCAAGAGAAAGGTTGCCATCCTGAACCGCAATTCCTCAGTCCCTATGTATCGTCTCTTGCTATCGGTCTTCATGTGTCTTCTCGCAACAGGTTCCGTCGCGGCGCACGCCCAGGTTGTGCCTTCCGCCACGCGCGGGCAGTTGTCCATCACTGCCGGAGGTCTCTTCTCCGCTTTTCAGCCCGACTATCAGGGTAACGGTGTGGCGAAGGCCGGCCCCAACGAACTCTTTGGCGTGGGCGCATACGTTGATATCCACATGCGGCGCTGGCTCGAGGCGGAAGCTGAGGGCCGATGGAATCGATTCAACGAGTACCTCAGCATCAGTCAGGACAACTACCTGATCGGTCCGAAAATCCCAATCCATGAGTTCGGGTTCATGCACGCAACGCCCTATGGCAAGGTTCTCATCGGCATGACCAAGATGAATTTCGAATACGACTACGCTTACGGCCGCTTCACCACTCTGGCGTATGGTGGCGGTGTCGATCTCAAGCTGACAAAGCGTCTCTCTTATCGTCCCGTCGACTTCGAGTATCAGCAGATGCCGAATTGGGTTCGAGGGACATTGTCGCCCTACGGTTTCAGCACTGGCTTCGGCTACCGCATCTTTTAGATAGAGTGCCTGCGGGATGATTCGACTGGGATTGCGCGCCGTTCACGGAGTGCCGGATAAACAAGGGGGCTGTACCAGATAATCGCGAGAGGTATCTGGTGTGGGCGAAGGATTTCGCAAGAGTCGATTGTCCTGGTCCAAGCA
>JAKAJO010000035.1 GCA_021813745.1 Acidobacteriota bacterium
AATCTCCTTTACGAGGTCCTGTGGCCTCATCAAACGAATCCAGCCTGCAACCTGCCTGCTCCACAGCTCCTGCCCTGGAGCCTATCGCCTCAGAAGCTCCTTGTCCTATTCATGCCATCCCCTTTAGAAGTGTTTGGCCCGCCCGGTTTTTTGTACCGGTGAGCGAGGTTGTGTAGCGCAGCGTTGCCGAACGCAATGCTGATACCGGATGTCTTAGTAGCTCCTCCTCCTGCGGTTAAGCGCTCGCCCAATTCATTGCTCCGTGGAACCGCAGTCATTCTCCTAACAGCCTGTTGAGAAGGTTGGTCTTTGCCATGTCGATGATGGCGTCTCCACGTCCATTCAGGACACACTTGGTCAGATACAGTCCAAATCCGAGAACCTGGCTAGGCGTGATCGTCGGCGGCATGGAAAGCTCCTGCCTATGTACGAACACGTCTACCAGCGCTGGCCCGTTATGCGCGAAGGCTTGTTCAAGCGCTGGCTTCAACTCTTCGGCTTGAGTTACGCGAACTCCGAAGAGCCCACACGCCTGCGCCACCTTGCTGAAGTCAGGGTTCTTCAAGTTCGTGCCGAAAGGAAGGATGCCTGCAGCAATCATTTCCACTTCAACGAATGCGAGCGCATCGTTGTGGAAGACGATGATCTTCACGGGGAGTTTGTTCTGTACGGCAGTGAGCAGCTCCCCCATCAACATTGTTAAGCCTCCGTCTCCCGAGAGACTAATTACTTGTCTGTGCGGAAATGCGGCTTGGGCTCCTAAGGCCTGCGGCAACGCATTAGCCATCGAGCCGTGAGAAAACGAACCGATCAATCGACGTTTGCCATTGAAGTGAAGATAGCGTGCCGCCCAAACACACGGTGTACCTACGTCGACCGTAAAAACCGCGTTATCCGCAGCCATTTCGTCAATGATTCGCGCGACGTACTCAGGATGGAGCGGCGATGATCCAGTTTTCCCTATGGCGAGCTCATCCAAATCTTTTCGAGTGGTCTTGTAGTTCTCTATGCAGTCTTTCAAGTGGGCGCTGTCCTTTGGAGGACCGAGCAAAGGGAGGAGTGCGTTAATTGTCTCCTTCACTGTTCCAATCAACCCCACATCGATGACGGAGCGACGACCAATCTGCTCGCCTCGAACGTCCACTTGAATCTTTTTGGCTTTTTCTGGGTAGAACTGCGGATATGGGAAATCCGTTCCAAGGGCTAGAAGAAGGTCGCAATGCATCATGGCCCGATAACCAGACGTAAAGCCGAGCAATCCGGTCATTCCGACATCGAATGGATTATCGTACTCGACGAACTCTTTACCACGGAAAGCATGCACGATAGGAGCTTGTAGTTGTTCCGCAACCTTCAACAGCTCCGCATGCGATCCTTCACAGCCCGCACCGGCCAGAATCGTGATCCGTTGTGCCTTATTGATCAAGTTCGCTGCCTTTGCAAGATCGGCATCCGGCGGGACTAGCTTTGACTCGTTTGTGAGAAAACCGAGGGCCACGGCTGGTGCCGAACAGTCTTGGATAGCGATGTTTCCTGGTAGCACGATGACAGCGACTCCCCGCTTCGCTATGGCCGTGTGCATGGCGATAGCAACGATCCGAGGCATCTGATCGGGTTCGGAGATGACACCGCAATAATGGCTGCAGTTTTTAAAAATCTGCTCGGGAGACGTTTCCTGAAAATATGTGGTCCCGAGTTCCGTGCTTGGGATTTGTGAAGCGATCGCGAGCACTGGAACTCTGCTGCGGTGGCAGTCAAAAAGACCGTTAATAAAATGAAGATTTCCTGGGCCACAACTCCCTGCGCAAACAGCCAGGCGATTCGTGAGGTGCGCTTCCGCACCGGCTGCAAAAGATGCCGCCTCCTCGTGTCGCACATGAATCCATTCCATATCTCTGTGTTTGCCAATGGAATCGGTGAATCCGTTGAGCGAGTCTCCGGGCAAGCCATAGATCCGCATCACGCCGTTCAAACTCAATGTCTCATAAAGTATCTCTGCAACTGTCGCCATAGCTCCTCCAAAGCTCGGTTAACGTACTCGCCAATTAAATCTTCTGGTTTCAAATCTGGGACGATTCAATCAAGGGGTTGATTTTGTCGTCAACCCAAAGTGCCACAACCACGTTACGTGGTTGAAAAACTGGGTGATGTCAGGTAAGGCATGTTTGAGCGTCAACAGGGCATGAAGCCGTCGCTGGCCGTGAGCACCTCATGTCCACGAGTTTCAAGACGTATCTTGCAGATTGCTCAAATATATGTTCATCGTCGACGACCAAGATGCGATAGGCGAATGAGGGTTGCGGTATGGGGAGCCCGCTCCTTAACACTGCTAAATTCAACGGCCCAGAAGCGTGAGGCAGGCGGACAACCGGCGTTTCACCAACCGTATCGCGTCATCACCATGGAGTTGGGCACGATCATCGACATCCATGCTGCCGTCGCTGGTGCTGTTGCAAAGCTTTTCATTGAAGCGTCGGCATCTGCGATTGACCGCCAGTGGACGATGACTACCCAGTCATTGTTACTGCCAGGTGCAGACTCCCGTGACAGGAAGCCCGAACGCTTTTCCATATACGTGGTCTGGACCTTTTCATCGACAAGTGCAAATTGCGTATCAGTCACACCGGGTTTCAGCTTCAGTGTCACAACTTCGATGACAGGTGAGGGTGCCTTGCCCAGCACTTCATTTTGGTCTGCCATGGAATCTCCTTTGGTTGCTTGGAGATCGGAAATACAGCTTGATGGATTACCGAAGACAGCGGAGTACGCTACTCGATCGTGTGCAGGGACTAACGCGATCTCAGGATGTGCGAGATGAAAGGCGGCGACCCGCCTGGTCGTCTCGTCGGCGAGCTCAGGCTCGAAGTCGGTGTTGGCGCGAATGAGCGAACTCTTGGGTAACCCGCGTTCGGCCGCTTCTAAGGTGTCGGCTGCGTCGCCGATGAGAAATACACGACCTTTGCCAAGTTTGAGGAATATGCCCTGCGACCCCGGAGTATGACCTGGAAGGGGAACCACAACCATCGTGCCGTCGTTATAGACGTCTTTACTCTCGCTAAAACCTAAATACGGGCCAGAGTCGTAAGCGATAATCCTGATGCGAGGCTTGACTGCCCGCACGAGAGATGGAGGCGTGATGGTTGGATGCGCTTCCTGTTCCATCATCCATTTCGCCTCTGCGGAGGCAACGTAGATCGGCGCTGTTAGCTGGGTTGCGCCACCCAGATGGTCATAGTGAGTATGCGTCATGATAATGCGCGCAATTTGAGTGGGAGGCTCATTCACAGACTTGAGCACGTCGAGGATTGATTTGCGATCTTTAGCGGAAGAGACAATCTGCAATCCGAACGCGCGACTGTCAGGAGGCAACTCGTTCATCTGAGCCTCGGCATTTGGACTAAATCCGGTGTCGATCAGAACATCGCCCTTTAGATGTCGAACAAGCACGCCAGAAACGGTGCTGTCCCAGACTCTCGTTTCACGAATGCCTGCGCCTCCCATGGCACCATCCAAAATCGCTTTGGAGGTCTCCAGCCAACATGCCTGTGGCTTCTCCACTGTATTTTGGCCAACTCCGCGAGCGGCGATCGATAACAATACCGCGACAATTACTGTGATTCTCATGCGTGGCTCCTCATGTGGATATATGGGTAGATTTGTAGTATGAGATCGCTCAGAGAATCTGATTTCCTGGCTTGCCCGGTTTTTTGTACCAGTGAGCGAGGTTGTGTGGCGCAGCGGGGATGATAGTCTGACCGCCGCCGCAGTCGGAGGCGTGGGAAAGTAGGAAGCGCTGTTAGCTTTCCACTTTTCCATGCCCCAGGAACGCTTTGATGTTCCAGGCCGGCAGCGCTGGTGACGGGTACCAGAATTGGAGCACCTCTATCTTTCACGAAGAACGCAATGAACCTTGCCGGCTTCGTATCGCTGGCATTCTTGCCTTCGATGTGGATGTCCTTAGGAGATTCGTAAAAGGTATCGACGGGGTTTAGCGTCACGGGTGGCTTTCCCTTTAATTGCATCACTACGCTGCCCTCAAGAACGTAGACGAAGACGTACGCATTGTGGCGGTGCACACCGTCCGAATACCCTGGCGGGAAAGTTACCGAGATCATCACTCCCTCTTTTCCAGGCATATCCGTTAGGTTCTTGGACATTAACTGTTGGATGGTTGGTTGTTGTGCCCTCGCGGCGGGCACAATGCAGCAAAGGATGAGTAACAACATCTTCACCGAAACGCTCCTCCAGTCATGAGGCTACTCGTCCCTGCTAGCGCGTTCTGTACCATATTGCAGCTCGGTCTTGGGCCAAAAGAGTCGAGTAGGCTCCTCCGCTGTTTAGCCCACTTGCATCTTTTGCATGCTCCTAATGACCTTCTCTAAGACCAACACGCCACGGCGAATCTCGCTGTCGTTGCATCCTGCAAAGCCCAAGATAAGCGCGGGCTTTTGGATATATCGAGCGGTGAAAGTTGAAACCGGCAGGACTTCCAACCCTACTCTCGCCGCGTGGTCTGCAACAAGTCGATCAGACACCCTCGGCTTGATCCACCCCACAGTTCTCATCCCCGCTGCCGCATTCTCCACGTCTAGATATTCTGCAAGGCGGCCTGCAGCTGAATCAGTGAGGACTTGCAAACGTTCGACATACGCCTGCCTCATCTTTCGGACGTGATTGCCGAAATGTCCTTCCGCAATGAACTCGGCCAGCACCGCTTGATCAAGCGTGGCCGGGTGCCTATCCATGAAGCTCCGCGCCTTTTCGAAGGTCTCCACAAGTCGCTCGGGAAGGACGACGAATCCTAGACGGAGCGCATTGAACAGCATCTTGGTGAAGGTTCCAACGTACAAAACAGAACCGGAGGTGTCGACGCTATGGAGTGAGGCCACCGGCTTTCCAAAGTACCGGTATTCAGCGTCGTACTCGTCTTCGATCACCCACGATCCGGAGCTTACAGCCCATGCAAGAAGCTCAACTCTACGCTTGGCGGACATCACGCTTCCTAAAGGGAACTGATTCGCTGGCGTTACATAGGCCACGCGTGCTCGCGGGGCGAGCGCGATTCCCTTACTCACTTGTAGGCCCTCGCCGTCCACTGGTACTGGAACGACGTGGGCCCCCGCCACATGGAAGGCCTGCGAGGCACTTGGGTAGCCTGGATCCTCCATCCACACCTCATCACCAGGATCCAATAGCAGCCTGGCCAACAGATCAAGTGCCTGCTGTGCGCCTGCAGTCACGACTACCTGTTCAGCAGTGCAGCGTACACCACGCGATCTGCCGACGTATTCCGCTATGGCTCTTCGCAGCGGCTGGTAGCCAGCGGGATCTCCCTGACCAAAAAGACTCCTAGGTGCATTCCTATAGACGCGAGCTGCAACTCTGGCCCACAGGTCCACTGGAAATAAGTCGATCGCGGGCTCGTAGCTGCGAAAGGCCATCCCTATTGATCGAGAACCTGGAAGGATAAACGAGGGCCCGTAGAGTCCTTTTACGCGTCTACCCAGCTCGGCTCGTGATGCTACGCGCCTGGATACCTTCTGTCTTCTCGGCGTGTCACCCTGAGAGGAGGGTGAAGATGCGACGAAAGTGCCCGCACTGAGTTCGGAGGACACATAGCCTTCAGCTCTCAACTGGTTGAATGCCGCGACCACTGTGCCACGCGAAAGAGCATATTGATTCGCCAGGCTTCTCGTAGAGGGCAGCCGTGAACCTGCCCTCAAACGACCGTCAAGAATTGCAGAGCGAAGTTCTACATACAGCCAGCGCCAGAGGTCTTGTGCACCCTTGCGCTCACCAAGCACCAAGTCTTGAAATGTGTCTGACTTCGGCATTTCAGCACCCTCCATCAGCAATGGACTAACCCATACACGCATTATGGATCTATTGCGTAGTCCATCTGCGTTTAATCTCGCTTCAGCGAGGCCTGTGAGGCCCTCGTCTTTTTGCGAAGGGGGGCCTCCGACCATTACCCTCGGCCCTGTCGCCGGTTTACATAGCGCTCACTAGCAGATCAAACGCCCGTGGCGGGCTGATAAGGAGAAGTCGATGAACATTTTCGTTGCAGGTGCAAGCGGGGCACTCGGAGTGCCCCTCGTTCAGGAGCTGGCGAAGCATGGGCACAGGGTCACGGCGATGGCACGGTCCGTCCGAAGACAGGGTAGCGATGATCCCGTCGAGTATGTTCGCGTCGATGCATTCGACAAGCCCGCATTGACCAAAGCGCTGAAACGGTCTTCTCCAGACGTCGTCATCGACCTTTTAACGTCACTGCCCAAGAATCCGGCCGATCTTCCAAATGCTTTTCCGCATGATCGGAAGCTGCGCCTTGAAGGTGGTTCAAATCTCCACTCGGCCGCCTTGGAAGTTGGCGTAAAGAGATACGTCCAACAATCAAGTGGCTTCTACCTGAAACCGGCACATGGTGATTTAGCCACTGAAGCTGACTTGTTTCAGCTTGACTCAAGCCCAGGGATCTCTGCTGGTAGCGAGATGTACCAGGCACTTGAAGATCGTGTCTTCAGCGATTCTCGGATCGAGGGGATTGCCCTCCGGTACGGATTCTTCTACGGCCCAGGAACGTGGTATTGCAACGACGGCGGAACTGCAGACCTGTTGCGTCAAGGGGCGCTTGCCTTGGTGGGTGAGGGCCGTGCAGTCAATTCCTTTATCCACGTCGAGGACGCTGCACTAGCCACTCTTGCCGCACTCCACGCAGAACCGGGTGTCTACAACATCGTAGATGATGATCCGGTGCCAGTGGCCGAATGGCTCCCTGCCTTCGCACAGTTTGTTGGCGCTGCTGCGCCTTCGCACATAAGCGAAGAAGAAGCGATGCGCACCATGGGAGCCGATGCTGTCTTCTACCACAATGGACTGAAGGGCGCGTGCAATGACAAAGCCAGGAAGAAGCTGGACATCCGGCCTCGTAGGCTCGAATGGTTGAACCCACTTCGTTCTTCCATTCACAAGAGCGGACGATCTCTAAAGGAGATTACCGATGTTTGACGCAGCGGAAGATGACAGCCTCGATCTCTCATTGGGAGAGACTGATAGCCTTCGTCAACAGGTCAGCGCACTGCGTATCTACCTGGCCGAACTCTTAGCCGAAAATCACGAGCTGAGAGTCCGGCTGCTTTGCGCCGAGTGCCGGACTGGCTTTCTGCAATCACCTGACGAGGATTTACAAACATGAAAGTGCGTTTCGACCGGGCTCTGGCCAAGGACTGTACCCTCGCCTTCGCACGGCTCGCCTTGGGGGCCGGATTTCTCTCGGCCGTCGCTGATCGCTTCGGCTTTTGGGGACCCTATGGCAAGCGGGGCGTAGCGTGGGGCGATTTCGATCATTTTCTTGTTTACACGCACCATCTCACCTCCGTGTTCTCGGTCCGCGTCAGCGACGCCCTGGGTGTAGTCGCGACATCAGCGGAGATCGTGTTTGGCTTTCTGCTGCTCTTGGGCCTTCGCATTCGCCTAATCTCACTTTTGAGTGGATTGCTTCTGCTGTCCTTCGGAGCAGCTATGGCCGCCGCTACAGGGCCGAAATCACCACTCGACGCCTCAGTATTCTCGGCAGCAGCAGCGGCACTGGTTATCTCATTTCACGATGCAGACCGATTCACTTTGGACGCTTCTCGAAGCGTCAGATGGACTAACCGGCGCAGGTAAAAGGGTGTCACAAGTGTCGCGATAGTGACTGCCATCACCTTGAACGAATTGCTACAGATAATAGGTGCAGCAGCGCAAACCAACTTCTTGGGTTCAGCAGGTCGAGGCCGGCAGACAAGCGTGATACACGCACCAACTCTTGCGGGGGGAAATCGGGAGGCAGTTTCGCCATCAGTTTCGCTGCCGTGTCTCGACTCGCAGGTGCCTTGTCTCGCTTGGCGCGCTCAAGCAACTTCGGAAGCTGTTTGATCGTCGGGTCAGGGCAATACGCAGGCGTTCCAGGTTGGAAGCGCCATGATTCGGACAGAGATCCCGCATCCAGCGAGTCAAAGCCCACCGCGTCAAGCAGATCCATTACCGTCTTCTTTGATTGAGCATTCTCGCCGGCGACAGGGAGAGCAATTCTTTTCTTCGCTCCGCGCGGAAGGGCTTTCTTGAGCAGACTGTCTGAGACGATGTTGTTCATAGCCTTGATCACCGGGCGCCGCAAATGCCGTGAAGTCCATGCGCTCTCGGCCAGGCCTCTGTCGAGATCCGGGATTCTGCCATCCCGAAGAGGATAGTAGTTGCCTGTGTCAATGATCGGAGACTTTGGCGGCAGGTTTGCGAGCAGATCCTGCGGAAGCTCAGGGACGCTCTTCATGGGAATTGCGATCACAAGCAGGTCGACTCCGTTCGCCGCCTCTCGGATCGCTACCGGGGTTGCACCAGTCTCTTTGGCAAGCTCAGCCAGAGTTTCCGGCCCACGCGAATTTGCGATCAGTACCGTGTGCTGAAGTCGGCGGAAGTGCTTCGCTAGAGTAGCTCCAATGTTTCCTGCTCCGATGATTCCGATTCTCATGTCTGTATTCCCCTTCGGCTTTTCTACAACGGTCGTTTTCTGTAGGATGATACAACGGTCGTTGTCGATTCGGGATGTTTTCTTTATGCTTTAGAAATTGTGGCGAACCGGTCAGTGAACTCTGCCTCGACGAGCACCTCCAAATCGGCAATGATCGCGGAGAAGGAGCGAGCTATTGTGCTTGCTGCTCATGAACTGTTTTTAAGGGATGGCTTTGCCGTAGCCTCGATGGATGCCATTGCACGGTTGGCTGGCGTCTCCGTTAAGACGATTTACAGTCATTTCGCCAACAAGAATGAGCTCTTCAGCAAGGTACTCATTGCCGCTTGCACTGACCATCTGCTCTCTTCGGAAGCGCCGTCGGATGACGATCTGGAGAAGCAGTTTGGGTGGTTTCGCGATTACACGCAGAAAGGATTGACTGAGGCTGGTCGAGAATATCTGAAGCACCTGCTCTCAGAGGAACAGCTAGCCCTTTATCGCGTTGTCACACGCGATGCCGATCGTTTTCCGGAACTTGGCCGTCAATATCAAGCCAACATCGCTCGAGGCCGGACAGGCATTCTGATCGCCTATCTCAGGAATGTCGCCAGAGCCGGAACCGGCTCCGAGGAGGCTGCGGCGTTGAACGCATCTGTTTACGAAGCCCTACTGCGTGCTGGCATCTTTGAAGAAGCCCTGCACGGTCTCATCAAGGTTGAATCCGACGCCATCGGGAAGCAATGTCGCAAATCGTCGGGATTAATGTGGTCGTTCCTTTCGAGCGGCCGATCTCTCACCGCGCGATCGAGTGGCAAGAAGCCCTGAACCTTATCAGCGCTCGAGAGATTCTGGTTCGACTACCGACCGCTGCGGTTAACAGTCCGTGGTGAAAGTCTGGATGCGAGCGGTGCAAATGGCTGCAGAATCCGCAGGGATTGCCCTTACGATGCGGACATGGGAATGGGGACGCGAGAATCGCAGGCGCAGCAGGAAGAGATCTGGATCGCGAACGCAGAGTTGGCGCGGTCGCCAGGTCATCCTTTTTATCGGCGGCTGAACGAACTTCTGGATGGGGAGAGGTTCGATGTGTTTGTGGAAGGGCTTTGCCGCAAGTTCTATGCACCCAAGATGGGTCGGCCGGGGCTGGTACCGGGGGTTTATTTTCGTTCGCTGCTGATCGGCTACTTCGAGGGGATCGACAGCGAGCGGGGTATCGCCTGGCGTCTGGCCGACTCGCTGGCGCTGCGGGAGTTCGTGCGCATCGGGATCACGGAGGCGACGCCGGATCACTCGACGATTTCGCGGACGCGCCGGTTGATCGACGTGGAGACGCACCGTACGGTTTTCGCCTGGGTGCTGGAACGGCTGGCGGATCGCGGCCTGGTGAAGGGCGAGCGGGTGGGCATCGACGCGACCACGCTGGAGGCCTCGGCAGCGATGCGCTCGATCGTGCGGCGCGACACGGGTGAGAGTTACGAAGAGTTCCTGACCGGACTGGCCAAGGCCTCTGGGATGGAGACGCCGACGCGCTAACAACTGGCGCGGCTGGATCGCAAGCGGAAGAAGCGCACGTCGAACAAAGAGTGGATGAGCCCGACCGATACGGATGTGCGCATTACCAAGATGAAAGACGGGCGCACGCATCTGGCCCACAAGGCCGAGCACGCCGTCGATTTGGATACCGGGGCCGTGGTGGCGGTGACGTTGCAGGAAGCCGATAAAGGCGACACAACGACCATGGACGTGACCCTGTGTGAAGCCGGCGAAACGGTGGCGGATTTGGCGGTTCGCGACACCGAGTTGCATCCTGATGCTGCGCCCAAGGTGAACGTCAAGGGTATCGAGGAGATGGTGGCCGACAAGGGGTATCACTCGGCGGCGGCCCTGGAGAGGGTAAAGAACCGCCAGGTACGCAGTTATATTCCGGAGCGGCAGCAGAAGGGTCGGCGCAAGTGGGAAGGCAAGGCCAGCCAGCAGCAGGCTGTGTACGCCAACCGGCGGCGGGTGCAGGGCAACTACGGTAAGAGACTGCTGCGACGGCGCGGAGAATTTGTCGAGCGCAGCTTTGCGCACTGCTATGACACCGGCGGAATGCGGCGCACCCATCTGCGCAAACAGGAAAACATTCTCAAGCGATTGCTGATTCATGTGGGCGGGTTCAACCTGAGCCTGATCTTCCGCAAAATGATGGGCGCGGGCACGCCACGGGAGTGGAACGACCTCGGTAGAGTGCTGTTTTTGGCCTTCCTGCGCTCGTTCTGGCGAAGGAATAACTCCGCAGGGCCCTGCCGGAGCCTAATTTTCCCTTCACGCGCGATCAGGCCGGCGGGGCCTCCCCTCCGAATTAATCAAAAGCGATGTCGCACAATCGCTACTTACGCCACGGACTGTTAACGTCTTCGACTACGATCCGCATCGGCGGGTTCTTCATATTCGCAATGGAAAGGGCAAGCGCGCGCGGACGGTGCCGCTTGTGTCCCGCCTGGATCAACTGCTCACCAGGTTCCACGCCCATCGTGTTAAGAGTTTTGGCGCAGCGGAGAGGTTATTTCCGGGACGTGCGCCGGAAGCGGGACTCGCGCCGCGCCAAGTGCAACGGCGATTCGAATTTTGGAGGGCACGTGCCGGACTTCGCCCGATACTCACCATCCATTCTTTCCGAGCAGGTTTCGCTACGGCCTTGCACAAACGTTGCCGTGACGTATTACTCGTATCGCGGGCGCTTGGGCACCGCGATTTGCGGGCGACGCTCCGTTACATCGATCCGCATTCCCTGAACGTTTCTCGGGCAATGGAAGCCACATTCGCTCTCGAAGCAAAACGTTAATGCTTGGCAATTGTCTCCAGGCTTGATGGCCTGGCTCGTATAGTCCGTGCAGGCTTCCTGCCTTCAGCGTAGGCAGGCAACGGTGGCATTGTCCGCCACTCGGATGTCGTGTCGGTGATGCATGATGTAGTTTGTCTCTGTAATCGATACAGGCGGAACCTGGCCGCTCTGGGCCTAGTTCCGCCGCACCTTTCAGCGGTTGGGAGGAAAGGCGGGGGCGCTTCTGCCGATCCATCACGTCGTCTGCGAGCACCACATAAAACAGCATGCCAGTTGGTGAGGCTTGATGAACACCCGTTCAAAAGGGGCTATTCCACGTATCTTCGTGCTTCTTGGGGCAGGCAGTTTGCCGGGAAACGGGCTACTTACCCGAATGGGGAGTAACCTCATGCCACCCGCGATGGAGGCGGCTGGCATGAGGAGACATAGTAAAAGGAACACTGCGAAGCAGAAGCGGCCAAAGACAAGGCTCGGCCTTCCGGACCTGGATCACAGTAAATCGGCGGTGTTGGACAGTCTTCGTTCTCGGGAGTCGAAGCGCGGCTATCGACACGCCATGGATGAATTCATTCAGTGGTACTGCTCCGAACCTCGACTCTCGTTCAATAAGATCGTCGTTACGCGGTTCCGCATATTCCTTGAGAATCGGAATCTCGCCTCAGGAACCATCAACGGGCGGCTTGCTGCGGTAAGGCGACTAGCATACGAAGCCGCAGATGCCGGCCTCCTCAGTCCCGAACTGGCGGCCGGAATACGGCGGGTGAAAGGGGTCAAGAAGCTGGGTGTGAGGCTTGGAAATTGGCTCACGGCCGATGAGGCTCGCCGCTTCTGGCAATTCCCTCCTCCAGACACACTCAAAGGAAAGCGAGACCGCGCCATACTTGCTGTGCTGCTCGGCTGTGGGCTGCGACGCCGCGAACTCGCCGACCTGGAGTTCACACACTTGCAGCAACGTGAGGAGCACTGGGCCATTGTCGATCTCATCGGCAAGGGCGGGCACATTCGAACCGTTCCTATGCCGGAATGGGTAAAGGCCACGATCGATGTCTGGGTGACCGCGGCCGGAATATCAGAGGGACGGCTATTTCGCTGTGTCTGCCGAGCAGGAAAATGTTGGGGAAACGGCGTGACCGAACGTGTGGTCTGGCACGTTGTGAAGCAGTATGCGAAAGACTTCGGCATTACGCAGCTTGCACCTCACGATCTCAGAAGATCATGCGCGAAACTCTGCCAGGCAACGGGCGGCGAACTAGAACAAATCCAGTTCCTTCTAGGGCACGTCTCGGTGCAGACAACCGAACGCTACTTGGGCTGCAAACAGCGAATCCGCGGAGCAGTGAATGATTGCATCGGCATTGAGCCGTCACCCTGACGGCAGTTCCATCGGAGCGGCTAGGCGACTCTACGTCCGGGTGAATGGCCGCACGACGTCCGAGGCTCATTACCCATCCACTGTTTTTGAATGCGTCAATCGAGGCAGTGCACAACCACTTTCGTCACCTTGAAGGCGTCGAGCTCGACCCCAGCGATTGCAAAAAGCATCGAACTTCCGCGGCGAATGTTTCGGGGCAGTCCTGATGCACAACGTGTCCGCCCTCCAGCTCTCTGAGCAAGGTTTTGGGCCGGCGACGAACCATCTCCTCTATCTTTTCTTGTGTAGTCACCCGGCTGCTGCGGCCGCGAATCACCAACGCGGGACAGGAAGTGGAGAGCCACTCGTGCCAGTACTCTCCTTTCAACGCCTCTTCAGACCGGACCATATCTTCGGGGTCAAAGGCCAGTCGCCAGCCGTCCGGGCCGCTCCGGAAGGAGTCCTCGAGATAGGGCAGGAATCGAGTGCCGATCTGTTGAGCCAGAGCTTCACTCGTGGGAAAGGTTCCGGACCAGGCACGGACGAAGCTGACATCGGAGCCAGCCTCAACTGAAATATCTTCAATCACCAGGCCCCGGACCAGATCCGGATGTTTCGCTGCGAATTGCAGAGCGTTAATGCCGCCCAACGAGTTACCGAGGAGCACGACGGGCGTGCACACCTGGAGCTGCGCAAAGAATGCCTCCAAATCGCACAAATAATCCTGGCGGGTATAGGCCGCCGCGTGACTGGAGTCGCCATGGCCGCGCTGGTCGAGAGCAGCAACCCGCCATTCCGGAGCCAGGTCTTCTGCCAGGCGGCGGAAGGTCGCCGCCTCCATCCAGTGTGCATGCAGCGCAATCAGGAGAGAACCTGCGCCGCCTGCATCGAGCCAGGATAGTGTCAGATCGCCGTGCCGAAAGCTGCTTCGCTGCATGTCCATTTCATTTTCCATTGTCGGTATGCCAACCTGGATTGAGCCATGCACCATTGCGGCGAACGAAGATCTCAGTCGCTCGTCCGGAACTGACAGAATGCTTTCCTCCGGATTCAATTTCGAGTACGTACTCGCTCCAGATGATGGCCACATTGCCGAAATGCTGGATGCGTGTCTTTGGGAATTCGAGCCGGATGAGCTTTGCGCCCGACGCATGGAATTGCGCCGCTTCGTTGAGGACTTCCGTCTGGCCCTTCCATTCCTTGTCGCCCGCGCTGATCACGATGGTGTCTGTTGGGACAAGTTGCCGAAGCAAGGCCACATTCCCGGCAAACCATGCGCGCCAGACACTTTCGCGCACCTTCAGCAATTCGGCATCCCTGTCGTGGGTTGCCGCATGAAGGGCCCCGGATAACGCTGCTGCGGTCATCAGCGCGAGGTAAACCCGTTGTAGCGTACGATTCATGGCTGTTCCTATCTGTTTCCGGAAGTACGTGGAGACGCTAACGCAAGCAGTACGGCTGCGGCTGAGGCAGAAAACACCGAATAGTCCAGCGGCAACTTGATTCCCATCGACACTGCCATCGCGGCACCGAAAATGGCCAGCAGCATTGCGGATGCGAGGGCGGTCCAGCGAGGCCACAATCCAGCGATCAGAAGCACGCCGAGTACAAACTCAGCGACCGTCGCAGCCCATGCCAGGAATGGAACGGTCGCCGCCGGCATGAATGAATTGACCTGAGCGGTGTACTTCACAAAATTGGCGAAGTTCCCATAGCCATGATTTCGGCCGTAGAGGCCAAATCGCGATGCGATTCCGGACAGGAAGGCAGCGCCCAGTGCGATTCGGGCATAAATAAGGGCGAGCCATTGCGCGGAAGTTCGTGCGGGATGCTCCGAGTCCGCCGATGGCGCCGACGCGGCCGTTTGGTTCATCGTCTTGCTCCTGAACCCGGCTTGGGAAGGTTGGCGCTCAGAGGAGCACTGTGATCGCAGACAAAGAAAGCAAGAAATTGAGTGGCGCCGCCATTGCTTGCGTTTGCGCTCACCAGATGTTCCCCGCCAGGCGCTTCATAAAAGCTATCTCCAGCGTGATAGATCTTCTCCTGTTGTCCTGTGACCCGAGATCGCACCGCCCCCTTGAGCACATACACCACCACCGGACAGGGATGCGTGTGCGGCGGCGACGCATCTCCAGGTCCATACTGAACCGAGATCAGCGTAGCGCGAAGATCCTTTCCGTTCATGTTCGGCGGCAACTCGGCGGTGAGAACGGTTCGTACCCGCTTCGAGCCGGCCCGGTGTGCCTGCGCCGGCAGCCCCACCACGGATACCGCAGCCAACGCTACCGGGACTAGGGCATGCAAGGCGCGTTTGCAAAGAGCGACATTCATTGTTTGCCTTCCTGCTTTGGAAGCTAAGCCCAAGTGGATTACTATTCAAGAGCCATTTATGCATAATGAAGTAGACCACTTTCAATGACTCGGCGAACTTCCACACTTGAACTTGCACTTCCCGCGAGGGACAAAGCGTCCCCTGCCTGGCGCTGGCTTTACGAGAGTCTCCGGCAGCAGATCCTTGCCGGAAGTCTCAGGCCAGGAAGACGGCTCCCGGCAACGCGAGACCTGGCTGGGCAGCATGAACTCGCACGCGGCACGGTGGTTGCAGCCTATGAGCAGCTAAAGTCAGAAGGCTACGTGGAGGGACGAATTGGTTCAGGAACCTGCGTGTGCCACACTTTGCCGGAAGCATTTCTGCAGGTGAGCCCTGCAGGCGAACCGAAACGGTATGAGACCGGCAAGGCGCCCGTAGCGCTGGCACAGTATGGAAAAGGCGTGAAACTCTTTTCCGGCTATGAGAGCCAGCCCACGCATGCATTCAGACCGAATCTTCCTGCTGTTGACCTGTTTCCAGTCGAGCTTTGGACACGAGTGACCACGCGCGTGCTGCGGCGGGCAACGACGCGGATGCTGATGGGCTGCGATCCGATGGGATATTCTCCGCTTCGCGAGACGATCGCCGACTACTTGAATGCATCGCGCGGCGTACGCTGCACGGCGGGGCAAATCGCGGTTGTTTCCGGGATTCAGGAGGCACTGGATCTTACGGCAAGAATTCTGATCGACCGCGGCGATCAAGTCTGCATGGAAAACCCCGGATACACGGGCGCGGCCATTGTCTTCGAGTCGAATGGAGCACGGGTTCGTCACGTGCCTGTGGACGTCGAGGGGATCGTGGTGCGCCGGTTGCCGCTGAACCGGACCCGATTGGTCTACGTGACGCCGGGTCACCAATTTCCCCTGGGCGTAACCATGAGCCTGGCAAGGCGGCTTGAGCTGCTCGAGTGGAGCTCGAAGACGGGAGCGCTGATTTTCGAAGACGATTATGACTGTGAATACCGGTACGCCGGCCGGCCTTCTCCCGCGCTGCAGGGTTTGGATCAGCAAGGTACGGTGCTCTATGCGGGAACCTTCAGCAAGACCCTGTTTCCCTCCCTGCGCCTCGGATACATGGTCGTACCTGATTTTCTGATCGACCGCATTGAGGCGATGAAATCGACTACCAACCGGCACGCGCCGGTGCTGGAACAGGCTGTGCTGCATGCATTCATGGCCGAAGGGCACTTTAACAGGCATGTGCGACGGATGCGGGCCATTTATGCAGAGAGGCTGGAGATACTGCTGACTGAGGCCCGAGCGGAACTTGACGGCCTGCTGACTATCACAGGGATCGAGGCTGGGCTGCAAACAGCCGGGTGGCTGCCCCAGGGGGCCGACGCGGAGCGAGCCGCAGGGGCGGCAGCGAAACTCGGAGTGGAAGTGATTCCCCTCAGTTGCTATGCAAGAGGCAAACTTTCGCGTGACGGTCTCCAGCTTGGATTCGCGGCTGTGGACGCTCCCGAGATTCGGCGCGGCATGGAGAAACTCGCAAAAGCTCTCAAGCGCTCGGTTGCAGAATCCTGATCACCGACCTGTAATGGTTCCGCCTGCCGATGGATGTCAAATTGCGGAGTCACTCACCGTTGCCAGTCCGCACACAAGTCGCCAGGTCTTCATGTGCTTGGGCCCAGCAAGTTGCCGGAGAACGGGCGACGCGCTCTCTTGATTCCAAAATGTGCACGCGGTTGCCGCACAAGGTACCGTAGGCGACCTTACGGCAACTATCGGTCAATGAGCGCATTGACTTGTTATCACTACTGACCTTCACTCTCCGGTGCCTACCGCACTCGCGATGTTCCTGAACCCGTCGCGGGCGAGTAGCTGCACGAGACCTTCGTTGATTCGGCGCACGAGGTGGAAACCTTGGTACACGAGCGCTGTATACACCTGCACCAATGACGCGCCCGCGCGGATAAATCCATAGGCGTCTTCGGCTGAGGCGATGCCTCCTACGCCGATGAGCGGAATCCGCCCCTGCGACAGGCTGCGAATATCCCGCAGCGCCGCAAGTGAGAGCGTCTTAAGGGGCTCCCCACTCAAACCTCCTTGTTCGCCCCGGTTGTGGCTTTGGAGAGTGGAGGGGCGACTAACGGTGGTGTTGGAGACGATGAGGCCATCCACAGAATGGGTGAGCGCGGCTTCCACGATGTCCTGCTTCTGTTGCAGATTCAGGTCCGGCGCGATTTTGTAGAGCACTGCTATGCGCCTGTCTTGCATCTCGGCAAGCTCTTCGCGTTTGGCCGTAATGGCTTTTATCAGAGCGACGAGTTGGGTCTTTTGCTGAAGATCACGCAGACCAACGGTGTTCGGGGAAGATACGTTGATCGTAATGTAATCGGCATGGGGGTAGACCCTTTCCAGGCCCGTCAAGTAGTCGCTGACAGCATCGGGACTGTTTTTGTTCCTGCCAATATTGGCCCCAAGCACTCCTGCTTTTTTGCGCCGCTTGAGATTAGCGACGAAAACGTCTGCGCCGTGATTGTTGAAGCCCAGCCGGTTGATAATCCCCTTCTCTTTTTTCAAACGAAACATGCGCGGTTGCGGATTGCCGGGCTGGGGTAAGGGAGTTACGGTGCCCGCTTCGACGAAACCGAAGCCCTGGGCCAATAGCGCATCCACGACGGCGGCGTTCTTATCAAAGCCTGCCGCAAGGCCAACGGGGCTTTTGAAGGACAGGCCGAAGCACTCTGTCGCTAGTGCGGAATGATCGAACGCCGCGCCTGCTGGCACGAGCCCTGCTCTGAGGGCGCAAATGGCTGCATCGTGCGCTGTCTCGGCGGGTAAGAGACGAACCAGCGGGCCAACGACTCGATAGTAGTCCATTGCGATTCCGGGCGACGGTGCAGGATCTTCTCAGGCTCTCTTCAACCCTAACATTCCAGGTGGTGACGCAGCTTAGGTTTTTTGAGGCCTTAGCTTCCGCCACCGAGTGCGAGGACGCTCATCTCGATAAGCACCCAATCTCCGAGGCACTCACTGACACCGCGATTTTGATCAGCGAAACGCGGTCATATGTCTGTAGAACGGGCATTTCGGACTTGTGCTTCCGGTGGCCGGAAATGGTCTTCAGCTTGACGTTAGGTACCATTATGTCGGCTCTGCTTCAGCTTTCCGCCGGCAATGCTTATGTCGAAAAACTTGGAGCAGACCCCAATTCTCGGTAGTAACCGTGATTAGACTTGACAGTTCGTAAGCTACCTAGCAATATATTGCTAGGTAGCTTACGAATGTCGAAAAAGCCAACGAACAATAACGTCCATAACCATGACACTGTCGGAGGGTGTGCCAAACGTCTGTACTTGGCTTCGCGTGCCGTCATGGATATGCTTTTGCGGCCCTATGGGCTCGGTTCAACCCAGTGGTATGTGCTCTATCAACTGGCTAATGTCGGTCCCACGATGCAGCGCGATCTTGTGAAGATGTTCAACATCGAAAGGGCCACGCTAAGCGGGGTCGTCACCACACTGCTGCGCAAAGGTTTGATCGCGCAGACTCCCGACGTAGATGACCAGCGCCAACGCATCCTGCGCATCACCCGTGCGGGCGAGAAGCTGTGGCAAGCGCTGCCCAATCCGGTGGAGATGATCCTCGATGTGGCATTCAAAGGGGCAGACCCCGCCGAGATGGAGATCGCCCGCAAAGTGCTGCAAGCCGCAACGAAACGACTGAACGAACACGATTGGGAAGGAGAATCACAATGACAACTCTAGTTACAGGTGGAACCGGTTTGGTCGGCTCCCGTCTCTTGCAGCACCTCCTGAAAGCCGGTGTGGAATGCCGCGCTCTTGTGCGTCCGGGCAAAGCGATCCCTGACGGCGTAGAGGCCGTGGAAGGCGATTTGTTCAACGCCGTGGCCTTGCGGAAGGCAGTTGAAGGTGTCTCGGCTATTGTCCATCTGGCAGCCGTCTTCCGAACACTGGACGAAAAGGAAATCTGGCGCGCGAATCTCGACGGCACTCGTGCTCTCATCGCTGCCGTGAAGCTTCATGCGCCGCAAGCCCGCTTCGTCATGGCCAGCACTTGCCTCGTTTACGACGAAGGCGGCTCAAGGCCAGGACTGGAAGATGACGAACTGCACCCGAGTCAGGCCTATCCGGCGAGCAAAGTGGCTGCGGAAAAAGAACTTTGTGAGAGTGGCCTCAACTGGAGCGTTCTCCGTCTCCCGTTCGTATATGGAGACGGCGACGAGCATCTGGCCGCTGTTCCTGCCATCGTTTCGAGGATGAAATGGCATCCGGCGCAGACCTTCAGTCTCGCTCATCAGCGAGATGTTGCGCGCGCCTTCGAACTGGCGCTGACAGGCGCAATGGATAGACGGATCGTGAATATCGCAGATGATGCACCTAGCACGCTCTACGACATGGCCAAAGCCATTGGCGTGACCATCGAATCCTGCGCCGAACCGCTTAAGAATCCGTGGTGGGGCCGCGCGGATACAACACTGAGCCGCAGTCTCGGTTTCATACCGACGGTAGCGACGCTTGGCCAGGCCGTTCGGGAAGGGATTCTCTAAGCAACAGTAATTATGGAAACCATCCTTTGAAACCGGAGCCCGCAGGCATTTATGCGCTTACGGGCATCTGGAGAATCGCTCCTCATAAGCGTGCAACTGGCCGCCCTTGGCCAGACAGGATGTAAAGGAACGCGAGTCGAGCGATGATATTCGCAGCCGGTCGGATGACAGCTACAGCCCGCGCCGACATTGGTGCTCGGATTAAAGCCCGATCGAAAAGCGTGGGTCTGGGGTTGCGTACAGACGTGTGATGACGTCAGTCGGTTTCCGGCGACAATCTCGATTGGGAGTTTGCTCTGTGTCCGCGCTCCGGGCATCTGACCGGCATCGTCGGAGGAGTATATGGCCAAGAAGAGCAAAAGCAGATGTGACACACTGCCCATCCTGCACCCGGATGCTGCTGGCATTGATGTAGGTGCCAGCGAGTTATACGTTGCGGTGAACGCTGATCGAGATCCACAACCCGTCCGCTGTTTCCCTACGTTCACACGCGATCTGCATGCGCTAGTCGACTGGCTTGTACAGTGTGGGATCCACTCCGTGGCGATGGAGTCTACCAGCGTTTACTGGATTCCGATTTATCAGATCCTGGAAGAACGCGGCCTCGCAGTTTACCTCGTCAACGCGCAGCACGTGAAGAACGTGCCGGGACGGAAGACCGATGTCTCAGACTGCCAATGGCTCCAGTATCTACACTCGGTTGGCCTGCTCCGTGCCAGTTTTCGACCACCTGGATTCATCTGCGCAATACGATCTCTCTGGCGACATCGCGCCAGCCTGATTCAAATGGCGGCTGAGCACGTCTTGCACATGCAGAAGGCTCTGGACCAGATGAACCTTCAGATTCATCGTGTTCTGAACGACATTACTGGAGTAAGTGGCCTCAGAATCCTGGACGCGATCCTTGCCGGTGAACGGGATCCCCTCACCCTGGCGCGGCTCTGCCACGGTGGCGTAAAGAGCAGCGAGGACATCATAGCGAAATCACTCGAAGGCGATTACCGCCCAGAGCATCTGTTCGCGCTTCGCCAGTCCCTGGCGGCGTTTCGCTATTATCAGCAACTCGTTCTTGAAGCCGATCGCGAGATTCAACTGCAGCTTGCAGAATTGGAGACGGCACCAACGGCACAGCCAACAACGCCGCCACGAACGAAACCTACGGCCCATTATGCACGCCACTACGAGCCCAGAACATTCGATCTCCGAGGCGAACTATACCGAGTCTTTGGAGAGGATCTGACGAACGTGCCGGGCATCAGCGCGCTCACTGCTCAAACCATCTTGTGCGAAATCGGAACCGATGTTTCCCGGTTCCGAAATGCCTCTGCTTTCGCATCCTGGCTAGGGCTTTGCCCTGAGAAGAAGATCAGTGGCGGTAAGGTACTCTTCACCAAAAGCCGGCGCGTTCGAAGCCGGGTAGCGACCGCCCTCCGTATGGGCGCCCAGTCACTGCATCACGCCAAAGACTATCTGGGCGAATTCTTCCGCCGTATCACCCGAAAGCTCGGCAGGTCCCAGGCGATCACAGCAACGGCACACAAACTTGCTCGCATTCTCTTCCACCTGCTAAGCACGAAGGAGGCCTACAACGAGAGTGTCTTTCACAAGTCTGAAGCTGACACCGTCCGACGTGCCGAGTATCGGCTGCGCAGGCAAGCCGCCCAGCTCGGATTTCAGGTCATCCCCGCAGAGAACGGTTGATGTTCCTTGGGAGTCGGCATCGCGCCATGTTTCCTGGGGTGAGCGACTAAGTCATGGTCTTTGGCCGGTTGCCAGCACACAGTCAGCACACCAGAATCTTCCAATCCTGGAGACTGGCGCAGCACCCCGAATACGGTCGACTGATGGCCAGTCAGCGCCCCAAATGATCAGTTTCCGACATGGCGACCTCACGTCGCGGTGGATCGCAGAATCCTCGTCAGTTCCCAGGACTGATCCTATGAAGTCGTCGTAGGCTAGCGTGTTCAATAACTTGGGACCCCGGCGGGGTACGCGAGTCGTTTAGTTTGGCGAGCGATGGGGGCCGGCTCTCGCCTGACCGTTTCGGTCGCGATCAATTCTCGATGTTGATGAGGCCGCGATGGATCGCAGTAGTCGCCGCTTCGGTGCGGTCCGAGACTTCCAGCTTTTCAATAATGCTATTGACGTGGTTGCGGACAGTGTTTCCGCTGATTTGGAGGACCGTGCCTATCTCCTTGTTGGTGAGTCCGCGGGAGAGCATGTTCAACACTTCAAGCTCACGGGATGTGAGATTTGTCCGCATCATTCGCTCAGCCAGCCGTGCGGCAATATTCGGTGGCAGATACCGCCGGCCAGAATGGACGGTTCGGATGGCTTCCACCATGCTGGCCTGGGGCGTGTCTTTGAGAAGGTAGCCCTGTGCGCCAGCTTGCACTGCGCCGTAAATGTTCTCATCCGTTTCAAAACTTGTGAGAACGATAGTGCGGGCGCTGATTTTCGCCCGCCGAAAAGCCTGGAGGGTATCGATTCCGCTCATTCCGGGCATTCGTAAATCCAGCAACACGAGATCTGTTGGCGTGCGGGCCAGTATATTGAGCGCGTCTTCACCGCTCTGGGCGGCGCCCACAACCTCGATACCGGATTGCGTGCCGAGCATGCTGACAAGGCCGGCGAGCACGACTGGATGGTCATCCACGATAAGAATACGAATTGGTGCGCTTGGAGAATCTAGCATTGATTCCATGCTCCACGATAAAAGTCCACCAAAGTCTAGGCCAGGAAGTGAATGTGATGCGAGGCGGCAGGGGCGCAGCAACCACGACTCGTGTGCCTTTACCGGGCTGACTCTCAATGGTAAGTTTGGCTGATATATCCTGAGCGCGCTTGCGCATGCCCCGAATTCCGAATCCTGCTACATTCTGGCCCGGTATAAAGCCTGATCCGTTGTCTTGAATCTCAAGAGAAGCGAGATTCTTTTCGTACTGGATGCGTAGCTTCAGCACGTTCGGGCTGCTGTGCCGGACCGCATTCGCAACCGCTTCCTGCCCGATGCGAAAGAGGGCGTCTGCGATCCGTAGCGGAATAGTCCTTTGGTCGCCCTCTCTCTCCGTGACCACCTGCACAACACCACCGGCTACCATGTGCCGTGCGGAGGTCTCCAGCGCGCAAAGTACGTCCTCAGACTTCAGCCACTCCGGCCGCAGAGTCGTGATGCTGCGGCGCGCCTCTTCGTGGCTGCGGCGGACGAGCGTATTGGCCAGATCGAGCTGCCGATGCAGGTCGGTCATTGCTGCAGGCATTCCGGAGCGGATCGCCTGCAACTGGAATCCGACGCCGGCGAAGCTTTGCGCCAGGGTATCGTGCATCTCCTGGGCCAGGCGCTCGCGTTCCTGCAGCACGGCGTTGAACCGCCAATGCTCAATGCGCTGATAGACAAGATTCACGAGTAGCCCTAGGAGAAGAGTGAGGACCACAAGGAGCACGATGTGGCCTGTGTTCCACCACGGCGGCCCCGCCAGTATCTGCAGGTCTTCATTGGAGCGAAGCAAGAGGACAAAGGGCGTGTGATTCTGTGTGAATTTTGGATCGACAACGCAGATGCCCCGAAGCTGAAGTATGGAACCAAGGCGAAGTCCCTCAAAAAGCTGATCGCCGCGGGTTGAACTCAGAATGGCGCGGAATGACTGCGGTCCCTCGTCGAGATCGAGAGTGAGCGCGTCTCCAGGATCCCGTTCTTTGGCTGCCAGACGACCGCGAACTTCAATGAAGGTGGCGTCGAATTTTCCGGTGGACGCCTGGGATGCCGTAACTGAGATCGGCGGCATGGGGGTTCGCTGCCACAGCACGTGTACGGTGGCCTGCTCGATGGTTGAGCTAAAGTCTCCCGGACTCACGTTGCCGGTGACTTCAACTTCGTCACCCACTTTGAGCGGAGGAGCTTTCGGCCAGGGCACGTAGGCTCCGCCCGTGGAGTCCTGGACGAAAAGCAGTGGCGAAGTGAGGATGACCACTCCGCGAATCGTTGCACGGACGGGGTGAGCGAAAGATGCGAGGCGCAGGCTGCCAACGCTCTGAACATTTGTCGATGTTCGCTGTTGCTCAAGCCGTGGTGAGGGCACAGTGAATGCTGGGTCTTCGATGGGGGCATTCTGCAGACTCTGCTTCTCCTCAGTTCCGCTGTTCTGCAGCATCTCTGTCAGGTCCTCGCGGGTTGCGGCTCGCACCACAACGTTGCGCCAGGCACCACCGGAGGAGTACGAGCGCAGACCGAACCGCCCGGAGAGCAGGCAGTTTGCATCCTTAATCGTCAGGACCGTTGGAGTGGGCTGAGAGGCGGTAGTGACGGAGGCTGCAATCTGGCAGCCATAGGCCAGCAGCTTCAGGTGGAACCATTCCAGAGGACGTATTTTGCTGAGCATCAGGCTTTGCTTGGTCGCCTCAAGCCAGCCATTGCGCACCCAACCCTGCTGGGCGCCCTCGGCGCGGCCCAACACAAGCGAATTGTCTTTTGTACGGATACCTGCGTAATAGCCGTTGTAGGAATCGACACCCTCCTCCTCGTGGGAGGATCGAATGACCAGACCGGCATCTCCGTCCACGCCCAGCAAACTGACGTCGGCCTCAATCAGGTAGTTATGCCAATAAGGCGAACCAGTCAGCAGTTTGGCTCCCAGCTCATCAGAGTCGTTCCGCATCACCCCGTTGGAGATCTCCCAGGTGCCGCCGAGTGCCTTCCACTCATCGGCCTTTCCCTTCGCGAAGGAGTCGTGGTAGGGGAGATGCTGTCCGGAACTATGTCGATAGGCGCGGATGCCCCAAATCGTTATTCCTGCCAGCAAGCAAATCAGGAATGCTGCGAGAGTTCTGCGTCCGACGAAGTGGGGAATTGTCATGGCTCTAAAGTCCACTCCCGGCTGCGAGATTTCCAATCCTGGGAGAGCATCTGGTGCACCTCTGACGTGTCTACGTTCTCTCGCGTGATGAGTGTAGGGCGAATCCGGACCATGGCTGGAACGGGCTTTCCAAGAGTACGCGCATGCAGCAGTTCAACCGCATCATAGCCCATTGATCGTGTATCAGCCTGGACAATACTATCGAGACTCTGCTGCTCGCTGAAGGGCGGAAGCTCAGCGATGTCGAAGCCGATGACATGGACGAGACGCTTCGGCCGGGTGTTATCGAGTGCGGACAGGCTGCCGTCAATCGTGGTCCACATCAGGGCGACAATGGCATCAAGAGACGGGTTGGCTCGCAGGACTTCTTCTGCAACCTGCTGCTCATGGGACACATTGAACGAACCCATTCGTTTCTCGACGATGTGGATGTCCGGAGCAATTTGCGAAAGCACACGCTCGAAGGAGCGTGCGCGCATCATGATTCCCGTGATGTCCGGATTGATGCCGAGCACTGCGACTGTTCCGTGTCCATGCAGGATGCGAGCCACACGCTCGGCGGCCAGTCTGCCGCCCTCATCGTCATCGTTGACGATGTACGAGAGCCTATTGCAGGCGGGGAGGGGAAGCGGCGATCCGATGACAACGGTAGCGATGCCGTGATCGAGAGCCCGCCGCACCGGGCTGATTAGCGCAAGAGCCTGATCGGGAGCAAGTACAAGGCTTTGATAGTGTCGGCTCTCAATGATTCGATCCACCAGGGCGACCTGCGCTTCCACGTCGTCTTCGCGTGAGGGTGCGCTCCAGTAGACAGATACTCCAGTGGAAGCCGCTGCGGCCTCTACGCCTGCGTGTGCAAGCTCCCATGGCATGACACTCTCAGTCTGAGGTACCACCGCGATCGCCTGCTGTTGGTGCGAGTTACAGGCGGTGCAAAGCAGAACAACGCTGGCGCAACATGCCCTAGTGAGCCGGTGCCTTGTTGAAGCCACGAGGCGGCAATATATGTGGCGTGATTTGATCACAGGTGGGCAAAAGTTTACGTGGTGCGCAGCGCGATGGGCAAGGCGCACGGATAGTCCATCTGGACTATCCGTGCATGGTCGGTTCAGCTTATGCACATCTTGATATTCCGAGCGTAAGGTTAGTGGCACTCCTGAGGTAGACGTGTTTGATAACGTTTTCAGCTTGCGTACGCTTTGCGTGCAGACCGTAACACAAAGCCAGCAGCGACCGAGCGAAGCGACCCAGACATGCCAATCCATTCTCCAGAGAGGCCATCAAGATGAATACAAAAGCACGTAGTCTCCTCGCATTCCTGTTCGTAGTGTTTGGAGCAGCTGGATGCTGGGCGCAGTTTTCTGGCGGAGTTCAAGGTACGGTTCAGGACTCCAAGGGATCTGTGATTCCACAAGCGACCGTGACCCTGATCAACGTCAACACCGGCGTCACACAAACATCGAAGAGCGATTCAAGCGGCGTATATCGCTTCGTCAGCCTAGCGCCCGGGAACTACAAGGCCTCAGCGACCATGAACGGCTTCAACGAGGCGTCGGTCGCCTTTACCTTAACGACGGATCAAACCCGTGACGTACCGCTGGTGCTGACCGTCGCGTCCGTTTCGTCCAGTGTAACCGTCACGTCCGAAGCGCCGCTGCTTGATACCTCCGACAGCCGCAACGAACAAACGCTCAGTCGGGAGCAACTGCTGAGCCTGCCGCTGGCAAACCGAAACCCCACAAGCATGATCGTCTTGACGCCTGGCGTGACCGGGCTCGGCTCGGCGAGCAGCCTCACATTTGCTCCTGAGAACTCCGTCGATGCGAGCGCCAACGGCCGAGGGGCCAACGGCAACCAATACATCGTTGACGGGATGGATGTGACGAGCAGTATCCGCCCGGGAGTTCTGAATCTGACGCCCAATGCGGACGCGATCCAAGAGGAAAGCGTCCAGGTGAACACCTACACTGTGGACTACGGCCGGGCAAGTTCCATCCAGATGGTGATGACGACCAAGTCCGGAACGAATAACTTTCATGGATATGCGAGCGACTTCTACACCTATCAGGGGCTGACGGCGCGCGGCGAGTTCGGCGTGCCGCAGCCCACTCCGCTCAATCCATATCACTCGAATAACATGTCCTTCGGCGTGGGCGGTCCAATTGTTCCGCACAAGCAATTCTTCTTTTTCGCCGACTATGAGCCCTACCTGTCGCTCACCTCAAACGGCGGGTCTCGTTCCTGGTTTGAAGCTCCGGATTTTCTGGCATTTGCGCAGCAGGCTCAGCCGAACAGTCCTGAGGTTCAGCTGATGGCAAAGTACAAGCCCACTGGTGCGACGACTCTTTCGGGCAGCCAGTACGTAGAGACGGCCGGGCAGCTATGGCCGGGTCAGTGTGAAACTCCGGCGTACGACAACATCCCCTGCAGCACTCCGGTCTTCAATCAGGGATTCTTCAACTCTTCGAGCTACCAGAACGCGAAGCAGTACAACGTGCGCGTGGATAAATACTTCAGCAAAGACCGCATCTATGGCCAGTTTTTCCGCGACACAATCAACCAGGGCGGTCCAAGCATTCGTCCTGCGTTCGCGACAACCAACGACTACTACACATTCTCCCTGCAGGCGAACGAAACGCACACCTTCTCAGCGACCACACTGAATGAAGCCATCTTCGGCTACAACCGCATTGAGGGCATCCAGCCCAAGACCGGTCTGTTCACGGTTCCGATCGTCGGCGTGAACCAGCTTGGCGTTGGCTGGGGTGATGGCTTTGCTGATGGTGACTACATCCAGCACAGCTACCATTGGCGTGATGTACTAACCCACATTGCCGGATCGCACAGTTTCAAGACCGGCTTTGAAGCCTGGCGGGGCGACGACATTGCGCTGTTCGCCGGAGCCTATGGTATCCCGAATCTCTATTACAGCAACATGATCAACCTCATCAACGATGACCCGTATAGCGAGAGCGGCCTTTCCTACAATCCCGTTACGGGCAAGCCGATGCCGGGTAATTACGGCTACAAGGAGACCACGTTCGGGTTGTTTGCAGAGGATACCTGGAAGGCCAATCGTAAATTGACCGTGAACTATGGCATCCGCTACGACAACTTCGGCAACCCGTATGTGGCGCTCTCCGGAACCGTGCTGGCAAACTTCCATCTGGCAAGCGGATCGACGCTGGCCCAGCAGGTAACGAATGGCTACATGAAGCAACAGTCACACGTATTCAACCAGGACCTGAACTGGGTCTTCAGCCCCCGCGTCGGCCTGGCATACGACCCCTTCGGTGACGGCAAGTGGGTGATCCGTGGCGGTGTGGGGCTTTACCACGACTATTTCACGCTGGGCAATGCGGAAAATGGGCTCAAGGGCAATCCGCCCGGGTTCATTGTTCCAACCTTCTTCAACAACGGATCAACCGCCGCCCCCATCTTTGGTTATGGTACGCAGAACACTTACCCCTTTGGTTTCCAGTATCCAGCCTTTGTGGGATCTCCGCTCGACAGCAAGGGCGGCATCGTCGGATCGCAAGCCAGTGTTGGTGGAACTGATGAGAATCTCTCGCCATCCCGGACGTTTAACTGGTCAGGGGCGGTGGAAAGGCAACTCGGCAAGAGCATGGTAGCGAGTCTTGGATACTCCGGCTCGCACTCGGGCAATCTCATTCTCACCGGCGGAAACACCGGAAACACCAGTTATGGAAATGACGTCAACGTGTTCAACGGAGACCTCATTCAGCATCCAACTTTCGACTCGAATGGGGTGTGGAATGGAAGCGGTCAACAGACTCGTCTGAACACAAGCTTCGGTTCCATCACCTATGCGTTCAATGGAGCGGTAGCGAACTACAACGCCTTCATCGCAGCGCTGAAAGGCGAGTTCAGTTCGCGCGGATTTGTTACAGCCTCCTATACTCGGTCCGTAGCCAAGGACGACTGGAACAACTATCCGAGCAGCTATACCAACAGCGGCACCTTCGACACTCACCAGTGGTACAGCCTATCGCCGTGGGATGCGACGAACCGATTCTCTCTGGGTTGGAACTACCGATTGCCTGGTCGCAGCAAAGGCAATGGTCTGTTGCGCCGCGTCATCTCGGGCTTCGAGCTCAGCGGGGATACGATCCTTCAATCCGGCAATCCGTTCACGGTCTATAACTGGAATCCGCTGCATATCATCGATACCGCGGGTGTTACGGTTACCCAAGCCAATTATCAGAACGAACTGAATGCCGGGCACTTTGCATTTGCCTCCGACAGCGGCAACTATACGGCGGATGGCGACAACTACAACATCCCGAACGTCCTCAGCTACAAGCAGAAACATGACCGGTCTTCCTACGAACAAGGGCATGGCGGTATCATCAGCCACTCCCAGTTCGCTCAGCCGACCTTCAGCGCTTCCGGCACCGAGGGGAATGAGAAGCTCCAGGAGTTCCGCAATCCCGGAGCTGCCTGGACGGACTTTACGGTCAAGAAGGAGACCAGCATTACGGAGCGCGTCAACCTCGAATTGAGGCTGGATACGTACAACCTGTTCAACCGCGTGAACCTGACCGGCGTGGACAACAACTACGGAGATTTCAGCCCCAACTTTGGAACGACGAGCGGTAATCTGAATCCGCGCTACATGGTCGTGGGCGGGAGGCTCTCCTTCTGATTCTTGACACTCCACTCCTTTTCACCAGCTGGCAAACTATCCGTTGCCGTATGGCGGTGAAAGCCTACGCGGCACAGCCGGAAGCAGGTGCTTCCGGCTGTGCCGCGAAAACAAACAGAGCACGGATATTGTGTTGCATTCGTGAGTTTCTGCGGTGCACCAATCCCGGGGTACAGTTCTACTGAAGCATTTCCAATGCGTCGCAATCGGAATACAGCGGGCCCACTGCGCGGAGCAGGAGTCCCATGGCGCCGGAGTCATACAAGCAAGGTCGAATCGTGGTCTTGATGATGAGTAGAAGATTTTTCCAGATGCTTTCGTTGTGGGCGACTCTTACGCTGGCGGTCTCCTGCTTTGCGCAGGCGCCTGTGCCTCAAGGTCCAGTCGGGGCCATCACCGATGCTCTGAGGAATCACGATTTCCAGTCTGCACTCAGTCTGTGCCAGTCTGCGTTGGCCTCGCATCCATCGGACTACAGGATCTGGACTTTGCGCGGAATGGCGTTAGCGGCGACTGGCAAGTTGCCCCTCGCGTCCCGGTCCTATCAGCGTGCTCTGCGCTTTGCCCCCGATTTTCTTCCGGCACTCGAAGGAGTGGCACAGTCAGAGTTCCAACTGGGTCGAGAGGACGCTCGAACCTACCTGCTGAGAGTGCTTGCACTCCGTCCTGACGATCAGGTTTCGCATGTTTATCTCGGCATCCTTGACTCCCGGAAGAGGAACTGCACAGACGCGGTAAATCAGTTTGAGCACGCGGCATCCGTCATCGACAACCAGCCGGGCGTTCTTAGTCAGTTTGGATACTGCCTGGCAATCTTGGGGCGCGATAGCGAAGCGGCTTCTACATTCGCCCAGGTGGTCGCTCTTGATCCAGATCGCCCTGATGCCCGCTACAATCTCGCGCTGGCACAATTGAACGAGAACCATCCGGATGAGGCTCTGGCTGCGCTTCAGCCTCTGCTGCAGCAGACACCTGTTCGGCCAGATGTTCTGGTCCTTGCAGCGGACGCTGACGAGGCTAAAGAGGACACTGTACACGCCGTCGAATTGCTGCGTCAGGCTCTTGTTGCCAACCCCACGGATTTGAACACGTACATGCGGTTTGCCACACTCTCTTATGATCACGCCTCTCCACAGGTGGGAGTAGACATTCTCAATTTCGGCCTCAAGCAGTTGCCCAATGAGCCGAAGCTCTATCTGGTCCGGGGGATTCTGTTGACACAACTGGGGGAGTTTTCGCAAGCTTCGGAAGATTTCGCCACGGCAGGTCAAATCGATCCGAAACTCTCCTTCCTCGGAGTGGCCGAGGGATTGGTCGAGTCCCAGCAACATGACTCCGCAATGGCGATCGCCTCCTTTCGAGCGGCCGCCAAAGCGCATCCAAATGAAGCCTACGCGCAGTACCTTCTTGCGGAGGCATTGGCGCAAAAAGGTTCAGCCCAGGGAACCGCTGAATACGTCGAGGAAGTTGCAGCGGCCAGGCGAGCAGTACAGCTGGATCCTCACCTGGTCGCTGCGCGCGATCTGCTCGGCAACATCTATTTTGAAAGCGGACGGATCGATGACGCGATTCAGCAAAGCCGGTCTGCCTTGGTCATCGATCCAACCGATCAGCAAGCTATCTATCACTTGATTGTCGCGCTTCGTACGACGGACCAGAAGGCGCAGGTACCTGGACTCCTGAAGCGGCTGCTGCAGCTGCGTGCAAGCAACGGAAGCAATACCGCGAGGAAGAAACGTTTTCTTCTGAATGACAATGTTCAGGCAACGCAATCGGAGACGCGGTGAATGAGATGGTCTGCAAGTGTCACAACACCCACCCATCAGAGGCGTAGATGAAGCTGAAACGATCCATCAACAAGCTGCAGTTGGTATGCGCCGTTCTTGCTTGCACACAGGTCCTTGGATACTATTCCAAGGTTTACGCGCAGGAGCCGAGATGGTCTGAGGATCGCGCCAATCAATGGTATGCACAGGAACCATGGCTGGTGGGCGCGAACTACCTGCCCTCGGATGCCATTAATGAATTGGAGATGTGGCAGGCTGCCACCTTCAACCCGTCGGAGATCGACCGCGAAATGGGATGGGCGGAAGATGCAGGCATGAACACGATGCGCGTCTTCCTGCACAATCTTCTCTGGGAAGAAGATCCCAAGGGGTTTCGAGTGCGTATGGATCAGTTCTTGGCCATCGCGGCCCGGCATCATATTCGTCCTATCTTTGTCCTGTTCGACTCTTGCTGGGATCCTGATCCGCAGTCCGGCCCCCAGCATCCACCGATTCCGGGCGTGCACAACTCCGGATGGGTGCAGGCGCCGGGCAGCGCCATTCTCGAGAACCCCGCCACATATCCGGAATTGAAATCATATGTGCAGGGAGTGGTGGGTGCCTTCGCCAACGATCCCCGCATCTTGGCGTGGGATGTGTGGAATGAGCCTGATAATACGAATAGCTCCTCCTACGGCTCGCGCGAACCCAAGAACAAAACGGAACTTGTTCTGGGGCTACTGCCCCAGGTGTTTGCCTGGGCGCGTGCAGTGCATCCAGCACAACCGCTCACCAGCGGCGTGTGGCAGGGGGATTGGACGTCATTGGAGAAGATGCCTCCGATGGCACGCGAGCAGATCGAACTGTCAGACGTCCTCTCCTTCCACGACTATGAATGGCCGGAAGGTTTCGAAGAGCGCATTCACGAACTGCAGCAGTTCCATCGTCCCTTGCTCTGTACGGAGTACATGGCGCGAGGCGCCGGCAGCACTATCGATACGATTCTTCCCCTGGCAAAGAAGTATCGCGTGGCCGCCATCAACTGGGGCTTGGTCAAGGGACGCAGCCAGACCTATCTGCCATGGGATTCATGGCAGCGGCCATACGTTCTTGAGCCTCCCACGATATGGTTCCACGACCTTTTTTATGAGGATGGCAAGCCCTATCGGCAACGGGAGATCGAGTTGATGAAGCAGCTGACCGAGAGATGATTAGGTAACCGGTTGGCCGATCTGCGCGATAGAAACTCCCATTACTAGGTCATATGAACCATGCGGATCGCTTGAGGCGTGGATAGCATAAAAGGATTCATACACGAACAGGACGTCGCCATGTCTCAACGATTCACATCGCATTCCACACGCCGCAAATTTTTGCGGCAGGCCGGTCTTCTCAGCTTGGCGTCGTCACTTCCAGCAAGCCAGATGATCTTCGATCCCACCCAGGCCAGTGCCGCAACTAGCGAGACTCCAGTGGCTGTCCAGCATCGAGCGCCGCTGCATCCTGGCGCCTTTTCGTTCCTCCCGCTGGGTACTACCCAGCCCCAGGGCTGGCTACGCAGGCAACTTCGGATCCAGGCAAGTGGCTTGAGTGGTCACCTGGACGAAGTGTGGAGCGATGTGGGCCCAGAGTCCGGCTGGCTAGGCGGCAAGGGTGAGAGCTGGGAGCGCGGGCCCTATTACGTGGACGGCCTTGTTCCACTGGCCTGGCTGCTGAACGACTCGCGCCTCAAGCTCAAGGCGCAAAAGTATATTGACTGGACGCTTGAGCATCAGGCGGCCAGCGGAATGCTCGGCCCTTCTTCTAACAATGACTGGTGGCCACGCATCGTCATGCTCAAGGCCCTGACTCAGTATCAGGAGTTCACGTCCGACCCGCGCGTTATCCCGTCGCTTGATCGATACTTCCGCTATCAGCTCAGCGAACTGCCGCAGCGCCCCCTGCGCGACTGGGGCCGATTCCGCTGGCAAGACGAACTCCTCAGCGTCATCTGGCTTTACGACCGCACTGGCGCCGCATACCTTCTTGATCTGTCGCGACTGCTGCACGCGCAGGGCTACGACTGGATAGCCCAGTACGAAGACTTCAAGTTCACGGGAAAGATCACAGCTGAGTTACTCAAGCTCGACAAGAATAATGGGTTGACCGATCTGGCGCTTGCCACTCACGGTGTGAATAACGGCCAGGCGATTAAGACCGGGCCGGTGTGGTCCCTGGTTTCTGGATCAGCCACAGACCGCAGCGCTGTGGTCAAGATGCTGGCCGCGCTGGATCGCTACCACGGAATGCCGAATGGTATGTTCTCCTGCGATGAACACCTTGCCGGCCTCGATCCCTCACAGGGATCCGAGCTCTGCACCGTGGTGGAGACCATGTTCTCGCTTGAGCAGGCGCTGGCAATCGTGGGTGATCCGGTGCTTGCCGATCGTCTTGAAAAGGTCGCCTTCAATGCGCTGCCTGGTACCTTTGACGACGCCATGTGGGCGCACCAGTACAACCAGGAATCCAATCAGGTGGAGTGCAGCCTGCACCACAAGCCGTGGGTCACCGATGGCCCTGAGTCGAACCTGTTTGGCCTCGAGCCGAATTTCGGGTGCTGCACAGCTAACTTCCACCAAGGCTGGCCCAAACTTGTCACGAGCCTCTTCCTGCTGGCGCCCGCATCCGGTCCGCACGGGCTGGATGGGCTGGCCGCCGCGGTTTACGCGCCCTGCACCCTGAATACGAAGCTCAATGGTGTTGCGGTTCAGGTTGTAGAAGAGACGGATTACCCATTCCACGGCCGGATACTGCTGACCGTGAATCCCGGATCTCCGGTGCGTTTCCCGTTGCACTTGCGCATCCCGGGGTGGGCAACTGGCGCCACAATCCGCGTGAATGGCAAGGCTGAACCTGCGCCGGATTCCGGCTCCTTCAGCATTGTGGAGCGCACCTGGAAACAAGGTGATCGTGTGGAACTGCTTCTTCCCTTGAAACCGCGCGTTAGCCGATGGTTCCACAACTCGGCGGCGATCGAACGCGGCCCTGTTGTTTTCTCCCTGGGAATTGGCGAGGACTGGGTGAAGCTGCGCGATCGCGGCATGACTGCCGATTGGCAGGTGTTTCCGCGCACCGCATGGAACTACGCGCTGGCAATCAACCCGTCTGACCCGGCCAGGTCGATTGACGTTATTGAATCGGAAGTTGGGGCCGTCCCCTTTTCCCGCGCGGATGCTGCCGTGCGGCTAAGCTTAAAGGGCCGCCAGGTGAATGCGTGGCGCGCAGTAGACGGTGCTGCGGATCCACTCCCTGAGAGCCCGGTCACCAGCGACGCATCCGCAGAGACTCTTACGCTCATCCCTTATGCTGCAGCCAAATTGCGGATCACCGCATTTCCGACCCTACGTAGCTGAGCGCCATCTGCCTCGACGGTAGGCATGCCCTCGGCAATGCCTGGGGCGGAGTGCGCGTTAATTTCTCTGTCGGCAATTCTGTGCGATGCCGCTCCTCGAGCGCGGATCAGCCTCCGCGCTCTGGGCAAAGCTATGCTTCCTGCGTAGTTCTTCTGGACCATCCTGATCCGTTTCATCTGGACCACGCCGATTCTGCAAGGTGTTTGCTATATTCCTCCGCAATCAATGCGTGCGCCTTGTTTGCACGCCGAGCAAGATCCTCTTGCAGCGCCGCTGAGGGCCAAATCACAACAAGCATCAGACGTTCTCGCACAGACTGACGACCCATAGGTCTCCGGATCAATGGACTTGCACTGGTCTGACAGAAGGAGATATTTGTGCTAATAAGGAATCGATACGAGTCATTCCATCGCCGCGAACGGGAAGCTCAGTTGAGCCGGGTGTGCTGGACCTGGATTGCAATCTGCTTTCTGCTCGTCGTACCGATACTGAAAGCCCCTGCCCAGGCGACCAGCCAATATCGCTCTCCACTGGTCCTTGGCTCTCAGGCCGATCCCATGATGATGACCTATGGGGGCATGTATTACCTGTATGTGAATGACAGCATGAACTCTGACCGGGTGCACATCACAAGCAGTCTCGCCGGCATGTCCAGCTCCAGTGATCCGGTTTTGGCCACTCCGCCCGCTGGCAGCGGCATCGGCGCGAGCAGCTGCTTCTACATCTTCCATTGGAACAACCACTGGTATCAATACTGCGCGGACAGCGTAGGCGGCTTTGCCTATGAAAGTGCGACTGATGATCCACAGAGCGCATATACCTTTCTCGGAAGACTGCCCGTTCCAACAGGATTGGTCGGATATGCCGAGTGGCCAATCCAGGTTGGCAGCCAGCTGTACATGCTCTTTACCGATGCCGGGAGTGGTTCTCAGGTAGGGTGCAAATGGTGCATCTACGCAGCACAATTCAATGATCCGGTAACGATCTCCGGCTCGTGGAATGTCATCGCCCAGCCGGCGACATCCGGGTGGGAGTGTGGCGGTGGAAACTGCATCAACGAGGGCGGATCGATTGTTGTCCACGGGAACAACGTCTACATGCTGTTTTCCGCTGGCGGGTATGAGTCACCCGATTATTGCGTGGGCATGCAAACCGCAAGCACGTCTTCAGATTTGAGCCAGATGTCATCGTGGACAAAGTACCCAGGATGCGTGATCAGCCGAAATGATTCTGTAGGAGCTTACGGGCCGGGTTCCTGCCTCTGGTTCCAATCTCCCGATGGAACGCAGGATTGGGTTGTTTACCACGTGAAAACAACAACGACAATCGACTTTACCGGCGAAGACAGAAGGCTCGAAGCGCAGCAGGTGTCCTGGGATGCAAACGGGAACCCGGTCTTTGGGCAGCCTTACGCGTTGGGAACCTACCGGCCTCTGCCCTCGGGTGACCCTGGGAATCAATTCACTGCGCCTTCAGTGTCTTCGTGGGGAACCGACCGCTTAACGGTTCACACGATTGGTGCGAACAACGCCGTCTGGGAAAGATACTGGAGCGCCGAGGCGGGTTGGAGCCCATGGCAACAAGTCGGTGGCTATCCGCCCAATGGTGCAGCCGCTGGCCCGGCGGAGGTCTCCCGCACAACCAACTACATCGACGTGTACCTGCCCACAGACGATGCAATCTGGACTCAGTATTGGAATGGAAGCAGCTGGTCGTCTTGGCAGAGTCTCGGAGGTCCTGCTCCAAGCGGCTACACCACAGGGGGGGCCGTCGCTGGTTCGCGAGCCGGCGTTTCCACCTGGGGTGGCGATCGGATCTCGTTGTATAGCGTGGGACTTGATCACAACGTTTGGGAGAACTACTGGACGCCTGCAGGTTGGAACGGATGGGAATTGGGCCCCGGCGCCATCAGCGTGGGCGCAGCCAGTGGGCCTGCAGCCTACTCCAGAATTACCAACTACACCGATCTCTTCGTGGAGGGCTCTGACGGAAATTTGTGGACAGACACCTGGAACGGAGGTTCCTGGGGTGGCTGGTGGAACTTTGGCGCGGTTCCTCCCGGCAATGCTTCTGCGCCCGCACTTGCCTCCTGGGGGAGCGCCAACCTGACCCTTGTCGAAATCGGACGCGACCGAGACGTGTACTTGAAGTACTGGAACAATGGCACATGGGACGCCAATTGGACCGACCTCGGCGGTCCACCTCCGGGAGCAGTGTCTGACCCGGCAGTGTATGACCGCGTCAGCAACTACGTCGACATTTTCGTCAGAGGCGCTGATGGACACATCTGGACCAATACCTGGGATGGAAGCTCCTGGGGAGGCTGGTGGGATTTTGGCGAGCCGTGAGCCATTACGTCTAGTCTGTACCATTGCATGTCCGGGTGTCGCTCAGGCAGGCTTAGTAGCGGATCTCCCTTCGAAAAGCACCGATTGGCCGAAGGCGGAGATCGCGACTGCAAAGTCAAATACGTCGACATATGGATGCAAAGCGGATCGAAGAAATCGTGTAGGATGATCCCCGTGGAGGCCCTTGTCCCGGAGCGGCAGTTCTAGTCTCCAGTAAGTCTCCAGGAAGTGAACGCGGCTTTAGACGAAACGCTAGATCCGGCGTGAACATTGAGGTTCATGCCGGATCCGGACATGTTCTAACCTTCTGCATCGGCAAGTAGTTAAAATGTTTATTATCAATAGCTTACAGCGGAGGTAGGGATCGCGAACCTCGGTTCGCTTTGCATTACTCACCCCAACTTTGCCGCCTCAATCAACCGCGAAGATGATCTTGCTTCCTTGGCATTGGTGGAACGACACGCCACTGTCCGACATGGCGGCAACACAGCCAACTGGATCACCGCCCAAAAGCAAAGCTTCTTAAATTCAGACAAAATAGAGAACGAGAGATCGATCTCGATGACCGCATTTGCCTGAAGGCACCAATCGGAAATGTTTGGTGCGTTGTCTCTTGCTGTTACAGTGGCATGAAAGAAGGCACGGATGTCTGCCGCCAGAGATTGGGAGGTGCGGATCAGTCTATCTGAGCGGGCTTGAGCCTGCGATGAGGATGTCTACCAATTTCCTGGCGCTTTGCTGCCAATCGGCGCCGGAGCCCACATAGGAGACGCCAATTACCGCCCGAAGGAGATCGGAGGCGTCGACGTCTCTGCGCACTGCACCGCTCTTTTTCGCGCTTTTCACCAGTTCATCGATTGCTCTCTGGATCAGGCTGCGGGAACCCTCATAGAGCCTGGTCGGGCCACCGGCGACGCTGTTGAGCGCGGGGGCAATGATGTGTTTTGCAGCGACATAGTCGACAAAGAGCAGCAACCAGGCGCGCAGCGCCTCAACCGGGGACATCGCGGCGGCGAACCCACGCGCTGCTTCGGCCAGTTTCTCCACCTCGCTGCGGTAGACCGCTTCGATCAACGCATCCCGGGTGGGGAAATGGCGATACAGGGTACCGGGTCCAACGCCCGCTGTTTTTGCGATCTCATCCAGGCTGGCGTCGGCGCCATAGCGTGTAAAGGCGCCCTTCGCCACTTCCAGAATGCGCTCCCGGTTGCGCTGGGCATCCGAGCGTCGATTGCGCTGAACGGATTGTGAATTCTTTCTCCGCATCCCGAAAACTTCTGCAACCGGAGCCTGTCTCCGGTCATCTCCTCAAGCGGAGACAGTCTCCAATTTATCGAGGTAGTACGCGTTCGTCAATTTCAATCAGGAGGAATCGGGCAAATGCGCCGGTTTGACGGAAAAGTAGCGGTAGTAACAGGGGGAAACAGTGGAATTGGTCTGGCAACGGCAAAGCGCCTTCAACAGGAAGGAGCGCGAGTCGCGATTGCGGGCAGAAGTATGAAAACGCTCGTTGAAGCTGTTCAGGAAATCGGCAATGGAGTGCTCGCCATTCAGGCGGATGTCGCGTTGATCGAAGATCTGGACAGGCTCTTTACAGAGGTCTCGCAGAAGCTGGGAAAAATCGACGTGCTGTTTGTGAATGCCGGCGTCGCGAAATTTGCGCCCCTCGCGGTCACGCCCGAGGACGCGTATGACGAGCAGTTCAACATCAACATCAGAGGAGCCTACTTTACGATCCAGAAAGCGCTGCCTCTACTGAACGATGGTGCATCGATTGTTCTGAACACCAGTGTTGCGGGCAGTAAAGGTCAGCCGGGCAGCAGCGCTTATGCGGCAACCAAGGCCGCACTTCGCTCTTTGGCGCGGACCGCTGCCGCGGAACTGACAGGCCGGGGCATACGTGTTAACGCAGTCGCTCCGGGGCCGATCGTTACACCGATCTGGGGAAGAAGCGAGCGTCCTCAGGCGGAAATGGACGAATTCACGAAGCAGATTCTTGCGGCCGTGCCCATGAGGCGTTTCGGGCAGCCGGAAGAAGTTGCGGGTGCAGTGGCGTTTCTCGCATCGCAGGATGCTTCCTACATCACCGGTGTGGAAATCAACGTGGACGGTGGTCTCGGGCAGGTGTGAAGCGCATATGCCTGGTCTCAACCAACATTCAGTGCTGCAGGAAGGAATCTTGCTATGCATGTTTTCGTTACTGGCGCTACCGGATTCATCGGTTCCGCTATTGTGAAAGAACTAGTCGGCGCCGGCCACCACGTCCTGCGAATGACGCGGTCGGATGCTGGAGCAAAGTCGCTTGAGGCCGCAGGCGCCGAGCCGCTATCGCGGCGATCTGGAGGACCTGCAAAGCCTGCGCAGCGGAGCAGCCACGAGCGATGCCGTCATCCACACCGCCTTCCGGCATGACTGGTCGCAGTTTGCGGAGAGCTGCGAGCTGGACAAGCGCGCCATCGAGACCATCGGCGCCGCGCTGCAGGGTTCAAGCCGCCCCCTCATCGTCAGCTCCGCCGTAGGCGTAGCCCAGGGCCGCGCGGCTACCGAGGACGATCCGCCGCTTTCTTCCCCATCGCTTCCTCGGGTATCAGAAGCGACGGCTGTCGCACTGATGGAGCGCGGAATCCACGCGATGGTGATGCGTTTGCCGCAGGTCCACAACACCGTGAAACAGGGACTGGTGAGCTACCTGGTTGCGATTGCACGCGCGAAGGGTGTCTCGACGTACATCGGGGATGGGCAAAACCGCTGGCCTGCCGCGCATGTTTCAGATGTCGCCCGCCTCTATCTGCTTGCCTTGGAGAGAGGCGCAGCGGGAGCTCGCTACCACGCTGTCGCCGAAGAGGGTGTGGCACTCAAAGACATTACCACCGCGATCGGCCGTGGCCTGAATGTGCCCGTCATTTCCATCTCTCAGGACCAGGCCCAGGAGCATTTCGGCTTTCTCGGATTCTTCGCGGGGAGAGACCCGCTGACCTCCAGTGCGAAGACCCGCGCACAGCTCGCCTGGAACCCCACAGGCCCATCGCTTCTCACCGATCTCGTGAACATGCGCTATTCCGAGGCCTGAACCTGACCGTACGCGAAATCCTGAGTCCTATGAACGACGAAGGACCGGAATCCCATCGTGCGACGCGCTCGCGAGCAAACACTTCAACCACAGGAGGAATCGACATGAAAAAGACATGGTTCATTACCGGTGCCTCGCGCGGGTTCGGCCGCATCTGGGCCGAGGCTGCTCTCGAACGCGGTGACCGCGTCACAGCGACCGCGCGTAAAGTAGCAGACGTGGCCGATCTCGCGGAGCGCTTTGGCGACGCGGTGCTGCCCCTCGCCCTCGACGTCACCGACGCCGCGCAGGCGCAGCAGGCGGTTCATCAGGCATACGCGCACTTCGGCAGGCTTGACGTCCTTGTGAACAATGCAGGCGCAAGCCTGTTCGCCGCCACAGAGGAGGCGAGCGACGAGCAAATTCGCGGCATCTTCGATGCGAATTACCTCGGTATGGTCCGAGTGCTCCGAGCAGCTATGCCTTTGCTGCGGAAACAAGGGAGTGGTCACATTCTCGGCGTTTCAAGCGGACTTGGGATAACCGCGTTGCCGATCATCGGGTTCTATTGCGCAACGAAATGGGCAGTCGAAGCGCTCCACGAATCTCTCGCGCAGGAGGTGGAAGCGTTCGGCTTGAAAGTCACACTTGTTGAACCCGGAGCGTACGCGACCGACTTCGGAAAGTCCTCACAGATCGCGGATGTTCTGGAACCATACTCGGAGTTCCGGAAGCAGTTTCTAATCCATCTGGCGAATGTGGAACGCGGCGATCCGGAGGCAACTGCGGAAGCCATCCTGAAGCTCGTGGACGCGGAGAATCCCCCGCTGCGACTTGGCCTAGGCAGTTCTATTCTGCCCAGGGCTCGTGCCGCTTATGCGGAGCGGCTGGCGACCTGGGAAGCGTGGGAGGACGTGTCGAACGCGGCGATGGGAGAGCCAAGGGAATCGATGAAAGAGTGGATCGAGCAACTGGCCCATGGGACTTCGAACCAGGCATAAGGATGCGATCAATTCATTGCCGTTTGCGATCCCCACTTCAATCTGCCGAAGCAGGTTCACCACCTGCTTCGGTTGATATAGCTTGCCGCCTTCCATACGCTCTCCTTGTTCCAGTGTCACTCTCTTTCACTGGCACACTTCAAGCCGGGCACTCCACAATGAAGACGGCTCAAACCCACCTCCAGTGCGGCAATTGTCCAAATAGATTGACCATAATCCCTTGCATATTGAGAATAGTGATTATGCATACAGCGCAATTACGGCAGGCTGATCTTAATCTACTCGTCGTATTCGCAGTGTTCGCCGAGGAGCGAAGCGTGTCGGCGGCGGCCGGCAGGCTGCTGCTCACACAGCCTGCCGTAAGCCGTGCGCTCGATCGCCTTCGAGCCATGTTCGGCGATGAGCTTTTTATTCGAGGGCGAAGCGGTTATGAACTCACGCCCCACGCCGCGCGCATCCTGAAAGAGATAGAGGAGACGTTGCCCAGACTGGACCGCCTGTTGCGCGGAGCGGAATTCGATCCGAATAAGGAAGAAGCTCGTTTCAAGATCGCTTGCACAGATTACGCCACCAGTATCCTCGGGCCTGAGATCGCCAAGCGCGCTTTGCCCGCAGGCAGCAAAGTCGCGCTTGAGTTTGCCGCATTCTCAGAAGACGTGTATCGGGAGATTGAGCAGGGACATGTTGACCTTGTCTTCCAGGTCAACGACGAGACCCCCTCTGGCAAAGTGGCAACGGAGAAGCTCTTTGACGAAGAGATGGTCTGCATTGTTTCCAAGCACATGAGTTCAAACAAGGGGCGCATCTCGCTCGCGCAATATGCAGAGGCCGATCACGTGATCGTCTCTCTTCGAGATTCAATGCAGGCGTTCCCTGATAAGAGGCTTTTGCGTCTCGGGATCAAGCGGAAAGCAAAGCTGAAGGTACCTTATTTTCTCGCCGCCCTGGAATCGGTGGGTAATGGCAACCTGGTGGCTACAGTTCCCAAAAGATTCGCTGAGAAATACGCGAAAAATCTCAACCTGCGCGTGCTCGCAGCACCCCGCGAGTTGGGAGGCTACGAATACTTGATGGCGTGGCACCCCCGGCTGAATACGGACTCGGCTCACCAATGGCTGAGACGCGAGGTTCGGCTCTCGGCCAAACCTTATCAATCGTTGTCTCCGAAAAGAGCAGTTTGGCCGGATGGCTTCAAATCGACGAGGGAGGTTGGAAATCTCTGAGCAGAATGTCTGATTCGCAGGCCGACAAGCCCTGGCGCCATTCACTTGCGGAACTGTTTGAAGAACGCACGGATGTCCTTGGCTAGACGTTCCGGTTCCTCTGCAGCCACAAAGTGACCGCAACTTGGCATCTCGGTCCAGCACTGCACGTTGCCCTGGACAGCGAAGCGTTCATATCCCACAGCATTCATCAAATCTGCCCACATCTTCGCAGTCGAAAAGAAATTCGTCCCCGGCTACTCCGGCTTCGATGAGTATCCGAAGCCAGGAAGCGATGGAACGACGACATCGAATGAGTCTGCCGGATCATGGCCCTGCGATTCAGGGTCGGTCAGATGAGGCAGAATCTTCAACATCTCCAAGTACGAACCCGGCCAGCCATGCGTAAGGATCAGCGGAATGGGTTTTAGGCCTCGGCCGCGCTCGTAGAGGAAGTGAATTGTTCCGGCACCGGAACGGTATCTGTAGTGGTGCAGCGCTGAGAGCCGCCGCGTTTGGTTTTCCCAGTCGAAGTAGTCTCGCCAGTATTCACAAATGTCCATCAGGAATGTGCGATCGACGCCGGAGGTCCAGGCAACCTCCCGAGTTGCTTCGGGCCAGCGCGTTCGATGCAACCGGTCGCGCAGGTCCTTGAGCGCGGCCTTAGAAAAAGGAACCATGAATGGAGCTATGGGCAAGCGCAATGTCCTTGGCAATATTGTCGCAAGACTTCGGGAACGAAAAGACGCCCAACCGTAATTGCATCAGCCCGACCTTTACCACCGAATTGGAAGAGCGGAGAGGACGAGCAACACTTTCAGAGCAGCACGCACAGATGCGCATAGCACATAGCACCTATGAATACTATGCACGTGACTTATAGCAAACATCTTCTCAGAATGAGAATCTTAGGGCTGCCAACGCGACTCAAATGCAGGTAGCCGCAGTGGCCGCAACCCTAGAAAATCCGTCCAATGTTGCGGGAAGGAGGCAAACCGGGAGATCTGACTATGTCTATCGGACAGTCAGTGGAACTGCTGGTGATGGCCATTGCTGTACTCGCGGCTGGCGGCCTCAATCGATTCTTTGAAGAGGTATCTTACCTGAACGCGGGATTGCCAAGCCCGAATCTCGTGAAGACCAAAGAACTGCTAAATCGGTATGGAGTCGAAATGCTTGGACCGCCGTTGTCGTGGGGGAGCAATGATTTCGATGAGAAATGAACGGGGAGTCGATGACATGAGAGATAAGATCGCAGTGATTACAGGCGGGAGTCGAGGTCTAGGCCGGAACACCGCAATCAACTTAGCTCGACGCGGCGTGGACATCATATTCACCTACCGGGCCAATCAGCAAGAGGCCGAGAGCGTCATTCGCGAAGTCGAAGCCGCGGGAAGAAGGGTCAAAGCAATTCACCTTGATGCCGCGGACATCAGAGCGTTTGACCCATTCGTCGCCGAGGTTAGGAAGACTCTGCAACAGTGGAACAACGATCGATTCGATTATCTCGTAAATAACGCAGGAAATTCTCTGCACGCCAGCTTTGAGCAAACCACAGAAGCTCAGTTCGACGAAATCTTTGCCGTCCATGTGAAAGGCGTCTACTTCCTCACGCAGAAGCTTCTGCCGCTGATCAACAATGGCGGCCGGATCGTCAATGTCTCGTCGGGCCTTGCGCGGGTATCGCTCCCTGGAAGCTCGGCTTATGGGGCCGCGAAGGGTGCGGTCGAAGTGCTTACACGCTATCTGGCCAAGGAACTCGGGCCGCGCCGCATCACGGCAAACGTGGTTGCTCCAGGGGCGATCCAGACTGACTTTAGCGGCGGCATGGTGCGCGATAACCCCGAAGTAAACAAGTTTGTAGCTGATCTAACTGCTCTTGGGCGTGCGGGAGTTCCTGACGACATCGGACCGATGATTGCAGCCCTCCTCTCGGAAGAGAATCGGTGGGTGAATGGTCAAAGAATCGAAGTGTCCGGCGGCATGGCGCTCTAGCGCCTGCCTTCGGAGAGGCTTCTATCAAAGGATTGGCATGCTGGCATCGACGATGATCGTATTTCCTATCTACAACGGGGTCACACAACTCGACTTCACGGCGCCGCACCAATTTCTCGTGAGGGTACCGAACACGCGGGTGCAAGTTGCCTCAATGAGCGGAAAGCCCGTTGAGGCTGAAGGACTTCACTTCTGCGGCCTCGAAGCCCCTGAATCGATCGCTGGCTGCGACGTGCTCTGCATGCCGGGAGGATCAAGTGGAATCCTTGCAACGATTGAAGACGATAATTTTCTCAATCAGATTGAGCGGTTGGGAAAAACAGCAAAACACCTGACCTCTGTGTGTACCGGATCCTTGCTCCTCGCCGCCGCAGGGCTCATTGCAGGCAGACAGGCTGCCTGCCATTGGGCGTGGAGAGATTTCCTGACCATCTACGGAGTAATCCCGAAAAATGCTCGCGTTGTGAGGGACGGGAATCTGCTGACAGGAGGCGGTATCACCGCAGGCACGGACTTCGCCTTGTCATTGATCGCCGAAATATTTGGCCCGGACGCTGCGCAGGAAGATTAGCTCCGCCTGGAATATGCTCCGGCGCCTCCATTTCAAGCAGGCCTGCCAGAACTTGCACCGCCCCGCATCCTTGAGGCAGTAAGCACCGGATTCGATGCAGACACGGCTGAGAGACAGGCGAGGTTGGCCGCGGTCGCAAGGAGACGAGGTATTTCCAGACATTGATGACGGAACTAGGGCGTGTTAACACTATCTGAGCGCTTCGATGATGAGCGCGAAGCAGAGAAAGCCGAGGAACAGGCAGTCCAGCTTCTCGAAGCGGGAGAAGATGCGGCGGTAGCCCTTGAGGCGGCGAAA
>JAKAJO010000073.1 GCA_021813745.1 Acidobacteriota bacterium
CTTTCCCCTCTTCCTCAGAGAATGCGAATGGCGCTTCAATACTCCAAACCCTAAACTGCAACAAACACAACTAAAACAATGGGTTACACGATTCATGGCATGATTATCTGGTACAGCCCCTTCTTTTGAGGGTGTATTTGCATCGAGTGCAGGTTGCGGTGTGTCGCTAAAGCTTTTGGGTTCTCTGGACGGTGCGGACTCCACTGACGCGGCGGAGGCCCAGCACCATGCGGTTGAGGTGCCGCAAATCCTCGGCTTCGACAATGAATTCGATGATCGCTTCTCCGCTGTCATCGTGGCGGATGTCCACGCTGCGAATATTCGTGTCATCGTCCGAGATCACTGCGGTCAGTTCTTTCAGCATCCCTGAGCGGTCATCGCAAAAGATCGTGATTTTGACGGGGTAACGCTGCAATCGGCCCGGAGTATCATCGCCCACGCGGGACCACTCGACGGCGATGCGACGATCGCTTTCGTAAAGAAGGTTCTGCACGTTGGGACAGCTGCGCGCGTGGACGGCAACTCCCTTGCCTCGCGTAATGTATCCGACGATCTCTTCTCCGCGGATGGGATTGCAACAGCGAGCGCGGTAGACGAGCAAATCATTCTGCCCTTCGACTTGCAGTGAATCGGACCCGGTGAGGTGCAGCTTACGCACGGCGTCCGGCATGACACTTGTACCACTGCCTGGTTTGGGCTCATTACCGGACTCGGCATCGGGAAGCTCTGTGTAGCCTGGAGCGAGCTTGTTGAGCACCTGGCGCGAGGAGTGCTTGCCCAGGCCGAGCGCGGCAAGCAGATCGGCAGCCGTAGCCACTCCATATTCATTGGCGATGCGCCCCAGGTCCTGGTCGTCGATTTGCGTCATCGGGACTTTGAACTTACGGGCTTCGCGCTCAAGGAGCTTGCGTCCGATTTCGACTGCCCGGCGTCGCTGGTCTTCATTGAGCCAGTGCTTGATCTTGTTGCGCGCGCGCGGACTCTTCACAAAGGTCAGCCAGTCCCGGCTGGGTTTGTGGTCCTTCTGGGTGACGATTTCGACGATGTCGCCGTTACGGAGCTTGGTGCGCAAGGGCACCATCCGACCATTGATTTTGGCTCCGACGCAGGTATGGCCGACTTCCGTGTGAATTGTGTAGGCGAAGTCGATGGGGGTTCCATCGGCGGGGACGACAACAACCTTGCCCTTGGGCGTGAAGGTGTAGACCTCGTCCGGATAGAGATCCATCTTCAGGCTGCTCAGGAACTCGTTGGGGTCGGTCATCTCCTTTTGCCATTCAACGAGTTGGCGAATCCAGTTGAGGCGCTCCTCATCGCGTGCTGTGACCGAGCCCTCACCGGCTTTGTATTTCCAGTGGGCTGCGATGCCTTCCTCGGCGATGCGGTGCATCTCTTCGGTGCGGATCTGGACCTCGAACTGATGACCGCCTTCGCCCATCACCGTGGTGTGGAGCGACTGATAGCGGTTCGCTCGGGGGATGGCGATGAAGTCTTTGATGCGTCCGGGCACAGGGCGCCACAGGGTATGGATCAATCCGAAGACGGCATAACACGAGGCCACATCCTGCGTGATTACGCGCAGTGCCAGCAGATCATAAACCTGGTCAAAGCTGGCTTTGGTGCGCTGAAGCTTCTGGAAGATGGAGTAAAGCCGCTTGATACGCCATTCCACGCGCGCCTGGATGTTGTTCTCGCGCAACTGTTCCACAAGCGTATCTTCAACGCTATGCAGGAACTGTTCGCCTTCCACTCGGCGCGCCTCCACGGCAGCGGCAACCTGCTCGTAGCTCACCGGGTCGGTGTAGCGGAAGGCGAGGTCTTCCAACTCGCCACGTACCTTGCCCATGCCGAGTCGATGGGCCAGAGGCGCGTAAATGTCCAGAGTCTCGCGGGCAATTGCCTCCTGACGCTCCGGCTTCAGATGCTCCAGCGTACGCATATTGTGGAGGCGGTCGGCCAGCTTGATGAGGACAACCCGCACATCCGAGACCATGGCAAGAAGCATTTTGCGGACATTTTCAGCCTGACGATCCTCACGGTTTGCGAACTGGATCTTGTCAATCTTTGTGACACCCTCGACAATGTGCGCCACCTGGTCGCCAAAATTTGCTTCGATCTCTTCCCGCGTGGCTGGGGTGTCTTCCACGGCATCATGCAGCAGTCCCGCAGCAATGGCGGTTGCGTCCATCTTCAGTTCGGCCAGCACCTCGGCCACCTCAAGCGGATGAATGATGTAGGGTTCGCCTGAGGCCCGCAACTGCCCTCGGTGCTGCTGAACGCAGAAATTCCAAGCCTTGCGGATGAGGGAAACGTCTTCAGTGGGGCGATTTGCCTGAACCTGGCGGAGAAGCTCATCGAAGCGCTGCTCAATGGCTTGCTCATCCGGCGGAGGCGCAGAACGAAGGGCCGGCTCCGGAGATACGGGTAGGGCGCCGGAGGATGCCGGAGAGATGGGCTGCCGGACAGTCGCCATATCTCATTATAGGCCTGCCTCCTGCGAGACGCGACTGTTGAGACATTCGGTGACTTCAGGGCCGTAATAGAAGACCAATGAGGTCAATTCCCAATCATTATCGTCGGCAATGTCGAAAAGAGTCGGTGTTCACGGAGCCGCTTGGTTGTGCCCGTAGTCACTGCGATCCATCCCGGGGAAAGGAGTATTGTCGCCTGCGGTGTGGGGGTCGAGAACGGAGTCCATGATGCTGAAACGCCTCTTGTTTTTAGCACTCTCTCTGGTAGTGGCGGCCGGAGTTGCCGGCGCGGCCCAGTCCCAGTCGCAGTCCAAGGTCGTCATCCCGGTCCAAAAGACATCTCCGACGGATGGCAAGGTGATGTATCAGAACTACTGCGCGCCCTGCCATGGCGTCGATGGAAAAGGGAATGGGCCTGTGGCCAGTGAACTTCGTACGCCACCGACGAACCTGACATTGCTGAGCAGGAAGAACCAAGGCAAGTTCCCGGATCTTCATATTGTGAGTGTTTTGAGGTTCGGGACCAAGCTTCCGGCGCATGGTACCGAGCAGATGCCGGTGTGGGGACCAATCCTTGGTAAGATGAACCAGATGAACGCGATGGACAAGCAACTCAGGATTAGCAATCTGAGCAGCTACATCGAGAGCCTCCAGGTGAAATAGGGCCAAGCGGCCAGGCCGCCTCCCCACTCCCGGCGGCGATCCGACCCGGAGTGGGAAGATGGCCAGGCTACGGAAACAAGCAGAAGCAGGACGGAAGACATCCAAGTCCGAGGGTTTGAAGAAGCCGAGCGGCGCTCAAGGCCCTTCCAACAGGGAGCTTGAAAGGGAGGCTGTTCCCGTCGGGGCACGGGTGAACCGCCGTGCTGCAGACCGGCTGCGGGGTGGACATCTTTGGGCGTACGCCAATGAGATCGAGACGCTCGAGGCGGGTCGTGAAGCAGAGCCCGGATTAATTCCTGTCGCCGATGCGCGTGGCATTCTGATTGGCACCGCACTCTATAGTCCCGTCTCTCAGATTGCCCTTCGGCTGGTGTCACGTGACGCGATCGACGAAGCTGGCTGGCTTGATTTGCTGGAGAGCCGCTTGCGCGCGTCGATTGTGCGGCGCGGGCCGATGCTGAACCCCGAGAACGATTCCTGTCGTCTTTGCTTCAGCGAGGCGGATGAACTTCCCGGACTCGTCGTGGACAAGTACGGTGACCTCATCATTGCTCAGCTGCTGACCAAAGGACTGGACAACTCGGCGGTTCGGGGTGTGTGTGTTCGCGTACTTCGAGAGACGCTGGAGCCAGCCTCGATTCTGGAAAGGCCCGACCCGCGGATACGCGAACTGGAGGGCATCACCGCGCCGGGCACTGCGCCGCTTTGGGCTGCAAGCGCTCAAGAGCCAGCCACCCGCGCCATATTCCATTTGAACGGACTTTCGTTTCACTACGATGCGAACTCCGGACAAAAGACAGGCGCCTTTCTGGATCAGCACACGAATTATGCGGCGGCACGGGACTGGGCGAAGCGCTTGGGCTGCACGACGCGGGCCTTGGATGTCTGCTGCTATCAGGGAGGCTTTTCACTGCATCTGGCTCAGGTTTGCCAGCAGGTCATCGGGGTGGACGCGTCTCGCTCCTCTCTTGAAGTGGCGGAGCAGAATCTCGACGTCAATCGCCCGTACCTGAAGGGCACGGTGGACTGGGTGGAGGCCGATGCATTCGAACTGCTGCGCGGATGGTCCGATGCCGGGGAAGAGTTCGATGCGATTGTGCTGGATCCGCCAGCATTTGCCAAGACAAGGCGAGCGGTGGAAGGTGCACTTCGCGGGTACAAGGAACTGAACCTGCGTGCCCTGCGGATGTTGAAGCCCGGGGGATTGCTGGTCACCTGTTCGTGCAGCCACCATGTGAGTGGGCAGGAGCTGCAGGGAGCTGTGGCAGCGGCGGCTGCGGATGCCCATCGTCGCGTGCGCATTCTAGAGCGGCGCGGTGCTTCGCTGGATCATCCTGTGATCGTGAATTTACCTGAGACTGAGTATCTGAAGTGTCTGGTGTTGCAGGTCGATTAAACGGTGTCGACCTCCCGGTGCCGGGACCAGCGAGGCAGGATGCGCTCTCGCCAACCCCTTGAAGGATGGGGCACGGTGCGCAGTGAAGAGTCCTGATCGCGTGGGTTTGATTTGCGCATATCGGCGAGGGTTTGTTTGACCTGACTGCGAAGCTCCTCCACTTCAAAGATGCACGAACGGAGATATGCCGAGACGCTAAGGCCAGCCTCAGCCGCTCGAGCATGTAATTGTTCATTCTCAAGCTCTCCAAGCCGGATTGTGACGCTGGCGGATTTTCGATGTGCCCGCTCATCCGAAGGCCTGGAGACATTTACAGGCAACTTCGGATTCAGTTCGGCAGTCTCCTGCGTCGCAGGTCGGGGTTCCTGCCCCAATCCTTGAAATGAGTTCCCGCCACTCTCTTCGAAGTCTGTGAGCCGCTGCTCTGGATAACCGCTGCGCCGGGTATGGGTCTTGAGGGCCTTCTCATAGCTCAGGGTTGCTACATCCTCAGCGAGTGCGGTATTGTCCCAGCCCGTTGTGGACACATTGGATGAGGAGGCGAGGGAGGCCAGGAGCGTTGCAAAACCGGAGTTCGAGCGAGTTTCTGGAGGCGATGCAGTCATCTGCATGCCACTGAGAATATACGGATGCAACGCGTACGCCTGAATTTCCTGCTTGAAGAGCGGCGAAGGATTCCCATGGCGGGAACTCCTCGCCTTCATTCCCGCTTCGGGTTGCAATATGTGGTTCCGCAACACAGGGCGGCTGATACTTTCGTCCTTCTGCTGCATCTCGCTGTGCGCGACGAGGCGTCTATCGAGGTCTGTTAGCGGGAGACGGGTGCAGGGCCGGACTCAGTCCAAAGAAAGGCGAGGATGTCCGCGTCGTCCTGGATTCGCTGGTCGACGCTGACCCCTGCGGAGTGTCCGCCGACGGTGCTTTCGTGAAGGAGGATAGGCCGGCCGCTGGACGAGGCAGCTTGCATAAGAGCTGCCATTTTGCGGGCATGCAGAGGATCGACGCGGGTATCGTCTTCGCCGGTAAAGAAAAGGATGGCCGGATAAGCGGTTCCCGCCTTGACGTTCTGATAGGGCGAATATTTGAGGAGGTATGAGAACTGGTCTGGGTGATCTGAAGAGCCATACTCCGTGACCCAGTGCGACCCCTGGAGGAAATGCTGGTAGCGCAGCATATCCAGCAGTGGGTAAGCGCAGACGATGGCAGAAAAGAGCTCCGGATGCTGGGTCATCGAGGCTCCCATCAGAAGTCCGCCATTGGACACGCCGATGATGGCGAAGTGTTCCGAAGAAGTGTATTGATGGGCAATCAGGTAGCGAGCGGCGGCGAACCAGTCATCGAACACATTCTGCTTTTTCTCAAACATTCCCTGCTCATGCCAGTGTTCGCCGAACTCCCCACCACCGCGGAGGTTCGGAAGGGCAAACCATCCGCCTTGCTCCAGCCACCACGCCCACATTGGATTCCATGTGGGTGTCATGCTGATTTTGAAGCCGCCATAGCCGGTCATCAGCAGGGGAGTGGCACCGTTCGGCTTGAGTCCCTTTCTGCCAGCGATGAACATGGGAATCCTGGTCCCATCCTTCGAGGCATAAAACACTTGCCTGATCTCGTAAGCCTTGGAGGCAAAAGGAATCTGGGGTTGTGCGAAGATCTGCTGGTTTCCGGTGAAGGTATCCAGACGATAGATCGTAGGAGGCTGAATGAAGGATTGAACGCTGAAGAATCCATACCGATCCACTGCGCGTCCATGGACCACAGAGCCAGTCGCCATCGATGTGCCGGGCAAGGTTCCGATCTGCTTGCCATCCAGTGTGAAGATGGAGATTTCCGTTTGCACATCTTTGAGCCGGGTGACGTAGAGTTTTCCTCCGACGATGGAATCATCGAGGATCGCATCGGAGGACTCAGGAACTACGGTTGTCCAGGCTGAGGGGGCAACTCCCGGATCGGCGCGCAGAATACGGCCGTTGGGTGCGTTGTCATCTGTTCTCACATACCAGGCTCCCTTTGCATAGCTAGCAGAAAATCGGGAGTCGATATCCCAGACAAGCACTTCAAAGGGAGCACCCGGTTTGGTCAGATTACGAAATACGATATCTGTGCGCTTGGCCGGAACGCCATGATCAATGGTGACGACCAGATATTTTTCATCATCGGTGATGAAACACTGCAACAGATCGTTAGGGCCCAGCAGTTCGCCGCGAAACTCATTGCCGAAGACCAGTGCGTCGCGCGTCACGCGAGTCCCTATGGTGTGCAGATACAGCAGTGATCTCTGCTGGCTGGTTCGGGTGTAATACAGCCCGGTGCCGTCCGAAGTGAACTGAATCGACCGGTAAAGCCCGGCGGGGAGTGTGTCTTCCAGTGTTTTGCCGGACTTCACGTCAAAGATGTGCAGCACCGTCTCATCGGCACCGCCTTGACGCACACCGTAAGCGATCAGATTGCCGTCCCGGGAAACATCCTCCAAAGTAAGAGATGTGTTTCGATCGCGGCTCAGAACGGCGGGATCGAGTAGCCGCACATCCTTTCCGGTCCACCCGTGGCGAAGGAAGATTGACTCCTGATCTTCGCCGGCCTCACGTTTGAGGAAGTAGTAGTTGCCCATTCTCTGGACCGGGAACTCCCATCTTGCAACATGTTCAAGGGATTCCAGAGTGCTCTCAATCCTGCTCCGGATGGGCGTCTGCCGGAAGTAGCGCGCAGTGTACTCGTTCTCGACATCGACAAAGGCCTTTGTCTCATGGCTATTCGCATCTTCAAGCCAGCGGTAGGAATCGGTAATACGGACTCCGTTGTAGTTGTCATCGACGGGTTGGGCCTGGACCTTGGGGGGTGGAGGAAGCCGGATCCCATCACGGCCGTGGACAGATTGAGCGCGTGAGCCAATGGAAACGAACAGGAGCAACAACAGACCGCGAACGTTTTTCATGCGCCACATCCTCAAATGGATAGGAAACGGAATCCTGGACAGCCGAATCGATCGCGGCTTTGCTTGATTCCAAGCATACAGATGGCGCATGGGGCTGCAAGCCGTCTTTGGGCTGGGGAAAATCGCTTCGAGGATACGATGATCGCGCTTTCCGCCCGGTAGAATCAACACCAGTGACCGAAGCGAGCCAAGCTGGAGCGAATGCGATTCCCACGTCGCGTTGGAGGCGCGCGCTGAGAGTGATGCATCCATCGCATGCTCACTCGGCGTTCAGCGCAACCGTCGTGCTCATGGTCTCGACATTTTTGTCGCGCATTATCGGGCTGGTCCGAGTGAAGTACATCATGTGGCTGTTCGGCAGCGGCATGGCCGCCGATGCACTCAATGCGGCCTTTGTGTTGCCGGACATGATCTCGTATTTCCTGGTTGGCGGCGCGGCCTCGATCACATTCGTGACCATCCTTACCCGATATCGCGAAACCGGACGCGAAGCTGAAGGTGAACGATCACTTTCGGTCATATTGAGCACGATGTATTTGGTTTTGGGCGGTGCCATCCTGCTCGCGGAGGCTCTAGCGCCCTTTTACGTGGCAAAGATGTTTCCGGGCTACGATGCACAAAAGGCTGCGCTTTGCGTGCAGTTGACGCGTATTCTTTTACCCGCTCAGCTCTGCTTCTTTGCCGGTGGCGTTTTCGGCGCCGTGCTGCTGGTACGCAAGCAGTTCAGCGTGCAGGCCGTCACACCACTGATTTACAACATGGGAACGATCGTGGGCGGCATTCTCCTGGTGAAGCGGCTGGGGGTGGCGTCGCTGGCCATTGGCACCGTGGCTGGCGCATTTTTCGGTCCCTTCTTTTTGAACTGGTTTTTTGCCAGGCGGAACGGTACGCGCTATCGACCGATTCTGGACTGGCAGGATGAAGGACTTCGTGAATGGGTGCGTCTCTCTCTGCCGTTGATGGCGGGGGTTTCACTGGTTACGGCCGACAGTTGGATTATTGCCCATTTCGCTTCTCGGATTGGCGGCGCAGTTTCGCTATTCAATTACGCGAAGCAGTTTTTTACGGCACCTATGGCTGTACTGGCACAGGCCGCGGGCGCGGCATCGATGCCTTTTTTTGCCACTTTGTGGGCCAAGGACAATCATTTCGAATTTGCGACCGAAGTGGCTGATTCCGTCTCCCGTGTCGCGTGTATGGGATTACTCGCCTCTTCGGGCATGGTTGCCCTCGGCGAGCCGATGATCGATCTGGTCTTTCGTGGCGGGCGCTTCTCAGCGGCCGATGTGCACCTTTGCGCGACCTACTTTGCGGTTTTTTCCATTTCCATTTTTCTATGGTCGGCGCAGGCTATTTACTCGCGGGCGTTCTATGCGGCCGGCAACACCTTTGTGCCGATGGTTGCGAGCACAATCGTCACGCTGGTGTCTTTGCCGATCTACGCGGGCCTCTTTCACGGATTTGGCGCGATCGGCCTTGCGGCGGCATCGGATGTCGGCATTGCGCTGCAAACTCTGACGATCGCTGTCTTGTTGCATCGACGGCACATGGTCTCGCTGGCCAGTCTGGACTATACCGAGATTGGACGATGTCTGGCGGCATCGCTGGTGAGCTGCGTTGCCGTGTGGGCACTCTTCTCACGGTTGGGAAGCCATCTCATCCAAACCTACTGGTCATCTCTCGCAATCCGTGGCCGGTTTGCGGACCTTTTCATTCTGCTGCCGGGAGGTGTGGTGTGGTTGATGGCATCAGACCGCTTGTTGACCATGACGGGGTCAGAGTTGCCAAGAGTGGTTCGCAAACGGCTCCGTCTGGCTTAGGAGCTTGCGTTTAACCGGTATGGAAAGACAAAAGCTCCCACCTGCATGGGAGCTCTTGTCTTTGCGAGGTATGGAGGAATCTAGGCCGTCTTAGGCGCTTCTGCCGCAGGCGCTGGGGTCGGCGCCGGCTTCGAATCCGGCTTCTTGATATCGATACCGCCCTTGAAGAAAGCGCCATCTTCAATGCTGATTCGGGCTGCAGCGACGTCGCCGGTCAGGGAACCCTCCGCACGAATATCCACGCGGTCGGTTGCGTTGACGTTTCCACGGACTTTGCCGAGGACGACGATTTCACGGGCGTTGATGCTGGCGGAGACTTGGCCATTTCTGCCGACCGTGACGCGATTGCCCGGCAGATTGACACTTCCCTCCACTTTGCCATCGATAAATAGCGACTCTGATCCGGTGATTTCACCTTTAATGAACAGGCCCTTGCCGATCGAAGCCTGCTCCCCTGCAGGTGCTGCAGGACGTGCCGGTTCAAACGTGGGGGCAGGTGTTGCCGGACGAGCCGGCTCAGGGGTGGGGGTTGGTGCTGCGGGGCCGGATTGAGTGGGTTTCCACATTGCGCTCAAGGGGATTCCTTTTCTGTCCTGGTCGGACTGGTTTGCCAAGGCAGGGGCCATTGATGAAGGCCCTAAGACTCGCTGCTACAGGCTGCCACGCACCGGCAGAGTGCGTGCGCTGCATCCATTTGCACTTTGATCCTAGTTCAACCTGGTAATCCAGGCACATTACTCTCGTGTATTTTAATCTCCTGTGCCCGATATTCGAAACTGCTCTGCCGGAAGCAGGAAGAAAATGTCAGTTTCGGACGCCTGATCCCGGAGGTTCTGCATGCCGCGTGTTGCGGAGCGCGATGGAGACATCGAGGCGGAGCATCCCTGCCGATTCGACGCAGAGGCGTACTCAGGCAGGGGCGCGCGTTACTCTAGAAGACACATGGCCATTGCGTACATCGGGATGGGGGCAAATCTGCGGAGCAGTGTGGGAGATCCGGCCTCAACCCTTGCAGTTGCCGCGGAACGGCTCGGCGCGTACGGCCGGATTCAGGCGTGGTCGTCCCTCTACCGTACCTCGCCTGTGGGCTTCCTGGATCAGCCCCATTTTGTGAATGCGGTGATCGCAGTTGAAGCCGATCTTGGGCCGCGCCTGCTGCTGCATCGGCTGCTGGAAATCGAGGCTGAATTTGGCCGGGACCGGTTTCAAAGCATTCCCAATGGCCCGCGCACCCTCGATTTGGACATGTTGATTGTGGGGGATCTGGTTTTACATGAGGCGGGCCTGGACCTGCCGCACCCTCGCATGGCGCAGAGGGCTTTTGTGCTGATTCCGCTGCACGAGATCGCACCGGAGCTGGTGGAGCCGCGCAGCCGCGCCACTGTGGCGGCGCTTGTGAAATCGCTGCGTGCTGATCAGCCTGGTGCGTTGGACTCCGTGACCCTGCTGCGTGGCCGGGACTGGTTCGCCGCCCGGTAGAATCGGAGCTATGGCTCTTGAATTCCAGATATTGGCGAACACCGTCTCAGGCGGCCGGCGCGCCGTCATGACTTTGCCGCATCAGGCAGTGGAAACGCCAGTGTTCATGCCGGTGGGAACCGCGGGGACAGTCAAAGCTGTATCACAGGATGTGCTGGAATCTTTGGGCGCAGAGATCATCCTGGGCAACACATATCACCTTTATCTGCGACCCGGCCATGAAGCGATTCGGCGCATGGGTGGACTGCATCAATTCATCAGCTGGCCGCGCGCTCTATTGACCGACTCCGGCGGTTTCCAAGTCTACAGCCTTGCCCAATTGCGCAAGGTGACGGACGAAGGCGTCCGTTTTCGCTCGCATCTGGATGGCAGCTCGCACTTCTTTACGCCGGAACATTCCATGGATGTGCAGATTGCGCTGGGTGCCGACATTGCGATGGCATTCGATGAGTGCACAGAGTATCCGGCTGAAAAAGATCGTGCCCGCGAGAGCCTGCGGCTCACGATGAACTGGGCGCTTCGTTCTCTGGATCACTTTCGCGCTCATCAGCACGACGTTCCCTGGCATGAGAATCTGAGCGGTAAGACGCAGAGTCTCTTTGGCATTGTGCAGGGGGGAACCTATGCTGACCTGCGCCGCGAGAGCGCGGAACGGCTGGTGGAGATGGATTTTGATGGTTATGCGATTGGCGGACTGAGTGTCGGCGAGCCGCGTCACCTAACGCTCGAAGTGATTGCCGAAGTGCTCCCCTACTTGCCGAAGGACAAGCCACGCTATGTGATGGGCGTGGGCTACCCGGAGGAGATTGAGCAATACGCCAAGTTGGGCGTGGACATGATGGACTGCGTGTTGCCGACGCGCGCGGCCCGGCATGGGCTTCTCTTCACGAGTGAAGGCCGGCTGAATATCAAGAACAGGCAGTATGCCGAGGATCAGAGCCCACCTGATCCCGCTTGCTCCTGTATGGTGTGCGGACGTTATTCGCGAGCCTATCTGCGTCATCTGATGCAGGCTGGCGAGGCGCTTTCGGCGACGCTCAACACCATCCACAATCTCTCGTACTATCTTGGCATCATGCGCAGGGTGCGCGAAGGGCTGTCCCAGCTTCCCGCAGTGGGCTCCGGGCTTCACGCCTGAGCTCTTTGCTGGACTCAGAGGGCGCTTCCCAGCAGTTCGCGCAGTGCCTGGACATATTCCGCAAGCGCATGCCTGCCGGCATCGGTCAAGCGGTAGAGTGTCTGCGGCTTTCGTTCCAGAAAGCGCTTCTCGACCGTGACATATCCGGCCTCTTCCAGCTTCACCATCTGCGCGCCCAGGTTGCCGTCGGTCGAGCCGGTCTTCGTGCGGAGCCACGTAAAGTCTGCCTCTTCCACCGCAACGAGCAGCGAAAGCACGGCCAGACGAAGCTTTCCGTGGATGACAGGATTGAGTTCCGGCAGCTCAGGCATGGCTGGCCCCGCGCAGTTTGCGCATCCTGGTTTCACACAACATGCCGTAAAAGCCAAAGACAATCTGGCAAAGGAAGATGGCGCCAACAAATACGGGAATGACTGCGTTGTCTGCGACATAGCAGACTGCCACCGACGCAACAAGCCAGACAAATGCACTGGCGAATTGAGCCTTCCAGCGCAGAATTATGCTCGACGCCAGATTCGCAATGCCCAACATTGCGGTCGCAATCGCGATGGCGAGCCGTGCATCGGTCAGGCGCCCGCTCCATCCAAGTGCCATCAGGAGAATGAACAGCGACAGCCCCATCGCCACCCAGATTGAGCCAATCGCCCGGCCGATCGTCGTTGCCGGCTGGTCTCGCGTTCTGCGGCCCTTGGTCATCCCGGAGATGATCGCCGCTGCGATCATCGTCACAGGCCATGCAAACATCTTGCCCCCGTGCGCGGCCCACAGAATGGCTACGTAGTAAGCGATACCCCACAAGACGAAGACCCATCCCCAGCTTTCCGTGGAGCGACGTCCTTCAGCAATCATGGTTTCAATCAGGTGAAGTCTCTCGTTCAAATCCTCAGTTTTGCTCTCTTCGATCATCGATATCCTCCTTTTTCGTTTCATTTTGTCGCGTCGGCTTGCGAGTTCCGGTTGGTGAACGGTCTAAGAAATTCGGTGCAACAGCATCTGAATGCTGGGAAATGGAGGTCGGTTGGGCAGAGACACACTTGAGGTTTCCTGCCAATCGCCTGAGGGGGTCCGATGCATCGAGTTCACTATGTGCGCGGGGCCACTGTAGAACTCCCAGGAAAAGCCCTCTGGAAACACCTTGAACACCGTGTCGACGTAGTGCCCGTCATTGTAGGCGCGTATGCGATAGGCGTGAGACGGTTCATCGTAGGCGACGGTGGCTAATGCCTCGAACTGAATTTTGCCGTCTGTTTCGGTGCTTGCGCCCTGGATCAGGATGACCAGACCATCCAGCTTGTAAGCGATGTCTTCGGTCTGGGTCAGGCGGATGGGTCCAGCTTGTCCGCGCTGGATGGTCACGGGACCCTTCCAGCAGCCAACAAGAAAGGCCAGCTTCTGCATAGCGGCACGCTGCTCCTGCACCGACGCGCGATGATCTGGTTGTGCGGCGTGAAGGGCAGCACCGATTGAAAATAAGGTCACTGCAACCAGTGGAGTGTACGGCAATCTCCGCTGATTGAATCGATGGAACAGGAGTCCCATAGAGAACCTCCAGATTGGCCAAATCACTTGGTAGAAGCAGGACGAATCAACCAATGTAGAGAACTCTAAAACATAGAGTATGTCTTGTCAAGGGATTTCTAAAATTTCTGCATTGGAGGCAAGCACTGGGTGAATGCCGAAGCGGTGAGGCGTGCGGCGATTCGTTCCAGCACCGGGCTCCAGTCTCCAGGGCTGGATTGGCGAAAGAGCGTGGCAGTGGGGTACCAGGGAGTGGCGGGCAGATCCTGCATCCAGCGCCAGTCGCTCAGGTACGGCAACATGATCCAGACGGGCTTGCCCATCGCGCCCGTGAGGTGAGCGATGGACGTGTCGGTTGTGATGACCAGGTCCAAGGTCGCGATGAGCGCCGCCGTATCCGCCAGATCGCGATCCATGCTGGCTCCATCATGAAGATTCAAATTCTCGGGAAGCACGGAAATCTGTGCGGCTGCTGCGCCTTTCTGCAGGGAGATCCATTGCACGCCCGGTATGCGAAGGAGTGGGGTGAGCGTTCGGAGTCTCATGGAGCGGAATTTGTCTGCTTTGTAGTTGGGATTGCCCGCCCATGCCACCCCCACTCTGAACCCTGCGTCTGCGCCGGCTTGCTGCCAATGGCGCGCGACTTGATCTGCGACGGCTGCCAGGTATGGTCCTGACCAGGGTACCGTTTTAACGGTCGTGCCAAAGATTGCCGGAAGACTCATAAGAGGGCATTCCAGATCGAAGGCGGGAGGTTCCTCGCCGAGTTGCGCAACGCAAGCCAGCCCGGTCCTGACGACCCCCAGGGAATGCATCAGGCGCACGACTGGAGGATGGACCTGTAGGATGACCTCGCCACCTCGGGCGGCAACCATGGCAGTGTATCGGCAGAACTGGATCGCATCGCCCAGCCCCTGCTCGGCATAAAGCAGAATGCGTCGGCCTTCGAGAGGCTCACCTCGCCATCGCGGACAACGGAAGTAGAGCGGAGAAGGATGCACTTCACGAAACCTCCAGCGTGATTCGTAGTTCGCCCAGCCGTTTGCCCAATCGCCTATCCGGAGTTGCGTCAACGCAAGGTTGTAGCGCGCGCCTGCACTTTCTGGATTGCGCAGCACGGCCAGCTCATGCGCACGGAGGGACTCCTCGAGCCGTCCCATGTCCAGGAGACTGTTTCCGCGGTTGGACGCAGCGGATAAGCTACCTAATTCTTCAGCACGCCGGAAGATTTTGGCTGCTTCCGCCGGCTTCCGCTCGTGATGAAGCAGAATTCCATGAAGATTGAGGATCTCAGCATGCAATGGTGCACGCGCTTGCGCCCAGCGAAGCCATTCCCAGGCTCCGGGGAGATCATTCCTGGCCAAACAGAGCTGGCAGAAAGCCATCAGGACATGCGTGTGATCCGGCTCCAGCGCAAATGCCTTGCGAAGAACCTGCTCGGATTCAGGATGACGTCGCTGCTCGCGCAGTAACAAAGCCAGGTTAAGCCAACCATCGACGCTTTCAGGGCGGAGGGCGACAGCCCGCGCAAGCGCCGCTTCGGCATGGTGAAGCTTGCCCTGCTCGCGCAAGAGCACACCAAGATTCATCCATGCTGCGGCAAAGTCGGAGCGGCGCGCGATGGCAATCCGATAATGCGCGACGGCGTCGTCAATGTGTCCCAGACGCGCGAGAACGAAGCCCAGACAAAAATCGCACTCGGCCATGTGAGGGGCCAGATCATGAGCTTGCCGACAGTGGGCAAGCGCCTCCGCATGCCGATTCATGGAAGCCAGTGCATGTCCAATTCCCAGATGCGCTGCCGCCATTGCGGGTTGACGGCGCAATGCCAGGCGGTAATGCGCAAGTGAGGCTTCAGGCAGCCCCATGGACAAGCGAAGCTCGCCGAGGCCCAGCTGCGCCAAACCGTCCATACCGTCGATGCACAGTGCCCTCTCATAGGCCCATTCTGCCTCTCCAATGCGGTCCTCGGCCTTCAAGACCTGTCCAAGAGTGATCCAGGTGATGCCGATCTGCGGTGACGCAGCAACAGCTGCTTTCGCCAACACCACAGCAGCCTCGTTTTGATGGCTTGCGAGGGCAACAAGGCTCATCCCGACCAGCGCCTCTGTTTGACTCGGGTTGGCATCCAGCACCTGCTGATAGCCAAGGGCTAACTGGGTCAGATTGGCGGGGATTTCCCTGCGCGGACGAGACCTGTGGTACACCACCGTTTCGGCTACTCCCAATGCAGGCGGATGGATTTCCGCGATGCTGGATCGACACTATTCTGAGGTCGCCGGGTTCTCAACGATTTGCCGTGCTTCGGGTCGAAGCAATGTCTGGGGTATTCCCGTTTCGCAACCAGGTTCGAGAATGGGAAGTGGCGAGTCATCCGATTCCTCTGGCTACGCCGGTGCCTCGTCGGCTGGCTTGAACCCTGAGCGGTGGATTGTCTGGAGTTTCTCTTGGGTGCGGGCGGGTGTGGATCAAGCATGTGCGTCTGGTGAGGTTTGAACGGATCTATTTGAGGTCACCCAATTGCCTCTCTCTCGACGGGAACGGCCGCGTTGCAAACTTGGGGAAAGATGGCGAGATGGTGTCGTTCGTTGAAGGCAGATGTGATTTACTTGGGTGTCAAGTGTCGAATTTTAATGAAGAGCAGGTTCACTTTTGGCATTCTTAGAGGTGAATTCTGTCCCGGATACGCTTGACTCGATGGCCCGTGGCAGCATCTAAAAGGCAGAAGGGGGCAATGGCCCGAGCGGTGCCCGCATGTGCCGGGCCGGCAGAAAGGAAATCAGCCACGGTGGATGTTGAGAACGATCGGTCTGAAGTCAATGTCAATACAATTGTTTATGCGACGGATTTCTACAGCTGTTCAGAGAACGCGGGTGATTACGCATGGCTTCTGGCTGAGTACTTTTCAGCGGCACTCCTTGTGACGCACGCCTTTCTGCTGACCCAGGCAGCCATGGAGGTGGAGCATGGCTTGCGCAAGACAAGTCGCCAACGCGAGGAGTTGGAGGTTCGGCTGAGGCAGAAGTCGGATGCATTAACCAAGGGATCGGTGACGGCCGTTCCGGTGCTGCTGGAAGGGAATCCGAATGAAGTGATCCCCAAATTGGCAGACCATCATGCGCCTTCGATGCTTGTCTTGGGAACCCACGGAGGCGGTATACTCGAACACGAGTTGATGGGGTCGGTTGCCGAGAAGATTCTACGGTCAACTTTTTGGCCCTGCCTTACCATCGGTCCGCGGGCCCCGCGAGTTACCGAAAGCACGAGGCTTTTTCGCCACATTCTTTATGCAACCGATTTGACACCGGCCACGACCCACGCCGCGATGTTTGCTCTCTCATTTTCCGAGCAAGCTGGGGGAACACTCGATGTTCTCAATGTGGTTCCTGAGATTGCAGAAGAAGACCCTGCGGGCTGGGAACAATTGCGGAATCAGCACGTGGAAGAGCTTGAACGGCTTGTCCCCCGGCAGGCGCGGGACTTTTGCAGTCCAAACACCTATGTCGAGTCCGGCAAGGCTCACCAGCGAATTATGAGACATCTGGAGGAGGATTCCATCGATCTGCTCGTTCTGGGAATTCGCAGAGCGCCGTTTCTCAGCTTGGAGATGCGCACATCGAGCGCGTTTCGCATCATCGCAAACGCACCGTGCCCCGTGCTAACCATCATGGGTTAATGGAGTTTATCTCTGGAGTTCGCTCACAAAGAAATTTGCCATCATGTGGTTGGCTTCCAGCGCCTCGGGCATTGTGGAGCTGTACCAGAAGGCGTGGGGCAGTCCGTCAAAGACGATGAGCCTGGCATCGACGCCCGCTTCAAGGAAGGCTCGATGCAGGTTCGCAGTTCCGCTGAGCAACATATCACGCTCGCTGGTGACGAAGAGTGTGGGCGGCAAGCCGTGCAGGTCCGCGTAAACAGGCGACAGAACCGGATCCTTTGGGTTCGTGTTCGCGACATAGGATGGGTCATGTGCGCCTGGAGTGGGCGGATCGAGATGGCCGGAAAGCCCCCGCAAGGCGAAGAGCGATTGTGAGTCCCCAGCGCGCGCAAAGTCTCCCATGCCGCTGAAGATGCCCAGCGCGGCCGGCATGGGTAAACCCAGCTGCTTGATCTTCACGGCAACTTCGCCGGTTAGGATCGCGCCTGCGGAGGTTCCGTAGATCACGATGTGGCTGGGCTTGTAAGTCTTCAGCAATTCCTTATACACGGCAATCGAGTCTTCGACTGCCGCGGGAAATGGGAACTCCGGTGCAAGCCTGTAGAGCACGGCGACCACTTTGATCCCGGTGAATCCGGCCATTGGAATGGTCTCAGTGTAAGAGCCCGAATCGGAGTTGAAGCCGCCGCCGTGAATGTTCAGGAGGACTTTGTCCGTGTTTGTCGCCGGCATGTTGTTTGGGGTTACGATACGGACCGGAACACCTCCCATGGTGGTGTTGACAAGCTGATTGGGGCACAGGCGGCTCCATTCCGCGGCTGCCCGCAAAGCCCAGGCATCGGTGGATCTGCGCCGATCCTCTAGAGATTGCGGTGGTCCCTGATCAGGTTCAGAGTGGCTGACCGATCTCTGCGCCTCAGGACTCAAAGTCAATGGAACCGGGACGACTCGTGTGACGTGCGCCGTTCCCTGTGGATCGATGTAGCTTGTATCGCGGGTAGGCGCCTCAGCTGCCGTGGTGGGGCTGACGGTGGTCGTAGTCTGTGCGGCGAGACTGCAGCAAGCGGCGCAAAGCACAGCCACGGAAGTGAGAACAGGTTGGCGCATGAAGACTCCTCTCAGATTTCCCTCTCTGCCCGCGCTGAGGGATCACCCGTGAAAATGACTCGATTGTCGAGTCTAGCCTTGGTCAGGGCTTGAAACTGGGCGAGGACCGGGTCCAGGTTCAGGTGTAGCCTTTGCTGTGAACTCTTCGACTGTGCTGCGGACCTGGCTGATGGCCTGTTGCACCTGGTCAACGTAGCCTGGGAGCTGTCTCCATAGCGTTCGCAAAAGATCCTGCTGCTCCAGCATGGCAAGCGAGGTGCCTGCTGCGGCTGCGGCCATGGCCGCGCGGCGCTTGCCCGCAAACAGTAAGAGTCCGGCAGCAATCAGGGACCCACCGGCGGCCATGCCAATCCAATCTGGTGCATCGGATCGCGCGGATCCGGAACTCTGCGGCCGATCCGCCGCGGATCGTGTTGCAACTGGTGTCAAACCCATAATTCCTCCTCCTGGCAAGCGATCTGCATCTCTGACTTGCCTTGTGTTGCGTCTGGCGATGGGGGTTGTCACTCCATTCGGTCCCGAGGCGCGTCCATCATCCAGCCTTAATCCAGGTCAAATTCACGTAATGGCTTGCCCTCTGGTGCATCCTTCGCGTTCTTGAGCGCTTCGGCAAACTTCTTCTCAAGCAAGTCCGCCCGATTCTTTTCAGCGCCCATAGACTGACGGAAGATCGATTCTGTGCGCTCTTCCTGTTCGCGCATCGCCTTAGCGGCCATTTCGAGATCTTCGAAAGTGCGCTTGCGCGGAGCCGGTGTGTGGCTCACGACAAGTCCGGTAGTCGCATCAATCTTCAGGATCGCGCTGCAGTCCGGGCACGTCACTTCAAACGTGGAATTTTTCGTCTTGGCCATCTCAAATGCATTGTAGGCGCTGGCGGGGCAAATTGAATACTGGAGGCATTCAGCCAACCCAGTGCGATGCCCTGAACGAAATCAAATAGGGAAGATGAATACATCTTCATCGATCGCAGGTCATGATCTTGACGACAAGGCCGATAGGTTGGGCAAGGTTCAAGGAGGACCTACACCCATGTTGACCGCAATTTCACCCGGCGCGATGGCTGCACCCCAGGCGAGCGCGCCTGCAACTCCAACCCGGCCCACGGCTGCGCCGTCACCTGCTTCGCCCAGCCGCACCACAGCTCAGGCCTCCGTTACGATCAGCTCCGCGGGGCAGCATTCGGCCCAGTCGGCTGGCGATCTGGACCATGATGGAGACAGCCACTGAAGGGCTCCGTTTCAGGATTCATCAAAAGCGGAGAGGCTTCGTCGCGGGACGAAGCCTCTCTCATCGATCAATGCTGGGATGCAAATTAGGGTTGGGAGGCTGAAGCGATTTTGGCTTCGGCTTCCGCAATGATGCGAAGGGCCTCGTCGTAGGCCTCTTCACTTTCGCCGGCTTGCTTCCAAAGCGCCAAACCGTGATCGAGCTGCTTTTCTGCGCGCGGCACATCGATTTCGCCCGGCTTGAGGGCGTCGGAAGCCAGGATTGTGACACGATCCGGAAGCACCTCGACAAAGCCCCAATTCACGTTGTAGCGTTCGTCTCCGCCGGGTCCGCCTCGCAGAGTGACATCGCCGGCGCCTAGCTCGGCAAGCAGCGGTGCATGACCATAGAGGACTTCCATATAACCGGCTTTCGACGGCAGCTCAACAGACTGCGCCGTGTGCTCGAACAGGGTGCGCTCGGGCGTTACGAGCCGAACTCGAATCTCGTTGTGATCCTGTGCCATTAGACGCTCGCCTTCAACTTCTCGGCTGTCTCGATCACTTCCTCGATGGAACCCTTCATATAAAAGGCCTGTTCGGGGATGTCGTCGTATTTGCCTTCGATGATGCCCTTGAAGCTCCGCACAGTGTCGGCAATTTTGACGTAGCGGCCCTGAATCCCCGTGAACTGCTCGGCTACGTGGAAGGGCTGCGACAGGAACTTCTGCACCTTGCGGGCGCGGGCGACCGTGAGCTTGTCGTCTTCCGAAAGCTCGTCGATGCCAAGAATGGCGATGATGTCCTGCAGGTCCTTGTACCGCTGCAGAATGCGCTTGACGCCTTGCGCTACGTCATAGTGCTCCTGGCCGACGACGCGCGCGGTGAGGATGCGCGAGGTGGAAGCCAGCGGATCAACGGCAGGGTAAATGCCGAGCTCAGAGAGCGGACGGCTCAGCACGGTGGTGGCGTCCAGGTGAGCGAAGGTCGTTGCCGGAGCCGGGTCAGTTAAGTCGTCAGCGGGCACGTAGACGGCCTGCACGGAGGTGACGGAACCTTTGCTGGTGGAGGTGATGCGCTCCTGCAACTCGCCCATCTCCGTGGCCAGGTTGGGCTGGTAGCCCACGGCGGAGGGCATGCGGCCCAGCAGCGTGGAAACCTCTGAGCCAGCCTGCGTGAAGCGGAAGATGTTGTCGACGAAGAGCAGCGTGTCGGCCCCCTCTTCGTCCCGGAAGTGCTCGGCAACGGTGAGGCCGGTGAGGGCCACGCGCAGACGCGCACCGGGGGGTTCCGTCATCTGGCCGTAGACCAGGGCACACTTTGAATCCTGCCACTTGCCGGGTTTGATGACGCCTGACTCCGTCATCTCGAGCCACAGGTCGTTGCCCTCGCGCGTCCGTTCACCCACGCCCGCAAAGACCGAGTAACCGCCATGATTCTTGGCGACGTTGTTGATGAGCTCCATGATGACAACGGTCTTGCCGACACCGGCGCCGCCGAAGAGGCCGATTTTGCCGCCCTTAAGAAAGGGCTGGATCAGATCAATGACCTTGATGCCCGTCTCGAACATCTCTTCACGGGTGGACTGCTCGTCAAATAGTGGGGCAGGGCGATGGATGGGCTTGCGCTCCTTCTCGCCGACGGGGCCAAGCTCATCCACCGGCTCGCCGATGACGTTGATGACGCGGCCCAGTGTCTCTTTGCCCACGGGCACGCGGATCGGGCCGCCAAGGTCGATGGCCTTCATGCCGCGAACCATGCCGTCAGTGGCTTCCATGGCGACGGTGCGCACGCGTCCCTCGCCCAGGTGCTGCTGCACCTCAAGGATGACGCTGATTGGTAATGGCACCTTGAAGCCTTCGCTCGTGACGCGCAGCGCCTGGTAAATGGGCGGCATCTTCGCCTCTTCAAACTGCACGTCTACGGCCGGGCCGGAGACCTGAATCACTTTGCCGATGTTCTCTGCCATAACTTTTCTCGCCTTTAGAGCGCTGCCGCGCCCGAAACAATTTCGATGATTTCTTTGGTGATGGCCGCCTGACGCACGCGGTTCATGTGCAGCGTGAGCGAATCGATCATCTCCGATGCGTTATTCGTGGCCGAGTCCATGGCCGTCATTCGGGCGGCGTGCTCGGCGGCGACGGACTCGGTCATCGCATGGTAGAGCATGGAGGAGACATACTGCGGAATGAGCCCTGCAAACAGCTCCTCAGACGGCTGCTCGTAAATGTAGTCAACTTGCGCGGTGCCGAATTTGCGCGCTTCTTCGTCCGCTTCAGTGGTGTCGGTCGGCTCCAGTTCGATACCCGCGGTCAGTGCAGCCTGGGCCGCGCGTTCCCGCTCTTCAACGGTGGGCTCGACCGCTCCGGCAAGCTGCTGGCTGCCAATTTCAATCAGCGGCAGCAGGCGCTCGACCACGAGCCGCTGCTGGATGACGGACTTGAATTCGTTGTAGATGATGTAGGCGGCATCAATCTCTTCGTGCCGATAGCGCGAGATGATGCTCTGTGCCATGGCGAAGACGCGATCGGTTTCCAACTTGAGCAACATGCCCGGATGATCGCCAGTGACTTCCACGCGTGCCTTGCGGTCGCGGACCTTACGCAGGTTGCCCTGGTCGTCGGCGATTTCGGCATAGGTGGCTGCTGGGTAGCGGCGACGCATCTGATCGCGGCCCTTGCGCCCCACCGCTTCCACATCAATTTCCTTATCTGGATTGCCTTGGATGAACTGGAAGGCGGTTTTAAGAATGTTCGAGTTGAACGCGCCTGCGAATCCCTTGTCACCGGAGACGACAATCAACAGGATTTTCTTTTCTGGACGGGTGGTGAAAAGCGGATGGCGAAGGTTCCCGGTCTCCTCATCAAATAGATCAATGCGACGAGTGAGTGACACCAGCACACTGGCAATCATGCGCGCGTAAGGCCGTGCGGCCATGGCGCGCTCCTGTGCGCGGCGCAGTTTAGCGGCAGAGACCATTTTCATGGCCTTGGTGATCTGTCGCGTGTTCTTCACGCTGCGGATGCGCCGTCTTAGATCGAGGACATTTGCCATATCTTGAGCTTCCAGCTCCTAGCTTCCAGCCCTAGCCCATGGTGCCGCTACTGACTTGGTGCGTCTTGTTTGGAACCTGGCCGAGTGCTGGAATTCAGCCAGGTCGATTCTGTTCGTTTCCGCAGTCCATTGCCGTCAGCTTACAGTGAGCAGCGATGGAAGCCTTTCATGCCGTGATTGCCGCTGCCTCTGCAACAAAGCCTGCCTTGTATTCCTTGAGAGCAGCGTGCATGCGGTTGCGAAGATCATCGTCCAGCGATTTCTTTTTGGTCAGATCATCCATCAGGGCCGATTGCGCCGTTGCAAAGTACTTGTGCAGGCCGTCCTCAAAGGCCCGGATATCCGAGACCTGCAGATCATCAAGATAGCCCTGTGTTCCGGCAAAAAGTACGACGACCTGCTGCTGCCAGGTGAGCGGCTGGAACTGGGGCTGTTTGAGCAGTTCCGTCAGGCGCTGGCCGCGATTGAGCTGTTTCTGCGTCAGCGGATCGAGGTCCGAGCCGAACTGGGCAAATGCCGCGAGCTCGCGGTACTGCGCCAGGTCAAGCTTGAGGGTGGAACCAACCTGCTTGACCGCCTTGATTGCCGCCGAAAAGCCGACACGCGAGACCGAAAGGCCGACGTTTACCGCCGGACGCACGCCGGAGTTGAACAGGTCGGTTTCCAGGAAGATCTGGCCGTCCGTAATCGAAATCACATTCGTTGGGATGTACGCGGAGACGTCGCCGGCCTGTGTTTCGATGACCGGAAGAGCTGTCAGAGAACCGCCCCCCTTCTTCTCGCTCATCTTGGACGAGCGCTCCAGCAGACGGGAGTGGAGATAGAACACGTCGCCGGGGTAGGCTTCGCGGCCCGGCGGGCGGCGCAGAAGCAGAGAGATTTCGCGGTAGGCCATGGCGTGCTTTGAGAGATCGTCATACATCACCAGCGCGTGTTTGCCATTGTCGCGGAAGTACTCGCCGATGGCGGTGGCCGCGTAGGGGGCAAGGTACAGCATGGGCGCCGGTTCTGAGGCCGAGGCGGCGACGATGATGGTGTGGCCCATGGCGCCGGCTTCTGTCAGGGTCTGCACCACCTGTGCAATCGATGAACGCTTCTGTCCAATGGCGCAATAGATGCAGATGAGATCGTTCTTTGCGTTGTTGATAATGGTGTCAAGCAGCACGGCGGTCTTGCCGGTTTGGCGGTCGCCGATGATGAGTTCGCGCTGGCCACGGCCGATTGGGATCATCGCGTCGATGGCTTTGAGGCCAGTCGCCATGGGCTCGCGTACGGGCTGACGATCAATAATGCCGGGAGCAAGACGCTCAACAGGCAGGGAGCTTGTGGTTGCAATCGGTCCCTTGTCATCAATCGGCAAGCCCAGCGCGTTGACAACGCGACCAATCATGGCTTCGCCGACCGGGACGGAGAGGATTTTGCCAGTCCGCTTTACTTCGTCCCCTTCGCGAATTTCTGTGTAGTCACCGAGCACAACGGCTCCTACCTGATCTTCTTCGAGACTCAGAGCCAGGCCGGCGATTCCGTGGGGGAAGCTGAGCAACTCGCCCGCCATGACCTTATCGAGGCCGTGAAGGCGCGCAATGCCATCGCCAAGCGAGGTGATGGTCCCGACCTCATCCACCTGGACCTTGGAGTCGTAGTTCGCGATCTGCTCGCGAAGAAGCTGCGTAATCTCGTCTGCTTTGATTTGAGCCATTTTGCTCTTCCTGTCCTTTAAATCCTGACTTGCGCTGTGCCGGAACTAGCCGGCTACGAGAGTTTCTTTTAGCTTTTCAAGCCGGCCGCGCACGCTGCCGTCGTAAACCGTCGAACCGATGCGTACGATCGTGCCGCCGAGTATTCCCTGATCCAACTTGAAGGTTGCATCCACCTTGCCTTTGACGAGCTTTGCCACTCCAGCCAGAAGTGCTTCCCGCTCGGCCCCAGCGAGTTCGCGAGCCGTTACGATCTCAACCTGTTGAATGCCCTGGCGCTCCTGCATTGCGAGTCGATACGCGGCGATCACCGCTGCAACCTCGCCAATGCGATCGTTGTTGATAAGGACCGCCATCAGGTTGCGCGTTTCCTTTTGCATGCCCAGCTTCTGATTCAGCGTGTCAAGGAACGCAACTTTCTGGGGAGCGGCAATCGCGGGGTTGGTCAGGAAGGCGCGGAGTTCTGCACTGCCGTTCCAGGTTGCGAGGAAATCTCCGATTTGGCGATCCACTGCGGCCACGTCCATCCTGGCTGCAATCACGACGTCCAGAAATGCCTGCGCATAGCGTGCGACAAACGCGGCCATCTAGTTTTGCCCCCTTGTGGCTGCGTCGCGAACAAACTCGTCAATCAGCGCACGGTCTGCCTCAGGCGTGAGTACGAGTTGGCGGGCAGCGTGATCTACCGCCAGTTCGGCGGCCAAGGCGCGCAGCCCACGACGCGCTTGCGCGGTTGCGGAGGCGATCTCCTGTTCTGCCGCTTGTACGATGCGCACGCTCTCCTCGCCGATGCTGGACTTGATCCGGGCCTCATCGCCCTTGGCCTCTTCCTCAGCCTGCGCTCGAATCTGCGCAATTTCATCGTCCAGTTTTGCGAGTCTGGCCTCCACGGCCGCAAGTCGCGAGCGCGCATCCTCTGTCATCCGCCGAGCTGAATCCAGATTCTCCTGCAACGTGCGGCGCCGATGATGCAGGATCCTGGGCAGGATTCGCACAAGCGGAATGCCAAGGGCCAGGGCCAAAACGGCGAAATTGATGTACTCCAGCAGACGAGCCGTCGTCTCCAGCTTCATGTGCATCATGCGAGCAATCGTCTGCACGATGGGCGCGTGACGATACACATTGAGCTCGTCCTCTTCAGACTTGGATGCTTCTTGCTTGCCAGCGTTCTCTGCCACCTGGGGCGCAGTTGATTGAGTCTGTGCTGCTTGTGGGGAAGAGGGGGAAGCGGCGGGCTGGGCATGGGACCATGTCACACCGGTGCCGATCAGGAGTGCGACGGCCAACAGAGCCCTTGCCACACCTGTTGCGGAAAACCTGAAGTCATTCAATCGCATCAACGGGAACCCCCGGTCGCGGCGGGCATCACCACGCGAACGATCTGGCTGGCAAGTTCTGCCACCGCGGCTTGCATGCCCTTGCGCGCAGAGTCCGTCTCCGACTCAATCAGAGCCTTTGCTTCGCTTACCTTTGCACTGGCGGCCTTGCGCGCAGATTCAAGAGCCGCGTCGCGCTCTGCCATCCACTGACGAATCCGCTCCTCGCGGGCTTTGTAGACCTCCGAGCGGGCCTGGCGAAGCCTGGCAGCGTATTCCTCGGCCCGAGCCTCTGCGCGGGCAATCGCCTGATGCGCCTCTTGCACGGCCCCTTCCGTGCGGGCACGGCGCTCTTTCAGGGCAGCCGTCAGCGGGGCCTGCACCAGAAACTGGTAGGCGAGCACCAGCACGATGAATAGCAGGGCTGTGGGCACGGCGCCCAGCAGTAGGGCGCCAACTTGTTGCATGATCTCTTGCATTCGATTACCGAGACTTCAAGGGGGTCGAAACCGACTTCCTACGCAGGTAGAACATCTTTTTGTATCAGGCGTAAACACGCTAGTCAACGCGAATCGGGCCGTGCCCACAGTGCACTGTGACTGCGGTCACCGCTGGGGAGAATCGCGCAAAATAGCACTTGATTTCTTATACAAGGAGCCTAAACTAAAGATACCACCTAGACCCGGTTCAGGGTCCAGCGGGCGGCAGGCTCGAGGAAGTCTCTCCACTCCTCGAACAGGTCGCCCGCCTCTAATTTTCAGGCCACTTTTCCAGATTAAGGTGCCCGCGCCCGCGGCTGGTCCGGAAGTATGCTGGTAGCACCGGATCCTCCAGTGAGCGACTTTGCCCAAACCGTGAAGCAGCAGGTCGATATCGTTAAGGTGATCGAGGGCTACATTCGCCTGCGCAAGGCCGGAGCGGCCAACTACACCGGACTCTGCCCGTTTCACAAGGAAAAATCGCCATCCTTCAGCGTTCACGCGGTTCGGCAGTTCTATCACTGCTTTGGCTGCGGTGTGTCAGGGGATGTCTTCAGTTTTGTCGGCAAGATTGAGAACGTCACATTTCCTGAGGCGGTTCGAATTGTGGCGCAGAAGTCCGGCATTCCACTACCCAAGCGCGAGTTTTCCTCACCCGAACAGGCTGCGGAAGCTCGCCAGCGCATCAAGTTGCTTGAGTTACACGAAGCCGCCGCGGGGTGGTTTGAGGAGCAGTTGCATGGGCCTGAGGGTGCGATGGCTCGCGAATACCTGGCAGGCCGGGGGTTAGACGCCAGGGGAGTCCGCGAGTTTCGCATCGGTTATGCGCCAGATAGCTTCAAGGCGCTTCGGGACCGACTGAGCGGTATGGCCGACGAAGCCATGCTGCGGGCCAGCGGACTCTTCAGCGCGAAAGAACAGGGAGATGGCACTCCAGGGCCGATCTACGATCGCTTCCGGAAGCGCATCATGTTCCCCATCCGCAACGAGAGTGGACGGGTGATTGCTTTCACCGCCCGCACGCTGGAGACGGGCGACAAGGCCGGAGCAAAATACATCAACTCGCCCGAGACGCCGCTCTATACGAAGGGGCAGGTGCTTTTTAATCTCGATAAGGCAAAAGCGGCCATCCGGCAGGCGGAGTTCGCCTTGCTTGTTGAGGGCCAGATGGATTGCATCTCTGTCTTTCTGCGGGGGATCCAGAACGTGATTGCCACCAGCGGGACTGCTTTTACTGAGCAGCAGGTGGCCATTCTCAAGCGGCACACCTCCAACGTGGTGGTGAACTTCGATCCAGACGCGGCCGGCGCGAATGCAGCAGAGAAGTCCATTGCCTTGCTGACCGAAGAGGGCTTCAACCTGAAGCTGGTGACGCTGGACGGTGGTCTTGACCCGGATCGCTATATTCGCGAGCGCGGCGTGGAAGCCTACATGAACGCAATTCGGGGAGCACGGCGGCAGGCCGATTACCTGATCGAGCGGGCACGGCAGATGTTTCCAGGGGCGAGCGCAGAGCAAAAAGTCAAGGCCATGAACTACTTGCTGCCACATATCCGGCGCATGCCGGAAAAACTGGCACGCGACCAGTTTGCCGCCGATGCGGCGCAGAAGCTGGGAATTGATTCGACTGTTCTTCGGGAAGAACTGCGGCAGGCCGCCCTCAAGCGCCGCGACCGGGTCGAGGTGCGCCCGACGGCATTGACAGAGGTCGAGCGTGTACTTCTTCGGGCCTTGGCCATCACCGATCCGGAATTTGAGGAATCACGCCGCGCTGCTGCCGAGGCCATTTCTCGCCAGCATCCATGGTTTGAGGGGCTTACTTCGTTCCCGGCCCTTCAGGCCCTTGCCAGCCGCGGTGCCATGGACCCGATGGATGCAGTGAAGGATGAGACGCAACGGGCGCTCTTGGCCGAGGCGCTGCTGGGTGAAACTGACCCGCCCTCAGCGGAGACAGTTCTTGGTTCGATCGTGAGCCTGCAGCAGCGGCAGATGGAGGGGCAGGTGCGCTTGTTGCGCGTCCAGATTGCCGAGGCTGAGCACCGCGGGGACTTTGGCGAGCTGGCTCTGCTGACGCGGCGCAAGCTGGAGCTTGACCGGGCCCTGCGCAGCTTGAGCGTCGCATAGCTCAGGCGAACTGTAACCCACGGTTCTGCGAGCTTCGTAATGCCCGGAAAAGGTACCGATTCTTTGCGTCAAATGAGGAAGTTTCGCGTCTAAAAATACAGAACAGAGTGGGCAGAGGAGCTGGATTCTGCCCGACCGGTCCGAAGCCGGTGTGGTGTTTGCCACCCGGGAGAGGAAGCAGACGCTGAGAGATGTTTTTGGCAGCCAGCAGGCGGACTGTGGTAATCTATTGATCTCTGTGAGGATGCGCGCCACTTTGCCCCACACATGAGCTGCGGCTCGCGGGCGACCAGGCGAAACCTGAAGCGCGAACATCCTGTTCCGAGCGATACTTTTGACCGCCTCTGGTTGCGGAGGCTACAGGTCTGCGTGCTTGTTTGGTAATGCCAGACGAGCGGACCTGGTACTGGTGCGCGCAGCGGTGTGAAACAAGCTGGCGCGGGAGAGCAGGAATACTTTGGCAATTGACGAAAAATTTGACGACGACATTCACAGTCTGATCGACACGGGGAAAGAGAAGGGCTACCTCACGTACGGCGACGTGAACGATATGTTGCCCGAGGACATGAACTCACCCGACGATCTCGACGATCTGATTACCACCATCGGCACGCAGGGTATCGATCTGCTCGATGGGCCGAAGTTTGCTGGCGACAAGGACTTTGAACTCGAGGAAGGTGAGGACGTCGAGCTCGACCTGACGCCGGGCACCCTGGAAAAGACCAACGATCCTGTCCGCATGTACCTGCGCGAGATGGGCACGGTTCCACTGCTTACGCGCGAGGGCGAGGTAGAGATTGCCAAGCGTATCGAGCGCGGACAATTGCGCGTGATGAAGGCTATTTCACGTTCTCCGATCGTGATTCGTGAAATTGTCGCACTTGGCGAGGATTTGAAGCGCGGCGTCCGCAACGTGAAGGAAGTGGTCGTCTTCGACGAAGAAGAGCTGACCGAAGATGTGGTGCAGGCCAGGGTGCGCGCGACCGTGGCGCGCATTGACGCGCTGGTGAAGCACCAGAAGAAAATTCAGCAGCTTGAAGAAAAGCAGGCTGCCGCCACCAGTCGGACAAGCCAGCGCGAGCAGCGGCGTACGCGTTGGCTCATCGCGCGTGAGAAGGTGTACGTTTCGCGCATCGTCAGGGAGTTGAAGTACACCGGCCTGGAACGGAAGCGCCTGCTCGACCGCGTGAATAAAACCGTGGATACGATGCGCACGCTGGAGCGCCAGATTCGCTCGCTGGACCAGAAGTACGAGGCCAGCAAGAGCGAGGAACTCAAAAAGGAGTACCGCCGCCAACAGAAGAACTGCAAGGCAGACCTCGACAAGATCGAGGCCGATTCCGGTGTTTCGATCGCCGAATTGAAGCGCACACAGCGCGAGATGATCCAGGGCGATATGGACGCCGAGCAGGCCAAGCGCGAGCTCATCGAAGCCAATCTGCGACTTGTGGTGTCCATTGCAAAAAAGTACACCAATCGCGGATTGCAGTTCCTCGATCTGATTCAGGAAGGCAACATCGGCCTGATGAAGGCGGTGGACAAGTTCGAGTACCGCCGTGGCTACAAGTTCTCGACGTATGCAACGTGGTGGATTCGCCAGGCGATTACGCGTGCGATTGCGGACCAGGCGCGCACGATCCGCATCCCGGTGCACATGATCGAAACGATCAATAAGCTCATCCGAACCAGCCGCCAGCTTGTGCAGGAGCTGGGACGCGAGCCTTCGAGCGAAGAGATTGCGCGCCGCATGGACATTCCTGTGGCCAAGGTGCGCAAGGTGCTGAAGATTGCGCAGGAGCCGATTTCGCTGGAGACTCCGATTGGCGAAGAGGAAGACTCGCACCTCGGCGACTTCATCGAAGATCGTCAGGCAGTCTCGCCCTCCGAGGCCGTCATCAGCGTCAATCTGAAGGAGTACACCTCGCAGGTGCTGCGCACGCTTACGCCGCGCGAGGAGCGTGTGATCAAGATGCGCTTCGGCCTGGAAGACGGCTCTGAGCACACGCTGGAGGAGGTTGGGCAGAGCTTCCAGGTGACGCGCGAGCGCATCCGCCAAATTGAGGCTAAGGCGCTGCGCAAGCTGCGGCATCCTTCACGCAGCCGCAAGCTGAAAGCATTTGTGGAAGGTGTGAAAGAAATGTAGCTTCATCGCATCGCAGGAAATCCTGAAGGGCCGCGACTCTAGAATTCGCGGCCCTTCCTTTTCTTGTGGCAGTCACCATGACCCTCTTTGATAGAATTCCGCTGTTTGCCGGTGAACCTATGTACTGAAACGTTTTTCTTGGGTATTTTGCACAATCCGGCCACGAGGGGGAATTCGCATGAAGAAGATCACGCGCCGTCAGTTTGGGGCGGGCATCGCCGCCGCGGCAGCCACTGCTTCCATCGGCACTGCATTGCCGGAATTTGCTTTTGGCCAGCCAAAGCCCGCTCCGCTTCGTTATCCGCAGGGCTTTCTGTGGGGATGTGCCACGGCAGCCTATCAGATTGAAGGCGGCGCACAGGCCGATGGCCGCGGACCTTCCGTGTGGGATGTCTTCAGCCATACGCCGGGAAAGACGCATGACGGCGACACGGGCGACGTGGCGGATGACTCCTATCACCTCTACAAGGAGGACGTGCGGCTGCTCAAAGCGCTGGGAGTGCAGACTTACCGCCTGTCGATTTCATGGTCGCGCGTTTTTCCTACTGGCAAAGCGCCTCTGAATCCAAAGGGACTTGACTACTACAACCGCGTCGTTGATGAACTGCTGGCCAACAACATCACTCCATACATCACCATGTTTCACTGGGATTTGCCCGCGGCCCTGCCTGGCGGCTGGCAAAACCGCGACACTTCCCATGCCTTTGCGGATTACGTCGCGTTTGTGTCAAAGAAGCTCGGTGATCGCGTCCACCATTTCATGACGACCAATGAGTTCATCTGCTTCACTGATCTTGGCTATCGTTGGGGCCAGTTTGCCCCTGGTCTGAAGCTTCCCGCAAAAGAGGCGAATCAGGTGCGGCATCACGGCATTCTGGCGCACGGGCTGGGCGTGCAGGCCATCCGCGCCAACACGCCGGCGGGCACCCAGGTGGGACTCGCAGAGAATGCGAATGTCTATGTGCCCGTGATGGAAACCGCAGAAAACATCAAGGCTGCGCAAAAGGCCACGCGGCTGATGAATGCGCCATTCCTCACGACCCTGATGGAAGGCAAGTACATCGATGAGTATCTGCGGCATGAAGGTGCAAATGCTCCCAAGGTCGAGCCGGGCGATATGGAAGCCATTGCCAGCCCACTCGATTTTGTGGGCCTTAACATCTACACGCCCTCGTATGTGCGCGCGGATGACAGTCCGATGGGTTTCTCCATTGAGCCGATGCCTGCGTCCTATCCGCATATGGCTTCGCCTTGGATTCAGATTGCCCCGGAGTGCATCTACTGGGGCGTACGCAATGTGTGCGATTTATGGAGTCCCAAAGCCATCTACATCACCGAAAATGGCACCTCGTCTGACGATGTTATGACGCCATCTGGCCACGTGGAAGACGTGGACCGCGTCATGTATTTGCGGAATCACCTGGTGCAACTGCACCGCGCAGTGGATGAAGATTATCCGGTCAAGGGCTATTTCCTCTGGAGCCTGATGGACAACTTCGAGTGGGCAGATGGGTACAGCAAGCGATTTGGGATTCACTACGTCGACTTCAAGACGCTGAAGCGTACGCCGAAGATGAGCGCAACCTGGTATAAGAACGTCATCGCGCAGAACCAGGTCGAATAGACAGCCCGCACCCCGGGCGCTTTGCAGCGCGCCCGGAGTGTAGGCTGCACGCTCTGAGCATCAGTGCCGGGCGACCGGCTCGACGATTGGTTCCATGATGTGGAGCAGAGGCCGGCCATCAATGTTCTCCAGGGGAAAATAGACCAGGTGCGTCCGCGGATCAACCGCAACGGTATGCGCATGAGGCATCTGGAACTGGGCAAGCTGCGTCAATTTTCGATGGCTCTCTTGGAAGACTGTCACGACACCGGACTCCGCGGAGACATAAAGGCGCATCAAACCCGGATCGAAGGCGAGTACATCCGGGTCGTCGCCTACCGGATACATAGCCAGCAGCTTTTTTGCATGGAGATCGAAGACAGCGAGAGTGTGGTTCCCCTCGCCTGCGATAAAGGCCAGATTGTTTGACGAGTCGAGGGCGATGCCGTGCGGGTCATCGACTCCGGCCAGAGGATAGCGCTCCACAATCTTCATGCTTACCGGATCGATGACGGCTAGCTGATTGAGTTTGTGGACTGCAACGAGGATGGATCCAGAACCTGAGTCGTACACGGTATTCCCTGCGCCGCCTCCCAGAGAAATCCTGGCAATCAGCTGGTTCGTCCTGGCGTCCACCACGGCATCCACACCGCCATGCTCATCGGAAATGAAGACGCGATGCACGCCCGGCGCGTAAGCCAGACCGTCGGGGTAGTCGACAGGACCGGCCACGGCCAATGTCTTTAGCGTGGACATGGAGACGATGTTCACCTGATGATTGCCCGTGGCAGAGGCAAAGACGCGGTCAATCTGTGGGACGGCAAGCACGCCATGCACTCGCGCGAAGCCATCCAGGTTCGCAACAATCTTCTGCGAGCGCACATCAAAGACCACAAGTTGATTCGCATTCATGTGCGCGATGTAGAGTCTGCCATGGTCTGCATCAAAGCTCTGGTAATCAAAGCGCACAGCCGGGCCGGGCAACGGAAGAGCTGCGATCTGGCGCAGTGCAGGATTTTCGGGAGCATCTGCGGATTGAGCCAGCGTGGGCCTGCAAATACACAGCGCAAGCAGTGCCACGATGCCTTTAAGAATCCAGCGAACAGATGGAGTGGGTGTCGGCATGAAAAGTTCTCCTCAGGAGGCAAGGATAGTGCTGAAGGCGCATTGATGCACGCAAGTGGCCTGTCGAAAACAGGACATTCAAGACCGGGCGCGGGGCTTATGAATTCCTAGCTCATCACACGAGGGCCCCGTCTCTGCCGGGGGACGCTTATCGTCCTTGCGGACTCGTGGAAGCAGGAGTCTGGGCTGATGTTGCAGGCTCCGAAGCAGGAGAGGATGTCGAAACATTCGAAGAGGTCGGGCTTACCGGAGCTTTCTGCTCTTCGGGTTGCTTGCTGCTACGGGGTGATGCGTGGGGAGCACTCGGGGCGGTGGAATCTGATTCTGCCTGCGAAGCGGAAGCCGCAGTGGGTACCGTGGCTTTGAGGGCTAAAGACGGCCCTGCGGGAGCAAGGGGTTGCACTGCCATGCTGAGGGACTGCGCCGCGGAGGAGTCATCGCGTAGTTTCATGTAAAGAACGCCGTTGATTGGATGAGGCACTGCAATCTGGGTTCCAGTGAATTCAGCTGGAACATCCGTCGAGTCTTCAAAGGTCTGCGTGGTCGAAAAGGAATCGGCCAGAAAGAGGTTACTACCTGTCAGAATGCATGGATGGGATTGCGAGCGTGGGCAGCGAAGTTCCTTGAATCCCGGGATTCTCACCAGAGTTCCCAGCGGCACCCAATCACCCGTGATTCCATCTGCGGAGATCGCACGAATGTGGATGGGGCCAAAGGCCGACGATCCGAACCGCGCCAGAGGCTGAATCACGGCGAGAGCCGTCTTTTGATCTTCCAGCATCAGACTGCCATCAGCGAGCGACAGAACCGTGTGAAAACTGTCATCCAGCGCCGCCACTTCAATTTTTTCATCGCGCGGAAAATTGGCTGGGGTCATGGATCGGACAAAGAAGACCAGACGACGGTCAACTGGAAAATCGTCAGAACTTCCGAACTGAACGACCGAAGGCTCGTTCGAGGCTTCGTCTTGGGTGCCTTTACTGAGCAGCACAATCTGCGGACGCGGTGGAGAGACGCTGACCGGGACTTGGAAGAGGCGGCCATCTTTCAGACGGACACTTGCTGAGTATGGCGTACCGGGCATGAGACCTGCGGTTGAACTGTCTGCCGCCAGCATGAGACGGTCTGCGCCGTCTACACGATTGAGGGTCTTGGGAGTCCACCGGATGCCGTCCATCGACACTGCGGCAACTTCGTCGAGCCGGGTTCCCATCAGCGACGCGGCATTATCTCCTGCGCTCAGGCTGAGTTGATGCAGGGATGCCGCCTCGGTATAGGCCTGAAGAGGCAGAACATCCGGATGCTTTAAGCCGAATTGATGGACATTCAAGGTCACTTGTCCCGGCTTGGAGTCCTTCAGCGGCACCTGAATCTCCAGCGTTTCTGCCTTTGGAGACTTCCAAGTGAGCGGCAAGCTGTGGCCATCAGGGAGCGCCTCTTCGACCTTGTCAACGCAGAGAGTGTTGTCGCCGTGAAGGTGCAGAGTGTCCACACGCCCCACAATCAGAGCCGTCTCGTCGCCTGGAGTCACGGTCCAGTTGCCCGGTTCCACCGAATGCAGGTGGTAGCGCGGACCTTCCCAGTCGTCAAAACCCCATTTGCCGCGGACAACGCCCGTGAGGGTCCCCGGCGGCAGCGTCCTGGAGTAACTCAAGAGAGAAAGACCACCCTGGGCAGGGTCTGCCCTCAATGGCAAGTCGATAGGGCCTGTCGATGCTTCAATGTGGAGACTCAGATCATGCGCCATCTCTGTGGCAAGCGCCAGCGGAGCCCCCTCTGCAGGAAACACCAATCCGGGCTTCTGGGCACAGAATTCCGCAGCTGGATCGACTGGATGCAAAGGCGGCATCTGTGCGGGTCCGATGGGTGGCAGTGCAACGATCACCACGGACTTCGGGTCGCGGAAAGAGGGGGCCACACTCAGTCGCAAATTCAGGGTGTCGGCGGAAGGCAGGGCCAGCGCCGGAATGTACTGATAATGCGCGGTGTGGAGAGAAGACAGAATTCTGACCGTATCTACGATCGCACCGACATAGGGACTGTAGACGCCACCGCCCGCTGCGGGCGCATAGCTCAGTTGATTCATCAAGTCTGCTGTCGATCCGTTTGCGATCTGCGACACGCGGGACTGTGTGTTGGCGTCATCCATCACCAGGCCCTCAGTATGCTGCGAAAGGCAGGGTGCCTGCTGATCCGCTGGCTTCAGGAAGCAATCCTGGTTCACCTTGATTCCGAGACTTCGGGCGCTGGTCTCGACGCGTTCTTTCAGGAGCGTCGGGTCCGTCTGAGAGGTGACCTTGACCTCCTCTAGAAACGTGTTGAGACGCATCCGGTCCCAGCTAGCGGCCTGCAAATCCTGAGCAGCGCGGACAAAGACGCCAGGACGGTCGCGAACTGTGTGACGAAGCGTCGTGAAGTCGCCGCTCGTCTCCGGCGCAAGAAAGATAAGAGCCTGCTGTGCCTCCTGGGGCACAGTCACAAAAACCCCCTCTTCCCGCGCCGCACGAGTCCAGGTCTCAACGCGTGTGAACCACTCAGGGGGTGGAGGGTTGGTGGCGCCTCGCAGAAACGAAACGACGAGGACAAAACGCGCCGATTGGCTTTCAGGAAGGTCTGCGTGTACCCAGACCCGATCACCGGGTTGGAGGTTCGGCACCTCTCCAATGGGCAATGTGATCTGGCCGCGCTTTACACGCACATCAACTTTGGGGCCGGCAAGGTCAAACGACTGTGAAAACGCAAAGCGCCCAAAAGTCAGTAAAACAGCGAAGAACATCCAAGACACGCCACGGCGCATGCGTATATTGTACGAATTATTGGATAGCTCGTCCTCGTTATCGTACAGGTATCTCATTGGCATGCCGGCCAGCCGAATTCGCATAATAGATGCACGATGGATGATTATCCCCCTCTCAAGAGTTGATTTTTCCCTACATTGACGAGTACATTAGGTTGAATTCTCTTTAGCTAAAGCGATTTCGCATTTTGTGCTTTATTAGAACCAACTTTCTCAACATGGAAATTTGGATAATGGTCCCCCAGAGGCTGTTTAGACGCTGAATTGACTGTACGAGATAGCAAGGTGAGTTGTACCAGCTACATCATTTAGAGGTTCCCAGACTGGAAAACGGCTTGAAAGACGGGATAGTGATTTACTGAAATGATTCATTCCATTCGGTTTGGATACGATAGGCGATCTTTATAGGCTCGTATGGAGAAGGCAAATATGAAATCTACGAGAGCCGCACAGAGCGGCGTAGATCTGAGCAATATCAGCATTCCCGAAGCAGAAGAGATTATTGAAGATGCTCTTAGCGAACTGGCCTTTTCACAGGATCCGGGGTTGACCCGAGCGCTCCATTTTCTTGCTCCCGCGGGCTACCAGGTCATTGTTGAACTATGCAGTGAAAGTGGGCGGAGTAAACGCCGCAATGCCCCGGCTGACGCCTGGACCCCTGAAGAGGATGAGATTCGGATCTATTTTGAACGGGTTGAGGATACGGACGCTCCACGGCGCGCAACGCGCACACCTCGAGCCATTCGCGAGGCCGTCGCAGAGGAAGACGAACAAGGGCCTGACGCCATTGGTGACCTCGATTCTCGCGTCAAAGAGCTTTGCTCTGCACTGTCTGAAGCCGAACGCGGCGGGCACGCTTTTATTGCACTGAAATGGTTTCGGGATGCCTTTTTGCCTCGTAAGCCCTTTCGCTGGAACAGGAGCCCCGAATCGCGACAGCTTGTTCTGGCAGAAGCGATCCAGCGAGGCTTGGTTTTGACCAGCAAAATCGCGAATCCCAAGACACCGGCGTATCCAACCACGACGATCCGCCTGAATCGAGCAGAAGCAACAGTGCCGGAAGATACCCATCGATTTCAGCCCGTTCTCCTGAATGAAGGTAATACGGCCGAATCGATTGAAGAAGCTCGAGGCGAATCGTGAACTGCTACTTTTTGGAGGTCACGGCCTTTATCCGGCTCTTCCTGCAGGAGCCGGGCACAGACGCTCTGGTTCGACTCGCGCAGTCCCTTGAAGACAACCGCAAGCTCATTGCCGCGTCCACGCCTCTTGAGATCTACGCAGCCATCCGTCGACGTGAGCGCTCCGGCAGTCTGAGTGCCGAGAATGCGTCGCTTGCCCTGGAGATTCTTCGGTCGGAGGCAGCACGTATCGTACAAGAGCCTCTGAATCCTGCTGTACTTGAGACGGCGCGGCAGCTTTTGGACCGTTCAACTCTTCGCTGGCCGGAAGCGCTGCAACTCGCCGCGGCCATGGTTGCGCGTGAGATGTTTCATGGAAGCGAAATCTTCTTTGTTTCCGCATCCTCCACGCTTCTTGAGGCAGCCAAAGGGGAGGGCTTTCAGACCATCGATCCAGTCCATGAAGAGCATCTTCTAGTGATTTGAAGACGGATCCTTACGGAACTGATTGGCCTTGTCAAACTCCTTACGGAGTTCTGGAGTTCGGAGATTCTCCCGAATGTGCGCCAATCTCTGCTCGAGGGCAAAGAGAGCTTTTGCAATGGGTTCGGTATTGGTGTGCGCGATGTCTCTCCACATGGAATAGGGACTGGCGCCGAGGCGCGTCATTTCGCGCAAGCCGCGACCGCCGACGTCTTTCAGCTCCGGCGCGTCTCCGACACGGTCTTCCAGCAGTGCACTGAGCGCCGTGGCAAGGAACTGCGGGAGATGGCTGACCCAGGCAACCAACTCATCATGTCGCATTGCATTCAGGTCGATGCATTTGGCGCCCATCCTGTCCACCCACACCCGCCAGTCTGCGATCAGGGCAGCCGCACGCTCCGTTCGCTTCCACGCCGGGTCTTCAGTAAAGAGCCAGACAGCGCCACGATACAGATTCGAATCGGCAAGCGCGGCCCCGCCCCGCTCTTTGCCTGCCATGGGATGGCCTGGGAGAAATGTCGCCCGGCCGGGCCGGTTGAAATGCCGATCTGCGGCTTCGGTGATGGTTGCCTTCGTGCTTCCTACGTCGGTGATGAGTTGGTCCGGTCCCATCACGCCGGCCAGTTGTTCCATCCAATCAAGGATGGCGAAGACCGGCACGGACAACAAGACAACCTGGTTGGTGCGGGCCATCTCCAGCGGGTCGTCAGCCACGGAGTCAATGGCATGCATCTCCCGCGCAATCTGCGCCTGCTCTGGACTCCGATTCCATCCTGTAATGGAGCCGGAAAATCCTGCCGCGCGCAGCGCCAGGCCCGCGGAAGTTCCCAGCAGGCCCGTGCCCAGAATGGCGATGCGCTCGATCATGCGGGCGTTCTTGGCTCCTTTGTGTTACAAGGTCCGTCCCACGGCGGCCGCTACGATGCGTAACTCCTTCATCAGGGCGTCAAACTGCTCCAGATAGAGGGTCTGCGCGGCATCCGATGCAGCCTTGTCAGCGTTTGGATGCACTTCCACCAGAATGGCATCGGCGCCGGCAGCAACCGCGGCCTTGGCCATGGGCGCAACCATATCGCGACGCCCAGTGCCGTGCGAGGGATCGCCCACAATGGGCAGATGCGAAAGCTTCTTCACCACTGGAATTGCTGCGATGTCCATCGTATTGCGTGTGGCGGTCTCGTAAGTGCGAATGCCCCTTTCGCAAAGAATGACATCGTAGTTGCCACCAGACAGGATATATTCCGCGGAGAGAAGCATCTCTTCAATGGTGGCCGCGATGCCGCGCTTCAGGAGAACCGGCTTGCGCACCTGCCCCAGTTCGCGGAGCAGGTTGAAGTTCTGCATGTTGCGCGCACCCACCTGGAAGCAATCGACCAGCGGCAGCATCGGCTCGATCTGGGCAATCTCCATCACCTCGCTGATGACCAGCAAGCCGTACTTGTCCGCAGCTTCGCGCATCAATTCCAGCCCTGGGATGCCCAGACCCTGGAAGGCGTAAGGCGATGAGCGTGGCTTGAACGCTCCTCCGCGCAGAAAGCTACCGCCTGATTCCTTCACCCGCCGCGCGGTCTCGAAGATCTGCTCGCGATTCTCAATGGAGCAGGGACCGGCCATCACGGCAATCTGACTTCCGCCGATTTTGACGCCGTGACGGAATTCCACGACAGTACCTTCTGGACGAAAACCTCGACCGGCCAGCTTATACGGTGAGCTGATGCGATGGACATGCTCCACGCCTGGCAGCAATTCGAATTTGCTCAGATCCAGAGAAGCCGTCGGGCCCACTCCGGCGAGAATTGTTTGCAGAGCGCCGGTCGTTCTGTGAACGCCGACACCGGCCTCAACCATGGCTTCAATGACTGCATCAATCTGTTCTTCTGTAGCCTTTTCCTGCATAGCGACGATCATTGCTTGTTCCCTGTCTCGGGCGCTTGTGCGCCTGTGCCTTGGCCCTTCGCGATCTCCTGGGCATGTTTCTCGGATGCCAACTCATTCCGTTGCAGCGCCCGCATCACGTCGATAATGCGCTCGTAAATGTGGACCAGCTCGATATCCGGCAGGGGACCTTTGTTGGCTGCGCGCACATTGGCAAAGATCACTTTTTCGCGATTCGGTTCATAGACCGGAAGCGAAGTCGCAACCTTCAAGTGGCCAATCATCTGTGCTGCACGGGCCCGCTCGCTCAGCAATTCCACGAGCTGGCGGTCCAGTTCATCGATCTTGTTCCGCAATTGTTCCAGCGTCATTGCATCCTCGAGTTGCGTTCAGGCTTCCTGACTGCGATGCAGATAGAGAAATCCTGGCTGCGTTGGAGCTAGAGTTGATTCCATCGTGCGGCGAAAGCGCCGCCCGAACGGGGTGTTTGTTTATCGGGCCAGAGCCGCGGGTTGCAGCTGCAGGCCCTTGATAAATCGAGCCACCGCGCCGGGCGAATCTTCAGGGGTTGACCGCTCGATGAGTTCGACAATGGTGCTGCCGATGACCGCCGCGTCTGCGAACTCGCCCACCTGGGCGACATGTTCGGCAGTGGAAATTCCAAACCCCACGGCCACGGGCAGCCGGGTCCATCGACGAATGCGCGCAACCAACGCCGCGGCGTCTTCAGTCAAGCTCTGCTGCTTGCCGGTGATGCCGGTACGCGAGATGGCATAGACAAACCCTGCGCTGTGTTCCGCAATCGCTTCAAGACGTTCATCGGAACTGGTGGGCGCAGCGAGGAAGATGGGTTGCAAACCGACGCGCTTCATTTCAGTCAGGTAGGTTTGCGCCTCTTCCACAATCATGTCCGTTATCAGCACTCCATCGACTCCCGCGGATGCAGCTTCATCCACAAAATGCGAGAGACCATAGCGGAGAATCGGATTGAAATAGCTGAAAATCACAAGGCCCGCTTCGGGCCGCTCCTCACGAATCTCGCGCGCAAGCTGGATGACGTCTTTCAAGCGTGTGCCACGGGCCAGTGCGCGTTCACTTGCGCGCTGAATGATGGGGCCATCTGCAAGAGGGTCACTGAACGGCACGCCAAGCTCAATCACGTCCGCCCCCGCATCAATCGCCGCGAGCGCAATGTCTCGCGTGGCGGTGAGACTAGGATCGCCCGCCGTCAGATACACGACGAGACCAGTCTTGTGTTTGAACTTGATCGCCATTGAAATCTACGGTCGCTCTCTAGAGCTTCAGCTCGCGGGCCAGAATGCCCATGTCCTTATCGCCGCGTCCGGAGAGGTTCACTACCAGTATGTCATGGGCGGCCATACCTGGCGCAATGCGCAATGCCTCCGCCACGGCGTGTGCGCTCTCCAGCGCAGGCAAAATCCCCTCTGTTCGCGCCAGTTTCACCAGGGCGTTCAATGTTGCCGTATCGTCCTGTGAGACATACTCGGCACGGCCAGAGTCATGCAGCGCCGCATGCTCCGGTCCGATGGATGCGTAATCGAGGCCGGCTGAGACGGAATGCGTGGACGCAATTTGACCGTCCTCGTCCTGAAGAACATAAGAAAAGGTGCCCTGAAGAACGCCGGGAGCTCCACCGCGAAAACGGGAGGCGTGTTCGCCCAGTGCCGTTCCTCGGCCGCCCGCTTCGACGCCAATGAGCCGGACGGTTCGGTCCGGTATGAACTCGTAAAATGCCCCGATTGCATTGGAACCACCGCCAACGCAGGCAACAACGGCAGTGGGCAGACGGCCTTCCTTTTCGAGAATCTGTTCCTTCATCTCGCGGCTGATGCAGCGATGAAAATCACGCACCATGGTTGGGTAAGGGTGTGCGCCCAGGGCACTTCCCAGCAGGTAATACGTGGTACGGACATTTGTGACCCAGTCGCGCATGGCTTCACTGATGGCATCTTTGAGCGTCCTGGATCCCGAAGTGACACTGCGGACCTCGGCGCCGAGCAGTCGCATGCGCAGCACGTTCAATTCCTGTCGTGCCATATCAACTTCGCCCATGTAGACCACGCACTCCAGTCCAAGCAGGGCGCAAACGGTCGCGGTTGCCACTCCATGCTGGCCGGCCCCCGTTTCAGCAATCACGCGCTTCTTGCCCATCCGCTTCGCGAGGAGTGCCTGGCCCAGGGCATTGTTGATCTTGTGCGCTCCGGTATGGAGCAGATCCTCACGCTTCAAGTAAATCTTTGCCCCGCCCAGTTCTTCGCTCAGGCGCCTGGCATAGTACAAGGGCGTCGGCCGGCCTGCGTAATCCTTCAGGAGCGCAGCCAGTTCCGACTGGAAAGTGACATCAGCTTTTGCCGCATCGTACTCGTGTTCCAGCTCAGAGAGCGCGGCCATCAAGGTCTCAGGCACGTAACGCCCACCATAGATGCCAAAGCGCCCCGGCCGAGATTCAGAAGGAGCCGAAGGGAGAATCGATGATGCCATTGGGGCCTCCTGCCTCCGCATTGCATGGAATGGGGTGAATCTTCAGTGTACAGGCTTCCAACGGCGCCATCGAGCCACTCAGGAGCTCAAGCTGAAATCTTCAGGTTGGGAGGGATGTTCGGCTCTGAATGAGTTGCGAATCGGCTCTTAACGCGACTGCAAAGCCCATCTTCCGACGCTCAAAGGGATGTCGCTCATCTAACGACGCCGCTTGCCCAGACGGTTCCCAGTGGGTTAATCCCCCGTCTGTAACCTGCGCGAGGTCATCTCAAATCTTTGAGAGCGCGGTTGTCGTCTCGCTGTCGCGGCCTGGGCATTCCGGACGAACTCGAGAACCTTGAATCGATCTTTGCGTCCAGGTGCGCCCTCTACACCGCTCGCCACATCGATGCCCCATGGCCTGAGTTTTCTGATTGCTTCCGCAACATTGTCGGGATTCAATCCGCCGGCAGCGATGCGTCTGCCAGCCTGATGTCCTCCGAAAATGGTCTTCCGGGCTGCGTTCCAGTCGAATGAAACTCCCGTCCCTCCAAGTCCTGTGGCGGTGGAGTTGTCCACAAGCACCCCATCGACGTGAGGATCCTGATCGAACGCCAGAGCCTCTTCGGCTGCGTTCGGGCCGAAATGTACCACGCGCAGGATGCGAAGGGATGGGCCAATGAGTTCGTGCAGATGCGCCGGCCAATCGGGCCCTGCCCCAGCGTGCAACTGGACTCCGGTCAACCCGCTGGTCCGTACGGCGGTGTAAATCGAGTGAATCGAAGCGTCCACAAAGACGCCGATTTTTTCAACATCGGATGGCAAGTGGGGTGTGATGGCCGCAACTTCCGCAGGAGTCACTCTGCGAGGGCTTGGCGCAAACACAAATCCAACGGCCTGAACACCCGCCTCGCAGGCCACGAGAGCGTCTTCAAGTGAGGTCATACCGCAGATCTTGATCCACACGCTCATTCAGCCGTCGCTCCGATCAGCAAATTTTCCAATGCAGCCCCTGGATCACTCTGCCGCATTAGACTTTCGCCAATCAAAAATGCATCAAACCCAGCCGCGCGCAGACGAGACACATCGTCAGGCGTGGAGATACCGCTCTCTGCAATCCTAACCACTGAGGCTGGGATGGATTCGACCAGCTCGAGGGCAGTTTCAAGATTGACTTCGAAGGTCTTCAGGTTCCGATTATTGATCCCGATCGCGTCGGCGCCGGATTCCCCGAGGGTATTGAGTACCCGGTCGAGTTCCTGTCGCGTATGGACCTCGACAAGCACATCGAGCGCCAAGGACCGGGAGACTTTTGCAAACTCACTGAGCTCTTCGTTGGTTAAGGCTGCGGCGATCAACAGGATTGCATCGGCTCGATGCGCCCGCGCTTCCACAAGTTGATAGGCATCGACCATAAAATCCTTGCGGAGGCAGGGCAGGGAAACAGACTCTGAAGCGATCTCCAGGTTGCGCAGGCTGCCTTGAAAGAAGGGCTCATCCGTCAACACGGAAAGCGCAGCCGCGCCCCCTCTCTGATACCGGCCAGCAAGCCAAGCAACATCAAAATCGCCACGAATCAATCCCTTGGAAGGCGATGCCTTTTTGATCTCCGCGATGATGGCGGCCCCGTCTGAAGCGCGTCGGCGCAAGGCTGCTGCCCAGCCACGTGGCTGGTGCAACGCAGCCTGATCTTCGAGCTCGCGCACGGAAACATGTGTCTTGGCCGCGGTCACCGTGGCTCGTGTTGCTCGAAGGATGGTGTCCAGATGGGTTGACATGCTTTGGAGCCAGTATATTTGGGTCCGCAATGGTGGGCCCGGAGGGATTTGAACCCCCAACCAAGGGATTATGAGTTCGAGTCTAACACGCTAAGTTGTTGATATTAAACAAAATGTGAGCATAGTTTACCGAAGTCCTAAATAGTTGAGCGAGCGGTGTTTAACCGAGTTTGGCGGGGTAGACAAAAGCTGACAGGTGTACCGCTACTGTACCCACTGCATCGGAGGCGCACACGCCTGAAGTATTATTGGCGCATACCAGTAGTTGGAGATCGGGAAATGCAAGAAGGCCGGTCGTTGGAGCCAGTCGAAGTGGCCGATGGTATCTGTACGTATCAGCTCGACCACTGGACAGAGTTTCATGATTTTGTGGAGCAGCAAATCTTCGTATCCGTCCGGGCAAGCACACGGTTGCGGCATTGGCAGTTAGCTGACAGGTTGTAAGGTCAGTTTGCGAGTGGCAGCGTAGGCTTTCGGGGTGAGTTCGGGCAGTGTCTGGAT
>JAKAJO010000052.1 GCA_021813745.1 Acidobacteriota bacterium
CGTCGTGTCATCGTTGCTCCTCTTTTCTGCCATCTTAATGGCCGTCAAGGAACAATCTCTCCACTCAGCCCGCTGTCCGGATTTCCGAAACCGGCTCAAACGGCGATGTGTGTCTTAACCGTTTGTGTCAGCCAAGGGGACAACCCCAAAGCGACTCTCGCGGAGGATCAACGTGTCTCCATTCACGAAGAACACCCATACCACGCCATCCGATATACTACCGTCGGTGCAGTTTGTTGAGGAAGAGAGATGTTGATTCGTTCCAGAGCACCTTTGCGCCTTGGGCTTGCGGGCGGTGGCACCGATGTTGCCCCCTATTGCGATGAGTTCGGTGGGGCCATTTTGAATGCCACAATTGGGCATTACGCCTATGCCTCGATTGAGCCGCTGGAGACGGATGTCCTCCAGTTTACTTCGAGCGACCAGAATCAAGCTGCCGAATATGCAACTGCGGTCGAGCTGCAGCCGGATGGCAATCTCGACCTGCTGAAGCATGTGTACAACTACGTAGTAAAGAGCTTTAATGCGAGCCAGCCCTTGGGCCATCGGCTGACAACGCGCGTCGATGTCCCCTCAGGCTCGGGTCTTGGAGGATCCTCCACACTGGTGGTTGCTACACTCAAGGCATATGCGGAATGGCTCAATCATCCTCTCGACGACTATGAGCTTGCAAGAGCCGCCTTCGCAATTGAGCGAAATGATGCCGGTTTGAAAGGAGGGCATCAGGACCAGTACGCAGCAGCATTCGGCGGCTTCAACTTTATGGAGTTTGGTCGTAATGGCAAGGTGCTGGTGAATCCTCTTCGGATCAAAGAGAGAGTCATTTCGGAGCTTGAAGCATCGCTGCTGCTCTTTTACACCGGGGCTTCGCGAGCCTCCGCAGGGATTATCGCAGAACAATCGAGAAACGTTGAGACGGGCAATGCGCAAGCCATTGAGGCCATGCACCAAGTCAAACAGGAAGCGTTCCGCATGAAAGAGTCCCTGCTGCGCGGAGACTTCCATTTGCTTCATGAGGTTCTTCGCTCTAGTTGGGAAGCCAAGAAGCGCATGGCAACCAAGATCGTCAACGAAAGAATTGAAGAAATGTATGCCAAAGCGCTCGAAGCTGGTGCATATTGTGCCAAGATCTCAGGCGCCGGTGGAGGAGGGTTTATGATCTTTCTAACAGATCCCATGTGCAAGGGTCGAGTGGCAGATGCGCTTCGGGGCTGCGAGGATGCAGGTATCGTCTACGGTTGTCATTTCACGAGCATCGGCGCACAGGCTTGGAAGGTGTGGTAAGTGCCTCGCCCTTTTGGCAACAAGGTCCAGCCAAGATTTACGCATTTCGCCGGGGGTACGCGTTCGCATGGTGGTCCCAGGACTGTTCGAGGCTGAATGGAAGCAATAATTCTTGCCGGTGGACTTGGTACCCGGCTCAAGTCGAGACTCACGAACCTGCCAAAGTCAATGGCCCCCGTTGGGGGAAGGCCATTTCTTGAGATTTTGCTGGATCAGCTGATTGGTGGAGGCTGCAAGCGGGTCGTTCTGTCAGTGGGACATTTGCGCAATGCAATCTATGACCACTTTGGAGAGACCTATCGCGGAGTCTCGCTTCACTATGTGATCGAGGAAGTCCCTCTGGGCACCGGGGGAGCCATACGCCTGGCTCTTCGGCGCGCGCAGGAACCTGCTGTGCTGGTACTGAACGGGGATACTTATTTGGAAGTGGACCACTCCGCTCTGCTAGCGCGGCACATGGCCCAAGGTCACTTCATGACTATGGCAGTCACACGCGTTGAAGAAATGTCTCGATATGGCGGAGTTGCAATTGACGAGGGAAATGTAATGGGCTTTTTTGAGAAAGGGCGTAATGGGTCCGGATGGATTAATGCCGGCACATATGCACTCAATAAAAATTTCCCTTGGCCTGAACTGCTGCCTGCTCACTTCTCCTTCGAAACCGATGTGCTCGTCCCATTCCTCGACCGCCTTCGCCCTGCTGCCTTTCAATGCGAGCGACATTTCCTGGACATTGGAGTTCCGGAAGACTTGGATCGAGCTCAGGTCGAACTAGCTACTTTCCGGTGCAAAAGTGATCAATAGTACGGAGCAATTGAGCGGATAGAGGTGTCGAGTTTCGTGCTAAACGTTGCTTTAGTGGTTGATGACTCCGAGGTTCAAAGGGGTGTGGAGTGGTCAAGTTGCGGCACGAGCAACGCAGTCTTTGGGAGGATCTATTCGCGGCAGAGGTCGCCGATCTCTGGGAACCATGGATGAAGGTCGTCGATGACTTGTTAGAGGACGACGATCTACTGGAGACGGTGTTCGAGGCGCAAGGAGAGCGTCATCCGCACAGCCGGACTCGGGGTCGGAAGCAGACGCCGGCGGAAGTGGCGTTGCGGATGCTGATCCTCAAGCACGTGCGCAACTGGAGTTACGAAGTGCTGGAGCGGGAAGTGCGGGCCAATGTGGTCTACCGCAGCTTCTGCCGGATCGGTATGGAGAAAGTACCCGACGAGAAGATGCTGGTCCGTCTGGGACAGGCGATTGGGCCGGATACGATCCGCGAACTGCATGATCGCGTGGTGGTATTAGCCAGGCAGCGAGGCGTGATTCGCGGGCGGAAGATGCGGGTTGATACGACCGTGGTTGAGACCAATATCCACTATCCCACCGACAGCGGTTTGTTGAATGATGGGGCACGGGCGCTGACCCGGACGATGAAACAGATCGAGCGCAAGGCCGGAGGACTCAAGAAGAAAGTAAGAAATTGGATGCGCAGTGTGACCAAGCGCGTGATGACCATCGGCCGTGCGCTCCGCCATAAAGGAGTCGAGGGAGAAGAAAAGCGCAAAAGAGAATATCGGCAACTGGTCCGGCTGGCACGGCAGATCCTCAACGATTCGCGAAGGGTGTTGGAGGAAGTCGGGACGCTGACCCCGCGACGCCGAGGCGAAGTGAAGGGGCTGTGCGAACGTCTGCAAACCATGTCCGATCGGGTGCGGCAGGTGGTACGGCAAACCCGAGCGCGAATTTTCGGAGGCATCACCAAATTGCCGGGCAAGCTGGTCAGCGTATTCGAGCCGCACTCGGAAATTATTCGCAAAGGCAAGGCAGGAAAGCCCAACGAGTTCGGCAAGTTGGTTCAGGTGTAGGAAGCGGAGAACCAGATCATCACGCATTACGAGGTGTATGACCAGAGGCCAAGCGACCAGCATTTGTTGCTCCCGGCGCTGGAAGCGCATCAGCGCAAGTTCGGCCATGTACCCCGATTGATCGCAGCCGATGCAGGTTATTACTCGCATGCCAACGAAGACGGAGCACACGCGCTGGGTGTAAAGCAGGTATCGATCCCCAATCGAAATACACGGAGCCAGGTGCGACGGAAACTGGAAAGGCAACGCTGGTTCAGGCAGGGTCAAAAATGGCGCACAGGATGTGAAGGGCGCATCAGTATCATCAAGCGACGCCACGGACTCGAGCGGTGCCGCTATCGCGGAGAAGACGGAATGAAGCGCTGGGTAGGCCTGGGAGTTATCGCCGACAACCTGATCAACCTGGGCCGTTGCTTGAGCCCCCAGACGGCATAGACCGGATGCCTTCGGGCCGCGCACCGCACGGTCCGAGGGACAAAGCGCTACTTCTCGCCCGACAAGATGACTCTGAACCGGGAATCAGCACTGCAAAACATGCCATTTTGCACCGGAAAGTAGCTAATCATGGGAGGCCCCCCGGCTCTGCCGGGGTGGCAGTAGAAGTTTGACGTTTAGAACTACAGTTGTAGATAGTAGTAATCTGGCGCTTCCGGCTATTTAGTGGGTAGCGGCGCCAAGTCGAAGCCGCCGCAGTGGAAATAAATCGCATGGATGAAGTTCTGCTTGTTACGGAATCCGCGCGCCGTGTACTTCACCCATTGAATCTTGGCGTTGATCAACTCGCTGGCCGCATTGGTGATCCGGTGGCGCAAGTAGGCGAGGATGTTTTCGAACCGCCGCTTCAGCATCCGTGCTACCGCGATCATCGGCTTGAGGCGGACGTTTTCTTGGCAGCATCTACCTTGCTCGCCTTCTCACCTCGGAGACTTAAACTGAAAACATCATCACGCCATCATGATTCAACCTAATCCTGCTACAGCGAGACTCCCTATGGAATACATCAAACGTGAGATCCAGAAAATTCGAGCCAGTAGCCTTGCAAAAAACGCCGGATGGATGCTGGTCAGCCAGATCTCAAGCTATGCTGCGCAAGCCGCCTATTTTATTGTGTTGTCCCGTCTGCTTGGCGCCACACAGTTCGGCGTGCTGGCTGGCGCTACAGCATTCGTGGGCGTCTTGGCTGCGTACGGCAACATGGGTTCCGGAATCGTCTTTATGCGCCATGTGAGCGCGGATCGCACAAACTGCAAACTTTATGCGGGAAATGTTTTTCTCGCGTCTTTGTCCATGTCGGGAGTCCTAATTCTGGCACTCTGGCTCATGGCCCCCCATTTACTTGACGCACAAGGCGCTTCCATTGTTTGGATGGTAGCAATTTCCGGCTGTCTCTGCTCCCCGTTGCTAATGTCCATTTCGCAAATGTTCCAGACCTATGAAATGCCAAAAGCAATGGCGGCATTTAGCTTCATTGGCAACAGCCTGCGCTTCGTGGTGGCGCTTGCATTTATACTCGTTGTGCACAAGGCCCAGGCACGGCAATGGGCCATGGCAGACATGAGTATCTCGCTCCTCATTGTTGCAGGATCTGTGTCCGTAGTGGTCCGGTACTTTGGGATGCCGCGATTTTCGTTGAGGCTGCTCCCTCGGAGCATGACCGAAGGGCTTGGATACTCAATCTCGATGAGTGCAGAATCGATCTATAACAACTTTGATCGGGTAATGCTGAACCATTATGGTATGAATACCGCCAATGGCATCTATACACTCGCGTACCGTATCTCCAATCTTGCCACCATGCCGATTAACTCCATCGAAATGGCAGCTATCCCGCGTATGTTCCAACGTGCTGCCAACTCCATGCGTGAACTTGAATCGTCTTGCAAGGCACTCTTGGAGCGGAGCATCCTTTTAGGCGCAGTAGTATCTGCCTTCCTTTATCTCGCCGCACCGGCCGTCCCGTACATTGCAGGCAGCGGGTTTCAGTCAAGCGTGCTGGCACTGCGATGGCTCTGTCTGCTGCCCCTGTTCCGCAGCGTCCATCAAATTACTGGAAGTATGCTTACGGCATCAGGACACCAAAGGTACCGAGTGGCAGCGCAGTTCACCGTTGCCGGTCTGAATCTTGCATTAAACTTATGGCTGATTCCAGCCTACGGATGGCTGGGAGCAGCGTGGGCTAGTCTTGCCGCGGACGCTACCCTGGGTCTAATGAGTTATACGCTGCTAAAATTTGCTATCAGCAGAGCACTCATTGTGGAAAGGACAACATAAATGGGCATGATGCAAACTAAACCTCGCATTCTGCTTGTTGACGCTACCAGCACATTCGGAGGAGGAGAGGTCTATTATATAAAGCTTGCAAAACTCTTATCTGAAAAATACGAGCTTGCCGCGGTTGCTTTCAACCCCAGACTGCAAGCGGAATTTGAGGATATGGGCATACCGGTTTGGCCAGGGACAATGCCGGACGGATGCACAATATGGAGAAGATATCTCACTGTCACCCGATACACACTGAAAGCAATCCGCCAATTTCGCCCCGCCCTCGTCCATCTAAACGGCGGTTTAGAGGGATATCTAGCCTTCATCCCACGCCTTTTCGGTATTCCAGTTCTACTCACAAACCACATTGTCCGCTCAAATGCTCCTGCTGCATTCCTCAAAAGGTTGGCTTTGTGGATCAGCGCAGAGCTTGCCCAGAAAGTCATATGTGTCTCCGAAACAGTCCAAAACAACTTGCGACAGCATGCATGGACAACCAACACGATCGTTATTTATAACTGGCTTGACCTTGTCCCCGACCGAACTAACCACCGGCGCTATGATGGCACCAGTGAGTTCCGCTTACTCTTTGTTGGCCGCATCGAGGCAGCCAAAGGAATTATGGACTTGATAAAGGCTATCGAGCTGCTCCAGAATGTACGGCTCGACGTTGTCGGAGAAGGACCAGATATGGCGAGAGCACGGAATGGGAGTGTCGGCATGCCGGTGCACTTTCACGGCTTCCAAGCGAACGTGTCAACTTATTATATGGATGCAGATATGTTAGTATTTCCATCATATTCTGAAGGTCAGCCACTCGTACTAATAGAAGCCATGTCATGCGGGCTTCCGTGCCTGGCTAGTGACATCGCTGCCGCTATAGAAACGACAAACCGTGGCCGATCTGCCGAACTTTTCCGATGCGGCGACCCTTCCGATATGGCGGACAAAATACGGGGCCTACAAAACAACCGGCAGCTTCTGGTTGATTTGTCTGAGCGCGGGCGAAGTTACGCACTGGAAACCTATAGTGAAGAACACATACGTCCCATGTATTTTGATCTCATCAGGTCGATCATAGGACCCTAGATGGTTGTTGCTGCAACTTGCGTAGGAATTCCCATCATGCTTGCGAACAGGAACTAAAATGACCATGATGTCGCCCGAAACACGTAATAGACGAGCCATTCCTTACTGGCCCATGATCGAGGCGACGATCTGCCTATCGTATCTCCTGCTCCAGGCGATCAACACCTACACGCAAGCGATTCCACTGGATTGGACCATCCGAATTAACACGGTCTTCCTGATTTGCCTGCTCCTGACAGCCTGGAAAAGATTCGACGGCGGCATGCATATATGTTTCGTATTTCTGGGCACTCAATTCTTATTTTTGGCCGGCGCGCTTTTAGTGTTTACATTCAATCCACTCTTTGGGAATGATCCCATGTGGATGAATCCATTTCGCTTCACAATGATGGTTCAATGGCCATTCGATGTTGGGAACAACATTGCAGAGCTCACGATGCTCGCAGTCGTTAGTTCTGCAGTTTTCGTGTATCTTCCCTGCAGCATTCTGTATACACCGGCCCGATTGCCAGACAGGCCATCCCCCGCCTTCATGCGCGCTCTCTTCAGGATATATTTCTTCTCTTTCCCATTCTTGATCTATAAAAATCTGGCGTGGCTTCTGTTCATCAGGAACCATGGCGGCTATATGGCTCTTTACACCATGGGAGACCAGTTGTCATCGACAGTTGGCCCTATTCCAGAGTTTATCTCCCTGGTGGCCTCCTTAGCATTTCTTGTTATATTTATCTTCGAAACAGACCGCATGCGAACTTACATATTAACTTCATCCTTTTTGGTCGCCTATGCATTGGCCTTGATCATTGGCCTTCGCGGAAAAGTGTTCACCTTCCTATTAACCCTATGGTTTTTGCAATTGCTGAAACGCGGGAAGCACTTCAATTTACTTAAAGTCGCAAGTATCGTCACCCCTATAATCTTCCTGGCTCTATTCATTGACTCGTACCGGGGGAGCCAAGACATCGCCAAAGCGGGAATACCGTCAAATCCTCTGGCGTTTTTTGTGGCTGGTCAGGGCGGATCAATGCAGGTCGTGGAAGCTGTGATTGGATTTAAGCATCAATTCGCGCATAACCCATTCAATTATCTACTGCAGGAAATAAGACCCCCACTACTTCCAAGCCCACCCCAGACGGAAAGGCCCACGGGGCAATACCTGGCAGATGACCTAGGATACTATCTCAATAGGGAGGCTGCCCTGTTGGGAAATGGGACCGGATCTTCCTATTTGGCTGAGGCGTATCTATTCGGAGGCTTTTGGGGAGTCATTACAATTTCTGGCCTGATAGGGTACTTACTCTCCCGGTTACATCTTGCCAGCAAATCCATCTCAGGGGCACTGGTACTAGCATATACAATGCCATCAATAATATACATTCCAAGGAATGTTCTCTTCGATCCTATTGCTCAGGCGATGAAATTAATGGTCGCCATTCTTCTGCTCATCCCCGTTCTTTATATTGCCATGAAAATACCTAGGCTTTGCCTGTTAAAGGGGTCCACTAAGCACCTGCCCCGCTCGGTGCTCAGTAGCGGCCATTACAGCTTGCCGCAAGATAACCCACCTTAATCGGTGCGAATAGTATTCGTACCGACCGGGACCACCGTTCAAGGGTTGCCGCAAGGCAACACGATCCGTGCGTGAAAGGAAACGACATTATGGAGGGCACCGTATGCCTAATATCATTGCACTTCTCACCCGCATACATTTCATTGCTTATTGGATATGGCCGGGCATTCACCCTACTAGGGCATCACATAAAGTATGTGCTTCATCCTTCATATATGGCATTCCCTGAATTTAAGAACAATCCCCTTGCATCTGCTTCAACTACATATGATGGAGATCTTCTTGAGAATTGTGCGCTTGCCCTGTTCACCAATATGGCAAGCAAGAATCATCTTTATGCAAGGAGTTTAAGGAAAAAGGGTTGTAATATTTGGTACATATATCATGAACCGTGGGAATCGTTTCCAATGTACCGTGATACAGAAAGCTTTTCAGATATACTCAAGCTCTTCATCGCCCATCGGTTGTCCATCAAGATGCTGAAGGTTTCGGACTTGATTGTATTGCCATCGCAATGTTGCCTCCGCACTTATGAAAAGGGCGATTCTCAATACAACTCTAACTATTATAAAGTTCCTCTACTATTTGACGACGATAGCTGTGGGGTTGCGGATCAGAATCGGCAGTATTTCTCTTATATAGGAAATATCTCAAAATCACATGGTTTCGATCTATTCATGAGATTTGTCAAGCACTCTATCCAGAACAACCTAGGCATACGGTTCCTTGTGGCCTCGCGTTCACCGTTTCCGCAAGCATACATTAGCGAAATAACAATTGCGGGAGGCCTGGATCAGCTTACAATAAAGTGTGGTCACCCCTTGTCGACAGATGAGATAAACCTATGCTATGCAAGCAGCATTTGCGTCTGGAACGTATACCGGCGATCCACGCAAAGTGGCGTGCTTGGTAAGGCAATGATGTTCGGTACACCAGTTCTGGCATCGAGCGTCGGCTCATTTGGCGAGTTTATTACGGACAGGATCGAAGGCAGGATGCTGGAAGGCACGGACCCTTCAGAGATAAGCGCAGCCTATTACGATATCAACGAACATTTCTCTTCATATACCTCCAATTGCCGCGCAAGATTTCGTAGCGCTTACTTTTATAAGTCCCACTTAGAGACGCTTAGGAACTTGTTGAAATAGGGTATCCGTCCGGGCAAGCACATCTTTTCTCGCAGCTGATCGCGTGTTGAACTCGGAGCATGGGTGAGATTGGTACGAGTACAACGAGGCGTCGTCGGAGCAGGGCCGAGGCAGAGCGGCTGGTGCG